>CAZBPY010000007.1:0-1748 GCA_964493895.1 uncultured Candidatus Saccharibacteria bacterium | reverse complement strand
GAATTCTTTCCGCCACCGGAGGATGAGTTTGGAAAAGTCCGGCAAACCAGTGAGCTGCTCCTCTCGCATCCTTGAGTGGGTTACTGATGTATAAATGAGCAGTGGCCTTGTTGGCGGCTTTAAGCGGCTGGTGATCTGAGCTGATTTTTTCCAGCGCCTTGGCCAAGCCCTCAGGATTTTTGGTCATTCCGGCCGCGGAGGCATCGGCCAAAAACTCTCGCCTTCTGGAAATGGCTAGCTGAATAATTTGAGCAATTAGGGGCGACAGTAAAGCCAGTAGCAGACCTACCGCCATAAAGATCACTTGCAACTGGCCGCCGGAGCGGTTGTTGTTGCGGTTGCCGCTACCCCAAAAACTCGCCCGCAACATCCAATCTGCCAGCAGTGCCACAAAACCCACCAAAATAGTAACGATCGACATCAGCCGAATATCATAATTTTTAATGTGTGAAAGTTCATGGGCCACTACTCCTTCCAGCTCTGCCCGATTGAGTCTGGCCAGCAAACCGGTGGTAGCCACCACCACGCCGTGTTGGGGATCTCTGCCGGTGGCAAAAGCATTGAGAGCGCTGTCCTCAATCACATAAAGTTTAGGTAGCGGCATTCTTTGACTTTGGGCAATATTTTCTGCCACCGTGAAAAAATCAAAATGTTGATCGCGTTTGGCCTCTTTGGCGCCGGAAATGGACAAAATAATCTTATCTGACCACCAGTACGAAGCGAAAGACATGACGCCGGAAAAAATCAGCGCCATCCCCACCAGATCCAAGCCAAAACCAAAAGCCTGAGTCATAATGTAAGCCGCACCGACAATAAAAGTCACAAAGCCGACGATGATCAGTACCGACTTACGTTTGTTGCTGGCAACAAGCTGATAGTGAGTCATAAATGTTTGTAGAGGGCAGCTTTAATTATCGAGATTGACTTTAGGATCTTTCATCTCACTGGCCGAAACCGTGATGTGTTCGCCGGCTTGCGGTGTTTCCAGACCTTTTTCAGGTTTGAAACCGAACGCTCCCGCTATCAAATTAGATGGGAACATCACCAACTTTTCGTTGTACATCTGGGTGAGATCGATGACCGAGCGACGAGCGTACATCAGTTTGTCGGCGGTGTCAGTCAGTTCGTCCATGAACTTGGTGACAGTGTTGTCAGCTTTCAATTCAGGATTATCCTCGATCGCCACTTGCAGTCTGGGAACAACATTTTGAATTTTAGCGATAGCGTCGTCAATGGTGGCAGCATCACCCGATTCTTGAGCCGCGGCCACGGATTTACGGGCTTCAGTCAGCATCTCAAAAATACCTTTTTCATGTTTAAGATAACTTTTGACTGAAGATTCCAAGTTTGGAATCAAGGAAGCCTGCCTTTTAAGCTGGTTGCCAATCTCCTGAATACTGGCGACAATTTGGGTTTTCAGTCTTTGGAGAGTGTTGTAAATGCCAATGGCATAGAAAACCAATCCAAGTAAGACGATGCCGATCAGAATAATGGGGGTCATATTTCCTTTCGCGTAATATTTAGCTGATACTTGTATGATACTATATAGACCGTGTTTGAGTACAGTAAAGAAAGTATTGGGGTTGTGCTAGTGTTCCAATTTGGCAAAACTAGGTAAAATATCGTATAATCACTTCTCTCAAGCAGTTGTTTGAGTTAAACAACTATTTGGGTCTTAACAGCGAAATTGAAATGGCCCCGTGGTGTAGCGGTTAACATGCCTCCCTGTCACGGAGGAGATCGACGGT
>CAZBPY010000006.1:0-6151 GCA_964493895.1 uncultured Candidatus Saccharibacteria bacterium | reverse complement strand
GATATTGATGACAAAATTCATCAACTGCAGGAAACAATGGAAAAGAGAGGGATCGAGACACAGCTGGCCGAAAACCGCCATCAGGAAGAAAAGTTCTGGGTTATGCGGCGCGAGAGCTTTAACCTGCTTAGGAAAAACGTCAAACGCAAGCATACCGCCCCATTCATTGACGACCTGATCGTACCACCGGAAACGTTGCCGGAGTTTCTGCCCCGACTTACGGAAATCCTGGAGCGCTATAAGTTTATTTATACAATTGCCGGACATATGGGTGATGGTAATTTTCATATCATTCCGTTGATGGATTTGAAAGACAGTAATGAAAGGCAGAAAATATATCCGGCGCTCAAGGAAGTAACTGGCTTAGTGCTGGAATATCACGGTTCACTCTCGGGTGAGCACAATGATGGACTTATTCGTGGCCCAATGCTTGAATATATGTACAGTCCGGAAATGATGAAGGTCTTCAGACAGGTTAAACACATTTTTGATCCTGACAACATATTTAACCCCCATAAAAAAACAGACGCTACCCTGGAATTTTCGCAAGCACATATGAGAAAGAGCTTCTAAACTATGCGGGTTGTTATTGTTGGCGGCGGCTTCGGGGGCGTGCGGGCGGCACTTTCTCTTGCCAATAAACGTGGCGTTGATGTTAAGCTGATCTCAAATCAGGGCTACTTTGAATATCACGCTGCCTTATACCGCTCAGCCACCGGGCGATCCCCTCTTGAAGTTGCGATACCTCTTAGTGACTTTTTTGCCTATGCTAAAAATGTCGAAGTCCTGGAAGACACGATCACAGATATTAGTAAAAATGACCAAAAAATAATCGGTAAAACTGGCTCAAGATATGAGTATGACGAATTAATTTTAGCTCTAGGAAATATTACTGAATTCTATGGCATTAAAGGCCTGAAAGAGTATGCCTATGGCGTCAAGACTATTCACGAAGCCCTGAAACTGAAACGACATCTGCATGAGCAGCTGCTCAATTCTGAATCAGACCGTAATTATATTGTAATCGGAGCAGGCGCGACAGGTGTAGAACTCAGCGCGGAACTGTCAGCTTATCTCAAAAAAATCCGTCACAAGCATAAAGTCAATCGTACATTCAAAGTCGATTTAATCGAAGCTAGCCCGCGAGTCTTGGCAGCCATGCCGGAGGATTTCTCAGCTGGTGTGGAGAGAAGACTTAAAAAACTAGGTGTCAAAACTCACTTTAATACGCCTGTTAAGTCTGAAAGCGTAGGCAGTATTCAGCTTCCGCAAGGACAGATCCATTCGCATACCGTTGTATGGACCGCGGGAGTAACCAATAATCCGTTCTTCAGCAAGTTTCCTGATATTTTCAGATTGGGGAAAGCAGGCCGGGTAGAAGTTGACGAATATCTGCAAGCCACATCTAGTATTTTTGTAATAGGCGATAGCGCCGTTACCCCATATAGCGGTATGGCTCAGACGGCTTTGCATGACGCTAAATTCGTGGTCAGAAATTTAATCAGAAAAACTAAGGGTCAGCATATGTTAGCCTACAAGCCCAAACGACCAATTTACGCTATTCCGGTCGGCTCAAGGTGGGCAGCGGTACTTTGGGGCAAGACGCGAATATATGGAAGACTTGGCTGGATGTTGCGTCGTCAAGCTGATCTGAGATTATATTTAACCTTCCTACCCCTACGAAAGGCGTTAACAACCTGGCGTTATGGGTTTGTTGACGAAGAAGTTTGTTCTGTATGCAAGCAGTAATACAATGAATGGTATGATAAGCAAAATCACAAATTGAGTTTTCAATTATCTTTCTTACCTGGCTGGTAGCCCTTGGAGCCACTTTCAGCAGCTTGTGGTGTGTAATCCAGCTTATTGGCAATCGAGCTGTCTGACTTTGTTTGCGGCGGTGAAAGAAGTACAATTGAGTTAGTTATGCCGCTTATGGATATTCCGGCGGCGCCTGCGGTGGGTTCGGCCGCTAGCGCCGTTCAACCGACTGAAGAAGAATTGTTGAAAGTCCGCCTGCTGGACAGGCCCGGGGTTGTATTGGGGTTAATGCTGGTAGCTTTTTTGGTGGCTAGTGGCGTGCTGGTGCTAGGATTGGGCGTTGGCCTGACGGCCCTGCCAGTGTTGGTAGTTTTCGCCGCGATCATCTGGTTTTTGACCAGGGCTGACCGCCACCAAAGAGCTGTGCTGCTTCAGCTGAAACAGAATTACCGGCGGGAACGCGACCGCTTTATTGCCCTTATTAATACTCTGGATTCGGCGGTCATAGCCACTGATAGAAACGGCCGGATTACCCTGTACAACAGCGCTACATTGTCGTTACTTAATACTCATGCATCATTGCGGGGCGAGCCTTTTTCGCACATTTTCCGTCTGAGCGATCCGAAACAGCAAGCCATTGATGTCATCCGCGAGACGGCCGATGCCAAGCGGGCTATCGAGCGCACCGACCTCAGCATCCAAGTTGGTAAAAACGAACGTCAGCAACTTCAGGTCATGTCGGCGCCGATTATCGCCAATTTTGGCGGTCCCAGTGGCGGTTATGTGGTCATGATCCGCGACATTACAAAACAAAAAACTCTTGATGAAGAGCGCAATGAATTCGTGTCGGTTACCTCGCACGAGCTGCGCACGCCGATTGCTGTGGTCGAGGCTAGCTTGGCGACTCTGATGACCCCGGCCATGAAAGCTCAGCTCAAACCCGAGGCCGTCAAACTGATTGAAACAGCTCATGCCCGCATCGAACACCTCGGACGATTAGTTAAAGATCTGGCGACTTTGGCTCAGGCTCAGGGACAATTCTTAGATATAGAGATAAAGCCGATTGATCCAAAAACCCTGGTCACCGCCGTCAAAGTCTCACACCAGCAGGAAGCATCCGCTAAAGGTCTGAACCTGTTGCTGCACCCGATGATTGAGCTTCACCCGGTACTGACCAGCCCAACTTATGTTCATGAAATAATCAGCAACTACGTTAGTAACGCCATCAAATACACCGATCAAGGCGGCGTAGTCAGCATTGGTGCCGAGAACGGGCCGAACAACAGCATTCGTTTTTGGGTTGAGGACAGCGGTATGGGAATCAGTAAAGCAGACCAGGCCAAGTTATTCACCAAATTCTTCCGGGCCGAAGACTTTCATACTCGTCAAACCGAAGGTACAGGACTGGGGCTTTACATTGTTAAGCAAATGGCTAATCGCATCGGAGCTAAAGTTTGGTGCACCAGCGAACTAGGCAAAGGTTCGATATTTTTCCTGGAGGTGCCGCCGGTTGGGGCCTTAAAGAAAGATAGCAAAAAGATCACCACGGCTGAGATCGAAGATTTTGCTAACGCTATTTAACCGGCGGCTGAGGCTGGGTTGGTGATGGTGGTGATGATGACTTTCGAAAACGGGTTACCAACAGTATTGCCACAAAGAATAGGAAGCCGGATAGATAGGCGCCGACTATTAGTGAACTTCGAAAATTTTCGGCTAGGACAACGTTTAGAGTGCCAGCTAAGCCGGACAGCAGGTACAGAATTCCAACGGCGGTCAGACCAAACCGGCCGCGCGATGAATCCTGCTGACCCAGCTTGGCTAGCAGGAACACCCCAACCAGCATGATGTTGATTAACATAATCAGCTGGATGAAAATTGAAGCTACCGGCAGGTCGTAGACAAATTCGTTATTAACTATGGAAACCCCGTTATGGATATAGCCATAGGCATGGATTGCTGAACCGATGACCGCTAGGATAATAAATGGGGTGATGAATACCGCCCGAGATACTCGTTGACGCAGAGCCAGATAGTGGACCAAATCGGCGCTGACAACGTACAAAGCATAAAGAAACAAATCGGCAAAGGCATTGTCATATGCCAAAAAGGTGAGATCCTGGGTAAAGAAAAGCGGAAATCCCCAGATGGCAAAGGTCGCGGCCGCCAACAAACCGCTGAGAGCAAAATAACCCGATAAAGGGTTGTGTAATCTTTTGTAATTTTTATAACCCCGCCACGCGAACAGTGCAAAAACCGGCGCGCCGATTATGTACTGAATCATGTTGGTTGGAATGCTTTCCATACTTATCCCTTGCCTACAATATAACACGCCTGGCCAGTTTCTATGCTGCTTACCACGGACCGGAGGCTTGGGTAGCCGTGTCAGTGGTCGCTTTGTTGTGGCCAATGCTTTAGCCTGATATGATCAGGTCATGAAAGAATATTGGGCTGTAGCGGCCTTAGTGGCTTCAGTTGTTGCCAACGTGCCGTACATTTTTGACATTCTGCGGCGCAAAGCCAAACCAGAACGCATTTCCTGGTTGCTATGGACAATGTTGGGTTCAACCTATTTTTTCTCCGCCGTCTTTTCTGATGGAGCCACTTACTTTACCTTGGGTGAAGTTATTGGTCCAATTATGATTTTCTTGCTGTCTCTAAAATTTGGCGTTGGCGGTAAGAGCCGATTCGATCTGGTTTCAATGGCCATCGCCCTGGTGGCTTTTGGTTTGTTGTTTGTCTTCGAAAGTGTCTTGGTTGGACTGGTGCTGGCCATGTCTATTGATTTCATTGCCGCCACACTAACCACTAGAAAATTGTTGATCGACCCAACGTCTGAATCTGTCGGTTTTTGGTTGTTTGGTGTAATTTCTTCGGCGTTAGCTTTGGCTTCGTTAAAAATTTACAATCTTGAGACGGTTTTGTTCCCTCTCTATGTGCTGCTTTTTTCTGGGCTGGTATTGTCGATTATTTGGTTTTACAAGCCTTCCGGCCGCCTCCGCAAGGAGAACCTGGAAAGACTTTAACCCCTAACTAGCCACAGTTGGCGGCAGTTAAGGCTGCCTGGTAATCGCTGTTTATTTTTTGCAGAGCACTTTGATGCCGAGCTTCTTCTTCATCCATATAGCGGTGAGTAATCATAGTAATCAGTCGCAAACGGTTTTTGTTGCGTTGATATTGGCGATTCTCATTAGCTGTTTTGGAGTCGCGGGCTTTGGCAGCAGCTTGTTTTTTAGACTGATCACAGGTTGGAATTGCCGGGACAGCCGGAGCTGGAGCAACCTCTTTGGGCACTACCGGAGCCGGTTGTTCAGCCTGAGTAATCGGTTGAGCTTCGATTGAGCTAGCCGATGAAGAAGTAGACACTGAGTCAGCCCGTTCACTTTCACTGGCAGAAACTTCCCGAACCGCACTGTTGACTGCCGATTTAGGCTGCTGCTGAACGCCTAGAATCACAAAGCCGGCCGGAACTGCTATGACAATAAAAATCAGCAGAACAAAAGGGTCACGCACCAAAGATAAAATTCGTGTTTTCATTTGCAATCTGGGAAATTATATTCCCTTATTCCCCTTATGTATGTTAGATTTTTCACACATGAGTTTAATATTTCATTCGGTCAGCAGCCTATTTCGCGACTTTCTAAAGAAAAATTGGCCCCAGGCCTCCAAGTTTTGTTGATAAACTGGCTTTTTATCAGAGGCTCCCTGCTGTACACCACTAGTACTTTGGGTCACGTGAGACATAGCTACTTTTTTAGGCACAATATACAAAGTTTCGCCAGGAGCTGCTTTACCGAACTGCCGCCGAGCCGCTAATTCCAAAAACTCATCTGTTTCCAAGTATTTATTCTCTAGTTTGATATTTTCGTTTTCCAGGCGCTTTATTTCAACTTCTTGCTCGAGTCGGACAATCTTCTTCTGCAGCTCGTAATTGGTTTGAATGGCTTTGACGCCGCTCCAACTGATCAGCAGAACGATAATGGCGAAAAATACCTGCCCGACAACCCGTAGATCTGACAAGGATTTAATAAATTCGACAGTTTTTATTTTCAGCTTTTCCAGCATGGCTATCTAATATTGTATCAAAGTTAGGTTTCTTACTGCTGCATTCCGGAGCTTAGCCATATAGTTAAGGGTGTTAAGCGGAGGAATTTCATGGCTGATATTGACGAAGGTACCCTGTCTCCGGATGACCATTTAGAAGCCGAGCGCGGCAGCACCAGTCAACCGGTTGGCAACAACCCCTTGCCGGAGGACAACGACTCACCGGCTGCTCCGGCGGCTAATCCGTCCGGCGCCAGCCTGCCGGATGACCACCCCGCCACTGACAGTCAATCAAACATCGACGATGATGAGCAGTACGAAGAGGGCATTCCCGGTGCCGTCGAGGCCCGTG
>CAZBPY010000005.1:0-30356 GCA_964493895.1 uncultured Candidatus Saccharibacteria bacterium | reverse complement strand
CTTGTCAGGTAAGTTCTGACCCGCACGAATGGAGTAATCATGTGGGCACTGTCTCGACGAAGAGCTCGGTGAAAGTGCATTGGCGGTAAAGATGCCGTCTGTCCGCAGCAGGACGAGAAGACCCCGTGGAGCTTTACTACAGCTTGGCATTGGACCGAGCTATAACATGTGTAGGATAGGTGGGAGACTTTGAAGCCCAGACGCTAGTCTGGGTGGAGTCATCCGTGAAATACCACCCTTGTTATAGTTTTGTTCTTACCCCGCCCTTCATCTGTAAATAAAACAATGATTTTATTTATGGTTGCAGGGCGGGGAACAGTGCCTGGTGGGTAGTTTAACTGGGGCGGTTGCCTCCTAAAGAGTAGCGGAGGCGTTCAAAGGTTGGCTAGGTTCGGATGGAAATCGAATCGATAGTGCAAACGCATAAGCCAGCTTGACTGTGAGGCCCACAAGCCAAGCAGACACGAAAGTGGGAGTTAGTGACCCGTCACACTTACCTTCGGGTATATGAAAGTGGGATCGGTGACGTAATCGGATAAAAGTTACGCCGGGGATAACAGGCTAATCAGACCCAATAGTTCACATAGACGGTCTGGTTTGGCACCTCGATGTCGGCTCATCACATCCTGGAGGGGGAGCACCTTCCAAGGGTTCGGCTGTTCGCCGATTAAAGTGGTACGTGAGCTGGGTTCAGAACGTCGTGAGACAGTTCGGTTTATATCCGCTGTGGACGCAAGGAAATTTGAGAAGAGCTGACCCTAGTACGAGAGGACCGGGTTGGACGCACCTCTGGTGTACCAGTTGTCGTACCAGCGGCATGGCTGGGTAGCTATGTGCGGACCGGATAAGCGCTGAAAGCATATTAAGCGCGAAGCCGCCTTCAAGATTAGATTTCCCTATGAGGGCCGTGAAAGACGATCACGTTGATAGGCGCAAGGTGAAAGTGCAGTAATGCATTCCAGCTAACGCGTACTAATCGCCCCATTGACTTTTTACGACCAGAACAAACAGGGGTAATTTTGCTACTGTCCGTTCTGGAAAGTCATGTGTCAGTTGACTAGTTATTGGTGTAAATCATGCAACGATTTATTCCAAAAGTCGTTTGTCGGAACAAAATTCATCTCAATACGCACCAGCCTGGACATCATCCTTGACTATTATGTTAGTAGATTTTCAAAATGCACATAATGAGCGGGGTCGGTGCCCATGGCGCTGGGGAAACACCTGTTCCCATACCGAACACAGCAGTTAAGCCCAGCAGCGGTTACAATACTTGGCCAATCAAAGCCTGGGAAAATAGCACGGTGCCGAATTATAGAAAAGACCTCCTCAGTAGGGGGTCTTTTCTCTTGTTTGGCAATGCAACTTCATGAAAAACTCCAAGAAAGCAGCCAATTTTATAAAAGACTGACATTTTTTCTATTCGAAACCTGGTGGAATGTCACCGGTGAATATGTCCTCAGGATTTACTCTGACAGGATTTCCTTTTTCGTCCCTAAAAGTATTTCCGCCGATTTTATAGGGATCAGTATGAGCCTCGTTGGCAGTTAAAATTGTCCGACCATCTATCAAAGAGGGCTGTTTATGCGGTACACCCCTAACAAATCCGACTATCTGGCCGGGTTGTGGAGCCCAGGGCTCTTTTGATATATCGGCGTGTCCGCGGGTATCCTGATGATAGAATACGGTTCCAGCACTATCGGATACCACGATTCGCAACTCCCACGGATCGGTGTGGGTTCCGGCACCACTAGGATCACTGCTTTCCTCTATAGGAATAGCGTCTTCTGCAGTTTGATGTACTACTGATAGATTTATTTCTCTCTCGGGATAATATGGCATTACCGTGTTTACGAACTCCTCTAAATCTGAGTATTCTGGAGAAAGCGGTTGGCCGTCTTTGTGCTCAAGAGCCCGCACTTCCGGCAAGCCTTTAAGTATAGCCGGATTCATCTCGCCTAATACATAGACTCCTCCAACAGGACTCTCCAGTCCTTCAAATCCAGTTTGCTTTTCACCTTCGTGTCCGGGCATTTCTTCTCCTTAGCTTCGACCAGGCCAAAGCTTTGATTGGGTAGCCCACAACGTATTCGTCGTCGGTTTTATGTGCTCTCATGGCCATGGGTATAGTATAGCAAGCATTTATAACATGATAATGTTGACATAAGCGTATCCAGGTGTTATCATAAGCATAATTCCGAAGGTGGAACAGAGGGTCGCAAGCCACAAGGGCTTACGGCCTTTTATCATATCTTCGAAAGAGAGTGGGACACTATCAAACTAAGTGGAGGTTTCTCGAGATGGCAGGAACTAAAACTGGCGGCAAAGCAGCCGCTCAAACTAATAAATCTAAATATGGTGCAGATTTTTATGCTCGCATCGGTGCTATGGGTGGTAAAAAAGGTGTAACTGGAGGCTTTTACGCCAACCGTGAGTTAGCCCGAGTTGCTGGCGCCAAAGGCGGCCGAATTTCTCGCCGTACTAAGAAGCCTGCTTAATTATTAGGTAGTTTCAAACGAAAGTTGCTTCGACCCTGGCTGGTTGAGGCGACTTTTTGTTTTGGTCTTGTTTCCGCCGGTATGGCCGACAAAACCGAGAAGCCGTTACTGTCCAGATCTGACCACAGTTGTGGCAGCCATAGTGCCGGGCATCTTGCTGTAGGCTGCGGGTACTGCAAGTCGGGCAGGCACTCCTTTGGTGTAGCCAATCCCGGTACGAATCCATGCAGTCCTCGATGTGTTCCGGGTCAATTTTAGATCCGTAGTTCTGACCTAGCTCTTTAGCCTTTGCCCAGGCCTGACTCTCTAAACTGATTAGCTCCAAGTCTGATTTATAGTTTTTATGCTCAAGTAAGGCATGGCCAACTTCGTGCAGCAAGGCCCAATTGGCAGACTGGTCAACGGCTTTTTGTCGATACATGATGGTTTTGTTCTTTGGTGACCAACAAAACACTTCGCCTGGGCTAAACACAAGCTCTGGAAAGTCTCTTTTAAGCTTTAGCAGTAAAGTCATCGGCTAGCCTCCAAAACGGTCTTTTAACAGCTCATAACAGCCATAAATAACGGCCTCTTCTGGCTTTTTAGCTTGACGAATTGGCGGAATCTTTAAAACTGGTAACTCAAACTTCTTTAACTCGGTTTTAAGATGATTGCCAAACTTTTTAAAGTGAGTACCGACTCCGCCACCGATAACAACTACTTCAGGCTCTAGCAACGAGATAATATCGACTAGACCCTTGGCCATATCTCGAGATATCTCTTGCCAGGTTTTTCGGTCATCAATCTCGCTTGCTCGTTTACCGTACTCCTTGGCAATAGCTTTTCCAGAAGTGAATTTATCTAGGCTCAGCAACTTGCGGCCGTCAAGTACGGGGTAGGCAGCTCCGCCTAAGTCATTTGTATCCGTATCAATCTTACCATCTACGATAAGAGCAATACCGACTCCGGTGCTTACAGTCACAAAAAGTACCTTATTAAACTCATCCTTGATATTAATTGCTTCATACAAGCCAGCTAGCTTGGCATCATTTTCAATAATCACCGGTGTCTTTAGCTGCTTTTCTAAAAAGTCGACGACTCGAATGTTTTTCCAGGGTAAGTTTCCAAAGGTAATGCCGACTCCTTTATCGCGGTCAATTTTGCCGGGTACAGCAATACAGGCTGCCTGGTAATCATCAATGCCCAGCTCTTTAATGCCGGTAGTCAAGGCATCCAGAAATCGGCTGTAATTCTGCGGTGTCTCAAAACGAGCTGATTGACGCAATTTCCCATTCTTTGTAAACACCGCTAATAGCGTTTTAGTCCCGCCAACATCTACCCCAAGATACATACATTCAGTGTACCAGAAAACGAACGGTTAAGTGTGAGCCTGTCAGGTGCTTTACACAACTGTTGATAACAGATATAATTAAGAGGAAGACTGAACGGAGAAACGGCCCACGGGCTGCCGCAGCGCACGATAGGAGGCATGATCAAGCATGTCAAAGAATATAACTATGGACGATCTATTGGCGTCCGCAGAAATTAACGAATTAAAAGCCGGTGACGTAGTCGAAGGTAACGTAACCGAAGTAAAAAAGAATGAAGTTTGGGTTGATTTAGGCCCATACGGCATGGGTGTAGTATCACGCCGTGAAATTGCCGGCGGTCAGCAGCTAGAAAAGGGCGCTACCATAACTGTTAGCATTCTCGAACCAGAGACCGATGAGGGCTATGCCATGCTCAGCATGCGCCGAGCTGCTAAGGACAAGGGCTGGGAGGAATTGCAGCGACTCCAAGAGGCTCAGGAAATCATCGAGATCTATCCGTATGATGCCAATCGCGGCGGGCTGCTGATTGAAGCTGAAGGTATTCGCGGCTTTTTGCCGGTCTCACAGCTATCAGCGGCTCACTACCCTAGAGTATCGGGGGCCGATAAGGATGAGATTTTGCAAAAGCTAAACGCTTTGACTAACAAGCCGATGAAAGTCCGCATCCTTGATGTCAACAAGAAGGACAACAAGCTGATTGTGTCTGAGAAAGAAGCCGTTAAAGATGAACTTAAAGACCGATTCCAGAAACTAAAAGTTGGCGATGGTGTCAAAGGCGTCGTGACTGGGGTTATTGACTTTGGAGCTTTCGTAAATGTCGATGGCATAGAGGGCCTAATCCACATCAGCGAAATATCTTGGGAGCGAGTTGAAGACCCGGCTAAATATTTGAAAGTCGGCGAAGAAGTTGAAGCCAAGATAATTGCTATCGATAAAGACCGCTTGTCGTTAAGCTTAAAACAGATGCAAGAAGACCCTTGGCTTAACGAGGTTAAAGCTTTCAAGAAAGGCGAAACCGTTGAGGGGAAGATTACTCGCATCACACCGTTTGGAGCCTTTGTTCAGCTAAGTCCAGCCGTTGAAGCTTTGGTCCATGTCTCGGAAATGAGTGATGACGAGAGCGTTGACCCCGAGAAGCTATTCCAGCTTAACGAGACTAAGAAGTTTAAGATTTTAGACGTTGATACCGAGGGTCGTAAAATTGCCCTTAGCCTAAAAGATAGTAAATAGAACTAGAACCGCCATGTAGTTAAACCAGCAGAAAGGAGGCAAGATGGCATCGTCCACTATAGAGATCGAAGACAATATTACCGTCGGTGCGCTTGCCGAAAAGCTGGCCATCCCGGTAACTCAACTGGTAGCCGAGTTGTTTAAAAATGGCATCATGGCCACTGTTAACGAACGAATTGACTTTGATACCGCTCAGATTATCGTTGGTGAATTGGGCCTTGATGTGGAATTGGCCCGCAAACAAGCAGAAACCACTATCAACACTCGAGAAACTCGAAAAGCAGCCTCTGATAAAGCTGTAGCCCGGCCGCCAGTTGTAGCAGTTATGGGCCACGTCGATCACGGCAAGACCAGTTTACTGGATGCTATCCGTGGCGCCGAAGTAGTTAAAGGTGAAGCCGGCGGCATTACCCAACACATCTCGGCTTATCAAGTTGAACACAATGGCCGCAAAATTACTTTTCTAGATACACCCGGTCATGAAGCTTTCGCTGCCCTGCGCGAACACGGCGCTCAGCTAACCGACGTTGTGATTATTGTGGTCGCTGCCGACGATGGTATCAAGCCGCAAACTCTCGAGGCTATCCGCTTTGCCGAAAAGGCCGGTGTTAGCATCATTGTGGCTATCAACAAGATCGACAGACCCGAGGCTGACCTTAATAAGGTCAAACAACAGTTGTCTGAGAATAATCTGCTGATTGAGGAGTGGGGTGGCGATACGGTGGTTGTACCGGTATCGGCTAAAACTAAAGAAGGCATCCCACAGCTGCTGGACATGGTCCTGCTAGTGGCTGATGTCGAAGAGCTCAAAGCTGATGAGCACGTTCCGGCTCGGGGTTTGATTATCGAAGCGCATATGGAGCAGGGTCGGGGACCGCTTGGTGTAGCCCTAATTGATGCCGGCATTCTCAAAAAAGGTCAGTTTGTTGTAGCCGGTACAACGTATGGTAAGGTTCGAAGCCTCGAAAATACCTCAGGTAAACCAATCGACCAAGCTGGTCCATCAACACCAGTAGTTATTAGCGGCTTTAAACAACTGCCGGAATTTGGAGATGAATTCGTAGTTGTAGCATCAGAGAAAGAGGCCAGGCGGCAAACCGAAACTGCTAGCCGAGCCCGAACGACCGAATCCAAATCTGGCATAAGCACCAGTACAGAACTCATTAGGAAAATAAACCGCGATGTTAGTGTCCAGGAATTACCAGTGATTGTAAAGGCTGATGTCAAAGGTTCGTTAACTTCGGTAATTGACAGTCTAAAGACGCTTGACACTGAAGAAGTAGCTATCCGGATTGTCGGTTCAGGGGTCGGGGCTATAAATGACAACGATTTACACATGGCCCAGACTAGCGGCGCCATTATTTATGGCTTTAATGTTGATATGCCGGCCGGCATCAAACAGCAGGTTTCACGAGACAAAATCCAAGTTCGTCTCTATAAAGTTATTTACGAACTGATCGAAGATGCTCGTCAAGAATTAAGTCATTTGTTGTCACCAGAGATTGTTGAGACAGACCTCGGTCGCTTGCTTGTCAAAGCTGTCTTTAAGACTACCAAAACCGAGGTTATCGCTGGCGGCGAAGTTACCAAGGGTAAAATTAGCGCCCCGGCCTTAGTACGGATTCTTCGTGACAAAGAGCAGCTAGCTGAGGCTGAATTAAAAGTGGTTAAAAAAGGCCCCCAAGAAGTAAAGGAAGTTTTAGAGGGTGAAATGTGCGGCGTCCAGCTGGCCACCACTTCTCGCACTGAGCTTCAAGAAGGTGACCGGTTAGAGTTCTATACTCGAGAAGAGGTAAAGCGCTCACTGTAGTCGCTATGCTAAAAAAGGTATAAGATAAGCGGTGGAGTAAATCATGGAACGCGGAGCGCCAATATTCGAAGATAGCGACACCGAACAGGAGTTTGATCAGTCCGAATATATTCCTCCTCAGATTGAGCAAGAACCCAGTTTTATTGACCGCGTAAAAGAAATACTGGGACTTGATAAAGAAGAGGAAGAAGATGAGGACAATGAAGAGAGTTCCAAAAAGAAGAAAAAGGGTCGGGGTTTACTCAGACGGTTTTTCCCAGCGGTAGATAAAGAGGATATGCCCGTGGATTCAACCGAGCAGCCGCCGCTTCCTGGCGTTGTCGAGCGCGGCTTCTCACTGTCGATGTTTGGCGCTGCTGAGCCGGAGCCTTCGTCAACAGAGGAAAGCCCGGTGATGCCAAACGAGACAGTACCCGAAGTAATCCATCCCGAGACTACCCCGGAGCCAGTTATAGACATCGAAACAACTAATCTACCAGATGACACAGTGGAATCTACGCCTCCACCCCCCGAATCAATTCCAGAACCAACAGCCGAAAACAGTGATGACGGTGGGTCAGAAGAACCTCCAATTCCACCAGCCAGGCCTCCTGCTGGTGTTCCTCCCTTTATAGCCGGCGGTGGCGGAGGCGAAGGCGATTATGGCGAGAGGCGTACTGTTATTCAAGAAACAACCCCACCTGAATCAATTGATACCTCTGATTTTGCTACGCACAGAGAGGTAAACAAAAAAGCTGGTCTAGCTTTTGCCGGAGGCGTTGTCGGCGGAGCTTTGCTAGCTCGGCGCGGTAGCGAAAAGCGAGATAAAGTTGTTGTCGAGGAATCCAAACAGCGTGACGCAGTCCTGAAACAAGAGCTTGAAGTCCAAAAAGCTAACACCGACACCCTAAAACAGCAACACCAACGACTAAGAGAACAAGTAGAACAAGAACGCCAACGGCATGCCGAGCAACCGCCGCCTCCAGAGCCAGTCAAAAAAATTGAAACCCAACCGCAACCCCCTCTAATTAAGCGGCCTGCTCGACGTCCTAATCTTATGGAAAAACCCAACCCGACCTCTGGACACGAAACGACTGTTAACCGGGAAATAACACCGCGTCCAGTGGCCCTAGAACAAGACAGACGGCACGAGATCAATCATGAACCAAAAACACAGCTAGTAAATTCACCCCTGACACCACTGGACAATAGTTCTGGCTATCGAGCCAGCAACCAATCTTTCAGGCATGATTCAGCAAACAATAGCCTCTATGCCAATCCTGATAGTCAATCAGACAAGCCAGCTGTTCCCTTAGCCTCAAAACCACTCTCCGAAACCTACAAAAAAGCTGCCATTTCAGGAGTGGCTACAGCAGTAGTTTTGCTAGCAATCCTACTGGTGATTAGCCTGGCCAGATAAAATCCTATTAAATAAAGTGTCAATTCATGGAGCAGTCAAAGATGACCGATCTGCTAATTTCGTTCGACAGTCTGGTGCGTACTAAGACAAATTATTAAATTTCCTGCTACAATAAAGGCAGATAAATAGGAAGATAGTATGTTCAAGCTTGACGACAATTTGCTAAGAGAACTGGGGCTGGGAGATTTACCGGCGCAAGAGAAGAATCGTATGCTCCAGCATATTTATGAAACTCTGGAGATGCGGGTCGGAATGCGGCTGGCAGAGGTGATGAGTCAACAACAGCTGGATGAATTTGAACGACTGATGCCGTTGCCGACGGATACGCCGGAAATGCGAAAGCAGAAGGAGCAAGAGGCGCTTCGGTGGTTGGAAACTAATTTCCCAAATTATAAACAAGTCGTAGCCGATGAATTAGACAAACTAAAGAATGAGGTCAAGACGGCCGCGCCGCAGATTATGTCTGCATCTAGGCAGGCCCAAGCTAATACTGCGGCTCCCAACCCCCCATATCAACAATCACCGGTTCAGCACCAAAACTCTCCACATCAACCACCGCAACCTCAATATCCACAACCGCCTCAACCGCCACAGCCGCAACCAGACCAACCACCACAAGATCCACCGCAACCGCCTCAACCGCCGCAGCAGCCACCGATGGCAGCCTAAGCCCGTTTAGCTAACTCCGGGTGGCCATTAATGAAATCAGCGGCTGACATTTCTGCTTTGCCGGCTGGCTTTAGCCGCAAGATCTCCAACGAATCTTGGCCGCAGTTTACAATCAGGCGATGGCCTTTTGTGTTAACGGCTCCAGGCCTCCCTTGGCTGGGGACGACCTTGGCCTGAGTTATAATTAAATCCTTGCCGGCTAGTCTGGTTTGACTTTTGGGCCAGTCCAGATAAGCCCGAACTTCACGCTCCAACTCAAGGGCCGGTTTTGACCAATCAATCTGGCCATCGGCCTTGGATAGTTTCTGTGAGTAGGAAACTTTTCTTCCAGTTATGGATTGCGGGGCTAAAACACCATTAGGGTTGGCTACATATTTTGGCAGCTCAGCTCGCAATAGTTGATGACTAAACTGAATTAAATGTTCGGTTAGCTGCGGCGTGGTGATGTCTTTAGGTAGTTCATATTCACCAAAAGCCAGTAGCGGGCCTTCATCCATGGCTTCCACCAAACGCATCAAGGACACGCCGGTAGACTTTTGCCCTGACAGGATGGCAAAGGTAATCGGATCGGCCCCGCGCCACTCCGGCAAAACTGAAAAATGGCTATTGATAATACCGAGTGGGAAATAATCGATCACTGGCTGGGATATGATAATTCCAAAATCGATCAATACAGCTAATTGACTTTCGACTGGCTTGGAAGCAAAAAGATCAGTCAACTCTGATTTATTGGACGCATAGTGAAGGGGTAAATTATGCTTTTTGGCTATATCGACAACTGGAAAAGCACCTTTATGATGAGCCGGCCGTGGCTTGGTAACAACTGCTTCAACTGAAAAATCCCTCAGCAGCAGCTCTAGAGACTGGGCGGCTACCGGCCCGCTACCAAAGAATAGAATTGTTTCGGACATCTTTTTCATAATCTAGCTCAGTTAGCTTTCCATCCTTGCCTAAACGGAAAAAGGCTTCGGGATTATCTTTGATGTGATCGATGATCACAGTACCTTTGGTATGGTCAATCTCGTGTTGAAGTATTCGGGCCGCAAAGCCCTCGACTTTCATTGTAAAGTCTTTGCCGTCCAGGTTTTTGGCTTTGACCCGGACTTTGGTGTGACGGGGGATCAACCCGTAAATATCTTTGATGCTTAGACAGCCCTCGTAATCTTCTTCAATCTCACCTTCGTACTTGGTGATCTCCGGGTTGATCAAAACGTGAAAATTATGGTTGTCGCGATCGTTAAAATCCTCACGCAAAATAACGATTTTGAGAAGCACATCGATTTGAACAGCCGCCAAAGCCACGCTGACTTCATGTTTTCGACTGGCTTCCCAGTCTAAAGTTGCCGACTCCATGTCTCTCACAACCTTTTTCACATCATCAGTGATTAAGCCAACGCGTTTAGAAGGCTTGCGCAAGTTCTTGTGGGGCAGAGTAATAATATCTTCTTTCTTAGCCATTGCTAATCAGTATAGCTTATCTGGTGCGAGCTATAAAAGGTTGGTTGGATCAATATTATAGCGCCAACCGGCTGGCAAATCAGCCACAACCTTTAACAGATCGGATCGGTCTTTGGCCACGACAATAAGTTGCCATTGGTATTTGCCCATGGTCTTTTCTTGAAACCGCGGAGCCGGGCCACGGATTGAAAGGTGTGGATGTTGTGCAGTTAACGACGAAAGCAACTTTTGGGCTGTGGTCATAGCCGATTTGGCTGAGGCTCGAGAAACGGTCAATTGTAAAAGGTAAGAAAATGGCGGAAAGTTGTATTTATTACGATGATCAATTTGTTGTCTATAGAACTCCGTCCAATTATTACTAATTATTGCCTGAACAACAGGACTGTTCGGCTGATACGTTTGAATAATGACTTGGCTGTCTTTGTTAGTACGTCCAACTCGACCAATGACCTGACGTAGCAATTGATAAGTCTGCTCATCAGCGGTGAAATCAGGCAAATAAGCACTTAAATCGGCCTGCGGAATGATCACTGCTGACAGCTTGGCTAGATCCAGGCCTTTGGCGATTACTTGAGTTCCCAAGATGATGTCGATATCGCCCTGGGCGATAGTTTTATACTGTGCAGCCAAGCTGTCAGCTTTAGTGTTGTCGCTGTCAAAACGGGCAATTCTAGCTTCTGGGAAGAGGTGTTGTAGTTCAGTCTGGAGGGCTTTGGTGCCGCGGCGTTGATACCGCAACTCAGTAGACCGACAGACTGGACAGGAGGTTGGCACCGACTGTTTGTGGCCGCAGGTGTGACAGCGCAGCTGGAATTGGTCACCGTGATAAGTCAGCGGTGTATCGCAATTAGGGCAGGCAGCGTACCAGCCACAATTAGAACAACTAACGTATCTAGCCGTGCCCCGGCGGTTTAGAAAAACCAGTGACTGCTGAGTGTTTTGGATATTGGAGGCAATTACCTTTAAGGCAGCTTCCGAGAAAACCGTCGAGCGTTTAAAATTGCCCCGGTCGCTAGCATCAATGATTGTCAGACTTGGCGGCTTAATATCGGCGTTGATTGATTTTGTAAGCCTAGCCACCGGTGTTTTATGCTGGGCCAGGTGCCAGTAATCGGCAATCTTCGGTGTAGCTGTACCGTAAAGACACAGGGCGCCACTAATATTGGCTAGCTTGGCGGCTACTCGCGTAGCATCGTAGTATGGCAACTGATCTTGCTTGTAGCCGTTGTCATGGGCTTCATCTACCACAATTAGACCGATGTCTTTCACTGGCATAAATAAGGCCGAACGGGGGCCAATGACAATTTGCGGTTTGGTTTGGTCATAAATTTGTTGCCAAGTCTGGCGGCGCTGTTTTGGCGTTAATTTGGAATGGATAGTCCGGACTTGGCCAGGGAACTGGACTTCAAAAACCTGCATCATCTGCGGTGTCAGACCGATTTCCGGTACCAGGACTACGACTGACTTACCAGCGGCTATAGCTCGACGAGACAACTCAACATAAATTCTGGTTTTACCGGTACCGGTTTCACCGTGTAAAAGAGCCGTTGTAGTTTTGGTAGAGCTGAGGGTTTTTAGGGCTTGGGCTTGTTCGTCGGTGAGCGGTGGTAATGGTTGGGGCTTATAGGATTTTGATTTTACTCCTGGTGCCTGGTCGCTTTCAACTAAGGCTGAGGGTAAGAACAAACTAACAATGGTCGAAATCGGGGCAGGATAGTATTGTCGCAGCCACTGAAGCAGATCGATCTGAGCTGGCGGTAGCTTGATTGGGTGAACTTTGGTGATTGGCTTTGCCCTGGGCATGGGTTTAGCTAATGCCAATACAACACCTAGGGTTGAAGTATTTCGAAGTGGTGCGCTAACTATTGTGCCAACATCTATGTTTTGCTGACCAGAATAAGTCAGGCAATGTTGACCGTGGTATTTTGTGGAACTTACAGCAACCTCATAGTAGTTCATGGCTTTATTATAGTTTGATGACCGCTAAGTATTGAAATATAAATCCGAGTGGGTATACTATGACCTAGAACATCGTTGTTCGAATAACAATAAAGCTAATGCTCTAAGATATGTTGGATGTATTTATAACCTCAAGAGTCCGCCGCAAAATCATTGTGGTTTACGCTAAGTACCCGGATTTTAAAACTCATGTTCGCGGACTGGCCAAACTTATCAAAGAAGACGCTGGAAATATTCAGCGTGAACTAAAACGCTTGGAGAAAATTGGCTTTTTAGTCTCTGAACGACAAGGCAACACCAAGGTCTACTACACTAACAAACACTTCGTTATTTTCAAAGAGCTGCAAAGCATAGTTCTTAAGTCACAACGAACCCATCAAAAACGACAACACATCGCTTGAATTTAGTTTGCAATCAGAGGTGATGTCAGGTACAATTGCCAAAGTATGATTCAAGTTACACGCAAAGATGCTAAAGAACCTGTTGAGAGTTTGCTGCGCCGGTTTACTCGTCGCGTCCAGCAATCAGGAGTTATAACTACAGTTAAACAAAATCAATATTTTGAAAAGCCTCTTAGTAAGCGCGAACGGCGCCAACGGGCAATTGTTCGAGCTCAACGTAAATCCAATAAAGCCCAAAGCTTCAAGTCCAGCAGACGATGACACTGAAAGACCAAATTAACAGCGACCTGAAAAATGCTTTATTATCAGGCGATAAGGCTATGGCTACAACCCTGCGCGGTCTTAAAAGCGTAATTTTGGACGCCGAAATTGCTGAAGGCAAACGTGACAGCGGTCTTAGCGATGAGACCATTGCTAATTTACTAGTCAAAGAACTCAAGAAGCGCCGGGAGAGCATTGAGCTCTATGAAAAGGCCGGCGCTAAGGACAAGGCCGATGCCGAACAAGCTGAAATCACTATCATTGAACGCTACCTGCCTGAACAAATGGGCGAGGACGATATCAGGGCTCTGGTTGACAAGGTTCTATCGCAGATGGGTGAAGTCAACCCGCAACAAATGGGCCAGGTCATTGGGCAGGTTAAATCTCAAGCTGGTCCAGCGGCTGATGGTGCTGTGATCGCTAGAATTGTTAAAGAAAGGTTAAACCAGTGATTGTATTTGTTGGGGTAGCCGGCGCTGGCAAGAGCGTCCAGGGGCGGATGCTAGCTGATGAATTTGGTCTGCCGTGGCTATCAACTGGTGAGTTCCTGCGCATGCTGATTTCCGGCCAGAAACGCAAAGACATGGTGTCTGGGAAACTACTCGGTGATCAAGAGATAATTAATCTAGTGCAAAGAATCTTTACGGTAGTTGATACTAGCGATGAATTTGTTCTAGACGGTTTTCCTCGAACAACGGCTCAGGCTGATTGGTTGCTTAATCAAATTAAGCATGGCCAATTAAAACTGACTGCCCTAGTACACCTGAAAGCCTCAAGAGACGAAGTTGAAAAGCGGCTTTTGGCACGGGGGCGTCCAGATGATAATCAAGCGGCAATTGAAGCTCGGTTTGCTGAATACCAAGAAGTTACCTTGCCAATTGTCGAGCAATTTAAATCAGCCGGGTGCAGGGTAATAGATATTGATGGCGAGCAATCTGTAGCAGCTGTTCACAAAGACATCGCGACGGCTCTTAAAAATGATTTAGCATGATAACTCAGGTAAAGACACCGGACGAAATTAAGTCCATGCAGCGCAGCGGCCGAATTCTAGCGGCCGTTTTAAAAGCCCTGTCTGAAGCTGCTAGGCCAGGGATGAGTACCCTAGACCTATCCAGGTTAGCGGAAAAGGAGTTGGCCAGACTAGGCGGCAAACCAGCCTTTAAGGGCTACCACGGCTTCCCAGAGAGCCTTTGTGTGTCAGTCAACGATGAAGTTATTCACGGCATCCCTAAGGCCGATCACATTTTACGGGAGGGAGATGTGGTCAGCTGCGACTTTGGGGTAACTATTGACGGCATGATCACCGATGCAGCCACCACCTTTATCTTAGGCCCGCCAGCCAGCGCCAAAGACATTGAATTAGTCAATGTTACCAGAAAGGCTACTAAAAAAGCTGTCGAAGCCGTTCGTCCGGACGGTTTCACCGGCGATATTGGCGCAGCCGCTCAGCGTGTTCTAGAGGGGGCCAGCCTGGGGATTGTTCGGGAGTTTGTTGGTCATGGGGTTGGTCATTTTATTCACGAAGAACCGGGAATCCCTAACTATGGTCAGGCTGGAACCGGTTTTAAGCTGGAACCAGGCATGACAATTGCCATTGAACCGATGGCTACCCTGGGAGATGGAGCCATATACATCGATAAAGATGGTTGGACGGTCAAAACCGGCGATGGTTCACGAGCGGCCCACTTCGAGCACACCGTTTTGGTTACCGAAGATGGATACGAGATATTGACCGCTTAAGCGACCGGTGGCTTGCTCCCGAGCAAGGATAAGCGCTATACTGCTAAACATGGCTGAACAACAAACAGAGTATTTTGTTGGGCTAGATATTGGCACCAGCACAGTTCGCTGCGTGGTGGGAACGGCTGATCCGACTGATCCATCCAAACCAGCGATTGTCGGCCATGGCAGTGCGCCGAACAGTGGCATGCGCAAAGGCGTAATTGCTCATCTGGAAGACGTTGTTGAGGCCGCCGGTAAAGCCCTGGATGAGGCTGAAAGAGTTTCCGGTTTTCGAATTCATTCGGTGACTGTCAATATCAATGGCTCGCATGTGGCTGGAATGAACTCCAAAGGTGTTATAGCCATTAGTACTGCTAACCGAGAGATTACTGCCGAAGATCGGATGCGGGTTGAAGAAGCTGCCACTATTGTTAATTTGCCACCAAACCGAGAGATTATCCAAGTATTTGCTAAGAACTATCGGATTGACGGCCAAGACTACATCAAGGACCCGGTTAACATGCACGGGGTTCGGTTGGAAGTTGATACTCATATTGTGACAGCGGCTACACCCAATGTTAACGCCGTTCATTCGGTTTTAGAGAAGTTAAACGTGACCCCGTCACATAAAACTGTCTCTAGTCTAGCAGCTGCCGAAGCCGTCCTTAATCGGCAACAAAAAGAGGCTGGTACTTTGCTGCTGGACATCGGGGCCGGTACTACTAATATGGCAATTATTGAAGACGGCGAAATCCAGTACGTTGGAGTGTTACCGGTTGGCAGTATCCACCTGACTAACGACCTGGCGATTGGTTTGAAAACTGATCTAGACATTGCTGAGAAAGTTAAGCTTGAACACGCTACCTTAAGCCCAAATAAATCCAAGCTCAAGAACGTTAAGGTGTCGCACAATAAGGAAAATTTCTTGTTTGAAGCCGAGGAAGTGGCCATGATTACTGAGGCACGGATGGAGGAGTTATTCGAGTTGGTTGAAAAAGAGTTGCGCCGTATTCATAAAGCTCGCCGTTTACCCGGCGGGGTGGTAATAGTCGGCGGAGCAGCTAAATTGCCGGGACTAGCAGACTTCGCTACTGAAAAACTACAACTGGCTGCTCGGATCGGTAAGCTGGAAGACATTGGCGGCTTGGCTGATCGAGTATCAGATGTGTCATATACGACTGCGGTTGGGCTGATGCTACTTGATATGCTCTTAGCACCTCAGGCTAACTACACTCCCGGAGCAGCTAACGATAAAGTTTTCGGAGCTGTTGAGGGCTTGTTCAAGCGGCTCAAGAAGAAAATCATCAATTAATTTGTTCAACCAAAAGTATTGTTATTTTTAGCATTGCGTTGCAGTTGCCATAAACTTGACGTATACTTTCACCAGTAATAAAAATTGTATTCGAAGACAACTGACAAGAGGGAGACATCGATGCCACAAGTTGCACCAGCAGTAGAAACATTCGCTTCAATCAAAGTTGTAGGGGTTGGAGGTGCCGGCGGAGCCGCTATAAACCGGATGGTAGAATCCGGTGTAGAGGGAGTAGAATTTGTTGCTATCAACACTGACTCTCAGGCTTTACACCACTCTAAGGCCCAGAAGAAACTGCATATTGGAAAAGACGAAACCAAGGGGTTGGGTGCTGGAGCTGACCCAACTGTTGGCCAGAAAGCCGCCCAGGAATCAATCGAAGAAATTCGCGACATCTTATCAGGGGCGGATATGGTATTTGTGACCATTGGTGCCGGTGGTGGCACCGGTAGTGGTGCTGGCCATGTGGTGGCCAAAGTCGCCAAAGATGCCGGAGCTCTCGTTGTAGGATTTGCAACAAAACCGTTTGCCTTTGAGGGTGACAAACGGCGAGCTAATGCTGAAGTAGCCATCGCCAACTTGCGCAGTGCCGTTGATACACTAATCACGATTCCCAATGATCGCTTGTTGCAAACTATTGATCGCCAAACACCTTTACTCGAGGCTTTCAAGGTAGCCGATGATGTCTTGCGGCAGGGGGTTCAAGGTATATCTGATCTAATTACTGTTCACGGATTGATTAACCTCGACTTCGCTGATGTTAAAACGATTATGAGCAATGCTGGCTCCGCCCTGATGGGGATTGGCCGAGCTAGTGGTGATGACCGAGCCGTTAAAGCCGCCAGCCAAGCCATTGAATCGCCGTTGCTGGAAGTATCCATCGATGGAGCCCGCGGCATCCTGTTCAATGTTATTGGCGGTAACGATATGAGCATGCACGAAATTAACACGGCTGCCGAGGCTATAACAGCTGCCGCTGATCCAGAAGCTAATATCATTTTCGGAGCTACTATCAATCCAGAACTCGAGGGCGAAATTATTATTACTGTCGTAGCTGCCGGTTTTGACGCTGCTTATGGGGCTCGCCAAAAAGCAGTCACTGGTACTAGCGCTAGTGCTGCCGATAAGGATGATAAAGGGGCCACCCCTGGTGAGGTGACCAATCCCGACATTCAGGACCTAGATATGGATCTGGACAAGGATGATCAAGCCAACACTGGTGCTCATGACTTTCACAGTGACACGCCAATGCCGAACATTTGGACTATGGATCATCCTGATGAAGAGGGTGATGACTCAAAAAGTGATTCAGCAGACGGGCAAAAGGATGATGAGTCCGAGCTAGAAAAACCATCGTTCCTGCGCCGTCTAAAAAACCGCAATAAAGACAAGCAAAATACTACTGAAGAAGAACCCAAAGACGAATAGCTGGCTAACAGATTAAACTTGCCATAAACGTAATAAATAATACACCGTTATTTTGTCAGAATGGGGTTGTATTACGCTATACATAGGGCTATGCTTGTAACTACAAGCGCTATATATAGTATAAAAATAGCTCGCTCGTACATTCAAACTGAGTAAAGGAGGTGTGCAATCATGAAATGTAGTCTATGTGCATCCGACGATACTAAGGTCATTGAATCACGCGACGTGACAGAAGGCGAAGCAATTCGCCGCCGCCGATCATGCAATGCTTGCGGACATAGGTTTACCACCTATGAAAGAGTCGAGCATCCCCAGATCGTAGTTGTTAAAAACAACGGCACCAGAGAACTGTTTAATCGTGAGAAACTACTGGCCGGTCTGTATCGAGCGTGTGAAAAAACCACTGTTACCAATTTACAAATTGAACAACTGGTGGCTAATATCGAAAGAGAACTACAACAGTGCGCAGATTCAGAAGTACCAACTTCTAAAATTGGTGATCTGGTCATGGAAGGCCTCAGCAGTCTGAACGAAGTAGCCTATGTGCGCTTCGCTAGCGTTTATCGGCGCTTTACAGACATAGCTGGCTTCGAGCAGGAACTTTCACAAATAAAAAGTAAAAAAACAGAGCAAACCAAAGTCTAAATGACTACTTTGGGGTTGCCCTCAAGGACTTGGTAGAGCCAGTCTTTAGGGGAGCCAACAGCCATTTCAGGGAGGAATGGCTGACTCTAACAAAAATATAAAACTAAACAAACTAAAGTGAGGGTATAACTATGGGACAAACAGCAAGCCTAGACGTCAAGCGACTATTTACGGACGCTAAAAAAACAGCTTACGATCAACTAAAATGGGTAAAACGCGACTCCATCATCACTAATCCGATGACTGGGAAGAATGTTTTCGAACAACGAGGCGTTGAATTTCCCGATAATTGGTCGCTAAATTCTATCAACATCGTAGCTCAAAAATATTTCACAGGTACACCCGATACGGCAGAGCGAGAAGCCTCACTAAAGCAACTAATTGACCGAGTGGCCGATACCATCGTCCGCCAAGGCCTTTTAGAAGACTATTTTGTCTCGGAAGAGGAGGCGGAAGTCTTCCGTCAAGAGTTAAAATACATTTTAGCTACTCAACGAGCGGCTTTCAATTCGCCAGTTTGGTTTAATATTGGTGCTCCGGACCGATCTCAACAAGCCAGCGCCTGCTTTATTTTGGGCATTGAAGACACCATGCCGTCGATTTTGAATTGGTATAAAGAGGAAGGCATGATTTTTAAAGGTGGATCTGGATCGGGTATCAATCTTAGTGCAATTCGATCTTCTGTAGAACCGCTGGGCAAAAGTGCTGGAACGGCTTCTGGACCAATGGGCTTTATGCGTGGAGCCGACTCCTCGGCTGGAGCCATAAAGAGCGGCGGTAAAACCCGCCGAGCGGCCAAAATGGTCATTTTAAACGCTGATCATCCCGATGTTGAAGAATTCATCTGGTCTAAAGCCATCGAAGAACGTAAGGCCCGAGTCTTACAAGAGGCCGGCTTTGACATGAGTTTGGACGGCAAAGACTCCTTCTCGGTTCAATACCAGAATGCTAATAACTCAGTGCGAGTAACTGATGACTTCATGAAAGCTGTCGAAGAAGATAGCGACTGGGTGCTGCGAGCGGTCAAAACTGGTAAACCGATTAAGACCATCAAGGCTCGCGATTTGTATCGACAATTCTCCGAAGCAGCTTGGGAATGTGCCGATCCCGGTATGCAATTCGATACCACTATCAACAAATGGCACACCACACCAAATGCTGGCCGAATTAATGCCAGCAACCCCTGTTCAGAGTACATGCACTTGGATAACTCGGCCTGTAACCTGGCTTCAATCAACTTGTTGAAATACCTCCGCGATGACGGTACTTTCGATGTTGAAGCTTTCAAACACACAGTCGAGTTAATTTTTACCAGCCAAGAAATCCTGGTTGGTTATAGCGAATACCCAACAGAAGGAATCACCAAAAATGCTAAGGCTTACCGCGAACTTGGTTTAGGTTATGCCAACCTCGGCGCGCTGCTAATGGCTATGGGCTTGCCCTATGACTCAGACGAAGGTCGAGCCATTGCCGCTTCGATCACGGCCTTGATGACCGGGCATGCTTACGCTACTAGCGCCAAGATTGCTAGCCGGGTCGGGCCATTTGCCGGCTTCCATAAAGATCGAGAGGGCATGCTGCACGTCCTGCGCATGCACCGCGATGAAGTTTCCAAGATCGATGCCAGCTTGGTGTCTGAGGAGCTCCTAAGCGCTGCTGCCCATGCTTGGGACAATGCTGTTGAACTAGGCGAGATACATGGCGTTCGCAACTCTCAAGCTTCAGTTTTGGCGCCAACTGGCACCATTGGCCTGATGATGGACTGCGACACCACTGGCATTGAGCCGGATCTTGGCCTGGTTAAGGTCAAAAAATTAGTTGGTGGCGGCACTATGCACATAGTCAACCAAACCGTACCCCGGGCTCTAAAGGTGTTAGGCTATAGCCAAAAACAGATCGATGACATCGTCAATTACATCGACACCGAGAAAACTATCGTCGGTGCGCCCGGCCTAAAAGATGAACATCAGGCGGTGTTTGCTTGCGCCATGGGCGACAATTCGATTCACTACATGGGTCACGTTAAGATGATGGCAGCTGTCCAGCCATTTCTATCTGGAGCCATCTCTAAAACAGTTAACATGCCGGAATCGGCTACTGTTGAGGACATCGAGCAACTTCACTTGGAAGCCTGGAAGATGGGCCTAAAGGCCGTAGCTATTTACCGTGACAACTGTAAAGTGGCTCAGCCTCTGGCTATGGCTAAGAAGGATGGCGACAAAAAAGATGAGCCAGCGGACGCCGCTGCGGCCACTGAACCAGCTCAAACTGCTAGCTTCGATGACAAAATTGTAGTCAAAGGAGCCTTGCACAAGCCACTACCGAAAGTACGCACTGCCAAGACATTCTCGTTCACCTTATCGGGAGTACATGGTTACTTCACAGTCGGCGAGTACGAAGATGGCACCCCTGGCGAACTGTTCATTAGCATCGCCAAGGTTGGATCGACCTTATCTGGCTTAATGGACTCCTTCGGCCGATCGGTGAGTTACGGTCTGCAATACGGTGTACCTCTGAAAACTTACATTCGTGGTATGGCTCACATGTCGTTCGCCCCGGCTGGTATCACCGATGATCCGGACATTCGCACGGCTTCGTCACTGGTTGACTACATCTTCCGGCGCCTGGCTATGACCTATCTGTCATTTGACGACCGATTAGAACTGGGACTAGCTTCAATCGATGATATGCCCGAGGCCCAAATCAGTTTGCCGGTCGAAGAGACAATCGAGCAAGAGTCGGCCAAGCAAGCACCGGCCGAATCGATCCAAACGACCATATCTACCCCTGAACCAACACCACAAATACCTACCCAAGACACAAGTGTAAAAACGACAACAGAAGTTGCCAAAAAGGTTGACGACGCCCCGATGTGCTTCAACTGCGGCAACCAAACCCAGCGCTCCGGCAGCTGCTATGTTTGCACCAGCTGTGGCAGTACCACCGGCTGCAGTTAAACTAGCCAAAACACTTCGTTTAGATCGTACACTAGCTCTAGCCACTTCATGCTTGTGAAGTTGTTCAAGCTCATGGTGAGTCTGCGCACATATAACTAGCACGACAGCCAACACTTGTAATAATGGTAAAAACATGCTATACTAAACTAGTTAGGCGCTATTCGTATGGCAACACAAACAGAAACACGACCAGTTGAAACAGAAACACCCCAGCAAGAGCCTGAGATAGACCAGCATCTCGGAGCAATCGGAATGGCTAGATCCGGCACAGAGGTTGTAACCACTAACCCACACGCCAATTTCGAGGCAAAGGCCGCCCAAGCGATCAGTGGCCACACAAAACTTCGAGACAACCCAGGCGAACTAGAAAGATACTTTGAACTGACGAGTGAACAAGCCGAAGGGGCCGTCAGCAATGCTGAAGCCATGCGACCTTCTGCCAGGGTAGCTGTTCGCATGCCGCGCTTTGCATTTGAAGCTATGCTAGAAGATGGTCAGTACCTGACCGCTCAAGACACGGGTTACTCTCATGGGTCAGCTCTTGGTCCAGATGCTTACCTTGGAAAATATTTGGATGGACGAGAGAAAGCCGAAAGGCTTTTAGGAATAACTCCTGGCGAAGATAATCCATCAATCGTATACGGTTATGTCGATTATCGGGGGAATGAACATGAGGAACAGGCCGCTCGGTACGGAAGTCTGGCCTTGATATTGAAGCCTGAGGTTATAGCTCGTTCAACATTCACCATAAATGATAGTATGGATGGCGGCATATATCCGATACCTCATGATTTTGAAGATGCCGTCCTGGCTGACCAAGCCGAAGCCAGCAAGAGCTATGCCCATGGCCTAGTCCAGCACTATGTAGAAGCCCAGATCCTGGGTGGCGTGACTATGGACGATGTCGAAGGAATCGTTTTGACCGTCAATCCAAACAATCCAGCCGTCGGCAGATCTGGTGAGACGGAAGAGTGGCAACAAGCCGAAGAAGTTGAAAGATTACTTGAAACCATGACAGAACGTTATCCAGATATAGAAGTGACCGTTAGGATAAGATGTTACAGGGGTTTTGAGAAAAAATTCCTCGACTTAGCAGACAAGTATCCAAAAGTTAAGTTCATAGGGGTTGTCGATATAGAGGACACTGATCTTATGCCGTCCTATTCCTCGACACCTGGTCAGACAGTCGGTTTAGAACGTAGACTATTGGAGGATGACCTCCCTGTTGAGGATATTGAAGAACTGAAGGAAGAAGCTGAGGATCGCTGGTTAGCTGTCCGCCAACGCCAGCAAGAGCTAGAAGAAAAAATGCCGGGAATCTGGCAACGGCGCGGCGGCGGCCAAATGCCAACCAATCTATCATTTGTTGCTACCAAGTCGCGCAAACTATAGTGGTTTATCTTACCCATTGCCCAATGATATACTATGTGGCATGAAAGCGATTGTGCTTTACCGGTCTAAGTCAGAGCATGGAACAGCGGTAGAGCAGTACGCCCGTGAGTTCGAGCGGCGAACTTCAAAGAAGTTAGAACTGCAAGAACTTGATTCTATCGAGGGTGATTCTTTAGCCAAACTCTACGACGTGACCCAGTATCCGGCGATTGTGGCGACTGCCGATGATGGGAGCTTGCTGAAATTGTGGCAAGGAACGCAGCTGCCGTTGATCGATGAGGTGGCCGGCTATGTACTTGAACAGTAGTAATGGTTACGGTATACTAAAATCCAGTCCGTTTGAGCGGCTATCAACCGCGAGGAGTGGGAAGAACCCCGCCCATTTTGTGTATCAGTTACAACCGCTGGCAAAATGGATGAGCTAGTAGAACCCGCCGGGTAAGCCCGTCACAGCAGTAAGCAAGTGCTTTTGAGAACCCTCAAAGGAATCTGGATGGTACCTCCGAAATATCGGATCCAGAAACTCTTTTGAGGTATTTTTGTTTAAGGGGCAATAGTGAGTAACCAGAAGTCAAATCTTAGTCAAATCGAAGAAGCCATCCAGGTTGCCTGGGCCGAAGAGGACACCTTTAAAAAGAGTGTCGACCAACGTAAAGGTGGCCCATACTTCAGTTTTTATGACGGGCCGCCGTTTGCCAATGGCTTGCCGCACTTTGGCCACTCCCTGGTAACCAGCATCAAGGATTCCATGCTTCGTTACAAAACTATGCGCGGTTACTACGCCCCGCGGCGCAATGGTTGGGATTGCCATGGCTTGCCGGTGGAGTACTCGATTGAGAAAGAGTTAGGAATTAGCGGTAAAAAGCAAATACTAGAGTACGGCATCGATAAGTTCAATCAGGCTTGCCGTGATTCGATTTTTAAATACAAGGGTGAGTGGGAGGTCTTGTTGCAACGTTTGGGTCGTTGGAGTGAGTATGATAACTACTACGCCACAGTTGACAACAGTTACACTGAAAGCGTCTGGTGGGCAATGTCTCAAATTAATGACAAAGGCCTACTCTACCGGGGTTTCAAGTCAACTGCCTATTGTCCGCGTTGCGAAACTCCGCTGTCTAATTTCGAGGTCAATGACGGCTATAAAGACAATATCTCCGACCCCAGTTTGTTTGTTAAGTTCAAGCTAGCCGAAGAAGAGGCCTTTTTGTTGGGCTGGACGACAACTCCATGGTCGCTGCCGGGTAATGCCGCCATTGCTGTCAATCCAGAGGAGAGGTATGTTTACGTACGCCTCAAAGATGATGAAGACGACGAAGAAGTAGTTGTTTTAGCAGAAAAGCGCCTGGAAGTATTGTCGAGCGACGACTACCACATCGAAAAGCAAGTACAGGGTAAGGATTTAATTGGAAAGAGTTATCAGCCTCTGTTTGAAGTTGATGAAGCCCGCACAGCAAGAGATAAAGACAATCTCTACAAAGTTTGGGCAGCCGATTTTGTCAGCACAGAAGACGGCACAGGAGTTTTACATGTGGCTCCGGCCTTTGGTGAAGATGATCTTAGTTTGGGCCAAGCCAATAATATCCCGGTGTTAAAAACCATTGACCCCAGTGGCAAAGTCACCGGTGGGATTGGTTTTGACGAGATAAAGGGCAAGTTCTTTAAGGGTGCCGACAAGCTCATCATCGAGCATCTTACTCAAAAGAACCGGGTTTATGCTGCGCTGACTTTTGAGCACACCTATCCGTTTTGCTGGCGTTGTGATACGCCGCTGCTGTACTACGCTATCAATAGTTGGTTCATCAAGGTGTCGGCTATTCGAGAGCAGCTGTTGCAGACGGCTGAACAAATTAACTGGGTGCCCGAACATATTAAAACCGGCCGTTTTGGTAAGTGGCTAGAGGGGGCTCGCGACTGGGCGGTGTCGCGCAATCGTTACTGGGGTGCACCAATGCCGGTTTGGGTTAATCAAGATGACGAAGACGACTATATCGTAGTGGAAAGTTATGACCAACTACGAGAGCTAGCCGGCGATCCTAATCTTGATTTGTCGGACGTTCACCGGCCAAAAGTCGACGATGTACTAATTCAAAGGGACGGCAAGACTTATCGCCGTATTGAAGAGGTGATTGATTGTTGGTTTGAATCGGGCTGTATGAGCATAGGTCAGCAACATTATCCCTTTGAGAATAAAGACATCTTTGAAAAGACCTTCCCGGCCGATTTCATTATTGAGGGCCTCGATCAAACTAGGTTGTGGTTCTACGTTCAGCACGTCGTCAATACCATTTTGTTCGACAGCCCGGCTTACAAAAATGTAGTGGTAAACGGCATGATTATGGCTGCCGATGGCCAAAAATTGTCCAAACGCCTTAAAAATTATCCGCCTGTAGAAGAGGTTTTCGAAGATGAAGGCGCTGATAGCTTACGATTATTTTTACTATCAAGCACCCAAGCCACTCAAACAGCTGATTACATGCGCTTTGACCGGGATGCGCTGAAAGATTTGAACCGTAATGTTCTTGGCACCCTGATGAACTCCTACCGATTCTTTAAAATGTATGCTGACATTGACAATTGGAAGCCAGCTAATCCCAATCAAAGACCCCATAGCAACAATGTTTTGGATCAATGGATAATGGCCAGACTTAATGAAACGATTGAGCAGTCAACCAAATCGGCCGATAATTATAAGATCGCCCACGCCATCCAACCAGTTTTTAGTCTGATTGATGACATGAGCAACTGGTACATCCGTCGCTCACGGCGCCGCTTTTGGAAGAGCGAGGACGATAGCGATAAAAAGCAGGCTTACGAAACTTTATGGTATGTGCTAATACGAGTTTGTCAGCTCCTGGCCCCGTGGGCACCGTTCCTTAGTGATCACCTCTGGCGCGAACTGACCAAGGGTACCGTTTTACCAAAGTCTGTACACCTAAGCGATTGGCCAGAATCCGAGAAAGTAGACCAAGCAGTACTAGAGCAAATGCAAGTCACTCGTCAGATAATTAATGATGCCTTATCGCAGCGTGGCGAGGCCAGAATAAAAATTCGCCAACCATTAGCTACACTCGTGATTCACGGGGTAAATGAGGACGACCATGACTATTTAGATATCATCAAGGACGAGGTTAATGTCCACCAGATTCAATTTGGTGACAAGATCGAGCTGGATACCAATATCACACCGACGCTGAAACGGGAAGGCATCATGCGCGAGATTGTGCGACATGTCCAGAATGCCAGAAAAAAGGCTGGACTGAATGTCGATGACCGAATTGAGCTTTCTCTTGCCACAGACGATCAGGACGTCGCTCAGGCCATAAAAGAGCATGCCGAGACCATTGCTCGGGAGACGTTGGCGACAACATTGCACCAGGAAGCCAAAAAGCTTAACTACCAGCAAACGGTCAAAGTTGACGGCAAAGCGTGCGAAATATCACTGCAAAAAGCCTAAGGCCAGCGTATTAATAGGGGTATGGGACACTCACCATAAAACAAAAACCATTATCAAAATAAAAACCGAAAGGTAAACCTCTGTTTACCAGTATTTGGCGGTAGGCCATATTTAGCCAAATGCTTAGTAGGATATAAGCCGCTTTACAGAGGCCAGTATCTCTGATAGTATTTATTAGTTATGAAAAAAGCCATAATTCGCGTCAGCGGTAACCAATATGTGGTCGAAGAAGGCCAGGTTATAGAAGTCGATCGCCTAAAAGATGCCGGCAAGTCTGTCGATTTTGTGCCGCTACTAACCATCGATGGTGATAAAACTACTGTTGGAACCCCAGAAGTCAAGGGGGCTAAGGTTACAGCCGAAGTTACCCAGGCTGAAATGCAGGCCGAGAAGGTCACCGCCATTCGCTACAAAGCCAAAAAGCGCGTTCACAAGGTGCGCGGTCACCGACAACTTCAAACTCAACTGAAGATCAAAAAGATAACCTAACAATACTAGCCTTAAAATACTAGCATGATACAGCTAGTTAGTATTGATTACTTGGTGGCGGTCTTAGCTTTATTGCTTGATATGCGTGAAAAGTGGTAGGCTTAGGGGAGTAAAGAGGGAACGCCGCAGGCTATGACACAAACAATTGCCATATTAAATCAAAAAGGGGGGGTTGGTAAAACAACTACGGCTATTAATGTGGCTACTTGTCTAGAGAAGGCCGGAAAGAAGGTGTTGATTGTTGACTTGGATCCGCAGGGCAATGCTACCAGTGGTATAGGTCTAGAAAAAGGCGACTACAATCAGACGACTTATACTGTCTTAACGGGTAGCAGCAGTCTAGCTGATGCCATTGTTGAGGTGCCGAGACTAGGGCTGTCTATTGTGCCGGCTAATGCTCAGCTAGCCGCCGCCGAGACCGATTTGGCATCAGAACTAATGCGCGAATCTAAACTAAAAGAGGCGCTAACAGGGGTGACGTACGACTATATATTAATAGATTGTCCGCCGGCCTTGGGACTGTTGACGATTAATGCCCTAACAGCCGCAGACTACGTTCTGATTCCGGTGCAGACCGAATACTATGCTATGGAAGGCCTGAGTCAGCTGTTGGGCGTAGTCCAAAGGATAAGACAAGGGCTCAATCCTAACTTAGAGCTACTGGGCGTGGTGGCGACCATGTTCGATAGCCGGACCAGTTTGTCTGGCCAGGTGCTGGACGAATTAAAGAAGCACTTTGGCGATAAAGTGTTTAGCACCGTAATACCGCGTAACATTCGTCTGGCTGAGGCGCCAAGTCATGGTAAGACTATTCTTGAGCATGACAAGTGGAGCAAGGGCGCTCGTGCCTATAAACAATTGACAAAAGAGATAGAAAAACGGGTACAATAGAGTTATGGCTGAGACTACCACCAAAAAGGGGCTGGGAAAGGGCTTTGATGCCCTGATTCCGACCGATTTTGATTCGTCAATTCTGCAGGAGCCGGGTGAAAAGATTCAAAAACTACCAGTAACTGAGGTCAAACCGAATCCAGATCAGCCTAGGAAGACATTTGACGAGGAGTCGCTGAAGGAGTTAGCGGCTTCCATCAAGCAATATGGCATTGTCCAGCCGTTGGTGGTGACTAGAATTGGCAGTGATTATGTGATTGTGGCTGGGGAGCGGCGCTGGCGAGCCGCCGAAATTGCTGGACTGGACAAAGTTCCGGCCATCGTTAGGTCGCATCAAGATTTGGAGCGCCTGGAAGTGGCTTTGATAGAAAACGTTCAACGAGTTGATTTATCGCCGCTAGAACAGGCTGTCTCGATTCAAAAGCTTAACCAGCAATTTAATATGAACCTGAATGAGATTGCCAAGCGCCTGGGCAAGGCTCAAACTACCGTGACTAATATTGTGCGACTACTACAATTGCCGGATGAGGCCAAGCAGGCTCTCAATGAGAACAAAATTACTGAGGGTCATGCCCGGGCGATTCTAAGCTTGAAAGGCAAGCCCGACAAACAAAAGGAATTACTGGACAGCATTATCAAATATGGTTGGTCAGTCCGTCAGGCAGAGCAATTTGTAACCAGCACCAAGGACGGTGCTAAAACCACCGCAGAAACTGTTGCCAAGATGGCTACCACTAATCCCGAAACCAAGAAACTGGAAAAACGTCTCGGCACCCCTGTTAGCATTCGCCGTACAGCAAATGGCGGCCGACTGGAACTGCACTTCGATTCTGAAGAGCACTTATCAGAGTTGATTCGGCGGCTGTTAGATTAACTAGATTAGCTTTCAACCGGCTTGAAGGGGAAGACTCGGGCGGCTAGAGTGCCGACAATGCTATCGACTGAAATAGTACCAAAAACCCGAGAATCCAGGGAGTTATCACGATTATCACCCATTACGAAGACCTGGCCCTCAGGGATTGTTAAATCAACACTACCGGCTGTCGGAATAGTGTATTTATAATGAGCCGTGCCAACATCTGGGTCATAACCTTCAGGGTGCTCGTCGTTAAATACCCTTACCACAGCATTTTTGATAACAACCCGATCGCCAGGCAGACCGATCACCCGCTTGATAAGTTGCCGCGAACCGCCGTCATCCTCGGTACGATTGAAAACCACAATGTCACCTCGGCCAGGCAAATAGTCACTGCCAGTTAGGTTGGAAAAAGTCTTACTTAATTTGTAGACAATCAATCGATCATTATTGTGCAGAGTCTCTTCCATGCTAGGACCGTCAACCCGGTAAAATTGGAAGACAAAAGCCGTAAAAATAATCGCCGCCAGCGGAGCTAACAACAACACGCCGGCAGTTGTTAAGATTTCCTTGACAATAACCTTACGATGCCTCTGTCGGTGAGGCGGAATAGCTGGACCTATCACCGGTCCATTTGGCGCCGGATTATGAGGACGATTATGCTCCATTTCTGTCTAAACTATACGACACTTTTGTCTAAACAGCTAGCGCTAAATGCGTTATACTAATACCTATTGCTATGAATAATTTTAAGCGTCATGACCGAGGGTCGGGTACTTCCCGTCGCCGCTCGAACACTATTGATGGTTTCGTTCGCCGCCCGGGCCAGGTACGGCCAACTGTCGGTTTTGGCGAGCCGACTCAGAAGAAGATGCCGGCCAAATCCGGTGCAGAAGGCTTTAAACTAACCGATGGATTCCATCCTCGAGTACGTAGCATCACCAAGGTTCCAGATGGCCGATCAACCGGCCGCCGACCGATTAAAAAAAGTGATTTGGACATCAGTTTGAAAGAAGGCAAAAAGTCAACCATGTTAGTCAAAGAACCGGGCCGGATCAGGCGCAGCTTTGCTGGTATTAGCGTTGTTGTGCTATTGGCGGCCGGATTCTTGACTGGCTGGGCTTTTTTGAAGGCTAATCAGATCTTCCAGGGCGGTAGCAGTGCTTTGGCCTTGGAGTGCGGTGTCGATCCGAAAAAATTAGATAAAGAAGGTGACGGCCGAGTTAATATCCTGCTGCTTGGAAAGGGTGGCCCAGGCCATGACGGAGCCGATTTAACAGATACACTGATGGTAGCCAGCATTGATACTTGTCAGCATGAGGTTGGACTGTTGAGTTTGCCGCGCGATCTCTACGTTAAGATGCCAGGCAATGGATCAATGAAGCTTAACACCGTATATTTCACCGCTAAGGAAGAGGCTCTATATGCAGGAGCAACAGAGGCCGAAGCTGAAAAAAAGGGTATAGAAGCTAGTGAGACGATTGTTGAAGAAGTCTTAGGAATCCCGATGCATTATTACGTCATGGTCGATTTCGAAGCTTTTAGAAAAGCTATAGATACGGTTGACGGGGTAGATGTTGATGTCAAGGAGCAGCTATACGACCCTACTGTCGCCTGGGAGAATAACTGGGATCCGGTAATTGCTGACGAAGGACCAAATCATTTTGATGGCAAGAAAGCACTGCTTTACGCTCGGTCTCGTTACGGCAGCGAGAGGGGGGATTTTGACCGAGCCGAACGCCAGAGGGAAATCATCGTGGCTTTGCAAAATAAGGTATTTTCTCTAGGAACCTTTGCTAACCCTGTCAAGCTTGGCCAGTTATTTAATGCTTTTGGTAGTCATGTTCAAACCAATCTAAGCATTGATGACATCATGACTCTATATGAAACTATGGGCGATGTTCATGATGAGAAAATTGTCTCCATTGGCTTGGCCAATGAACCGCCCAATGACTTGGTGACTACTGATAACATCGGTGGACTGTCAGTGGTGGTGCCAAAGGCTGGTTTATATCAGTATGACAACATCCACCGCTATGTGCGAACTACTCTGCGTGACGGCTTCCTTAAAAAAGAGGATGCTTCAATAATGGTTCTAAACGGCACCAATGAACCCGGTGTGGCTAGTCAGTTTGCCGACTATCTGAATGGTTATGGCTATAACGTAGTTGAAGTTGGTGACGCGCCTGACAAGGACTACATCCAGACGGTGCTA
>CAZBPY010000004.1:0-83446 GCA_964493895.1 uncultured Candidatus Saccharibacteria bacterium | reverse complement strand
GTGACGCACCTGACAAGGACTACACCCAGACGGTGCTAATTAGCTTACGCGGTAATGACAAGAAATACACCAAACATTATCTCGAGCGGCGTCTTAGAACAGGGACAACGAGCCGCTTGCCCGACGGAATAGATGCAAAAAATGCTGATTTTGTCATAATAGTAGGTAGCAATGAGACGAGCAATTAAGAAAATCCGGCCGGCAAGTGGTTTTGCCCACGGTTTTCACCTATTATTTACCATATTGCTGCCAGTGCTGGTGTACATATTTGTTCGGGTTAACCTAGTACCAGTGGCGGTGGCCTTGGTGCTGTTAAGCAAATGGCGGGTATTGGCGGTTAGGCCGCGGCACTGGATGGCCTATATTCGAGCTAATGCCGTTGATATTACTGTCGGAATTTCGATGGTAATTTTTATGTCCAACACCAATTCCATGGCTTGGCAACTGGTTTGGGCAGCAGTTTATGCCGTTTGGTTGCTGCTAGTCAAGCCTGGCACCAGTTTTATAAGCATTGCCCTGCAAGCTTCATTAGCCCAGTTGTTTGGTCTGATGGCTTTGTATATTACCTGGGGCGGATCATCGACTTTTGCCGTAGTGTTGGGAACCTGGGCGGTGGCTTATGTGGCGGCTCGCCACTTTTTCAGCGCCTTTGACGAACCCTACACTCGTTTCTTATCTGATAGCTGGGCGTTTTTTGCTGCCTCATTGGCCTGGATTTTAAGTCACTGGCTAGTATTTTATGGAGCGGTAGCCCAGCCGACACTACTGCTAACGGTTTTGGGATATGGTCTAGGAGCCATGTATTTCCTTGAACAGAACGAGCGGCTGGGTCGGCTGGCCCGGCGACAGTTTATTTTTATCATGATAGCTATTGTGGTAGTAATTTTGGTGTTTTCGGATTGGGGAAACAAGGTAGTCTAAGTCCGGCACTTTGTACAAGGTCCTTCAGAACCACGTTTCAGAGGAGGCGAACTCCGATCGCCTCCTCTTGCACTGAGCTTCTACGGTTCTTCACGACCTTGTACAAAGTGCTGAATTAGGCCTCGGGATTCCCCCAGTCGATAGCCTGCACTTTTGGCTAATTGTTCGATCTGTTTGTGTTGGTTAAGAAGGGATTCGGTTAGTATATGGGTTGGTTTGTGCTTGCGGGCCATAATTTGTTTGAAAAGCTCCCGATAAATGTCCAAGCCATCCTCGCCGGCAAAAAGGGCAATTTTAGGCTCAAAGGAAATATCGGCTTTGTTGAACAAATTTTGTGGGACGTAAGGCAAGTTGGCTAACACCACATCATACTTTTTGGTGTCATCGACTAACAAGTTTTGAACTTTGAATACCAGATTTTTTGCGCCGAGTTTTCGAGTATTTTTTTGAGCAACTTTTAATGCCGCTTGGCTAATATCTGTGGCCACGCCTGACCAAGTAGGCTGAACAAGAACAGAAGTGATTGCTAAGATCCCACTACCTGTACCGATATCAATGAATTTAAGGTTTGACGGCAAGGTTTTGACGATTTCGATGAAGTTTTCAGACTCGGGGCGAGGTATTAGCACCTCTGGTGACACAATAAAATTGCGACCATAGAACTCTTTTTGTCCAGTGATATAGGCGATTGGCTGGCCTGCAGCGCGACGCTGCAAAAACCGGTTCAACTGCCTGTGTTGATTTTGGGAAAGTCTTTCTTGACTATGAGCATGCACCCAAGTTCGGGGTTTGTTTAATACGTGACTGACTAAAATTTCACTATCTAAGACTGCAGAGCTGATACCTTGGGCCATGAGAGCCCCGCTAGCCTTAATTAGCCAGGAATTAATTGTTGTTGGCAAGTTGGCGGTCATAAGATTGCAGTTGTTCGATGAGGTCGTCGATGTTACCATCGAGGGCTCCAGGGATGTTTGACCGGCTGTAGCCGATGCGGTGGTCGGTAATCCTGTCTTGGGGGAAGTTGTAGGTGCGGATTTTTTCGCTTCGGTCGCCAGAACCTATGAGCGACTTGCGCTGGGCACTTAATTTGGCGTTTTCTTCGTCAATCTTCATCTGAAGCAGGCGAGAGCGGAGGACCGACATGGCCTTGGCTTTATTCTTGATCTGAGACTTTTCGTCTTGGTTGGCGACGACCAGGCCGGTGGGGATGTGAGTGATGCGGACGGCGGAATCGGTGGTGTTGACCGACTGGCCACCGTGACCGGAGGCGCGAAAGACGTCGATGCGCAGATCGGCTTCGTTAATCTCGATGTCTGATTCTTCGGCTTCGGGCATAACGGCCACGGTGGCCGTTGAAGTGTGGACGCGGCCTTGCGATTCGGTGACCGGTACGCGCTGGACGCGGTGGACACCGGCTTCGAATTTCAGGTTTTTGTAGGCATCAGGGCCGCTAATTTTGAAAATAACTTCTTTATAACCGCCGGTTTCGTTAGAGCTGTCGCTTAATAATTCGGTCTTATAGCCATTTTTCTCAGCCCATTTCAGATACATGCGGTAAAGTTCGCCGGCGAATAGGCTGGCCTCGTCGCCGCCGGCAGCGGCTCGGATTTCGATAATGGCGTCTCGTTCGTCGTTAGGGTCTTTGGGCACAAGCGCCTCTGTTAAATCTGCTTCAACTTTCTCTAAATCTCGAGTGGCGTTTTCAATTTCAGTTTTGGCTAGCTCGGCCATATCCGGATCGCTTAATAATTCTTCAGCTTGGGAGCGAGATTTGATCAACTCGGCTTTTTTATCAAATAAACCAACTATTTCTTCTAGTTCGGACTGTCGTTTGGCAAGTTTAGGATAGGCTGGATCGCTGTAAATGCTAGGATCCCGCAGTTTAGCTTGCAGATCGGTGAGTTCTTGGCGTAGTTCGGCTTCGTTCATGCTTGTCCTTTAGTATTTAGTATAAAGAAAAACCGCTCGATATGGTAACCGAGCGGCAATTTATTTAGCGAAGTTATTTATCGGCTGCAGCCGGTTGCTTTGACTCGGCCTTAGCAGCTTTTTTCTCGTCTTGAGCGGCTTTGCGATCAGTCTTTTTATTGGCGGCCGCGGCTCGGGCAGCCTTAGCTTTAGCGGCAGCTTCGGCACGAGCTTTAAATTTATCAACTCGACCTTCGATGTCCAGAAGCTTCTCTTGACCGGTGTAGAAGGGATGAGACGAACTTGAGATGTGCACTTTTACGAGTGGATACTCGTTGCCGTCCTCCCACTTGATGGTCTCCTCACTGGCCACAGTCGAGCGCGTCAAAAACGATGTGCCGTCATTAAGGTCCTGAAAAACCACCAATCGGTAGTTATTTGGGTGAATATCTTTCTTCATAGTCAGAGGGGTAGTATACACATCTGATTGACCGAAGTCAACGCGTATGCTAAGCTTAGGCAGTAAATTAATAAGCAGGGAGCGGAGAAATCCTCCTGGACGGACTCCATGTAGGGCCGACCGGGTAACCGCTTTACCGAAGAGAAAGGATTTAAACATAATGGCTACAGTTGATGTAGATATTAAAAAGCTATTGGAGGCCGGAGCGCACTTTGGGCACAAAACCAGTCGCTGGCACCCCAAAATGGCGCCGTATATTCACAGTAAACGCGGCGGCAACCACATTATTGACCTAACCCAGACCGTTAGTTGCCTGGAAGAGGCTCTAAAATTCTTAGAGAACACTGCTGCTGAGGGCAAGCAAGTCTTAATTGTTGGTACAAAGCGGCAATCAAAAGAGATTGCCCTGGATTTGGCCCAGAAAACCGGCATGCCGTATGTGGTAAATCGGTGGCTGGGCGGAATGCTGACCAATCAAAAAACTATGGCTGGCCGCATCAAACACCTCAAAGACTTGGAAGCTAAGATGGAATCTGGCGAGTTGGCTAACAAGTACAATAAGCTGGAATTGCAGCGCTATCAGGAAGAAATTGACGAAATGAATCATCTGTACGGTGGCATTAAAAACATGGCTGCTAAACCAAATGTGGTCTTTACTTTCGACATTTTGCACGAGGCTAACGCTGTTCGTGAGGCTAAAAAGTTGAATATTCCAGTGGTAGCGATTGTTGATACTAACACCGATCCGACTGATATCAACTACCCGATTCCGTGCAATGATGACGCTATCAAAGCTCTACGTTTGGTAGCTGACTACGTTGAAGCGGCAATTATGGCTGGCAAGGCCAAGCAAAAAACTGCCGACAAAGACAAGGGGGATAAGTAATGGCCGTATCTTTGGATGATGTAAAAAGGTTAAAGAGCCTGACTGGGGTTGGATTAACCGATGCTAAGAAGGCTTTGGAAGAGACTGGCGGTGATTTTGATAAAGCCTTGGAGGCTATGCGCAAAAAAGGCCTAACCAAGGCTGAAAAGCGCGGTGAGCGAGAGGCCCGCGCCGGGTTAATCGGCACCTATAACCACGATAGCCGCATCGGTGTCCTGGTAGAGGTTAACTGCGAGACTGACTTTGTGGCACGCAACGAGATATTCACTGATTTAGTCAAAGATGTGGCCATGCATATTGCGGCCTCGGCACCTCAGTATGTATCGATTGATGAGGTTCCAGCTGATGAGCGGCAAAAAGTTGTCGATGAGTTCAGTGAAAAAGCTAAAAGTGAAGGCAAACCAGCCGATATGATTGATAAAATTGTTGATGGCATGGTCAAAAAACACTTTGCTGAACGTTGTTTGATGGATCAGCCGTATGTTAAGAACCCTGATCAGACAGTTGGCGACTATATTAAAGAACACATAGCCAAACTGGGCGAAAACATTGTAGTTCGCCGTTTTGCTCGTATGCAACTTGGTGAAGTTGAGTAGTGGTATCATAGAAGTATGGATCCAACTGATATAGCCGCTGCTAGACAAAAAGCTCAAGAGGTGATGAGTCACTACGAGGATGAATTGAAGAAAATTCGCACTGGCCGAGCCAATCCGTCAATGTTGGATGGTGTGATGGTGGAGGCCTATGATCAACAAATGCCGTTGAAGCAGTTGGCGACTATCACTACACCAGAGGCGACTTTACTACAATTAGCACCTTTCGATCCCAATAACCTGCAAGCTATCACCCAGGCCATTCGTGATAATCAGGATTTGGGCCTGAATCCGACTGACGATGGCCGGGTAATCCGGGTACCATTACCACCGCTCACAGAGGAGAGGCGGCGCGAAATCGCTAAGACGCTAAGCGGTAAAGCTGAAGAGACTATGATTCGCCTGCGCAGTATTCGTCACGAGGCTAAAGAGGCTTCGGAGAAGGCCAAAAAGGATAAATCTATTTCTGATGATGACCATCATCGGTTCGTGAAACAACTTGACGACTTGATGGAAGAGTTTAGGGCTAAGGTCGAGCAAACCACCAAGGCCAAAGAAACCGAAATAATGACGGTGTAAAGCGGGCCGCATAACTGATACAATATTGCCTATATGATTGATGCATCGATAGTGCCTCAGCACCTGGGATTGATCCTTGACGGAAATCGGCGGTGGGCAAAACAACAGGGGTTACCAACTCTAGAAGGGCACCAAAAGGGAGCCGAAGTGTTTCGCAAGATTGCCTATGCGGCCTTTGAGCGCGGTATTAAATATGTATCAGCCTTCGTCTTTTCGACTGAAAACTGGCAGCGGACTCAAGAAGAAGTATCCTATCTCATGGGCTTGGTATCTAAAGTCGTCGATAAGTACCTAGATGAATTTCACCAGAAGGGCGTTAAAATAGTGATTTTAGGTAGTCGGGAGGGCTTGGACAAGAAAGTCGAGAAGGCCCTAGACGCAGCTATTACTAAAACAGCTGATAATGTTAATGGAACGCTAGCCCTGTGCTTTAATTATGGCGGCCAACAGGAAATCATTGATGCCGTAAAAAGCCTACCAACCGACGAAATAGACAAGCTAACCCCTGATAACTTTGAACAATATTTGTATTCACCAAGTTTGCCAAATGTTGATTTGGTGGTTCGTTCGTCAGGCGAACATCGCACAAGTGGATTCATGCTTTGGCGGGCAGCTTATGCCGAATTAATCTTTGTTGATAAGTTTTGGCCGGACTTTACGGATGAAGATTTGGACAAGGTGCTGACGATTTTTGCTAAACGAAATCGCAGGTTCGGAAAGTAGGCGGCAAAAGCGTGGGATTATTAATAATCGGCTTAATCTTGTTCGTCACTCTGGTCATTGTCCACGAGTACGGTCATTATAGGGCGGCTAAAAACGGCGGTGTAGAAGTCGAAGAATTTGGTATTGGGTTTCCGCCGCGAGCCTGGGGTAAAAAGCTCAAAGACGGTATGTTGCTGAGTGTCAATTGGCTGCCTTTGGGCGGATTCGTCAGATTAAAAGGCGAACACGATGCTGACATCGGCAAAGGAACTTACGGCGCGGCCAATTTAAGTACAAAAGTTAAGATTATGACTGCCGGAGTGGTGATGAATTTACTGACAGCTCTGTTAATTTTGACCATTTTGGCTCTAGTAGGCCTGCCCAAGCTAGTCAATGATCAATTTACGGTGGGCAGTGATACCAAAACCGTCAAACAAGACATCCTGGTCGGTTATGTCGAGCCTGATTCGCCGGCTGCCCAAGCAGGCCTGAAAAGCCGCGATCAACTGGTGGCGGTTGGCACAAATGCCAACAAGCTTCAGCCGATAAAGTCAGTTGACTCATTCCCCGAGCTAACAAAAAACCACGCCGGACAGGAGGTGGTTTTAGAGATCGAATCTGGCGGCGAGATATCGCAAAAAACGGTTCAACTGCGCTCGGAAGAAGAAGTTGAAGCCAGCCAAAATACTGACAGCCCCAAGGGCTACCTAGGTGTAGTGCCGACCGAATACAGCCTGCGGCGTTCGACTTGGTCTGCACCGATAGTGGCGGTTGGCACAGCTGCTCAATTCACCAAACTGACTTTGCAGGGCATTGGATCGGCTCTGGCCAGCGTGTTTAGTGGTCACGCTGGGCAGGCGGCTGACCAGGTATCGGGACCGGTAGGTATTTTCGTGGTCATCAAAGACGGAGCCATCCTGGGGTATCAGTTTATATTGATGATTATCGCTGTTATCTCGCTGACTTTGGCGATTATGAATATTCTGCCAATTCCAGCCTTGGACGGGGGCCGCTTGTTCGTGACACTGTTGTTTAAGGGACTGAAAAAGCCGCTAACTAGGAGTCTAGAAGAGAAAATCCACGGTTTTGGTTTTGCGGCCTTGATGCTGTTGTTTGTGCTTATTACAATTGTTGATGTACGCAGGTTTTTTTAAGTGAAAAGTGATAACCAGAAGCCAATTACCAAATTTTGGGATCCGGTTCAGTCGATAATTCTGACAACCGGGGTATATATTAGTTCGCAAATTGCGGCTAGTTTTCTATTGTTGACAATTCCAATAGCCGCCGGAGTGTCGGAAATGGGGTTGGATAGGTGGTTGAAGGATCCGGTCGGCCAGTTTAGTTTTATTGTTCTGATTGAAGCTCTGGTTTTGCTGATGATCTGGGGGCTTCTGCACGTCAAAAAGCACAATTTTTCCGATATTGGTCTGGCCTGGCCTCGTCTGAAAGACCTGGGTCTGGCGGCCGCTGGTTTCGGAGTCTATTTTCTGCTTTATCTGTTCATTGCGATTGTGGCCAAACTCATATTTCCAGGACTTAATTTCCAGCAAGAGCAGCAAGTTGGCTTTGAGACCGCCCGGGCCGGCTTTGATTTAATTCTGGTTTTCATCAGCCTAGTAATCCTACCGCCAATAGTCGAGGAAATCTTAATGCGCGGCTTTCTCTACAGCGGACTAAAAACTAAATGGCCGGTGCCGACCGCCGCTGTGGTCACTAGTCTGTTGTTCGCCATTGCTCACTTGCAATTTGGCAGCGGTGCACCATTGTTATGGGTAGCAGCCTTGGATACCTTCACTTTGTCACTGGTATTGATTTATTTGCGTGAGAAAACCGGCAATCTTGGGGCACCGATTGCTCTGCATATGTTGAAAAACGGCCTGGCCTTTACACTATTGTTTGTTTTTCAAGTAAGATGATATAATTAGCATCATGATTCATGTATTACAGCTACATTTTGACGTACCCACACCGCCCACCCGGGCGTAATTTGTACATGTTTTAAAAAATGTAACTGTAATACGCCCCTCTAAAATAAGAGGGGTTTTTGATTGGAGAGAAAAATGAACCACTCAGTAATTTTGTCTAAAAGCTTAGAGATGGCTGTCGAAGCCGCTTTTGAACTGTCAATTGAACAACAAGTAGCTATAGAAAATGATGTGAAAGTCCGGGCAGTCAGTAAAGCGGCCCTGGACCAATTGCTATCAGAAAACAACCACTTCCATGGATTAAAGTCTAATTTACGCGACGCCTTTTGCTCTGGCGACGAAGAAATGATCGCCGCTGAGATGAAGACTGCCCGCCAACAAGCCCAATTTGGCTACCGCAATAAGTTGGTTCGCGCCCTGGTCACCGACATGGTAAAATGCAGCAGAAGAAAAGGGGTGCTAAGGTGAGACTATCAAAATTATTTACTAGGACTCGCAAAGATGTTCCAGCTGACGAGACGGCCAAGAATGCCCAGTTACTGATACAGGCCGGTTACATCCATAAGGAGATGGCCGGGGTGTATAGCTATTTACCGCTGGGGCTGAAAGTGCTGCGCAAAGTCGAGCAAATTATCCGCGAAGAAATGGATGCCATGGGCGCTCAGGAGGTGTCGATGCCGGCTCTGCAGATAAAAGAACGCTATGAAGCCACTGGCCGCTGGGATGACAAGGTGGTTGATAATTGGTTTAAAACCAAGCTAGTAAATGGCACTGAGTTGGGTTTGGGGTTTTCGCACGAAGAAAACCTGACACCAATTGTCAAGGAGTATGTCTCGTCCTACCGTGACCTGCCACTGGCTATCTACCAGATACAAACCAAGTTTCGTAACGAGCTTCGTAGTAAAAGTGGACTGATGCGTGGCCGCGAGTTTCTGATGAAGGACATGTACTCGTTTGCCACGTCTCAGGAAATGCACGACGAGTTCTATAAAAAGGCTCAAGAGGCCTACGCAAAAATTTATCAGAGATTTGGTCTGGGTGATCGAACGTTCATGACTTTTGCCAGCGGCGGCAGCTTTAGCAAATACAGCCACGAATACCAGACTTTATCAGAGGCCGGTGAGGACACTATTTACATCAGTCGTGATAAGAATATCGCTGTTAACAAAGAGGTACTGTTTGATGAAGTTCTATCTGAACTTGGTTTGAACCGCGAGGAGCTAGAGGAAGCCCGAGCCATTGAAGTAGGCAACATCTTCAGCCTAGGTACTAAGTTTTCGGCTCCGATTGACCTGGCGGTGATTGACGAAAATGGCCAAGAGCAGACCCTGATCATGGGCTGCTATGGCATCGGTGTCAGCCGGGTGATGGGCACAATTGCCGAACTGTTTTCGGATAACAACGGCCTGGTTTGGCCAGAGGAGATTGCTCCGGCCCAGGTAATTGTTGTCCGTCTGGAGGCAGACGAACAAGTAGCCTCAGCGGCTGATAGTCTGTATGACAATCTCTCTCAGCAAGGAGTCGAGGTACTTTACGATGACCGTGATATGAGGCCGGGCGAGAAATTTGCCGATGCCGATTTGTTAGGCATTCCACACCGAGTGGTGATCAGTCAAAAAACGCTTAAACAGGGCAAAATTGAATATAAAAGCAGAACAGAAACTGAAGCAAAAATGATTACAGAAGATGAGTTGCTGGAAAAATTGGCCAGGACTTGAAGAGCTTGCTATAATACAGCAACTCCTGGAATTTAAGAAAAATTTAATAATTCTTGAGGTAGATGTGCAGGAAAAGAGGTGTCTATGAAGAAGCAATTCCATTTGACCAAAGAAGGTGTAGCTGAGCTAAAAGCTGAGCTAGAGTCGCTATTGGCCGAACGTATTCCAATTGCCGAACGCATCAAGACTGCCCGCGAATTCGGTGATTTGGCTGAAAACGCCGAATATGCAGCTGCCCGCGAAGAGCAGGAAAAGGCCGAGACTCGAATTGCTGAAATCGAGAATATCCTCCAAAACGTTGAAGTTATTAGAAAGCCAACCAACGATAGCAAGGTCCGCTTAGGGTCAGGCGTCAAATTGAAGGCTAAAGAGGGCGGGAAAATGAAAGAATTCCGAGTTGTCGGAACTGTCGAAGCCGACCCAATGAACGGCAAAATTTCTGATGAATCACCGATTGGCAAGGCTTTGATGGGACAAAAAGAAGGCGACGAGGTTGAAATCAAAACTCCTGTCGAAACCATGACTTATAAAATCGTCGATATTTACTAAAGCCACTAAGGCACGTACAATTCAAGTAATGGCAAACCTGCAAGAGCTGCGCGATGAGCGGCTACGTAAACTTAAACAATTGCGTGATTTGGGAGTTAACCCCTATCCGGCTAATTCAAATCGTACCCACACCAACGCTGAAGTCATCAAGGATTTTTCCAGCCTAGAAGGCCAACAGGTCTCGGTTGTCGGCCGAATTATCCGGATTCGTGACATTGGTAAACTAGCCTTTGTAGTCCTGCGCGACGCTAGCGGTGATGTCCAATTGTTTTTGCGATCTGGCGGCATTGAATCGGCTGATTATAAAAACAGTGAGTTAGAATTTACTGATCTGAGCCTGTTAGATCCGGGCGATTTTGTCGAAGCCAGCGGCAAGGTGGTCAAGACTCAAACTGGCGAGATTTCAGTTGATGTCGAGAAGTTGCGCCTACTAACCAAGTCGCTACGACCTATGCCAACGGCCGAGAATGGCTTTACTAATAAAGAAGAGCGGATGCGCCGACGCTATGTTGACATGAACGTCAATCCAGAGGTGCGCCAAAGGTTTGTGCGCCGCAGCAAGTTCTGGCAAGCTACGCGTGATTTTCTCCTCAAACGTGACTTTCTAGAAATCAACATTCCAGTTTTAGAACACACCACTGGTGGGGCTGATGCTACGCCATTTGTGACGCACATGGATGCCTTGGATCAGGATTTTTACTTGCGCATTAGCCATGAATTACCCCTCAAGCGTTTGTTGGGCGGCGGTTTTGAGAAGGTTTTTGATATCGGTCCGCGGTTTAGAAACGAAAATTACTCCGATGAGCATTTGCCCGAACACGTGGCCATGGAGTGGTACTGGGCTTATGCCGACTGGCAAGACGGCATGGCCATGATGGAGGAAATGTTCAAACAAGTCCTCAAAGAAACTTTCGGAACCCTGAAGTTCACTATTGAGGGCAAGCAAGTTGATATGGGTGCTCGTTGGGAGCGATGGAAATACGCTGATGTTATTAAAGAACACTACGGCCTGGATGTTTTTGATTGCACTTTAGATGAAGTCAAAGCCCAACTTAAGAAACATAATATTGAGGTCGAGAAGACTGAAAATCGAGCTCGCGGTATTGATAAGTTATGGAAAAAGGTTCGTGCCGAGGTCGCCGGTCCAGTTTGGCTGATCGACACACCGACGTTTATTTCGCCGTTGTCGAAGACCGATGACAAGGATGGACGATTTGTACAGCGTTTTCAAGCAGTTATTGCTGGTTCGGAGCTGTGTAATGGTTGGAGTGAGCTGAACGACCCGATTGATCAATTAGAGCGTTTCATGGAGCAGCAGCGCCTGCGCGACGAGGGTGACGATGAAGCCCAGATGCTGGATATTGATTATGTCGAGATGCTGGAGTATGGCATGCCGCCGGCTTGCGGTTTGGGTTATTCGGAAAGAGTTTTTTGGGTATTTGAAGGTGTTTCAGCCCGTGAAGGCGTGCCATTCCCGCAACTTAGGGCAGAGATCGATGCCACCACCAGGGCAATTTACCCCGACATCAACTTCGATTAACTCCGAAACATAAACATAAGCATTTATATCATAATTTGTAGTTTTTACAATGATATCTTGACGGCGCGCTTGATGAGGGTTATAGTTAGACCTGTCATTGTGAGGTGACAAGCAAGTAGTGCTAGCAATAGTTCCGCTTGTTGGCTAGCAAGACTCCCGTAGCCTTACTAGCAGGCACAAAAGGGCCCCCGCGGTCCTTTTTTGCTTTATGATTAATACATGAAATTAGCAGTAAGAACTTATGAACAGTCATGAAATAGATGCTTGGTTAAAACACTCTAGCGAAGTGCTAGAGTCAAATGAGTTGGTTGATGGTCAGCCTGGTCCAGATGCTGCGGCCAGCAGCCGGTTGGCTAAACTAATCACGAGGTACACTACTGCTATAGGCAGAGGTGTGGAGAGAGTTGTCGCCCAGCGTCCCACAAAACCTGTAATGATAGCTGGCTATAACAGTGCCCAGAAGCCGACAATTGCTTATGCAAGGCAGGTGGCTATTAAGCGTTACCTTGAGGAACGAAGGCTATGGGAAGAGTACCTGGATAAGGTACCAGCCGGCGACGTCTCGACGACTGACCACGTGCCGCGCCGCGATCCGCAAGATCCGGTAGCTCAAAACTGGCATGTAACTCTTTCTGATCGAACTTTTCCGACCGGACCGGTTTACTATCATATGATTAGCTTAGAGGGAGAGGATGGGCAGGGCTGGGCCGTTAAAATGCAGGCTGTAGTGTCCTCTATCGATCGATAGCCCATAGTGTTACCATTTATGTAGCGAACAACAAGAGGGAGGGAAGTTATGGGAAAGAATAGTCAAAAAGTAGCTAATCACGGACCCGGTGGCTGGGTATTTTTCACGGCCTGGATCGGGGCGCTAGTGTTTTTCGTTGGCCGCGCCGATGGCTTTTGGAACATCGTCGTAGCTTTCTTGCAGGCATGCGTCTGGCCAGCCTATATCGTCTATTACGGCTTGCAGGCGCTGCTGGGCTAATCACACTTCACCTGCCTTTAGAGGCATAAGCGGTTTGTTGTAATATTGCTCCAATTATTAACTTTTTCTTAAAAATATGGTAGGCTTAATCCGTAACAGCCAGGTGGAGGCATTTGGAACAGAGGAGCATAGTTATGCGAACTAAACGCATTTTCAATTCATACAAAAACCTTAACAAAAAGATTCGACATTTATACCATGGAGCGATGGCCGTAGGCTTTGCTTTGGCGGCAGTAGCTGTCGGATTATCTCACCCAGACATTGCTAGAGCTGCCTATGCCTATCCCAGCACTCATGCGAATAATGTGACCAATGGTTGGGCACATGCCGAAGTTCTCGATGATAGCGTCCCTGGAAAAATAACCATGCGCTTTTACGGCGGCACCCAAATATCCGCTAATCATATAAGTTGCTTTGAGTATCGAACAGATGGTGATATAGGTCAGGCTCTAGCCAGCCCAAATCCAAATCCGGCTGTCGAAGATCGTTATCCAGCCTTTTGTGTAAACGGTCACTCCAGTACAGATAAGCAATTTTTAGGTAATGATTATGTTGAGATAAGGTCCACCTTTGGTGCAGAAGCCGACGAACGTTTTGATTGGACTCTGTTTGATATATTAGCTCCGCCGCCCCAAGTACCAACAGCCACTTTTACTGAAGATCCAAGCGGTGAAGTTGTTCCTGACGGAGGCTTAACCGATTCACAGCACTTTATTTTTAGCCTTAACTCCGCTGGGACAGTAACTAGATATCAGTTGAAGTATTGGAACGACATAGTCGGCTCACCATTTAAAGTAGGTACTCCATGGAACCCAACTGATCTGGCCGGCTATTCATCAGGTCTGGGTGTTTACCACGACAACTTTACCCAAGGACCTGGAATACATTATTTCTCATTCAGTGCCTGTAATGGGGATCTATGCTCTGATTACAGTACGCCATTTACAGTAACTTTTGACAATGTTGCTCCGACAACGCCCCAGATCGAAAAACCATTGAATGAGCAAGCCTTCACTAGTTCACCAATCCTAAACGACTGGACAGATTCGACAGACGCTAATGGCATTAATAAGTACCAAATTGAGTACATTTACGATGATGGTCACAGTTTTAGCGGCGGGCCGTACCGTGAAACTGCTGGCAACCAATCCAAACGCAACCATAGTCCGGCAACTTTCGAGCAGGGTGGTGTGACCATTCGAGTACGAGCCTTTGACAATGCTGGCAATGCCAGTGATTGGAGCGACCCAGTCCACTATTACTATGACAAAACCAAACCAACCATCGAAATTCTCGAACCAACAGTTGATAGCTCAATCTTTAATAGCCTGGTTCAAGTGAAAGCAACCGACAACGTCAAACTAAAACAGGTTACTGGCCACATCTACACTAGCGCCAATCAACTAATTAAGTCATGTACTAAAAATGTCCTGGCTCTTAACGTCGATGAATTCACTCTGTCATGTGATACTAGCGGTCTGGCCGATGGCGATTATTACGTCAAGGCCAATGCTCGGGATGTATCAGATACGCTGTCAACCACGCTAGTTCGAAACTTTACAATCGACCGTCATGCGCCTCTTGCGGAGATTACATCTCATAATGATGGCGATTTCGTAAATGGCCTAGTTAAGCTAGTCGGCGAAGTAACTGATGATAACCCAATGAACAGTTATTTCCGTATCGAAGGGCCCAATGGCTATGTAAAGACAAGCTTGCTTACTAACGGAGTGTTGGTTCACGAATTAGATTGGGATACTGTCGGTCTTGAGGACGGGGAATACACCATTTACTTCGAGACACGCGACCAAGCCAATAACAAAGATGGATCGCGAGCTAATCCCGGGCCATCTGTTGCCAAGATCACTGTAACTGTCGATAATACAGCTCCGGTTGTGACACTCGACTCAATTGATGACACCAGCGATACAGTTCTGACATTATCCGGAACAATTAATGATCCAGATGCCACAGTGCTTGTATCAATCAATGGCGACACTCCAAAAGAAGCTCAAAACACCGGTGGAACCTGGTCATTCATTACTCCATCTTTGTCAATCGGCAGCTACAATGTTGTTGTATCAGCCGTTGACCAAGCTGGCAACCAGGCTGACCCAGAGCCAACCGATGACTTCAATATAGTCCTTAGCGGAAATGGAGGCGGCGGCCAAGACGGCGGTGGTGGACCAACACTATTCTTCCAGCCTCTAGCAGCAACTGCTGCTGATGGAGGAGCCGGAGCTGCCGGTGCCGGCCCAGCTGGACCTGATGGAGCCGGGGGCGGCGATGGCGGTGGCGATGGAGATCAAGTAGCCCAAGGTGTTGAGGGTGAAACTGAAGACACTGACGAGCAAGCAGGTGAGGTGAATGCTGACAATGTCAAAGTTTCTGCGGCAACAACTGAAAAAGTTGGCAGCGCTCTGTCATGGTGGTGGCTGCTTATTCTGCTCGCCCTGGCTGGTGCGTTTTATGCATGGTATCGACGCCGGAAAGCTCAACAAGAGTAAATAAGTAACTAAAAAGGGAGGGCAAAATGGCAAAAAATAAAGAAGACAGTAATCCTGGGGCAATTTTCGTGCCAGCCGGGATCATCGGCGGTATGGGCGTCGGCATTGCTTTGGGCAATACTGCGGCCGGACTGTTCATTGGTATGGGAATTGGTTTTGCGCTAATGGCCATCACTATGCTGGCTACCAAACAAAATAAATGAGTCAGTCAATAGTTCTCGGCGGAGGTTGTTTCTGGTGCCTGGAGGCGGCCTACCAACTAGTTGATGGTGTTGAGAAGATTGTACCAGGCTATGCCGGCGGACAGGGGCCGCAACCGTCATATGCTACTTTGCATGGCAGTGATGACGGCTGGGCTGAAACTGTGCAGGTGACCTTTAATCCGGAAATTATCAGTCTAGAGGACATCCTGGATATCTTTTGGACTATTCACGATCCGACTACTCCGGATCGGCAGGGTAATGATGTTGGTCCGCAATATCGTTCAATTATTTTGTTCAATTCGCCAGAGCAAGAAGGTATTGTTCGTCGGTCAATTGATAAAGCTCAAAAGCTTTGGCTTGACCCGATCGTAACAGAGGTAGAGCCGCTCCAAGTTTTCTATGAAGCTGAACCTGAGCACCATAATTACTATCAAAAACACCCCGAAGCGGCTTACTGTCAAGTAGTAATAAATCCAAAGCTGAAAAAGTTGCGTGACAAGTTTGCGGCTCGTCTCAAGAAGTAGTAAAGTAAAGACATGAAAAAAACAGTTAACTTCGAACATTTGCGAACTTGGAATTTTGTGTTGGCCGGCTTGCATGCAGTGCAGGCGGTGGCAGTACTAGTACTGGCCAAAGCCGCATCCTTTCCGATCAGTATTAGTTTTTTGACGCCAAACAGCCTAACTGCCGGCGACTCGGTTCAATTGGTACCAGCGTCGCAGGTGATCTTTGATGTTAATCTAGCCTGGCTAGTGGCGGCTTTCTTCTTGGCATCAGCTTTGGCTCACATCAGTTTAGCGACGTTTTGCCGCAGATGGTATGAGAAAAACCTCAAGAGTAATCTCAATCCGGCTAGATGGTATGAATATGCCTTTAGCGCTAGTATCATGATGGTGGCCATTGCTATTTTGGCCGGTGTTTATGACCTAGCTAGCCTGCTGATGATCTTTGCCTTAACGGCTGTAATGAACGGAACTGGACTAATTATGGAGGTTTGGAACGGCAAGTCTCGAAAAGTTAACTGGCTGCCATTTATTTTGGGCGGTAAAGCCGGCCTTGTGCCATGGGTTGTGGTGGCAATTTACCTCTGGGGATCTAATGTTTACGGCAGTGGCCAAATCCCTAGCTTTGTTTACTGGATTTTCGGCAGCTTATTGGTGTTTTTCAACTGTTTTGCTGTCAATATGTATTTGCAATACAAAAAAATTGGATCCTGGAAAGATTACCTCTACGGTGAAAGGGCTTATATGATTTTAAGCCTGGTGGCCAAGTCAGCTTTAGCTTGGCAGGTCTTCTTCGGAGCACTGCGTCCGTAGTGCTACAATAAAAGCCTATGGGATATCAAAGGGCTTTGCCGTATAAACCTGGCCAAAAAGCGGCCTTTAAAGTTAGCCGCAGCAAGATTGAACTATTCAAACAGTGCCGGCGTTGCTTTTGGTTGGATGCCCGGTTGAAGATCAGACGTCCCAGCAGCCCGCCATTTCGAATTAATTCGGCTATCGATGAACTGCTGAAAAAAGAATTTGACGTTCACCGTAAAAAGGGTACACCGCATGCCATCATGCAAGAGTATAGCGTCGAGGCTATACCGTTTGCTCATGATGATCTGGATAAATGGCGAGAAAATTTTGTCGGTATTCAGGTTTTGCACCAGCCATCTAATCTGCTAGTGACTGGCGCAGTCGATGATATCTGGGTCAATTCCAACCAAGAGCTAATAGTGGTTGACTATAAGGCTACTGCCAAAGCCAGCGAAGTAAATATTGACTCGGATTGGCAGATTGCCTACAAACGACAGATCGAGGTCTATCAATGGTTGCTTAGGCAAAATGGCTTTAAAGTCAGTGACACCGGATACTTTGTTTATGCAAATGGCCGTCTTGATGTCGAGGGTTTTTATGACCGAGTTGAATTCCGGACCAAAATCATCCCCTACAGGGGCAGTGACAAGTGGGTGGAGAAAACTTTAATGCAGATGAAAGACACCCTGGAAGGTGATATGCCAGAGGTTGGGACGGCGGCCATGGGCGGACCTTGTGATTTTTGTGAGTATGCTCGGCAGCGTACCAAGTTGACACTCGATCACATTAAAGCTAAATAACAGGGAGGTGCGGCTATAAACTGCAGCGTCAAACCTGGTATAATAATAGGTAATCATGTTAGACATCCAGTTTATTCGGGACAATCCTGATGCTGTGGCCGCCAATGCTCGAGCCAAGGGTTATGAAGTCGATGTAAAGGCTTTGCTGAAGGTTGATGAACAGCGCCGGGAGCTAATCACCGAGGTTGAGAACCTAAGGGCTCAGCGCAATAGACTAGCGCATGCCGCCAAAGGTAGCAAACCATCTGAAGCAGATATCACAAAAGGCAAACAGATCAAGGATGAGCTATCGACCAAGGAGGATCAACTAGAAAAACTCGAAGCCGACTTTAAGGCTGGCTTACGCAAAATACCAAATATAGCCTTGCCGGAAGTTCCAGTTGGTTCGAGCGAAGAAGAAAATGTCGTGGTTCGAACCGTGGGTGAAAAACCGGACTTTGCCTTTAAACCTAAAAGTCACGCTGAACTAGCTGAAAAACACGGCTGGCTGGACAAGGAGAGAGCCGCCAAGGTTGCCGGTGCCCGCTTTGCCTACATCATGGGTGATTTGGCCAGGCTGGAATTTGCCTTGTGGCAGTACGGCATCGATATCTTAACCGACCAAAAGATTCTGGCTCAAATTGCCGAAGATAACAATCTGGAAGTTAGCCCTAAACCGTTTACTTTTGTTTTGCCGCCAGCCGTGGCTAAAACAGAAGTTTTCGAAGCTACCGGTCGATTAAATCGCGAAGAAATGACTTACAAACTTGAAGACGAAGACTTATGGTTAAACGCCAGTGCCGAACACACTTTGTCGCCAATGTTTTTAGGCGAAACTCTAGATGAGAAAGATTTACCGCTGCGGTTGGTGGGTTACACCACAGCCTTTCGTCGTGAAGCCGGCAGCTATGGCAAAGATACCGAGGGCATTTTCCGTTTGCATCAGTTTAATAAATTAGAGATGGAAAGCTTTACCACCGCTGATCGGTCACTTGATGAGCATCTCTTCCAGGTAGCCATACAGGAATATTTAATGCAGCAACTGGGCTTGCCTTATCAGGTTCTAGAAAAGTGCACGGCCGATATTGGTTTTCCTAACGCCAAAGGCGTTGATATTAATGTTTGGCTGCCGGCTCAGGGTCAGTACCGTGAAACGCACACAGCTGATCATATAACTGATTTTCAGGCTCGAGGTATGCGCACTAAGGTCCATCGGACTGATGGTGTCACCGAACTGGCTCACACTAATGATGCTACAGTGTTTTCGGAAAGGCCGCTGATTGCAATACTGGAAAATTATCAGAATAGCGATGGCTCGGTGACTATCCCAGAAGTGCTGCGGCCATATATGAACAATAAAGAGAAACTAGCATGATTCAAAAATTAGAAATTTCCGGCGTTCATATGGACGTCGAACCTAGGCTCCGTAAGTATGCCACCAAAAAACTTGGCAGTGTCGATAAATTTATTCCGCGACGGGCTAGGGAAGCGGCTCATCTTGTGGTCAAGTTAAAGCTCAACAACTCCAAGGGCGGTCAAAAATATACTTGTGAGGTGATTTTGAATCTGCCGCACGACACTTTAAGGATTGCTGAGACCACCATGAATATTTACGCAGCGGTAGATATTATTGAGACGAAGCTAAAAAACCAAATTAAAAAGTACAAAGAAACGCATTCAAGGATGCGTTTACCGCATCGCATGGTGGCCAAAATTCGGTCGCGCAGACAAGTCTAAGTTGCTACAATAGACTGAGTTGACAGAAGAGGTGATTAATTACTAATGAAAAAAGTTTTCAAGAAAGTTTTAGGAGATCCCCAGGCCCGCACTCTAAAAAGGCTTAGCAAGCGGGTTGTGGAAGTCAACGCCTTGGCGCCTAAATACAAAAAAATGACAGATAAGGTACTGGGTCAACAGACTGATAAACTAAAAAAGCGTCTGGAAAAGGAGTCGTTGGACAAGATTTTACCTGATGCTTTTGCTCTGGCCCGCGAAGTATCAGACCGCAAACTGAAAATGCGCCATTTTGATGTTCAGTTGATGGGCGGTATGGTTCTGCATGAAGGTAATGTTGCCGAACTGAAAACCGGCGAGGGTAAGACCTTGATGGCTATTCTGCCTCTGTTTTTGAATGGTTTGACAGGCCAGGGGGCTCATCTAGTGACGGTTAACGACTATCTGGCTCAGCGTGATGCTGGCTGGAACGGACCAGTTTTTGACTTCCTGGGTTTGTCGGTTGGCGTAATCATTCCTGAAGAATCTTTTATCTATGATCCAAAGTTCGAGAACGACAAGCATGTCGATCCGCGGCTAAAACATCTGCGACCTTGCACTCGCCAGGAGGCCTATCAGGCTGACATTACTTATGGAACAAATAATGAGTTCGGTTTTGATTATCTACGCGACAATATGGTTCGGGAAGTTGACCAGCTGCGCCAGCGAGATTTGAATTTCGCCATCGTTGACGAAGTTGACTCTATCTTAATTGACGAAGCTCGAACTCCATTAATCATTTCGGCTCCGGCGGCAGCTAGTGCCACTGCCTATGAGCAATTTGCTCGCTTAGTAAAACGCCTTAGCGAAAGCAAACACTATACCAAAGACGAAAAGCGCAACAGCGTGGTGCTGACTAACGAGGGTATTGACGAAGTTGAGAAAATGCTGGGCATCGATAGTCTATATGCCAACCAAAATATTCGGACGATTTACCATTTAGAACAAGCTCTAAGAGCTCAGGCTCTTTTTCACCGCGATAAAAACTATGTCGTTACCAGGGATGGTGAAGTAGTAATCGTTGATGAATTTACTGGTCGCTTACTGCCTGGTCGCCGCTATAATGAGGGCCTGCACCAAGCTATAGAAGCTAAAGAGGCTGTGCCGGTTCAAGAAGAATCAATGACCCTGGCCAGTATTTCGTTCCAGAACTACTTCCGTTTGTATGACAAGTTGGCTGGCATGACCGGCACAGCCGAAACCGAGAGTGAAGAATTTCATCAGGTCTACGAGTTGGATGTAGTTCAAATTCCACCGAACAAACCAATTATTCGCGAAGATCGGCCGGATCGGATTTATAAGACCGAGGCTGGAAAGTTCCGAGCCATTATTAAAGAAGTCCAGCAGCTGCACAAAAAAGGCCAGCCGGTTCTAATTGGCACGGTTTCAATCGAGAAAAACGAAGAACTATCCAGGTTGCTAAAAAAGGCTGGCATTCCGCACCAGGTTTTGAATGCTAAGAATAATGAAAAAGAAGCGGCTATCGTAGCCAAAGCTGGCACCAAAGGTGCGGTCACCCTGGCGACCAACATTGCTGGCCGCGGCACGGACATCGTTTTAGATGCAGAGGCCAAAAAGGCCGGCGGGCTGTTTGTGTTGGGCTCCGAGCGCCACGAATCCCGCCGTATCGACAACCAGTTGCGCGGTCGATCCGGTCGCCAAGGTGACCCCGGTGTCAGCCAATTCTTCGTGTCTTGTGAAGACGACTTGATGCGAATTTTCGGTGGTGAAAGAATCGCTGCGGTTATGAACCGTTTAACGGATTCTGAAGACCAGCCAATTGAAAATCGCTTTATATCCAAATCTCTAGAAGGGGCTCAAAAGAAAGTTGAAGGCTTTCACTTTGACACTCGAAAAAACGTCGTTAAATACGATGATGTCATGAACCGCCACCGCCGAGCTACTTACACAATGCGCCGTGAAATTCTAAAACAAGCCGACATTAGTGCTCGCATCCGTTTCATTATCAAGCAAGAATCCGACGCTCTGGCCAACTCACCTCAGGCTACTCAACCAGGTTTTGAGGATGTCATTTTGGATATTTTCCCATTTGATGAAGCAACTCTAGATGAACTGTTCGACACTGATATTCTGACGTTTCCAAAAGTCATAAAACAAAAAGCTGAAGAACTCTACGAAGCCCGCGAAGCCGCTTTTGGCCACGAAGTCATGCGTAAAGTCGAACGCGACATCTACCTGCAAGTACTTGATAATCTCTGGATGCAGCATCTCGAAGATATGGATCACTTGCGTAATGGTATTGGCTGGATGGGAGTCGGTCAGAAAGATCCGCTGGTCGAATATCGCCGCCAAGCCCAGGCAATGTTTGAAGACATGCAGTCTACTTTGCGCCGCGATGTGCTGCGGGCTATTTATAATGCTCAGCCAGTCAGTGAGGACCAGCTGGATCGGCCGATTGAAACAGAATTAACCAGGGCGGCTCGTCGATCAGTTGATAACGCCGACCAAATTCTTGAAGCCGATGAGTTTGAAGAATCTGACTTCTTAAACGCTCCATCAGCAATTAATCCGATGCCGCCAATTGGAGCCAATCTGCCGGCCGATCCAGCTGTCGCTGCTGCTCAGCCAACTGCTCGGCCAAGGCCAGCTCCAAAGAAAAAGCGCAGCAAAGCCAAAGCCAGAAAAGCCGAGCGCAAGCGCCGGGCGAAAGGGCGTCGCCGATAATGAAGCATACCGTTAGCGAACTCAAGCTATCCAACGGTGCCAAAGGGCTTATGATCCACATTCCCGATGCCACAGTGCTAACTTGTGACGTCAACTTTCGAGCTGGCGAATATCTGCTTAACCGGGATAAATGGGAGACTGCTCATCTGTTAGAGCATCTGATTTTCAATGCTAACCAACGCTTTTCCCGGGCCAAAGATTTCCAGCGCGAGATTGAAAAAAACGGCGCATATTATAATGCTTCGACTGGTGCTTACGATATTACTTATGAGGTTGAATGTGCTGATTTTGAGTGGCAACGGGTTTTAGAGCTGTTTATTTTTGCCATTACCAAGCCGCTGTTTTTAGAAGAAGAGTTTCAAGCTGAGTTCGGCAATGTCCAAGAAGAATTAATTGCCCGGTCTAATAATCATTTTCGACACCTGAGTCTGGCCCTGCGTGAAAAGTATGGCTTGTGTGCCATGACTGATCAAGAACGAGTCAAGCGAATGGGTAACGTCAAACTTGAAGACATCAAGGCTCACTATGCAGCTACCCACACTACTGACAATATTAGGTTTGTGGTTGCTGGCAAGTTGCCGGCCGCCCGGCAAGAAGCCATTGCCAAATTGTTTGAAAGCATTGCCTTGCCAACTAATAAAGGCGGCCGGCGCAAGCTCAACCAAGAGACGCCCAAGAACGTCAAAAAACCACTGTTTATACCTAACAAGACCGTCGATAACATTTATTTTTATATCGATACATTCATGACCCGCTGGATGCAGAACAAAGAGACCGATGCTCTAGCACTGGTCAATAACATGTTGACTGAAACTCTGCACTCCAGGATTTTCGGGGCTGCCCGCGAACAGGGTCTGGTTTATGGAATGAATTCTTCCTACGCCCGATGGAAGGGCGGCAGCAATTGGTGGTTTGCCGCACAAGTCATGCCCCAAAACATCATTAAGCTTTTTGACATAATTGTCCGCGAGATTAGCTTTGTTCGCAGCAACAAGATCGCTGACCAAGACATTATTGCCGCTAAACAATATGCCTTGGGTCGATTTCAACGCAGTGCCCAGACTGTCGCTGGAACAGCTATGGGGTATAGTAGCCGATATTTTTTTGATGATCACATCGAAGATACCTATGCCATTCCGGGGCGGATAGATAATGTTACCAAAGAGGAGATGGTAGCCGTGGCCAATCAACTATTCGACGAGAAAATCGGTGGTCTAGGCGTTTTGGGTAACTGCGATTCTAAATTTGTGAACGAGCTTTTGCCCCATCTTGAATCACTTTGGCAAAAGCATTGATTCTGATAGCCTAGCAGCGTACACTAGACCTAGATAACCATAAGGAGTTTTGTGTATGGACCCAAATACTAATAATCAACCGCAGGATCCAAACGCCCCAGCGACTCCGGTGCCACCGATTCCAGACGCGCCCGTCGCCCCGGTGCAGGATCCGCAAATTAATCCTAATCCACCCACACCTGAACCGATGCCCGGCCCTGATCCAAATACAGTGGCCATGGGCAATCCAGCCATGCCCCAACCGCAGCCTGGACAAACTATGAACGATCTCGGTCCAGTTCCAGCCTCATCTCCCGAGATGACAAATTCACCCACGCTCGATCCGCAAATGCCAGCATCGCCACAATCACCGCAACCGCCAACCGAGGCCGGTGGCCCAGTATCAATGCCGGCTCCAGCTCCAGGCGTGAACCCAACGTCCGGAGCCATGCCAGAAATGCCGACTGAAACAGGCCACAAAAGCAAAATGCCACTAGTTATGATCGGCGTGGCAATTGTCTTAGTCCTGCTCATCTTGGTACTAGTCCTTCTGTAGACCACCATTCTTGCTATACTTGTAAGAAGTAATGCAAGAGCTCAAAAAACAACTTGATAATTTGCGCCTAAAGATTAGTCAGGCCATGACAGCTATTGGTATGGATGAGCTGGTGCGCGAACGCGATGATCTATATAAAAAGACGCTCGATCCCAAGTTTTGGTCTGACAACGTCAAGGCTCAATCAGTCACTAAGAGATTGGCTGCTCTGGACAAGCGAATTGATCTCTGGCGGCGGCTAGAAGAAACCTGTGATGATATTTTGGAGATGGTACGGTTTGGTGATGATTCTATGGAACAGGAATTAAAGGCTCAGTACCAATCCCTGAAAGAGCAGTTTGAAAAGCAGGCTCACGAATTAACTTATGACGGGCCATACGACCGCTCCAGCGTAATCATAGATATACATGCTGGAGCTGGCGGCACGGATGCTCAAGATTGGGCGGAAATGTTACTTCGTATGTATAGCCGCTGGGCCGAAGCCGAAGGCTACACCGCTACTATCATTGATAAATCTGCCGGCGACGAGGCCGGCATAAAAAGTGCCACCTTGGAGGTTGATGGTGATTTAGTTTATGGCCGCCTCAAGGGTGAACATGGTGTGCACCGACTGGTTAGGTTAAGCCCTTTCAATGCCGACAATCTACGTCAAACCAGTTTCGCCAAAGTGGTAGTTATGCCAAAAATTGATGAGCCAACAGAGGTTGAAATAGATGATAAAGATATAAAAATCGATGTTTACCGAGCCGGCGGCCATGGTGGCCAGTCAGTTAATACGACAGATTCGGCCGTCCGCGTGACACATATTCCCACTGGTATAACGGTGGCTATCCAGAATGAACGGTCTCAACTCCAAAACAAGGAAACGGCTTTGACAATTTTGCGGTCAAGATTAGCGGCCTTAATGATGGAGCAACACAAGGAAAAAGTCGAAGAACTTAAAGGTCCCAACGAGGCTAACGAGTGGGGCAGTCAGATACGAAACTATGTTATGCACCCTTACAAGCAAGTAAAGGACTTACGATCAAAATACGAAACAACCGAAGTACAGAAAGTACTGGACGGCGATCTTGACCCCCTGATCGAAGCATACCTGACCCAAAAAACTACCCCAAATAATCATTGACATTATATCGAAAATTTGATATAATATCAGAATGACTACAGTGTCTTTCGACCCCGAGAAGTATCGAGAATTACCTCCGAGACAAGCTGAGCTGCTAACCCCGGAATTAGTTAAGCATGCCGCCATGGTGGTTGATCAGGTATTTAGCTTTGTTGAGAGCGAAGGGCAGCAAGAACCACAGCCAGTTGTGCAGCGGAATGGTTACGATACTGACGAAGCTTACCGTGATGAATTGATTCGTCAACTATCACTTCGTTTCCAAACAGATCTAGAGGCAACTTTGAATCAAGCAGAACAGTCTTGGCGGGCTGATCGCGGCTTAACAGTTGATCTCGAGCCATGGATGCAAACAATGCTTGACGTCGAGGAAGCAAAAACTGACGAAGTTATTACGGTTGCTGGCGTGCAGCGTTGGGCGCGTCTAGCCCAATATCGTGGCCAAGATTACTGGCTGCGAGAAGTCGAAATTGGTGAGGTCTATGATCCAGGATTCACTGAACAGCAAGCTAGCCATTCGCGTATTTTACACTTCCAAGCTACTCCGACAGCTAAAGCTGCATGAGCATAATTACCTTCTGGTATAATGGTTATGCATGATTTTGCTTGACCGAGTTACAAAAGTTTACAATAAGACCAATGTAGCCCTAGACCGCGTTAGCCTCCACGTTGAATCGAAAGAATTTGTGGTAATTGTCGGAGCTAGTGGGGCTGGTAAGTCGACTTTTTTGAAATTGCTTACTCGCGAGGAAAGGCCTAATAGCGGTAAAATAGTGGTTGGCGGCATTGATTACGAACATCTACCCGACAAAAAAATCCCCCTGATTAGGCGGAAAATCGGGGTAGTTTTTCAAGACTTCAAACTGCTGCCTAATAAAACCGTTGAAGAAAACGTAGCCTTTGCCTTAGAAATTGTAGGAGCTAGCAACAAAGAGATTGAGCACACCGTGCCCCGAGTCCTGTCGATTGTCGGTCTAAAGGGCAAAGAGAAACAGTACCCCTGGCAATTATCTGGAGGGGAAAGGCAGCGCGTCGCTATTGCCCGGGCAATAGCTCGGCAACCAAAAATCCTTATAGCCGATGAGCCGACCGGGAATCTTGACCCCAAACACGCCTGGGACGTCATTAAAGTACTAGAGAAAATTAACCGCTATGGCACAACTGTACTGCTAACTACTCACAACCAGGATATTGTTAATAAACTAAAGCGCCGGGTCATCACCATTGACAGTGGCAAGCTGGTCAGCGATAAAGCTCGCGGAAAATATACGGGTGCCATATAGACTATGAGTGATATCCGACGCGAACTTATCAGTGTGGAAAGGGTGATCAAGGCCGGTTTTATTAACTTTTTCCGCAATGCTTGGTTGGCAGTGGCCGCCATAGCCGTCATGGTGATTACTTTAAGTATTGTCTTATTCTCGGTGATTGCCAACGCTACTTTTGCTAACACTATTGATCAGATTACCGAGCGTATCGATGTGTCAGTATACCTAAAAGATGAAGTAGCTAACGATGAATCCAAAAGGGAGGTTCTAATTAACCAGATCGAGGCTCTAGAGAATGTCCAATCGGTCAACTTTGTCTCTAAAGAACAGGCATTGGAAAGATACAAAGAGCAGAATAAAGATAATCTTGATCTGTTGCTGGCTATATCCCAAACAGACAATCCGCTACCGGCTAGCTTGCAGATAAAGCCGCATAACCCTGATAACATTGAGCCAATTCGCCAATTCCTAGAGCAGTCCGACATTCGCGAGATGCAGTCTGAACAAACCTCTTATTCAGGTGATCGAAAAGAGGCGATAGATAAAATCGGTAAGGCCACCACCTTTATTCGCCGGGCGGGTATCGCTGGGGTAATTATATTCGCTTTAATCTCAGTGTTGATTATCTTTAACACTATTCGTATGGCCATCTTTAATCGACGTGATGAGCTAACAATCATGCGGCTGCTAGGAGCTAGCACCTGGTATATTCGAGGCCCATTTGTGGTTGAAACTGTTTTCTACGGCATAGTTGCAGCCCTAGCTTCAGTAATGCTGTGCAGTATTGTGTTTACGGTTCAAAGCCAAGCCTTTAATGCCAGCACCTTGGGATTACTAGATATTCAATACGCCAGCGACTATTTTGCCAAACATTTTTGGTTTATACTTGCCATTCAGCTTACGCTTGGTATACTAATTGGTGCCGCTTCTTCCATGATAGCGACCAGGCGGTACTTAAAATTCAAATCGACCAAGTAAAACTACTGTAATAAACTTGAACCTATCAGGAGGGTATGCTATACTGCTTATGTCTATAAGAAACGCCATAAAGCGCTTCCAAAGAAACAAAAACGTGCAGCAAAATCAATCAAAACAACACCGGTCATGGTCTAAGAAACGCCTCGCCCTGGTTTTGGTAGCCGGTTTTCTATTAGCTGGTATTAGCGTTCCAGCTGTTCGAGCCAACTTGCAGGAACAGATTAACCAGTTATCGCAACAAAATGCTGGCTTGCAAGGGCAGACTGATGCTTTAGCTAATGAAGCAGTTAGTTTGCAGGATAAGATTAACGGTTTGCAGGCTAAAATTAATGCTTTACAGGCTGAAATTAACGATAATCAGGCCAAAATTACGGCTTTAGAGGGTGAAATTGCCAAGGCTGAGGTAGAGCTAGCCAAACAGCGCAGTCTTCTAGGACAAAATATCCGGGCAATGTATGTTGAGGGCGACATTTCGACACTAGAAATGTTGGCTTCTAGCCGCGATCTTAGCGAATTTGTTGATAAACAACAGTATCGCACCTCGGTTCAACAGAAAATTAAAGACACCCTTGATAAGGTTACCGCTCTGAAGGCTCAGCTGAATAGCCAGCGTGATACCTTGCAACGTCGGTTGAATGACCAAAAGAACAACCAGAACGAATTGGCTAAACAGAAAGGTGAACAAGATCAGTTGTTAGGGTTGAACCAAGATCAGCGTAATTCTCTAGATGCCCAAATTCGTGGCAACAGCAAGCGTATCGAAGAACTGAAGCGTCAACAGGCGATTGAGAATATGCGTCTGTTCGGCGGCGGCGGCGGACAGCTCGGCGGCGGTGGCTACCCATGGGGCTATGCAGCCTGTATCCACACCGGTCAAGTTGATGGACCGTGCCCTAACTATGACTGGGCAGTTGGCGGTTCGATCTGGAATCCACACACCGGTGGCTATGGCTATCGAAACTGTACAGACTATGTGTCTTGGCGAATTCGCTCCCAAGGCCGATATGTGCCAGCCGGACTGGGTAACGCCAAAGACTGGGACAACCGCTACCCATCTGATTCCTCACCATCACCGGGAGATGCAGCTGTCAGTAACGCCGGAACCTACGGACACGTTATGTATGTCGAAGCTGTTCACGGCGATGGTACCATCACCATCAGTGACTACAACCGAGCCGGTACCGGTAAATACGCCACCAGCCGAATTAGTGCTGCCGGCCTGTCGTTCCTAAGCTTCTAAGACTAACATTCAACCCAGACAAAATAACAGACCGTTTTGCCTGGGTGAAGCCGTGCTATACTAAAAACTGCTTATGAGTAAACAAACAGCCGCTAGTAGGCGGAAAGTATCAGAGCTGGAGGCGTCAAAACAGGGCCGTTTCAAACACGCCGCTTTGACTGTGGTTGGCGCGACAGTGATATTTTTGTTTGGTTGGGGAATCGGTTCGGGCCGGATTCATTTTTCGGCGCTATCGCCGCTTGATTCACAAAATAGCAGCCTACCATCACGGCTGGATATGGAATCAGTCCAGGAAGTTTATCAGGCTCTTAGAGATAATTACGACGGTGAGCTGACTGTCGAGCAATTGCTGGACGGTATAAAACAGGGACTAGCTGAGTCCACAGGTGATGTATATACCGAGTATCTAAACCCAGAAGAATCCAAAGAGTTTAGAAATGATCTCAATGGCACCTTCAGTGGTATTGGTGCCGAACTGGGCAAAGAGGGAGAGGCTATTATTATAGTGGCGCCAATTGCTGGCTATCCGGCTCAAAAGGCTGGTTTGCAACCCAAGGACGTAATTATTTCAGTCGATGATAAGCCAACTGCTGGCATGACTTTGACCCAAGCTGTGAATATCATCCGAGGCCCCTCAGGCACTCCGGTCAAGTTGAAAATCTTGCGCGGCGGTGTCGAACAAGATTTCACCATCACCAGAGAAAGTATCACCATCCCAAGCGTCGAGTGGGAAGTAAAAAACAACATTGGCTATATAACAATTTCGACTTTTTCTGAAGACACACCTCGCTTGGCGGCCCGGGCGGCACAGGAATTCAGAAACCAAAAAGTCCGCGGCGTAGTCGTCGATGTCCGCGGTAATCCCGGCGGTCTAGTTGACAGCACTGTCGACGTAGCCAGTCTGTGGCTGCCAACGGGCGCAACTATTCTGACCGAACAGCGCGGCGGCAAAGTCATTAAATCATACAAATCAAAAGGTAACTCCATATTGCAAGATGTACCAACAGTTGTGCTAATCGATGAAAGCAGCGCTAGTTCAAGCGAGATTTTGGCCGGAGCTCTCCAGGACAACCAAGTTGCCACTGTGATTGGTATGAACAGTTTTGGCAAGGGTAGCGTCCAAAGTCTAATCGATCTGCCAAGTGGCGGGGTTTTGAAAGTAACTATCGCCCGGTGGTTTACGCCTGATGGCCAAAATATCGACAAAGGCGGTATTACGCCGGACATCAAAATTGACCGCACTATCGAAGATGTTCGGGCCGGACGCGATCCGCAAAAGGACGCGGCGACGCAAAAGCTACAACAGTGATTTCATTGCTATAGCCTAATCATTAGCGTAGAATACAAGCTGATAAGGAGGGGAAGGCAGCCAGTGGCGCTAACCAAGCGGCAGACTAAGTACATATTTGTAACCGGCGGAGTGTTATCAGGACTCGGCAAAGGTATCACCGCCGCCTCAATTGGCAACCTTCTCAAAGCTCGCGGACTAAAAGTAAACATCCAAAAATGCGATCCCTACTTAAATGTTGACGCCGGCTTGTTAAACCCGCGCGAACATGGTGAGTGTTTTGTAACAAAGGACGGAGCCGAAACTGACCTCGATCTAGGTCATTATGAAAGATTTTTAGATCAAGAGCTGACCAGTACCAGTAGCGTAATGAGCGGTCGGGTATTGCAAAAAGTTATTGCCGACGAGCGATCTGGTTTGTACGAAGGGGATGATGTCCAAATCATCCCTCACTTTACAGAAGCGATTCAAAAGTTTATTACCAAAGCTGCCGACGGCTATGATGTTCACATTGTTGAAATCGGCGGCACAGTAGGCGATTACGAATCACTAAGCTTTATCGAAGCCATTCGAGAATTAGGCGTTAAAGTAGGGCGGGAAAACTGTGCATATGTCCACGTTGTTTATCTGCCATTTCTGGGTGCCAGTCAAGAAACCAAAACCAAACCTGCCCAGAATTCAGTTCGTGAACTGCGGGGTCTAGGAATTAGTCCAGACATTTTAGTGGCTCGCAGCGAAAGGAAGGCTAATGATCGCGTGCGAGAAAAACTAAGCTTGTTCTCCGGCGTTAAACCCGAGGCCATCCCCTTGTTGCCGAACGCAGACAGTATTTACGAAGTGCCATTGACCCTTGAAGACACTGGTGTAGCTGATGTCATAACCAAGCGCCTGAGCCTCAGAACCCGCAAACCAGACCTAAAGAAATGGCGGGCAGTCGTAAAGCGAGCCACAGCCAATCATTCCCACAAAGTAACCGTCGGCGTTATTGCCAAATATATGGATAACACCGATACTTATATGTCCGTTTTCGAGGCTTTAAAAGCGGCTGGGCTATGGAATGATGTCGCAGTTGATATAGTCTGGATTGATGCGGCTGAACTAGAAAAAGCTGATAAGCAAGCCTTAAAAATCCTGCGGACGGTTGACGGTATTGTGGTGCCGGGCGGTTTTGGCAGTCGCGGAGTCGAGGGCAAAATTATTGCCGCCAGATACGCTTTAAAAAATAACATGCCATATCTTGGGCTGTGTCTAGGACTTCAGGTAGCAGTGGTAGCCGCGGCTCGCAACGCTGGCTTGAAAGAGGCCACTTCGATCGAGTTAGAACCGACACCCAAAGACGCCGTCATCCATACTATGAATGACCAAAAGGGCAAAGAAAACACCGGGGGAACCATGCGACTAGGCAATTACCCTTGTGTTTTAGAGAAGGGCAGCCTGGCCGAGAGATTATACAAAGCTCGCAAAATTAACGAACGGCACAGACATCGTTACGAATGTAATAATGAATACCGTGATCAGTACAAAAAATGGGGCATTAAAGCCAGTGGCCAATCTCCCGATGGCAACTTGGTTGAAATAATCGAAGGTCTCAACCACCCATTTTTTATAGCCAGCCAATTTCATCCCGAATTTAAGTCCCGGCCCAACCGACCACACCCATTATTCAACGGCTTTATAGAGAGACTCAAAAGCTTGCAGGCTAAACATAAATAGTTTACAGTTAAGGATAAGCATGAACCCGCCAAAAAAGATACTGCTGGTTGAAGATGACGACGGTTTGGCCAATGTCTACAAGACTCGTCTGGAAACCGAGGGCTTTAATGTTCGCCGTGTTCCCAATGGCGAGGACGCCCTGGCTGCGGCGATTGAGTTTCGGCCAGATCTAATCGTTCTTGATATCATGATGCCCAAAGTTAGCGGCTTTGATGTCTTGGATATCCTCCGTAATACTCCTGAAACAGCAAATATCAAGGTGGTTATGTTAACAGCTTTGTCGCAAGATACTGACAAGGACAAAGCCGACAAATTAGGAGCTGATGATTACATGGTCAAATCCCAGGTTGTCATAGCCGATGTTATTGAGCGCATCAAACACCACCTGGGTTTGCAGTAGCAAGGACGATTATAACTTGAGCACGAACAGTGACATTTAATTCACTGCCCACCAAACCGCAGCTACTTGAATAGACTGTCAATTTGTGCTATAATTAAAGTGTTAGAACAGTAATACAAACATGTCTGCAGCTGAAGTATTCGCACCAGAAGAGAACCACAGCAACATCGAACCTGTGCCTCTGGATAAGGTGTTTATAACAGCCGCCCAAGCTCGTCGGGAGGCCGAAGCTGCCTTAATGGACACGACCATAGAAATAAACCCTTTGCAGGGGGAGATATGGGCGGATGTTGATTTGGAGCCAGAGGATTTTGATCCCTCGAGTGTAACCGATATAGAAATGGAAGATGGCTTTAGCAAACCTATTGATGAAATCCAAATTCGTCAAGATCACCGCCAGGCTGTCGGCAACCGAATAGAGGAACAAGCTAGCGAGTATGTAATTAAAGCCTTGCTGAGCGATGCTACCTGGTATTTGTGGCAACCTGATTTAGCTAGAAATATTGAAAACGGCGGGCAACTTCAACAGTTTATTGAGTTTATTGATGGGGATCAGCGCACAGCTCTACTTAATCTTTCAAAAAGACAGCTATCCGAACAAGAAATTGAAGATATCAGAACTGTTTTACAGTCAGTCTCGCAGCGCACTAATGGTCTTAGTAGCCAGCTGGCTAAATATATTGTCGTACAAGATCCAGAGTACCTTATTAGTGAAGCTTCTCAAGCAGATTCTAATCTGGACACTTTGGGGCAAACCATACACTCCAGGGGCCTAATTCGGCTCAATAGTTTAATTTTTGACAGAGAAAAGGCCACCGAGACAGATGAGCAGCTGCCAAACCTGACAGCAGCTCAAGCTACCCTTACTCACGAGTTATATCATCTCTTTTCTGACGGCACCGATCATGGAGCAGATACCTCAAACTTTAGTCAGGCTCTTGGTTGGGGGTATGTTGATGAAAGCGATGTGCTCAATCCATCCGAAGAACTTGGCCAGCCGCCAGATAAAACCTGGGTCTATAGAAATGGCCAGTACCTGAAAGTTCCGACCCAGAGTTTGGTTGGTGATCAAGAAGTTAAGCCTACCTCAAAGTACGGATCTGAAGAGTCAGGAGAGGATGCTGCCGAAGCATTCGTACCGTATGTGCACTATTCTGCTGAAACTGGCGGCAGTGATGTTGACGCTGTTCGCCGCAACGCCCTTGATAATAAGGTCAGAAATATAATTTCAGCTCAAGGACGTCCCGAGGGACCAAGATTTGTGGAATCTGTTGTTCACGATCCGGCCGAGGCTGACTTTGGGCATCCTCAGACGGGCAAGACTTTTAGGGTAAGGCCAATACTAACCTGGCGTCCAGAAAGCGAAATCGAGCCTCAAGATCCCCGTTAAGCCATTGACTAAATGTCATTTCTATGCTATTATTAGTAGCATGGACAACGACAGAATACCGAACCATAAAGACCAACAACTCCTGCAACTTGAACAACTGGACAGTATCGAAAAAGCTGTTTTACGACATGAATCCACGCTGCTTGATCCTGACCAGCCATTAAGCATAGATGAAGAAACTGACGCAGCCATTGTAGCGACCATTGAATTACCTCAGATGGATCAGCCTTCCGGTAGCCAAACGGACAATCGATTAAAAGTTGCTTATAGACCGGATGTCGGGTATGTATTGTGTCCACCGTCAGCCCCGGTTATTAACGGCATGCCAGAGTCCCAGGACTGGGCTAAGAGGTTAAAAGAGATCCCCCTTAGTATTGGTTCAGAGCCAGGGGATAGCTTAACGATAGGACGAAACGGATTTATAATACAGAAAGATGGACAAATTATATTGGAAGTCGATCTGTCTAGCGGCCTTGGACTAGGTCTGCGGGAACTGGCAAGCAGCCCTTTAGTCTCGCGTCGCCATGTCAGTTTTGAGGTAACTGAAAGGGGCCTTAAGGTAACTGATGTGTCATTGAATGGCACCGGTGTTGTCCAGGCAAAAAGCAAGTTAGACAATGACGAAACAACAGTTGAAGTTTTAACTGACCAATCAACTGTCAAGCCGGTACTGCCCATAGAACTACAGTCAGTAGGCGAGCCGTCCGCCGAAGCCGGCAGTGAATTGTTAGTGCCAGATGTTAGAGCAGGACATGATGAGAAGGTCAGGAAGGGCCAAGATGCTTCATATGTATCCGAAGAAAAGGGCTTGTTTGCTGTTTTTGACGGAGCCGGCGGACACAGCGGTGGACGAGCAGCTGCCCAAGCCGCAAAATCAGCGGTCGAAAGCCTAAGTATTACTGGCAAAACTGTCGATTCAGAAGATGCCGCTCGTGAACGGATTCGATTAATGCTTGAAAGGGCTAATGCGGCTGTTAAAAAATCTGGAGAAGGCGGTATTACAACTGGACTTATTTCAGAGGTGCTCTACATACGGGATGCCTTGGGGAATAGTCATCCCTATGCGGCATGGGCTTCTGTCGGCGATTCACGAATATACCTGGTAGATAGCCGTAGCCAGTTACGACAATTGTCACGCGATGAAGGTGAGGGACACTTTCTGTATAACCACCTAGGTGACGGCAGCAAAGGCGTAAGGCAAACTGGGGTAGTAGCTCTTAACCGGGGCGACCGTCTACTTTTAGTTACCGACGGCATTACTGGAGATAGGGGTTATGAAATTCTTAGTGATCAAGAAATTATACAAACTTGCAGGGGCAATGCTGGACAAGTTGCTCATAAGCTTGTTGGAGTTTCGCGAAAAATAGATGATGGCACAGCAGTGGTCATTGAGGCTATTGAGTAGCAACTACAAGCGATCTACTCAACAGTTACTTCGGTGCGAGTAGTGGTTTTGCCGGTAAAGCGACGAACTTTTCGTTGCCGAAAGCCAACCACACCATCTTTAGCGGCGTGAATAGTGAAGTTTCTAGACATGTAAGTTCCGGGGCCAGATCTTTTGGTCATGCCGACCTGGCGGACGATAACTTGGCCGTTTTTTACTTTTTGGCCGCCAAATAGCTTTACGCCCAGGCGTTGACCGGGGGAGTCATGGATGTTTTTGCTGGAACCGCCAGCTTTGACGTGTGACATATTACTTCCTTTTCAGTACTACTAGTTCGCGGCCGACAATTTGGCCTTGGCGGTGATAGATAAGATCTTTATTCTCCGCGTGCGTGAAACTTAATCGATTATACCCAAGTTTCTCGAGAGAATCAAGGGTTTTTAAGTGTTTGACGCCTGACTTTGTGAACCAAGCCGGCACCGCAATGCACATCCTAAATCCAGCTTTAGTCTGTCGGGCCACATTGGCTATGAATTTCTGGTGAATAGTGTCAGTGTCTTGCATAACTTTTTTAAGCGTTTCGGGATCTGGTTCGTGCGAAAAAGGACGGCCGAGGTAAGTCTCGGCGGCAATCGAGTTAAAATCGGGCCAGTCGGCTTTGGTTGCGTCAGCAACTTCAGTGGTGTAGCGCTTGCCAGGAGGCTGAAAAGTCTTAGATAGCCACTCCATATTAATTTTAGTGTATTCGACCATGCGTTCATCTAAATCGGTACCAACAGCACTGTATCCCATGAGTCGGGCTTCCTGCAAAATTACTCCTGTGCCACAGAAAGGGTCGAGAACGATTCCATCTTGAGGCGGTTTGGCTAGGTTAATAATTATCTGAGCCAGTTTAGGCGGCAGCATGCCGACTTGTGAATCGCGTTTGGGTCGCCCGTGATCGCGGGCCGCATAGGCATCGATATCTTGCTCATGAACAGTCAATCCCATGATAATTTTTGAGCCATTCTGAATAAAAATTAACTCCCAACCATTAGGGCCATATAACTTATTGCTGCGAACCTGAGCGCTGTTCAGGGCAGCGTCCTTGTTAGGAACAATCCGCACTGACTTGCCAGCATTTTTGAGCACCTTTTTAATTGATAGCCCAGTGCGCAGCAATTGTTTGACTGATACTTTTAGTCCGAATAGGCTCAGGCCAACTGTTAGCTTGCTGCCTTTGTCGGTGAAGTGAAGGTGCTTGGGCAAATTCTCCAAAAGATATTTTTCAATTTGGGCCCAACTTGGGTTGGGGAATTCATGCAGCAATTTGGCCAATTTTATTGAGCCGCCAAGTCTACCGAACGGAACTTCACTGTGGTGGCAATCTATAAGAGCGGCCATTGACCCAAGCGGCTGAATTTTGTCAGGGCCTAATAAACTCTCTAGCTCGGCAAGTCCCAGAGCCGGTTGCCTGCCCAAGATAACTAAAGATTGCGACATAGGCTTAGTATATAATAGGGTGAAGTTATGGCGAAAAAGAAGGGTACTCCGTGGAAGTTGATTATCAACATCATTACTTTGGTGGCTTTGGCAGCTTTGATCTGGGGTGTGCGCGACGAAATTATCAGCACTCTGGACAACATCAAGCGGCTAGAGTTCTGGGCTTTGGTGCTAATACTGCCGGCCCAGGTTTTAAGCTATCATGCCCATGCCGAGATGTATCAAGCGTTGTTTATGATTTTAAATGAGCGGATTCGCTATATTAAACTGCTGCTAGTTTCTTTGGAGCTTAATTTTGTCAACAATGTTTTTCCAAGCGGCGGTGTGACCGGTATATCTTACTTTGGGCTAAGAATGAAGCAATTTGGAGTTAGCGCCGGTAAGTCGACTTTGGTTCAGTTTCTTAGGTTTGTGTTGTTGTTTGTGTCGTTTCAAATTCTGCTATTCGGCGGTCTGATCATTCTGGCCATCGGGGGACAAGCCAATAATTTCATGATTTTAGTGGCCGGATCGTTGGCAACATTGTTGTTGGTCGGAACGCTGGGGGCGATGTTTATTGTTGGCAGTAAGAAGCGTATCAACGGTTTTTTTACTTATATCACCAGGGCAATTAATCGAGTCATCAAAGTGGTTAGGCCGTCGCATCCGGAGACTATCAACATTGCCAAAGTTGAGAACTTGTTCACCGAACTGCACGAAAACTACATAGAGCTAAAGAAAAACCCTAAAGTGCTGCGTAAACCTTTATTTGAGGCGACCATGGCTAATATTGCTGAGATCCTGACAATTTACGTAGTCTACATTGCTTTCAATCAGTGGGTTAACCCCGGAGCAATAGTCATCGCTTATGCCATAGCCAATTTTGCCGGTTTGATTTCAGTGCTGCCCGGCGGGGTGGGAATCTACGAAGCACTGATGACGGCGGTTTTAGCTTCAGCCGGTGTGCCTCCAGGCGTCAGCATCCCAATTACCATTACCTACCGGGTGCTGAACATGGCTGTCCAGTTGCCGCCGGGCTATTATTTCTATCACCGAGCAATTCGCAATCAAACAGCTGGCAGGTAAGTCATGACTAGACAGCCTGAGCCAATTCTGTACTCAGTTTCTGATTTTGTAGCCGTTTTTAACCAGACCATCTCGACTGTCTATCCATCGGTGATTATCGAGGGAGAGCTAAGTAGTTTCCGGGTCAGCAAAAATCGTTGGGTATATTTTGATCTCAAAGACCAAGCGGCCAGCGTCAGGTTCTTTGGCAGCGTTTATAACTTACCCGGACCCCTAGAAGACGGTTTGAAACTTCGGGTCAGCGGCACACCGATGTTACACCCACTTTATGGTTTTAGTATCACGATAAGCACAATTTCATTGGCTGGTGAGGGGTCGATAAAAAAAGCGGCTCAGATGCTGGAGGCCAACTTACGCAAGGAAGGACTGTTTGACAGCGAGCGTAAAAGGCAACTGCCATATCCGCCGAACCGGATTGGTTTGATTGCCTCTGGTGAATCGGCGGCTTACAGTGATTTTATTAAGGTATTGAATGCTCGTTGGGGTGGGGTTGAGATTGATCATTATGATGTTCAGGTTCAGGGTGAGGAAGCGGCCAACCAAGTTAAGTCGGCAATAGAATATTTCAATGCACACTTTCAGCCGCCTGAAGTGTTGGTGATAACCCGCGGCGGCGGTTCGTTGGATGATTTGCAGGCCTTTTCAGCCGAGCCAGTGGTGCGAGCCATTGCCGCCAGTCGAATTCCGACACTGCTGGCAATCGGCCACGAAAGAGACGTCAGCCTCGCTGAATTGGCAGCCGATCTTCGGGCCAGTACACCCAGCAATGCCGCCGAGCTGTTGGTGCCCGATCGCCGTGAACAAATTATTTGGCTCAATCAACTCCAGACCAGTCTCCAACGTCAATTAACAGATCATTTTAAGCACAAGCAAGAACAGCTTACCGATATTGCGGGGCGCCTTCAGCAGACTGTCTCTGATCGCTTGGCCAGCCAAAAACAATACCTGGACAGTTTACAGCTAACCCTAGAGCAAATTCATCCGAAGAAAGTTCTGGCTCGAGGTTATGCCATCGTCCGCCGCGGCGGTAATAACATCCGAAGCTCAAAAAATCTAAAATCTGGTGAAAGCCTAACAATCGAATTTCATGACGGCCAAGTCGAGACTACGGTACAATAATTCTATGGCTGAGAAAACTTATCGTCAACTACAGACTGAATTAGATGAAGCCATGGCTAAGCTTCAAGCTGATGATTTGGATGTTGATGAGGCTTTGGAACTTTACGATCAGGCTAGTAAATTGATTTCCCAACTGCAGAAAAAATTAAAGCAAGCCGAAAATAAACTCAACAAGATCAAGAGCTAATGGAACTTGCTTGGCAAATAGCACTAGTTATCGTGGCTGTTGTCTTTGTGGCTTTCAGCTTTGTGATTATTTTTGGCGCGCCGTTCCTACCGACACTTAGCCCAAAGGTGGCGGCGGCCTTGGATTTGCTGGATTTAAAGCCCGGACAAACCTTGATCGAGCTAGGCAGCGGCGACGGTCGGGTGCTCAAAGCCGCCGCCCAGCGTGGTCTCAAAGTCGTCGGTTTCGAGTTAAATCCGCTGCTGGTGATTTACTCGAGGATGGTAACCTGGCGCTACCGCAAACAGGTTAAAATTTACTGGACTAATTTTTGGCGTCGTCGCTGGCCTCCAGCTGATGGTGTTTTTGTTTTTCTGCTGCAACCATACATGGAAAAGCTTGATAACAAAATCATCCAAGAATACGGCGGCAAAAAAGGGAAGGGTGTAAAGTTGGTGAGTTTTGCTTTTACTATTAATTCACGTAAGCCAGTGAAATCGTCGAAAAAGACCGGTTTGCACCTGTACCAATTTTGATATAACATAAGCAGTATGAAGATCTCGGGCCGGCAAGAGGGCTCAATAAACGTACTATTAATTCCGTTAATCTTGGCGGTGGTTTTCTTTTTTGCTGCCCTTGGTTTTGCCCTGTGGGCTTACGCCGGACGACAGGATTACAAAAACAATGTTGATCAAAAAATTGCTACAGCTGTCGAGGTAGCTGAGCAGGAAACGGCTACCGAAAAGGACAATGAATTTATCCAGCGCGAAAAACAACCCTTGAAGGAATACCAAAGCCCATCATCGGCCGGCACATTATCAATAAAATACCCGAAAACTTGGTCAGCCTATGTTGACCAGCGTGACAACGGCTCGCTGGCTGTTGATGGTTATTTCCAGCCCAATTTTGTGCCCGGCGTAGAAACTGGAGCCAACTATGCTCTTCGAGTCCAAGTAACTAATAGCAGCTATGCCGACGAACTGCGCAGTTTTGATGGCCGGGTCAAACAAGGTGCAGCACAGGCAGCTCCCTACAAACCAGTTAATGTCGATAATGTTATTGGCACCCAAATCACCGGAGATCTGGGTGAGAATAAAACCGGCACGCTGGTTTTGTTACCGCTTCGCGACAAGACTATTAAACTGTGGACCGAGGGCGATCAATTCCGCAGCGATTTCTTCGATAATATTCTGGCTAACTTCAAATTTACGCCTTAGTTGGTTATACTGGACTCACTAGATAAGTGAGGATAGCAGGCGGTGAGCGAGCCACAAATAACAGGGGTGGACCTATGGAAATCTCTGGCAGATGAGCTGAAACTGCCGCTGACCCAAATTGCCCGGCTAGCCGAATTAGCCGAGTCACAGGATACCACCGAGAACTTGCAGTCGATAGAAATCGCTGCCAATAGCGGTCTGAAACTGATCGATAGCTATTTGCTGATTACCAGTAGTCCGCAACTACAACTGCCACTGACCCCAGTGTCAGTCACAGCGATTCTCTACGATGTGGCTCAAGAACTGTATGATTTGTCCAAACTTTATGACAGTCGTCTGGACATCAAAGTGACCGGGTCGATGCCGCAAGTTATGGCCAATGAATCGGGGCTTAAAGCCGCCTTGCTGGCCTTGGCCTACACCTTTTTGACCGGTGGCTTACGCCGGCCCAAGCAATCATTGACTTTAATAGCTAAGTCATCCGAAGAGGGCATTGACACGGGGGTAGTCAGCCCGACGGCTAATGTTTCAGCTGAAGACTTGCAAGTAGCTCGGAAGCTTTTTGGCCAAGCGCGGCAGCCAGCCAGCGGCTTTACCCAAAACAGTGGAGTCGGAATTTATATTGCTGACAGTTTGCTAGCCGGTATGGAAGCACCGCTGCGGGCTATAAAGTCCGGCCGCCAAACCGGACTGGCTGCCACGCTGCTACCCAGCCAACAACTAGCGTTACTGTAGGCAAACGCGGTACTATATATAGTATGTCACAGGTGTTACTGGTCGAACCCGATCATGTTTTGGCGAAGACCTACGCCTCGGCTTTGATGGCTGAAGGTCATCACGTACTAAGAGCGCAGGATGCCCAGTCGGCAATCAATGCTACCGATGCCGCACTGCCAGATTTAATTATTCTGGAAATTCAACTGCCGCATCACAACGGTGTCGAGTTTCTCTATGAACTTCGCAGCCACAGCGATTGGCAAGCCATTCCGGTACTAATTTTAAGCAGCCTGGAGTCTGACCGGCTAAACTTGGCTAGCGCTGACCAGAGCAAACTTGGCATCAATGGCTATTACTATAAATCTGACACTAGTCTGGAAAAGCTTTGCTGGCTAGTCGATGAAAGTATAGGTGTTAACCATGAATAGCCAACAAACCAGGGGCATAATTCTTGGCCGGATCAACTTCGGGGAGGCTGACCGGATCATCACTATTATCACGCCCGAACATGGCAAACTGCGTCTAATGGCTAAAGGTGTTCGGCGGGTCAAAAGCAAACTGGCCGGCGGCATAGAGCTATTTAGTGTATCAGAAATCAGTTTTTTGGTCGGTCGACGCGACATCGGCACTCTAGTGTCAGCTCGTCTGGTAACCCATTATGGTCGCATTGTTAGCGACATCAACCGGACTACAGCCGGCTACAATGCCTTGAAACTGATTGATAAAATCACTCAAGATGATTGCGAGGCTGATTATTACCATGTCCTACTGCGAACGCTGGCGACTTTGGATAACACTTCGCTGAGCATTGTTTTAGCCGAATCATGGTTGTACATGCAAGCCCTGCGGCTAGGCGGGCACACTCCGAATCTCAACACCGACATTTACGGTGCCAAATTAGAGCCCAACACTTCTTATCAATTCGATTTTGAAGCCCAGGCTTTTTTTGCCCACCAATCTGGGTTGTATTCTGATAGCCACATAAAAATGATGCGTCTATTGCTGGCGGAAACTCCAGCCAAAATTGCTGTAGTTGGTGGTGCCGATCAGATCCTCGAAGATCTCGAGGGGCTACTTAAATCTCTTGTCAAGCAATCCACTAACTAGTCCAGCACATTGGGCCAGGGTCTTCGTGATATATCTTTTAAGGTATATCATAAGAATGGCTTACATAATAGATCCGCAGCAAGAACTGGAAATATGATCGCCGAGCACCAGAAAATGAAGCTCCAACAGGGGTCCGTGGTCAGCTATAAAGATCGAACCGACTTCTTTATACAATTCATTCAAGCCCGGCATGAGATGAAACTGACCCAAGTGCAATTGGCAAAAAAAAGCTGGGGTAACTCAAGCCATGATTGCCAGAATTGAAAATGGTCAGGCAAGCCCAACGTACCAGACGTTGGCCCAAGTAGCAGCGGTTCTGGGCAGACGCCTGACGCTCACCAAAGTGTAATCTGTTATACTTGATTTTGAAATGAGCAAAAAAGTTTCTATGGATGATATTGTCGCTCTGTGCAAGCGGCGCGGTTTTGTGTATCCGGGTAGCGAAATTTACGGTGGTGAAGCCGGTCTCTATGACTTTGGGCCCTATGGTGTCGAGCTGCTTAACAATCTAAAAGCGGCTTGGTGGAAAGCTAATGTTACTAGACGATCAGATTATGTTGGATTGGATTCGGCCATGTTCAAGCATCCAAAAGTTTGGGAAGCTTCGGGGCATGTTGGCGGCTTTTCTGACCCATTGGCCGAATGTAAGAACTGCCATTACCGCATCCGTGCTGACAAAGAGTTGGAGGCAATCGGTGTCACAGCTGACGAGAAAATGTCTGAAGAGGAAATTAATGAATTGTTTGATGCCAATCGTGATAAAATCAAGTGTCCCAACTGCGGCAAGAAAGACTTTGCTAGGGTAGTTAAATTTAATCTGCTAGTTCAATCGAACCTGGGTGATTTTACCGGCAAGAACGACCGGCCGGTTTATTTGCCGGGCGAAGCTTGCCAGGGCATTTATCTCAATTTCAAAAATGTGGTTGATACCACTCGTATGAAAGTGCCGTTTGGAATTGCTCAGATTGGCAAAGCTTTTCGCAATGAGATCAGCCCTCGAAACTTCCTGTTTAGGACCCGCGAGATGGAACAAGCTGATACCCAATATTTCGTTCCGCCGCATCAAAACAAACAAAATTACGAGCGCATTAAAAAAGAACGCTGGCAGTGGTATTTAGATATCGGCGTGCGCGAAGAAAACTTGCGCTGGAAACAACATGAAAATCTGGTTTTTTACGCGGCTGATGCTTGGGACATTGAGTACAACTTTCCGTCGTGGGGCTTTGATGAAATTGAAGGGGTTCATGACCGTACTGATTATGACCTCACGCAACACGAGAAATTCTCTGGCACCGACTTGCATTACCGGGATCCAGTTACTCAAGAAAAATATATCCCGTGGATTTTGGAGACCTCCGTTGGTATGGGACGAATGTTCCTAGCGGTTGTGTGCGACGCCTATACGGTTGAGGAAATAGACGGGGAAGAGCGGACTGTGTTGAAGCTGCATCGCGATTTAGCGCCTGTCAAAGCGGCTGTCTTCCCGCTGCTTAAAAACAAGCCCGAGCTAGTTAAAAAAGCTCGCCAGATTTTTGAAGACTTGGCGCCGCAGCTGGCGACCGAGTGGGATGACAACGGCAATATTGGCAAGCGTTATCGCCGCCAGGATGAGATCGGAACCCCGTATTGTGTGACAATTGATTTCCAAACCCTGGAAGATGGTACGGTGACGGTCCGCGACCGCGACACCACCAAGCAAGAACGCCTCAAGATCAAAGACTTGCCGAAGCGGCTGCAAGCTTGACTTTATATACAAGTTTGATACAATTATTGTATGGCAAGCAAAACTTTCAATCTATCATTACCTGAAGAATTAGTTGAGTCTTTGGACAAACAGGCTAAAAAGGACTACTCCTCTAGAAGTGACTACATTCGAAAAGCAATTGTTAATCAACTAAAAGCCGAAGCATCAATCAGCGATGATGCCGAGGTGATTAAATCGGCCAAGAAACTTCTTGATAAGTATCGTCAAGATTTTGAAAATCTGAGCCAGAGATGAAACTGCTAACCCTTCAGCAAGCACTAGAAATACACGTGCTTGTGATAACAGAGACTGGCGGTTCTAGCGGTATTCGCGATCTAAGCCCAATTAAGTCAGCCATAGCCGCTCAACAACAGGAAGTATTTGGCCAGGTTCTATATGCGACTATATTCGAGAAGTCCGCAGCGATTTTGCGAACCATTATAGGTGACCATCCGTTTGTTGATGGGAATAAGCGGACGGCGATTTTAATGGCAATCACATTGCTGGATATTAACCAAGTCAAACCCAGCTTTAGGAAGGGTGAGCTAGAGGATTTTGCGGTCAAGGTAGCGACTGACAAGTTGACTGTTGGCGAGATTGCCGATTGGCTAGAGGTCCACTGTGACTCTAGGTCATGACGCTCATGGATAGCCGGCTGTTTTCTGGCATAATAACCTTGCTATGAGCTTGGCGTTTGAAAGACGAGAATTTCCAGCCGACAGACCCAGCGGCCAATCGGCGGCTTTAGTCTGCGGTCACTCCGGAGAAATTGACTATTTCCGAGGTGCCGGCTTGGCGATTGATACTCTGAATGATGGTGGCTATGATGTGCTAGCATATCAATATCCGAATGAGGTCTTGATCGGCGGAAATCCTGGACTACTGCCTGATTGTGCCGAAGATATTCGTAAAAACTATCTGCAGTCAACAGTTGATTATCGACAGCGACGATTTTGCGGAGTGAGTTTGGGAATGGGCATGGGGCTTCATGCTCAACGCCAGAACGGTGAGCTATTGGCACCGGGAATCTACGCTGCCGGCGGGACTGATCCAGCATCAGTGGTCATGCACAACCCACTGTTTCTTAAGGCTAGATCGGACTATAAGGCTAACAACCCCGGGCTTACAAAAGAAAAGCTCAGTCAAATCTGGCAGCCATTGCAGCAGTCGCCACAGGCTCCTTTTGTGGTGGCCTTAGGAATTTTGGATCCAATCGTGCTTTACTGGCAAGCTCAGAGGCGCCTGCGGCTATGGGCTGAAGACGCCCCAAACGAGATCGTACCGTTGATACGTGAGCACAGCGGCACCATCAAATGGTTTAATCATAATATCGCTAATTTATTGAGGCGTGCTCAGAAACTCGAAGCTTAATAATGGTACAATATCCATAAATGCGGCCATTTCGAAGAAAAAAACCAGCCAAACCCAAAGGTGTCTACGCCTTTATTGACAGCCAAAATCTGAATCTGGGCACTCAGCGGGTGGGCTGGAAGATGGATTGGAAAAAGTTCTACGAATACCTTAAGACCGAATACGGTGTGACGCGGGCTTTTTTGTTCATTGGCTATATGTACGAGCATGAAGATATGTACCACGGCTTGCATGACATGGGCTATTCGGTGGTTTTAAAGCCGACGGTTGGCGGCATGGGGCCAGCTGATGAGTCAAGTGCCGGTGGCAACGGCTCCTCCGGCAAAAACGGCGATAAAAAGAAAGATGGTCCAGCGGTGAAGGGAAATGTTGACGCCGAACTGGTTCTGTATGCTATGAAGTTCCTGCCAAAGTACGAGAAAGCCATCATTGTCTCCGGTGACGGTGACTTTTACTGTTTGGCCGAGTATCTCGCCGAAAAGAATCGCCTCAAAGCTATCATGACACCGAACCGGTTTTATTCCTCCTTACTAAAACCTTATGAGAAGTACATCATCCGAATTGATGAGTTGCGCCGTGAACTAGCCTACAAAGATCACCAGCCGCGCCGAAAGTCCAAAAAACACTAGTTAACACTACAACACGACGTTTATATTGCAAAAGTTACAAAAAAATGCTACAATACTAAAGTAGTGTTATTCAAGTAATAAAACAAAGAATAAAAATATGCCCGCAACTCTCGAACTAGAACCAGCACAGGATCCCATGACAATGGTTCAAACATTGGAATACAGCCCCAACCCAATGATAGAAGCTGGCGATCTAGCTCCTTATGCCTTGCAAAATCCAGAAACAACTGATCAAGAGGACATAGTCAAGGTCGCCAAAGAGACAGGGAGTGTGTCTCTTGAGGGTAGCGTAGTGAAGCCACCTTCGCAGAAAGTAGAAGAGCTGTTAGAGCATTCACCAGAGGTTGATGCAGCAGAAATCGCCCAAAGATTCAATTTGAGCCAAGAGCAATCCGAAGGTGTTGTATCTACAGCTGAAGTCAGGGAGCCAGCCATGCGGATTGCCATTAACTTACCTCGATATGGGTTGGAGGGCATGCTAGAGGAGGGTAGAAAGAAATCACAGTTCGAAGCCGGGTATGGTGGGACAAAAGGCCTATCAACACGTGTGCAAGCCGAGAGGAAGCTTGGAATTGCACCTGAACCAGGAGAAGAGGATATTTCTTACGGCTATTTGACAGATACAACTTTAGAGAGGCAAGGTAATGTGGGTGGGGGCATAGCCAGTGGTTACGGAGATGCAACAATTATTTTAAAGCCTGAAGTATCTGAGCGATCAACCTTTACAATCGGTGATAGCGTAAGTCCCACTTCCGGAGGCAGCCGGCTGATGGGCTTTAGAGATGCGGTCAAAATGGAGACGGCACGAGAGGTCGCCGAATATACACCTGGGGCCCGTAGAGATTACTACACAGAGGCCCAAATTCAAGGAGGTATAAAGCTATCCGACATTGAGTCCATAACGGTAGATGTTGCAAGTCAAGAACAGCCTAGCCAACAAGGAGAAAAAGCCTGGTCCAAAGTTGAAGATATAGAGCATCTTATCAAGGATGTGTCGGAAAGAGCACCTGGAGTTCCTCTGACTGTCAGATTGCCGGATGGTTTTGGTACAAGCGGTACACTTTCGTCAGAAATGGCCGAGCTAGTCGATAAGTATCCTGAGGTCACCTTTGTAGTCGTATTAAAAGCTGAATCGCCGTTTCGCCTAGAGAATAAGTTTTCAGAAACAAAAGAAGATGTATCAGATATAATTACTGAGGCAAGAGAAAATCATGACAGAGCTAAGGCTCGAAAAGATAAACTTGAAGATAGTGGGATCCAGGAGTACTGGCAGACACGCTTTGGTAAAGACGCTCCACAGAATTTAAAGATTCAAATGTCAGCCGTGAAATGACTGGACTTATACCCTAACATGGGGGCATAATGGCAGTATGGCTGTGAAAGATTTTCGCGATTTAAAAGCGGTGTATATCAACTGCACCCTAAAGCGCAGTCCGGATGAGAGCCACACTGAAAAGCTGATTGAAGTCAGTCGCCGGATCATGGACAAACAGGGAGTAAAGACTACTGTCATCCGAGCCATTGACCACGATATCCCTCAGGGTGTTTATGATGATATGACCGAGCATGGTGTGGCCAAAGATGAGTGGCCGGCCATCTTAAGGCAGATTCTGGCCGCTGACATTTTAGTGCTTTGTGGGCCGATTTGGCTGGGAGATAATTCTTCTGAAATGAAGAAAGTTATCGAGCGGCTGTATGGACATTCCGGCGAGCTTAACAAAGAAGGGCAGTATGACTTTTATGGCCGAGTGGGCGGCTGCTTGATCACCGGCAACGAAGACGGAGTCAAACACTGCGCCATGAATGTGCTCTACAGTTTGGGGCACATCGGTTTTACAATTCCGCCGCAAGCCGATGCCGGCTGGATAGGCGAAGCCGGGCCCGGACCAAGCTATGGCGACAAATTGGATGATGGCTCTAGGGCAGGATTGGACAATGATTTTACTAATCGAAATACCACCTTCATGACCTGGAACTTGATGCACTTGGCTCGATTGTTGAAGGATGCCGGCGGTTTTCCAGTTGGCGGCAACCAGCGCAGCAAATGGGATAAGGGCGAACGATTCGACTTTGAAAACCCTGAATACCGTTAGTCCCAGAAAGATTTGAAGGATTTCTTAAGAACGGCGCGCGGTGCTAAATTCAACCGCCTGGCTAGCTGGTCATACAAAGCCGCCAAAAAAGTCGATATCCTCTGAATCGGCTATAAGCCTGGTACAATAGGCCAAGAAGCGCTTATGGATAAATACAAGAATCAATTTCCGCCGAATTTCTTTTGGGGAGCCTCTACAGCCTCGCACCAGGTTGAGGGCGGCACCGATAACCAGTGGTCAGTGTGGGAACTGGCCCATGCCAAAGACTTGGCCAAAACGGCTCATCAGCGCCTGGGGTGGCTGCCGGGTTGGGAAGATATCAAAAAGTCAGCCGAGGACCCGGACAACTATGTTTCCGGCCGCGGCGTTCGGCATTACCAGATGTATAAAGAGGACTTTAAACTGGCCAAGAAATTGAATCTGAATGCTTTTCGGTTTGGCATTGAATGGTCGCGTATCGAACCTCGCCCAGGCAAATGGGACGAAAAGGAAATCGAACACTACCGCCAGTATATTCGTGAGATGCGGGCCTTAGGCCTGGAGCCGTTTTTAAACATCTGGCACTGGACGATGCCGACCTGGTTCACCGATAAGGGCGGCTTTGCAAAAAGAGACAATATTAAGGATTTTGAGCGGTTTGTTCAGAAAATTGCTGACGAGTATAGTGAAGACCTGACCTACATTATTACCCTGAACGAACCTAATGTTTATGTCGGTTTTGGTTATGGAGCGGGGGAGTGGCCGCCGAACGAGCGCAATTGGCCGAAGGCCTTTTTAGTCTATTGCAACCTGATTCGGGCTCATAAAAAAGCCTATAGGATTCTAAAGCACAAAAATCCTAGCCTCATGGTTGGCATCGCTGCCCAGCTGGCTAATATTCAGGCCAAGCGGCCGCACAATCTGATTGATTCGATCTCTACCAAATGGATGCGCTACTATTGGAACTGGTGGTTTTTGAATCGGATTCGGCGCCAGCAGGATTTTGTTGGCTTTAATTATTACTTTACTGATTATTATAAAAACTTTCGGCGGGACAACCCGGCCGTACCGGTTAATGACCTAGGTTGGTATATGGAACCCGAGGGGCTATATCCGCTGCTGATGCGCGTCTGGGCGCATTACCGCAAGCCAATTATTGTGGCTGAGAACGGTGTAGCCGATGAGCAAGATCAGTATCGCCAGTGGTGGTTGGAAGAAACGATTATTGCCATGGAGAAAGCTCTCAGCGAAGGTGTCCAAGTGCGAGGTTATCTGCATTGGAGCCTGCTGGATAACTTTGAGTGGGCTTATGGATGGTGGCCAAAGTTTGGCTTAATCAGTGTCAACCGCCAGCAGGGTATGCAGCGTGAAATACGGCCATCAGCCAAATGGTTCGCTAAGGAAATTTCAGTCCGCCGGAAAACTAAATAACACCCCAATATTGACAAAAGTGCTTATGTTTGCTATTATATAACAGTTATGCCAAATATAGACAATACACAAAGTCGATTTCAACCCCTTAAAGCTGTTGTTCGCCATCCTGTTCAAGCAGTAACCAGACTGGAAAGTGATCCTACGCATCCAAAAAACGTCCAAAGAGCCAAGGCCGAATTAGTGCCTGAAGTAGAGTCGGCGACGGACAAGAAGCCTCTGATTGGCAGTGGCAAGTCCTATAGTTCGGCAAAAGAAATTGGCCCATATCCAAAACGACATAATGAGATTCAAGAACAACAGGATGCTGATAGGGCTCAATGGCTGGAAGATAACAAAGACGTCCTGCAGCGAAGGGAAAATCGGCGAGCAAAAGTTAAATCTGTTGCCGGCCGGGCGGCTGTAGCTGGTCTAGCTGTGACAGGTGCTGCAACACTCGGCGTTGGCGGTGCTGTTGCGACGGGAGCGGCTACTCCCGGTCAGGTCATCGAAAGTGTTGGCAACGTTGTTGAGAGCACCAATAATGCTCTGGATAGAGTTATTGGAGGTCAAACCGACGGAAGCCCAGAAACTGATGAACAACGACGATTGGGCAGTACCGGAACTGTACCGGCCGCTCCAGAGGGTGTCGATCCGACAGTCTACGGTCAGGTTGAGGCCACGACTCAAGGCCAGTAAGCTCTAGCGTATAAAACAAACCCCTGCACACTACATGTAGCGTAGGGGTTTTGTAATATGTCAAAACTGTGGATAAATAGGGAAAATCGTCACTAAAACCCCTTGATTGTGGGTAGTGGTGGGTAGTATGCTGTTGGCAGTGGGTCAACGTGGGTTACCACACAAACACAAAACAAAAACCACGAGAACATATAAAAGCAAAGGACTGGCCTATATCCAATGGCGGTGGACTATTTCGAAAGGAGACTCGACGACAAGCGGCGGTTAACCATACCGACCGAACTTCGATCTGAGTTTGCTAGCGGGGTAGTTATCACCAGAGGTTTTCGGAATTATCTCCACCTGTATCCCAAAGCAGTGTGGGACGAGCTGGTTGAGCCGCAGTTGCAGGGCAATATCCTGGACGAAAAAACGGCCGATCTGAACGTTCAGTTTCGAATGGGCAAGTCTGTGGCAGTGCTTGATCGCAAGCAAGGTCGAATCAGTTTTGAACAGCATCTGCTGGATTTTGCTGGTATCGACCGAGCAGTAACAGCGGTAAGAGCTGGCAAATACTGGCGTATCAGCGCTAGTTAAGAACATTAACAACTTAGGTCAAAGTCAGCTATTTGGCAGTCAACACGTGGGACAAGGCAAAACCACGCTAATAACCCTGGTACCTTTAGGAAAAACACCTCCCAAAACTCCACCTCACACAAAAGTCTCTCAAACAAGGGTTTTTAGAAAGCGGTTCGACATACGGTCTTCAATGGGTAACTAGGGAAAACCAGTCAAATCACTTTCACTTTAAAAACGCTTGGAAACAAAAACAAAAACATATCTAAAAACAAAAATGTTGACTGCTGATTAGGTGACTTTGAAACAAAACAAAAAAATGAAACAAAAAGATCACCAAAAACATATTCCAGTACTGCTTGACGCTGTTATCGATGCGCTGCAGCCCGTCAAAGGGGAAACCCTTTTGGACGCTACTGCCGGCTACGGCGGACACGCCAGGGCAATATTGGAACGAACCTTAACTGATAGCGGCAGCGTGCTGGTCGACCGTGACCTTCTGGCTGTCAAAGAATTGCAAGCAACTTTTAGCGGCCGGCCGGTCAAAATAGTCCACGATAACTTCGCGGACTCTGCCCGGGTCCTGGTTGAAGAAGGTGAGCAGTTCGATATCATCGTGGCTGACCTCGGAGTCAGTTCACCGCACCTTGACAATAATAGTCGTGGCTTTTCGTTTACAGAAGATGCCAAGCTGGACATGCGCATGGATCAGACCCAGGCGCTGACTGCCGAGCAGATCGTAAACGACTATCCAGAAGGTGAATTAGTCCGGATCGTACGCGAGTACGGGGAAGAGTCTCGAGCTCGGCGGATTGCCCGGTCCATCGTAGAGGCTCGGCCGATCAGTTCAACCAAACAGTTGGCTGGGGTGGTTGAAAAAGCTCTGCGCAGTAAGTGGCGTAAAACTCATCCGGCAACTAAGACCTTTCAAGCTCTGAGAATTGCTGTTAACGATGAGCTGGGTCAGCTAGAGCGGGCCTTGCCCCTGTGGCTGAAGTTACTGAGGCCAGGAGGCAGGATAGCTATCATTAGCTTTCACAGCCTGGAAGACCGCCTGGTCAAGCAATTTTTGGCTGAGCATGGCGGCAAACGATATGATGCTGAACTGGAAGTTCTAACCAAGAAGCCGGTTACAGCCACGACGACTGAACTAGTTTTAAACCCGCGAGCCCGTAGTGCCAAACTGCGAGCCGCCGTAAAAATAAACACAGGAAGGGGAACGACTAATGCCAATTACGGTAAAAGGTAGCTCCCGAACATACAAAGTCCGCGTTAAAGTTCTCTAAACGAAACTTAGCGTCGACGCCCGGGGTGGGCGGCTGAGCCGCTTGCCCCACCAAAAACAAAAAAGGAAAAATATGACATACTCCAGCAGCATTGCTCTCGGCCGATCGACCCGATTTGGTCAAAGAAACCAAAATACCACCAGCTTCCGCTCATCCAAAAAGGGAATTGGCCCGGTTAGCAACACCATTATTTTGATTGTCTTGGCCTGTCTGCTTGGGCTGCTGTATTTAACCCAGGTGACTAAAACCAACAGCTATGGTTACCAGATCAACGATTTGAATCGGCAGCAGACCGAATTGCGGCAGGAACATGCCGAGCTTGAGGTGGCTTCAGCCCGGTTGCAGGCTTTGGACCGCGTCCAAAACAGTGACCCGGCTAAAAACCTAGTTAGTGTAGTCCCAACCGGAACTATCAATCAGTAGTAGAATAGTGGTATGCCGCCAGTTTCGCTAAAAACCCCTAAAAGGCCGCATATTCTGACCCGAGCCCGCAGTTGGTACGTTCTGGTGCTGATAGTGTTTGGTTTGATTTTGGTGCGACTTTTTTATTTACAGGTGATTCGTCACAGTTATTACCACGATATGGCTTTGGCCGGTCAGTTTAAGGAATACGAAGTGCCGCCAGAGCGCGGCACTATTATGGCTCATGATGGCGATAAGGTGGTGCCGTTGGTCTTAAATGAGGAGCGGTTTACTTTGTTTGCCGACCCAAAGTTTGTTCGCAATCCACAGGACGCGGCCGAAAAGGTCGCCAAACTTATCGGCGGTAACGCCACTGAGTATGAGGAAAAGATGCAGGCAGACACCCGCTATGCCATTCTAGCCAAGAAATTGACGCGGGATCAGGCAGATGCTATTGCCGAGTTGGAAATTAAAGGTGTTGGCACTCGAGCGCAGTCGCAGCGAGTTTATCCCCAGGGGTCACTGGCGGCTCAAGTACTGGGTTTTGTCAATGATGAAGGCGAGGGTAAGTATGGTGTCGAGCAAGCCCTCGATGAAGATTTGCGGGGCACACCCGGGCAACTGAAAGCTATAACTGATGCTAAGGGCGTGCCCTTGGCGGCTAATAGTGACAACGTAATTATTGATCCAGTGGCGGGCGAGGAGGTTGTTTTAACCATTGATGTACCGATGCAGCGTCATTTGGAGAATATTCTCAAAGCAGGGTTGGATCAGGCTCGGTCGAAGTCCGGCAGCATTTTGGTGATGGATCCTAACACCGGGGCCATTAAAGCCATGGCTAACTACCCAACCTATAATCCAGCCGAGTTTTTTAAAGTTGAGGATGGAGCGGTTTTCAATAACTCTTCGGTCAGTAGTCCGTTGGAAATTGGTTCGGTCATGAAGCCCCTAACCACAGCCGCGGCGCTGGACAGCGGCTCGGTTAAACCGGACACGACTTATTACGATCCCGGGATACTTAAAATTGATAATAAGGAAATTACTAATGTTGAGGAGGTCCGCGGCGCTGGCACTCGCAGCGTGGCTGATATTTTGACGATGTCGCTAAACACCGGAGCAGCCTGGTTATTAATGCAGATGGGTGGCGGCCAGATTAACGAGAAAGCTCGAACAACTTGGTATGACTACATGACTAATCATTACCGATTTGGCAAACCAACCGGGGTAGAGCAAGGTTACGAGCAGGCCGGCATAATCCCAAGTCCAACCGAAGGCTTTGGATTAGATATCCAGTATGCCAATACCGCCTTTGGCCAGGGAATGTCGGCGACACCGCTGCAGGTTGGAGGAGCTATTTCAGCCGTCCTCAACGGCGGCACCTATTATCGTCCGCACCTGGTTGATAAAGTGATTCTGCCGGATGGACAAGAACAGGTGACTAAACCAGGGGTCGCTGTCCGAGATGTTGTAAGTCCAAGCGTTTCAGAGACCATCCGCGATTTTATGCAGCGAGTCATGCAAACCAATCATGTAGTTTATGGCTGGAGAAATCTACCAGGCAACTATAGTATTGGCGGCAAAACCGGCACAGCCCAGATTCCCCGGCCGGACGGCGGCTATTATGAAGATAAATACAATGGTATGTTCATGGGTTTTGTCGGCGGCGATAGGATTGAGTATGTAATAGTGGTTAGAGTCGATGAGCCGGGCTTGCCCGGTTACGCCGGATCCCGAGCAGCTGGACCAATTTTCTCGGCAGCAGCTCAAATGCTAATCAATAATTTTGCAGTGTCTCCGAAAGGCTCGTGAGGTATAATAATGACAACTATGCATGAAACTCTAGAGCTAGTTATTGAGACCAACACCTTGCTGCGAATTTTAGGCTTGGGCATAGCAACTTTCATGCTGAGTATGTTGCTGACCCCTGTTTTTTCCTGGTTTGCCTATAAATATGAGTGGTGGAAAAAGCCGCGGACAACGACTTTGACCGGGCAAATCGCCAAGGTTTTCACTAAATTGCATGCCAAAAAGCACGATCGTCATATTCCAACCATGGCCGGACTGATTTTTGTGGTTAGCGTGGCCCTGGTAACTTTGGCGCTGAATATCAGCCGAAGTGAAACCTGGCTACCGTTGGCGGCCTTTGTCGGAGCCGGATTCGTTGGCTTGCTGGATGACATTATCAACATACGTGGATTGGGGCAGGGCGTGGCTGGCTTGCCATCGAAGTTAAAACTGTTGATGACCACCCTGATAGCTTTAATTGGTGGCTGGTACTTTTTTGCCAAGCTGGACGTCACCAGTATCAGTTTGCCGGGCGGCAGCGAATTAGCTTTGGGATGGCTAATTGTGCCTCTATTCGTGTTGGTGGTGGTAGCTACCGCTAACGCCGTAAATATTACCGATGGCCTAGACGGCTTAGCTGGCGGCTTATCGGCCATTGCCTTCGGTGCCTACGCTGTCGTAGCCTTTATTCAAGCCCGCTATGGAGTTGCTGGATTCTGCTTGAGCATAGTCGGAGCTTTGTTGAGCTATACCTGGTTTAACGTCTATCCAGCCCGCTTCTTTATGGGGGACATCGGATCGTTCGCCCTAGGGACAGCCCTAGGCGTTGTGGCCATGATTACAGATACAGTTTGGGTGTTGCCGGTAATTGGCATTGTTTTTGTAGCCGAGACCGGGTCGGTTATTCTGCAAATTATTTCCAAGAAGCTGCGCAATGGCAAGAAACTGTTTAAGATATCGCCGCTCCATCATCACTTTGAGGCTATTGGTTGGCCAGAAACCAAGGTCACCATGCGGTTCTGGATTCTGGGGCAGGTGGCCGGTGTGGCCGGTGTGGCGCTGTTTGTCCTGGGCAGGTACTTATGAGAGCTGTCAAAACGGCCGAACGGCGGTCCTCGTCTTTGCAGCGAACTGATGAAACCATTGCTCGCAGGCACCGCCCAGACTACATACTGCCGCTTTTAAGCGTAATTCTTATGGCAGTCGGTCTAATTACGGTTTTCGCCATAAGTCCGGCCCTAGCGGCTCAAAATAACGTTTCGGACAATTATTATGTTTCTAAACAGTTAATTGCCATTGCTTTAGGGGTAGCTGCCTTTATAGCTGTCGGCAATATTCGGCCAACTACCTGGAAGCGATTTGAGCGACCCCTGTTATACATAGCTGGCTTTTCAGCGGTAGCTGTGCGTATTTTTGGCGAGCAAGTTAATGGCGCCTACCGGTGGATTCAAGTAGGCGGCTTTTCTTTCCAAGTGGCTGAATTAATCAAATTTGCTCTAGTGGTCTGGCTGGCTGGCTTTTTAACTGCTCGCATTAGAGAGGGGACTCTTAGTGATTGGAATAAGACTCTCAAACCTCTGTTAATTGCCCTAGGTATTATCGGAGCGGTGGTGGCTGTTCTGCAGTCCGATCTGGGATCGGCAGCTGTTATGGTGGCCATTATGTCAGCAATGGCATTTGTGGCCGGTATGCCTATGAAACGCATTGTGATAGTGGCCGGGGTGGTTTTAATTGGCTTATTTTTAGCTATTTCCACTAGTGCTTATCGGCGGTCTAGGGTAGAAACATTCTTAAATCCGACTGCCGATTGCCAGGGAGCAGGTTACCAGTCTTGCCAAGCCCTGATTGCCGTCGGCTCCGGCGGTATGTTTGGCTTGGGATTAGCTCGAAGTGTTCAGGCTTACGGCTACTTACCAGAGGCAGCTAACGATTCAATTTTCGCTATTTATGCCGAGAAATTTGGCTTTCTGGGATCAGCGGTGCTAATTGGTTTATTCGTCGGCTTGTTTGCCCGAATTATGAGAATTTTCGAACGCGCCCCAGACGATTACATGCGCCTACTTGTTGCCGGAGTTTTGGCTTGGCTGAGTACCCAGGCTGTAATTAACATCGGCGCCATGGTGGGGCTGCTGCCGCTAAAAGGAATCACTTTACCGTTTGTTAGTTACGGTGGCACTAGTTTGATGTTTGTAGGAGCTGCTGTCGGCCTGGTTTTTGCCGTGTCGCGCTATACCAATTTCCGAGTCAGCTTGGATGTAAAGGAGGGTTCACGCCGTGAGAGTTCTGCTAGTTGGCGGGGGCAGCGGGGGACACATTACGCCCCTTCTAGCCGTCGCTCATAAGCTTCGTATTCATCAGCCGAAAGCCACCATATCCTACGTATTAGAAAAGGGTAGCCGGTTTGAGGACTTGCCGCGAAAGTCTAAAGATCTGGATCGTTATTACACCATTAGGGCCGGGAAGTTCCGGCGCTATCATGGTGAGTCATTTTGGTCACACCTGTTAGATGTTAAGACCAACTTATTAAATTTGCGCGATGTGTTTTATTTTACTGCTGGGTTTTTTCAAAGCCTAACTCTTCTGAGCCGGGTTCGACCAGATGTAGTTTTTATTAAAGGCGGCTTTGTGGGGGTGCCGATTGGTTTTGCTTGCCGCCTGCGCCGAATACCATACTTTACCCATGACTCTGATGCTACGCCCGGACTAGCCAACCGGCTAATTGCCGGCGGAGCTGTTTATCACGCCGTTGGCATGCCGCCGGAGTTCTATAACTACCCAAAAGCTAAAGTTCGCTATACTGGCATTCCATTGAATAAGACCTATAAATCAGTCTCTAAAGAAGACAAATTACGGCTGAGACGGCGATTAAAATTGCCAACTGACAGTCTAGTGATAACCATTACTGGTGGCAGTCTGGGTGCTGCTCGCTTGAATGAATGGTTTGCCGATGTTGCCGGCTCACTGCTGGAATCGTTTGGAAACCTGCGGATTATTCATCAAACCGGCAGCCAGACTTCGGTTTATTCGGCTTTGCCGGCCGGCCTGCGTGACAGAATTCAGGAGGTGGCTTTTACTGAAAAGCTAGCTGATTTTACAGCGGCGGCTGACTTGGTAATTGCTCGGGCTGGAGCTACTACCATAGCTGAACTTGCTGTTCAGGCCAAAGCCTGTATCTTGGTGCCCAATCCACAGCTGACTGATGGCCAGCAAATCAAAAATGCTAAGTTTTTGGCCCATCAGCATGCTGTGGTGGTGGTGGCTGAAGATCAAGCCGCTCGGCCAGCGGCTTTTGAACAGACCATCAGTCAACTGCTGCGTTCAGCGCGCGAGCGGCAGGCCCTGGCTAAAAACATATCGGCTTTAGCTAAAACAGATGCCGCCGACGAATTAGCTGATATAATCGTAGAGATAGTCAAAAACAGATAAACATGTTCAAAAAATCGAAGCAAACCGAGTCCAAGGGTCGTCGAGCCGCCGGCAAGCAGCCGTCCAAAAACCAAGCGGTTTTTTCCTATTACCAAAATCGTGACACCGAATTTGACGCTCGACAATCACGAGACAGACCATCGGTATGGACTCGGGTAAAGTCCCGTTTACAGCATCTGCCGACACTTATCGCCGGTCTGATGATTATCGCCAGCGCAGCTTGGGCCTTGTCATTGTCTTCGACACCTAAGATAACAGTAGTCAACGAACAGAACGTGGCCAGTTCGGCGATACTTAGACCGCTCCAAGAGTATCAGAAGGCGGCTCAGAAGCTGTTCAATAATTCGCCGCTCAATAAAGTCAAACTAACCCTAGATACTAAAGCTATTGAAGAGCAGCTGGAAGAGCAGTTCTTAGAGATAACCAATGTCGCGGTGGTGCTGCCGATTATGAGTCGGACGCCAATTGTTTATGTTCAGGTGGCCGAGCCAGTGTTGGTGTTGGAAAACGGCGGCCAGCAGTTTGTAATCGATGAAAAGGGCAGGGCAGTCATTGCCGCTGACCAGGTTAGTGACCTCAGTTCTTTGGGCCTAATTCAGGTTAAAGATGCCGCCACCTTGGCCTTGAAGCCGGGCGGGCAGGTACTAACTGGCCACGATGTTGGATTTATGCGGACGGTGCGTGATCAACTGGCGGCTAAAGGTCTGAGTGTGGCTCGGATAGAGTTACCAGCCCGGGCTGGGGAAGCTAACGTCTATATAGCCGGCAAACCCTACTACGTTAAATTCACCACCACAGCCGATGCCTTGCAACAGGTTGGCACCTACCTGGCTGCCAATCAATACTTAGAGGGGAAGAAGACAGTGCCAGCCGAATATATTGACGTTCGAGTTGAAGAGCGAGTTTACTATAAGTAACCCCATGCGCACCAATGAAGCGACTAGGTAGAGTACCCCCGTTCTTCACTACTCATGTTCGGAAAATGTTCAGTATGCTAACATATGAGTTATCACAAAAATATATAAAATAATATCACAAACGTGAAAAGTCAAACTTTTGTGAAAATAGTGAAGGTGCAGGGAATAAGCATAAAAAGATATCAAAAAAAGGAAAAGTCAAATATTGCAAATATTGTTGTGGAAAACTTGTGGATGAAACTGTGGATTTAATACTTCAATCAAAAAGCGACATAGCCCACATATCTAAATATAGACTAACGCAAGGCTGTAGTTGTAGCGTAGTGCGGCAATCAGGGCATTTTAGGAGCACACAGTTTTAAATAGTCAGAAACTCCCCTGTTAGAGAGGTATCATCAATCAACTTAAATCCATATATGCATGTCGCAAAATATACATTGTGCGACATATTGTCTAGGCTTGCGGGGCATGCTCTATCGCCTAGATTTATGTTGATTTTTCGATCTTAGTTTTTATTTTGTTTTTGTTCTTGTTCCTACTCTACCCACCAGCGCTCTATTATTGTTAACTTGAACATATGTCTTATACTACATACCATCCGTCTATAAGCCATGTTCGCAAAATGTACATAATAAAAGTTTTGCAGTTTAGGCTGCCAACGGCGGCATCCCTTCGACAAAAAGGCATTGTCGACCTAATGACTTCATTTCTGGGGCTAGGGTTGATGAAACTTCTGAATAGTCAATCATACTGGCGTCAACCACCTCATCATACCAACGGCCAGCTATGGCTATTGAGTCTGTACTTTTAAGGTCGGAACAGAATTCAAGGCATGAAAGTATAGTCCTTCCGGTGGCTGCAAATTGATCTACCACAGCAACACGCTGTTCGGCAACAACCGGTTCTAGCTGCCGGCGTTCATAATCAGTAGTAACGGCTTCACCGTTCTCGGTGTTGATTATAGCCAAGTTGGGGTGAGATGCCTGGGCACTATCATAAGCTCCTCTAATGGTATCGGCTAGAGGTATAGCGGATTTAGCTGTAAACAAAATGGTGTCTGGATTGAACCGAAACAACTCCGGCAGTTGTCTGGCCAGCGAGAAGTCGTAGATATCATCAAAACGATTTTGCTGAAAACTCTTTGGATCCCGAACCAATTCTAGACCGGCATTAGGAAAATCTGACGAGCGCAAATCGAACAAACAACGAGCAATTTCGCCTAGATTCTGACGGCTGAACTCAAACGGGGCATTACCAGGATATCGGTCTACTCTCATAGCTATAATATGGATTTACTAATTTGTTTAAGCGTCGGCAAGAGTGTAGGTAGCTTTGGCGACGCGCTTGAATTGCGGTTTGCCCTGTAAGTTCAACAGGATAGTAGTTTCTTTGACGTAACGGTCTTTAAGCACTCGCTTGACGATTTCGTCGCGGTGCAAAGGCTCACCGGCTTTTTTGAGAACTTCGGTGATAACATCGGCCACTGTGCCCTTCTTATAGCCCCATTCCTTCAGAGCATAGATGCCTCGTCCGACTAGGACAAAACGCTTGTCCTTGATTAGTTCGTTGTGGATAGCTTGAGTGGTGACGTCTTTGCGGCGGAAATCTGACTTCTTGATGGCGTCAGCAATCTCAGAAAAGTGCATGTACTTCCCGTTCTCAAACAGAATAATGTAAATCTTGTCGCGAATGTTCTTGGGATTAACCATCGGCCACTTGATAAGCCCCCAACGGCCGTTCAGAGTTGCCAGTTGCTTGGACAGGCTGGCCAGAGCGGCGACTTCTTCCGGGCTTCCCTTCCCGTCGGCTTCAGCAATACGATCGATAGAGCTTGGCTCGCCGACTTGTTTGACGGCGGCGACTACATCCTCAACCCGCTTTTTAAGCTGTTTATCACTATATTTATTGGCCAGAGCCGCACCCTGGTAATAAAAGTCGTTTTCATCGATGACAGTCAGTTTTGGACAAAGCCGGGTCAGAAAAGCTACCCTAGCCTGATCGACACGGGAGTTTTCAGAGGTCAGCTTAGCGCTGAGATCTTGAATTCGAGCTGCAGAGCCCATTTCGGTAATCAAATTAACCAACTCAGCCTCAACGTTGGCCATTCCTGGCAACTCGCCCTTCTCGGCTTGAGCTTTCAGGCGCAAAACGACAGCCTTCTCTAACTGGCGAACTCGTTCACGAGTAATGCCAAGCAGCTCACCAATCTGCTCCAACGTCTCTTTGCGATCATTAAGGCCAAAGCGCCGCGAAACAATTTCACGCTCGCGCTCTTTATCGATAGTCTCAACTACCGCCTTCACGGCTTGTTCTACATTGAGGGTTGGGGTTGGTTCTGCCATATTTGCCTTCTCTTTAGTTAATTTTTCCACCTGTTAAGCGTAATTATAAAACCTAAGCTTTTAAAAGTCAAGACTTTTCGCGTCTTCTTACCACATTTTAGCACAAAATGGCCTAAAATGCACCTTTAAGTCCCCCTAATATTACAACACCCTCTTCTTGCAACAGATGTAAACTTGTGGGAAAGTCCAGCATACAATGTAACTCCGCGGTTCTTATGCGTTATTTTACCCCTGAGCTCATTGTAAAGCTATATAAAGCTAGAGCTAAGGCGACTTCTGCCGCCTGTTGCGAAGGAGGACATCATATCCAGGCAACTCCTTACTAGTTTTCTTAATTCCTACGGCTCTAAGCTTATTCCAGAGCTCTAGCCGTATGGCTTTACCATCAGCAGATTCAGGGACCAATTTCTCGGCCTCAATAAACATACCCAACCCTTCAACATCATCAAGACAGTATTCAATATCTCCCTGTTTGGCCTTTTCTCGTGTTTTAGTGATTTCAAAATATGGTTTGTACCCCATTGCCAGTACCATATCCCTAAGTGTTTCTGCATTGGAAACCTCAGTTTCGTATTCGATGGAATCAAGCATAATACTAGTCGCTTTCTTGACCGTAAATATAGCCCTTCTGTCGTTTTCGACTCGAATGCGCAACCAGACAGAACCCGGTTCATTATCCGGCGTACCTTCTGTGTAGTAGATTCGGTCGTATTGTTTGATTGGCTTCGAGAACTTCAACCCCTGCTTTTCTAGTGCCTGGCGTACTCTGTCCAGATCTTCAACTGGGGCCTTGATCTCAATTTCTCTCATGAATTATATTGTAGCATCACGAGAGATTGCGACGGGTTGGGTGCTTTTTGCGGGCTGGAGCTTCTTCAAGGAGTTTTTTGGCTTGCTCTTCGGTGACATCCTTGGGTTCGACGTCCTTTGGGATTTTGGCATTCTTCTTACCGTCGGTGATATAGGGGCCGTAGGGGCCGATTAAGACCTTGATGCCTGACGGAAATTCAGCCACATTTTTCTTCCTTTCGGCGGCAAGTTTTTCTTTGTAGAGCTTGTTAGCGGTTTTTTCATCGATGGTGAACGGATCGTGCGGCTTGATCGACACGAACAGATCGCCAACTTTTATATAGGGTCCATAGCGACCAATGTTAGCGATAATTTCCTCGTTTTTGTCGGTTTTGCCCACAAGGCGCGGTAGTTTGAACATTTCTAGGGCTTCGTCCAGGGTGACATCGTCAATTTTGCGGCCTTGTGGAAGCGGCGCGAAGGTTGGTTTAGGATCGTCGGACTGCTCGCCGCGCTGAAGCATCGGGCCATAGCGGCCAAAGCGAGCATAAATCGGCACCTTGCCCTTGGGGTCCAGCCCGACTAACCGGGCCTGCGATGCTTCAGCGCGGCTCACCTCACCACTGGCTTCGACTAGTTTGTGAAACGGTCCGTAGAAGTGTTCGAGAACCATAATCCGGTCTTTCTTGCCTTCGGCGATGTCGTCCAGTTCTTCCTCTATATCTTTAGTGAAATCGTAGTCCATAACATCGGCAAAATACTTAACCAAAAAGTCCGTCACAACCAGCCCGGTGTCGGTCGGCACTAGTTTGTTGCTATCGCGGCCGTACATGAAAGGCTCCTGGGTTTCAGTAACCTTGCCGCTCTGAAGGACAACTTTGGTTATTTGGCGTTCTTCACCTTCAACGTCGGCTCGCTCGACATAACCTCGAGCCTGTATGGTGTTGATCGTCGGCGCATAAGTTGATGGTCGGCCAATGCCCATTTCTTCCAATTTTTTGACTAATGAAGCTTCGGTATAGCGTGCTGGCGCTCGAGAGAGGGTTTCAGTAGCATCGGCTGATTGCAATTTCAATTTGTCGCCAGCTTTGACCGGCGGCAACAGCGTATCATCTTTAGAACGGCCATAAACTTTCAAAAAACCATCGAAAATCACCACTTCACCTTTAGCCTCAAGAACTTCGGATGACTTACTGGCCTTGATGCTGACCGTAGTTTTTTCAATCGTCGCCGGAGCCATCTGGCTGGCCACTGCTCGGCGCCAGATGAGTTTGTAAAGCTTTTTCTGCTTATCATCTGCCCCAGCTTCGGTCTTTTTAACATCGGTCGGCCGGATAGCTTCGTGAGCCTCTTGGGCTCCGGCAGTCTTAGCCTTAAAATTGCGCGATTGATAATACTTGTCGCCGTGTTCCTTCTTGACGTAACTGCCCATAGCTGCCAGCGATGTTTTTGACAGGTTCAGCGAGTCGGTACGCATATAGGTGATGTGACCGGCTTCGTATAGACGCTGAGCCAGTTGCATGGTCTGACGTGGGCTATAACCTAATTTTTGGCTGGCTTCTTGCTGCAGCGTACTGGTTGTAAACGGCGCCGACGGGTTACGACTGCCCGGTTTTTGAGTAATATCGGCGATTTCAAAATCAGACTTGGAAAATTCCTCCAGGACTTTTTTAGCCGCGGCTGCGGTCTTGAACTTGGTCGGACTTTCAGCCGTCATTTCTGTACCATCCGACAGCTTAAAAACAGCCTTAAGTTTGAAGGTTGTTTCCGGTTTGAAATCCTGGATTTCGCGCTCGCGCTCAACAATCAGTCGCACGGCCACCGATTGGACACGGCCGGCGCTTAGGCTGGGAGCCACTTTGCGCCACAGAACCGGGCTTAGCTCAAACCCCACTAAATAATCCAGAGATTGCCGTGCCTGCTGAGCCTCCACTAATTTATCATCGATAGTTCGGGGATTTTTAATCGCTTCATCCAAGGCTGATTGGGTGATTTCATGGAAAGCAATCCTTTTTGTTGTTTTGGGGTTTAGGCCTAAAACCTCGGCCAAATGCCAGGCAATAGCCTCGCCTTCGCGGTCCTCATCAGAGGCCAGCCAGACGGTGCTAGCAGCTTTGGCGGCCTTTTTAAGATCGTTGATAACTTTAGTCTTGTCCGGATCGACTTCATATACTGGCTTGAACTTATTTTTGACGTCAACACTGCCGTTTTTACTGGGCAACGACCGGACATGGCCCATGCTGGACTTGACCACAAAGTCTTTACCCAAATACTTCTCGATAGTCTTAGCCTTGGCTGGTGACTCGACGATTACTAAATTTTTAGCGCTGGCCATTATTTGCTTATGCTAAAGCATCCTTTACATTTACACAAGCAGGGATAGTAGCGAATTAAGCCCGCCAATGCAAACGAAAATTTACGCTAGGCCCCAATTATCAGCGCCCAGCGGTTTGATTTTCGAGGTGATTTCCAGCATCGTAAGGGTTTGGTTGAAAACAGCGATACTTAGTTCAGATTGTTTTAAAAGTTGGCCGGCTTCAGTAATGCCCTGTTCGATAAGTTTAAGAATTACATATTCGGCTTGGTTCTCGGCCGCTGGCAGCGACTGGTTAGTAGACTTGCCGATACCTAATAATGACAATACGTCAGCGACAGATGTAAGCAGATGGGCTCCGGACTTTATTAAGTTATTGGTGCCTTCTGACAAGGGATCATTCAAACGGCCGGGCACCGCCAAAACTGGTTTTCCCTGGTTTATTGCATGGGCAGCCGTATTTAGTGTCCCCGATCGCCCGGCCGCCTCGGTTATGATGACAGCGTCAGCCAAGCCGGAAACCAAGCGGTTGCGCTCTAAGAAATGGTGTCGCAGCGCCGGTGTGCCCTGTTCGTACTCAGAAATGATCACACCACCTTTGTCCGTCAACTGTCGTGCAATTAAAGTGTGAGCAGTAGGATAGATCCGATCCAGCCCGCAGGCCATGACGGCAATGCCGGTTCCGCCTTCCTTTGCGACAGTTTTATGGGCGCAAACATCAACACCATAGGCCAGACCACTGACAATCACTACACCGTGACGGACCAAATCGCCAGCCAGCTTTTCAGTGACCTGACGTCCATAGGGCGACATTTTGCGCGAACCAACAATAGCCACCCGCGGTTTTGTTAGCAGCAGTGACAGTTGTCCGCCAAGAGAGAATAATTGCTTTGGTGCCTCAGGAAGCTTTGATAACAGGGGTGGAACGGCCAATTTCCGAATATGCTTATGCTTTGGTTTCTGCACGTATTTGCTCGCTAGACAATTAAATATTTTAGTATTGACATAAGGTCAGGTATTTGCTAAAATGGCAATCTGTGAGTTCTGAAATAGGATTCACTGTACCTTATACCCCCAATTTAACAATCACTTATTAAAAAGTGATTAAGTTAGGTTGTTTTAGAGCGGCTATCATAGTTGTTTACCCTCCACTATTAATAGCATTGCCGCTATAGCTCTCTCAGAGCTGGCAACGCTCTAAAACAGACTAACCCCTTTAACTAGTAACCCCGCCCGATTTTTCTTTGAAAAACGTTCGGGGCCCCAATTCAAAGCGAGCCTCAATGGTTTGCCGCTCATCTTATGTATTTTTAGCCGCATAGTGGCGGCCTAAACAGTTAAATATGATTGTTATAAATACATAAGATGAGCGGGAAGACACGGATATTTTCGTGGAGTTTATCCGAATGTTTCGCTGGGGTGGGTTGAAGGGTGTAATAGGCCTCCAGCGGTGCCCACCCCCTCTGGAGGTCTTTTATTTATACTAAGAAGTTTCGGGTGTCATGCGGCAGCTGATGACTAGCTGAGTATTCAGATAGCAGTGCCGATACTTCACGGTAGAGTTCGGGCAAGCAGGCTTTCTCTTCTTTATTAAACTTGGCTAGCACGAAGTCGGCGCTGTCAATCTTGTCTAGTTGGTGGTTTTTTATACCTATCCGCAAGCGGTTAAAATCTTCGCCGCAGTGTTGAATGATTGATTTTATGCCATTGTTGCCGGCTGAGCCGCCGCCAGTGCGGGCTCGAATCAAGCCGAAATCCAGGTCTAATTCATCGTGCAGCACCAAGGTCTCATCATTACTAACCTTGAAATAGCGCTGGACTGAGGAGACGGCGTGGCCGGATTCGTTCATGAAAGTCACCGGTTTTGCCAGAATGAGTTTAGTGCTGCCCTCAACATGAGAAGTTATCAAGCAATGCAGATCAGCCTTCTCCGACCAGGCTGGAAAATTATGCTGCTCGGCAAAAAAATCCAGACAAGCAAAACCGATGTTATGACGGGTGCCCTCGTAACGCTTGCCGACATTTCCGAGACCGACAATTAATAGAACCTTCTCGTGGACGGTATTATATAAAGTTTGAGTTTCCGATTGGTTATCGCGCCGAACGAATAAACCCATAGCATTAGTTTACTACTTCTTGTCGAAGAACCAGAACCTAATTGGAGTGCCTTCAAAGCCGAACTCCTCGCGCAGGCGGCGCTCCATAAAGCGTTTATAGCTCCAGTGCAAGAATTTTGTGTCACGGCCAAACACCTTAAAATTGGTCGGATTGTCGTTTTCCTGAACGATGTAATTCAGTTTAGGAGTCTTATTTTTAAGCCCGGCCGGCGGGTGCTCATCTGTAATCTTCTGCAGCCAGCGATTCAGCACCGGTGTTTTAATCTGAGTTGAACGAGCCAAGACAATTTCCTGAGCCAAGTCAAACAGTTTGGTGACATTTTGCCCAGTTACACTGCTGGTGAAAATCAGCGGCGCCCAGGGTACAAAGATAAAATTGTGCTGAATCGCTGGCGCCAGCTGGTCGCGGGTAAAAGCATCTTTATCAACGGAGTCCCACTTGCTAACCACCAGAATCAATCCCCTGTCGGCCTCCTTAATCATGCCGGCGATTTTCTGATCCAGCGCGGTGTTGAGTTCGTTGGCATCCATCAGCAGCAGACAGACATCGGCTGCTTCGATAGCCGCCAGGGCCCGGATAACACTAAAACGTTCAATTCCCTTGCCTATCTTACCGCTACGGCGGATGCCGGCGGTATCAAGTATCTCGATTGACTTCTGTTTGTGGCGAACGGTAATGCGGTTTACATCCCGCGTCGTCCCGGCCACATCAGCCACAATGGCCTGCTGCTTTTTAGCCAATGTGTTGAACAAATAAGACTTGCCGACATTCGGCCGGCCGAGTATGGCCATGGTGATGGTGTCCGGGTCGGAAGCAATGTTTGCCTTGGGCATAACTTCGATGGCGGCGTCCAAAAGTTCAGCTAGACCGCGGTTTTGGGTGGCAGAGGTCAGGAAGATGTCTTTGACACCAAGCCGGCGGAAATCAGCTTCGGTCGCCCGTCGAGCCCGATCGGCCTTGTTGACAACTAAGAAGACTGGCTTTTTCGACTTTAGAGCCTGCTTGGCCAGTCGTCGCTCTTCATCAGTAATTTGGGTATTCGCTTCGATGACCATCCAGATAATGTCAGCACTGTCGGCAGCTTGTTGGATTTGCTCTTGAATGGTGAACTCAAAGTCATCCTCAGGATCTTTGACGCCGGCGGTATCGACAATCCAAAAGTCGTGCCCTTTCCACTCTGCCCTAGCCGTTATGGCATCCCGGGTAGTGCCTGGCTGGTCGAAAACAATCGCTTCCCGCCGGCGCAAGACAGCGTTAAACAGGCTGGATTTGCCCACATTGGCCCGGCCGACAATAGCTATAATCGGTGCTTTCGTTTTACTACTCACTTGTAGTTGATTATACCACAATTATTTGATGTTTACCACTGGAAAGCTGGCCCAGTTTATATGGTCCAAACTGGATTCGGTGCAATTTTTCAACCCTGTAGCCCAAAGCGGCAAAAGTGCGGCGGATTTGACGATTACGGCCCTCACTCATGGTGACGCGCCACTTAAAGTTGCCGTCATCGAGGTAATCCAACTGAAAGCTACTCCGGCCGTCATCGAGTTTCACACCGTGCTTGGTGATGGTCTCAAAATCTTTGGGCAGTAGCTCGACATCAAGAGTGACCTCATAGACTTTTGGCTTTTCAAAAGACGGATGAGTTAATTTATGAGTCAAGTCGCCGTCAGTCGTCAGTAGCAGCAGTCCAGACGAATCCTTGTCTAGCCTCCCCACTGGTTGGAGATGACGAAGCTCGGCTGGCAGCAGGTCAAAAATAGTTTGACTACCCTGGCCTCGGCGCGAACAGATGTAGCCAACCGGTTTATTTAACATAATAGTTTGATGAGTCACAGATTGTTTGAGGAGATGACCGTCTAGGGTGACGGTGTCGCTGGTCGATACCGATTGGCCTAGCTTGGCCTGGACGCCATTGATTGTGACGCGTCCATTGGTAATTGCCTGGTCAGCCGCTCGCCTGGAAAGTTTACTGGCGCTGGCAATAAATTGATTGATGCGCATAAGGCTGCTTAAGCGGTAGGTGGTGATTCACCGCTGTTATCTGGTGTAATTACGGTGTCAACTGGTGGGTTGTCCTGTCCCTCGATTGCCACTTCTTTAGCTAGCAAGGCGTTAAGATCAGGTTTGCTGGCCGCTCTTTCGGAATCAGGAGTTGGCTGGATGGTTCTAGTGTGCTCTAACGAACCGCTGTTAGTCGAACCGGCGGGCTGATCTTGCGATTGATTGGCAGCAACATAGCTGCGCCCGCCCTGACTGTCCTTATCCAGGACTGGCTGCTTCTTTTTTTCCTGACTGGTTTTAGCTTTTCCAACTTCTGATTTAGTCAAGCTCTCAACTGCTGCGGTAGCTGTGTCGTTCGGTTCTGGGGATGATGACAAGGTTGGGTTGCTGGCAATAAACTCGTCTACCTGTTCTTTAACCTCAGCCTTTTCGACTCCCTCTGAAGTACTAAGAGCTTTAGCAGCCGCGGCTAGCTTATCATTAGCCTTAGCCTGATCATTGACCGGTTTATCATTGGTGTCATCATCGGGAGCGGCCACTGGAATTGAGGTGATCGTTGGAGTTGGCGACGGTGTGGGAACTGGCTCAGGGGCCGTATCTTTGTCTTTTTTTGGTTGAGAGGGTTTGGTGACCACTGGTGCCGGTGTCGGTGGTGGGGTGGTATCAGATTTCTCAACGGTTGTCGTTGGAACCGGCTTGGCTTCGGCTTTAGTTTCAGCTTCGGTCGCAGCTTCGGCCGGAGCTTCGGTCGGGGCGTTGCCCTCAACTTTAGCCACTGTAGCCGCAGCCTGGCTTTCTAATTCCTCTAGGATTTCGCGGGCTTCGCGGGTGACATCCTCGAGGGTGACCTGTGATTTGACCAAGTAACGATCGGCGCCTAATTTTTCGGCTCGTACCTTATCCTCGGCTTGACTAAGCGCTGTCAACATAATAATCCGGGTATGTTTAGTCTCGGGAGTCGAGCGCAAAATATCCAACATGTCAAAACCACTGACTTTAGGCATCATAACATCGGCAATAATTAGGTCAGGGTGCTCTTTGAGGGCAGTTGCCAGAGCCTCTTCGCCATCTTTGGCCGAAACCACGGTGTAACCTTCAGCGGCTAGGCGAGCTTCATAAATTTCGCGCAGCGAGTTGTCGTCCTCAACCAACATTATTTTTGCCATTATTAATCGAGCTCCTGTTTACTTAGCGGTTATGTTTATGTCCTTTATTGTACCATGATCAGCCGGAGCCGTTGCCGGGCCCGCCGCGCCTGGCCGGGTGGTGTTAGCCAGGCGTTGCCTGGCCGCTTCAACAGCACCACTATCCAGGCGCGGCAGGTTGACATAAAAGGTACTGCCTTGACCTAGATTGCTTTTGACCCAAATGCGTCCCCTGTACAGCTCAACAATCTTGCGGCAAATAAACAGGCCCAGACCAGTGCCGCCAATCGTGCGGGTATCGGTGTTGTCGACGCGATAAAATTTTTGGAACAAGTGCGGAACGTCTTCTGGCGGAATACCGCTGCCGGTGTCTTGAATATAAAACTGGACTACTTCTTGGTTACCGGTGATACCGATGGTGATCTTGCCGGATTGGGTGTACTTCACGGCGTTGTCGAATAAGTTGGTGATGACCTCTCGGATGCGATCCGGGTCAACCTCGACGTAGTAAAGAGGCTTGATTATCTTAGTACCGTTGGTTTTAGCGGAGATATTGTCCTGATCGGTTCCCATCACGAATTCCAGTCCCAAGCCCTTCTTCTCAGCCGAGAACCTCAAGTCTTCAACTAGTTTTTCCAAAAATCCGCTCATCTCGACAACTTCCGGTTTATTGGCTAACCGCCCATCATCAGCCTTGGCCGAAGTTAATAGGTCCTGGAATAATTGCCCTAAGTGTTCAGCCGAGGTGTGAGCCTTCATCAGATATCCCCTGGCCTTTTCGTCTATCAGACAAACCTTATCATTCATCGCCAGGGCCAAATAGCCTTCAATAGCCGCCACTGGCGTACGCATTTCGTGGCTAGCCGTGCTAATGAATTCAGTCCGTTGCTGCTCTTGTTTCTTTTGCTTGTCGACATCGCGGAAGACCACCACTGCTCCGACGACAGCTGGCTTGGCTTCATCTGAATCCACCCCACCTTTAATCGGTGAAGCCAAGATGTCAGCATAGAATTGTTTGTTGCTGCGGGTGGCTATCTGGACGACATTCTGGTGTGCTTCCCCTGTTTGCAAAGTCTCAGCAATAGCATCAGCAGCCTTTTGACCCTGAGGCCCGGTTGCTGCGCCCGGATCTTCCTGGATTTTATAAAGCGACTGGTAATTAAAACCCAGAGCTTCCTTTTTATCCCAGCCGAACAAGTCGGCTGCACTTTGGTTGATCAGCTGAATATCGCCGGCGGCATTGATTAGAATAACGCCGTCAGATATGGACTCTAAGATGACACTGGACTTCAGCTGCTCTTGTCTTAAGAGAGTGTCTATTTGCGGTGTATCGTTGCCTTTTGAGGATAGTTTCCGCCTGCCTAACAGAGGCGAAATAGCCACAGTGTAAATCAGATGGATAGCGGCTAGAGCCAGCAATACCTTAAAAATAGTCCAGTAACCAGCCAATGCCTGAGGTGCACCGAAGTACCAAAAAGCCAGACCTGCCCCAATCACCACCAGGTCTAGTCCCACCAGAACATTGTTGAAGACTCGCCGCTTTCTAGGTTTTATCTGTTGCATCTTTGGGATATTCGCCACCGTTTATGCTTTGTTTTAGTATAGTTCATTTTGGCTCTCTTTGACAGCGAAAATTTTGCCTTATCACCTCTGTTGTGGTAGTATTATCTAGTTCTGTCCTGCCCTTTCCAACGCGGCCCCGTCGTCTAGTGGTCCAGGATACTTGGTTCTCATCCAAGAGATCGCGGGTTCGAATCCCGCCGGGGTCACCACCTCTGTTAGGTATAAGCAATAGCATATAAGCTACTTTGATATATATTGACTAATGTGGTAATATATACTTATGAGTGATAAAGCCTCTTCAACCCCAGAAAGTGTAGCTCGGTCAACCAGAGCATTATTTGAGGAATTACTGCCAAATGAAAGCGTGGTTCATGAGGAAGAAGGCTGGATTGATACTAGGCACGAAGGATTTATGGTTCGTCCCCCGCGTCGACGAGGTAACTGGTTCACTGCTCCTTTTTTGTGGCTGATTGACACCCCGCCAGAAGCCTTCATGGTTACGCGACGGCTTGGTAGAGTTGGTGAAATACCGATTGTTGGAGCTCGCAAAGAACCTACAACCGCCCCACAGCTTAAGGTTGTTGACAGCGTGTATGAACCTTTAAATCCAGTGGATCGTGATATTACAACAGTCAGATTAATGCAGGCAAGTTTCCGAACATACATCAGTAGAGACGCGGATGATAATGGTTACGAGGCAGGGATCAGATTTGATCTACTTGAGGTTGGTGTGCCTAGCGAAGTATCTATGAACCTCCGTCGTTATAATGACGAACCACATAGCCTCAGTTTTATTGGCGTAGGCGAGTTCTTGGCTGAACATGGTTTCAGCACTGATATCCGTACGAATAACCCGCTTTTGCTTGCTAAGACCTGTATTGCCGCCGCCAGCAGAGAGTAATTGCATGGCCCTTGGTTCTAATACAGTCCGTTAGTACTAACATCTGTTTTCGTCCCTAACACCTCAAACCATCTAACTAACTCTGACCCCAAGAGTTTCCAATGAGAAATTGTGGGGTTCACCACCTCTGTTAACCACTTTGCCATTTTGGAAACGCCTATCTGTTAGAATAGGTTTATGAATAGCCTAAAATTGAGATTACCTTTCCAAGGCACATGGCTTGTGCTGAATGGTGGCGCAACCAAAGAAACAAACCACCATCACGGCAACAAGGCTCAAAACTTTGCCTTTGACTTTACAAAAGTCGATGAAGCTAACAAGTCATATGAAAATGATGGTAAAAGCAACAAGGATTACTTTTGTTTTGACCAGCCAGTTCTGTGCCCTGCTGAGGGCACGGTAATTGAAGCTGTGGATGGCGTTAGAGACAACAAGCCAGGTAACGGTAATTATCTTGCTGGTGCTGGTAACTACATCGTCATCAAACATAGCGACAAAGAGTATTCTTTTATTTCTCACCTACGTCAAGGCAGCGTAGCTGTAAAGGCTGGCGATAAAGTTACTGTCGGAGAGCAACTTGGCAACTGCGGTAACTCTGGAACATCATTCGCTCCTCACCTGCACTATCATTTGCAGAACTCCGATGTATTGGTGACCTATCAAACCGAACACGACTCATCTGATGCGACTAAGGGTAATTTCCCTACCAAGAAACTAGACTTTACCGAGAAGGCTGGTGGCGTTGAAGTGCAGTTCAGTGACGTGACCGTAAATGGTGAGGATGAACACTCTTACAGTCCTGTTCGTGGTGACTTGGTTAGTAACCAATAGGTCTGTGGTTCTAATACAGTCCGTTAACATCAACATCTGTTTTAGCTCCTAATACTTCAAACCATCTTACTAACTCTGACCTCAAGAGTTTCCATTGAGAAATTGTGGGGTTCACCAGCAATTTTGAAGCCATCCGTCAGGATGGTTTTTAAATTGCTGGTCATTCTCGTCAGAGAATGGAGCCCGCGGCGCGGGTCGGCAGAGCGAGGTCGCGCACAGGCAAACTGCAATATATCTTTTAAGATATATTAGCGTTTATCGAGCACGGCCGAGCTGTCATGCACCTCTGGGAAAAAGCTCGGATTTGGGGGTGCCAAACTAGATTAGTTGACATTAATGTACAACTTACTGTACAATTGAAGTGACATTTAATAAGGACATCGCTATGGATACAAAATCAATCGATACTACAGACCTGCGTAACAACCTATCGGCTACACTAAAGTCGCTGGCCAGGGATGACGTGCTATTTATAAAAAGTCGTGGCAAGCTAACAGGTAAAGTAATTATAGATGACGAAATTCTTGAGGATTTGCTCCTGCTCAAAGACGAGGAATACCTCAAGGATATCGCCGAAGCTCGCCAACAAGCCAAGGAGGGCAATGTCTATACCTTTGACGAGGTATTTGGAGACGTGCTGTAGTGGCTAAATATCAGCTGATATTTACTGAAAACGCCCAGAGATACCTAAAAAGGCTCGACAAAGTTACCAGGCAAAGAATCGCCAGGAAGCTACTTTTTTACCTTGACCAAGACGACCCCTTGATGTATTCAAGGCCGCTCATCCATTCCAGCATTGGTAGCTATCGATTCCGAGTTGGGCATTACCGAATAGTTTTTGAAATCAATAACGATAATTTAGAAGTGATAAATATTAAACACCGTAAGGACGTGTACAAATCCAAGTAATGTATATCTCTACTGGTAACAACATAACCAGTGTAACACCTTTACAATATGACAGAGCGTGATATTGATTGTAGTTATGTGGGGTTGTACAGTGCATGGCTAGCTTTCAGAAAGGGTAAACAGCAAGTCGTTCCATAGATGACGTTGCTTACAATCTCGAAGCTAACCTGGCACAACTAAGCAACGAACTCACAGACGGAAGCTACAAACACGGCGGATATCAGGGCGTGGTACTTCGCGAAAAGAAGCGGCGCGAGTAATCACTGATGAAATAGCCAAGGACCGGTAGTCCCTATCACTGCGAGGCGAGGCCGTATATTGTCATCCTGGTTGTTGGCCCAGTTGAGGTTCGAGTTGACTTGACCATCTTTCCAGTAACCGTTCGGCACGTGAGCCTCGCCTCTTTGGTATGTAGCCGATGTCCGCAAGTGACCACAGGTGCGCACACCTAAATCACCGACAATCTTTTGCCAATTCCCAGGGCTTAGTGAGCCCTATCGGCCACACCAGTGATAGTGATGGGAACATTCCGACGCTCAGGATCCACCCTTATCCTTGTATGAACGTACAGGAATCGTGAAGCCGCTATGGAATCCCGCCACTCCGGCACGAGTCGCTTCTATCTCATGGTAACAAATTATTGTATGGTTGCTTCTAAGAAAGTTTGAATTGCTTGCGGCAGTAAGGCCGGATCGTCGACTCGCTTGGCAGTCGGGCGATATAGGTTCTCGGCATCATCAGAACCGATACTAACCCCATAGACGAACCAGCCCTTGCCACGCAAGCGGTCTACGGCACGGCGTGCTCGAGCCGGATCATCACTTTCCCCGTCGGATACCACGATCAAAATACGTCGTCGATCGTCTTCATCCGGCAAGCCTTCAATAGCTTCCAGCCCCATAAAGTCGTGAGTTTTAGCGCCGTTAGGTTTGCTCAGTGCGGCGTAAGCATCTAAGCGTTCTTTCTGAGTTACGGTTGTGGAGAGCGGCTTTAGACAGCTACTACCTTCGCCAAAGGTATAAATGGCCGTACGAATATCCAAATCGAGTTCAATTTTGTGTTGGGCTTCGGCTTCTTCAACGTCCCGTTGCAGTGCTGCCAGGCCTTCAAGACCGATGACTCCAGTAGAAGCGGCGGCCTTGTTTTTGCCATTTTGGCCCATGGAGCCGGATACATCGAATAGGAAAACATAGTCGGTTTTACCAATATTTTCACCGTGAGCGCTGACGATTTCATAATCACGGAAGACATCAGGATGTTCGTCTCCGGCTTGTCGATCTACCACCACCTGACTGAGTCGATCGGGATCGAGTATGGCGCCTTCGGGCAGCGTGTTTCGAGTCAGGCCGCGTTTGAGCGTCACTCGCTCTTGAATGATTCGGCTAAAAGCTTCTCTCATTTCCTCAATAGCGCCTTGCCATTTAACGATCTCGGCATTATAACGGCGCTGCTCTTGTAGACCGTGTCCGGTTTCCTGTCGCAAGCGCTCGTCCAAGACCCTTTCGTGCTTATTAGTCGGGTGTTGTCGTTCCCGTTGTCGCTTGGCGGCTTCTGCACGCATTTTGTCCTGTTCTTCATGCGACATTGGCTCTGGGTGCTTGTTCTGCTCGTAATCTTCATAGAATTGTCCGAATTTCTTAGCATCCTCAGCGGATTGACCCTTTTGCGGTTTGCCCTGCGGATCGGCGTCACCGGGCTGCGGTTCTCCCTGCTCACCCTGTTGTCCGGGTTGGGCATTTGGATCGGGCTCACCCTGCTGTTGCTCGGGTGATTTTTGGAAGCGCGGATCTTGGCGATCCTGTTCAAGCAAGGCCACATACTCGGGGTAGACGATAGCTTGCCAGATTTGGAAACGTTCTTCAGGACTCATAGCTTCCCTGGCCGATTTAGCAACAGCCGTACTATATTTAAGAACGTCACCCTGCCCTTGGTAGTCACGCAAACCGTCAATAGCGGCTTGTACCTCGGGCGATACTTCGGTTTGGCTATCGGGAATCATCTCCTCACGAATAATTTTGTATAAGAACTGCAAGTGTCGAGGTAAATCCTTATAAGCAATTACTGGTTCGGTTGTCTCATCTGGAACGACATCAGTCGGCGGATCATCCGGGAATAACCGATCTCGGTAAAGGTCTTCGGCTACTCCTTGCATCCGAGGCAATACGGCATGGATCAGTTTATTACCGGCGATATCTTCAAATATATTATTGAAGATATGTTGGGGTTTACCCTGTCTGCTGAACTGTAGCACCCGGGCGGTGTGTTGCGGGGCTTGCAACGTGGCTTTCATATGGGCGGCGACTTCGTGCAATGTTCCGTACGTAGCCTGTTCTGGTGTGTAATCCCGATCTAAAAAGAACCGTGGGTCAACCAGAAAATCTCCCGTCTCAGAGGTGGCCATGCCCGCCCCTTCTGGAAGTTGCGTAACGGTAACGGTCAAATCGACACCGAACAAACGTCCGAGATGCGGCGCCATATCACGTAAAAACCTATCCGCTTCGTGCAGCCGAGCTTCAAGAGCTCCGGGATCTGGGAACGGGCCGTCTAATTGTGGTGGTACTGACTCGCTTGGCATGTTTATTTTAATCGTTTTATGATACAATTGTAGCACAAAAATAATACAAACAGCTATAATGAAGTCGATACCATGACAAACGCTTCCTCTGAATTTTCCTTCGGTCTCTACCCTGAACTTGACCAAGAATTGACCGATATCTACCGCCGCAATATTGAGCACGGCGTCGCCAACGGCGATATCGTCGGCGATGATGCGCTGGCTGCGGCTGTTCACAATGCCGTTGCTACCAGTGCAACCGAATTGGCTCCATCGACTGCCAGTTGGGCAAGAGCGGAACTCGATACAGACTTTGAGGGCGGTGCCTGCTGGGCCTGGAAACTGTACGAAACTTTGCCGGGAATTCACGTACCAAGCAATCTTGAAGAATTGCTCGATCAAGGTACGCCTGAACTGGCGCAAACCGTCGAACGCCTACATCAAGCTCGGGAAGCTCTGATAGCCAGTGGCGAAACCACACCTGACGGCTTTAACGTCGGTGAAACCATGAAGCTCAAACTTGTACCCTGGCAAGCCATGCGCGATCATATAGGCGATTTCGACACATGGGTAAAAACGTTGCGTGATACGCAAGGCGTGGCTACCAGCGATGATTATTTCGACTCTACCTTGCTGGAACACATCAAAGAAAACAAACTGCTCTACCGAGACCCTAACACTCCAATGGCGGCTACAACGACTGCCCTACCGGCTATTTCGGTCCAGGCCTACTTAGATCGAAAGATTGAACAAGACGGCCCGTGGGGCATTATGCTGGTACAAACTTCCGAAGAAGCTGGCCTAGATCGCTTAGTGCAAGGCTCTGAAGAAGAACGTAGTCCTAATGCTCTGACCAATAGTGGAGCTGGTAGTTTCGAGGTCGCCGGACAGCAAGCCGATGGCTTGGGTATTTTTGAATGGATCGCGCTGACTATGCAGGTCGACCCTAAAACCTTGTCTCCTACCGATGTTTCCTGGTTACTAGCCAACCGATTCGACGATACTTCCGGCGAGGCTCGCGTGCCGCTCGGTTACTGGGAAGATGGTCGAGTCTACTCGGACCTCGACTGGGCCGACGACCAGGATGACAATATACGGCCTCGCCTCGCAGTGATGTGAGAACTTTAGGATTTAGAGCTTAGTCCTTTCTTTGTTTTTTCTTGTATTCTTTTGGTTAAAATTTGCTTTTTCGCTTATATTTTATGATATAATTATAGGTAATCCACCTAGGATAAAATAAACAAATTCCCTAAAATATAATTGATATGACTGAAGAGCAAGCTATTCCGGTTACCGTAACCACGGAAGCTACGCCACCACCAGATCAATTGCGCCCACCCTACCAGTTTACTCAGGAGCTTTTACCTGCTCCCGAGGGCGTAGACGTCAGTGAATTCGAGCGCACACCCGAAGGCTACTTGGAGTTAGAATGGCAGTATAAAGATGCCCTATCGGCGTTGGCGCTAGATTTTGACCAATTAGCTCAGGGTATGTCTCGATCTCAGCTTGAAGAAGCCGCTGCCGATCGACTCGAGGAAATCAATGCCGGTCGCCAAGAAAAAGGTGCTAAACCGCTGGAAACCGATCGTATTCATGAAAATGTATTGAAGCGTCTGGCGGCACTATCGACAGCCGAAACCGCTGGCGAAGAAAAAGACGGTATGAGCGACCAGCGTTTACGGCATGCTATACGTCCAGTCTGGCAAGATTACATGCCGACTGATGACTCCGAAGCAGCGCTTGAAATCTGGGAAAGTTTTAAGGCGCAGTATCCGGAGAGTATTCAAATTAATCTTGAAGAACTGCGTGAACTTGACGGTAAGATGCGTGTCTTATCAGCCGACTTCACACTTATGGACGCTGTTAAAGAAATCCACGCCGACCGCTTAGAAGTTATGCGCATTGCTTCGGCTTTTGTTGGTGCGGAGCGTAAGATAGATGCCCTAGGACGACGGATTGCCGAAACATACCGGGCCGCAGCAGCTTCCAATCGCGGGTTAACACGAGCAGAAGAACGGCATATCGCTCGTCTACAAGAACGTCAAACGGCAATTACTACTGCCCGAGGTGAACGTATTACGACGCCGGAACTGCTAGCCAGCGTAAAAGAAGAATTACATACCCGAATGAACATAGACCGCCGCCGCGATTTTGAGCGCGGCTTGGTCATGACGCAGCCAATGCGAAAAATTATCGATGAGCTCTTGCCTTCACTGGCGCAAGGCCGCCCTGCTCTGTTAGTCGGTGAAACCGGCGGCGCTAAAACGGCTCTTGCCGAGTACATCTCCCGGCACTTTTTCGGTGCAGAACCGGAGTTTATCTCGGGCTATGGAGACGTTAACAGTTATCAGGTGATGGGTAAAATGAGCCTGACCAGTAAAGACGGAGCCTCGGAGTCAACCTTTGTTCCGGGCCCAGTGGTACGAGCAATGGACGAAGGTCGGCCGCTGATCCTAGACGAAATTAACGCTATGCCGCCGGAGTTTCTGAAACGACTTAATAAGATCGTGCAACTTAAGCCAGGTGATAGCTTTATGGTACAAGAAGACTCAGGCTACACGGTTACCGTTAAGCCTGGTTTCGTGATCCTTGCGACTGCTAACGAAAAGTCGAAACGCTATAAAGGCGTAGAAGACTTGAGTGTAGAGTTTCAAAACCGTTTTGGCGCCAACGTGGTTCGTATTCACTACCCCGATAATGAGGTCATTTACGGTCAGCCACCCGTTGAGAACGCTATTATAGCCCGCGCAGCACTTACCGACCGCTCCGGGGCGTTAGTCGGTGGTATCAGCGCCGATGAACTAGAACGATTCGTACGAGCCTGTCATGTTACGCAGCAAGTGTTCACTGGCAACCACGGTAACGGTTTCCGTGATTACACCTCGTCAGAGCGTATTGCCGATGGCAAACCGGGACTCGATGAAACCGTATTAGCGCCTCGTACTATGGTTGCTTTGCTTGAAAAGGTTCGCTATTCAAACGGTAAAGTTACTTTAGACGAGGCGCTGGAACGATTCGTTTCCGGTATCAAGGGAGACAATGACCGGAAACAGGTCATTGAAATATTAAAGGGACAAAGTTTCTTGCAGTCGCGAGGATAGCTTATGGCAGAATCCGGTGCAGATTTTACCTTCGGCCTTTATCCCGAGCTTGATGCGGAGCTGGAGGCGGCTTTTGAGCGCAATATTTTGGTCGGTGCTGGCGGTGATCCCGGCGAAGCTGGTCTAGTAGCGGCCGTACAAGGTGCCGTTGACCAATCTACTGCCGAGACGGCCTTTACGATGAGCCCCGAGGCAGAAGCCTGGCTCAATCCGAGCCTACAAAACGCCGCGCTATCTTGGTGGAGCAACGACGGGCTGATGCGCCAACCGCCACCAGGACAAACACCGGCAGAGTTTTTTGCGGCCGCGCCAGACAAGGCCTTACCGGCTACTTTTGAACGTTTATTTGAGGCTAAAACTGACATTGAAGCACTGGGTAAAGTTACGCCAAGCGGCGAAGCACTCAATATGAACCTTACACTTATACCGTGGAAAACGTTTAGAGAACGATTGGCCGACTTCGACGACTTCATTCGTGATCTTCGTACTAATCAAGGGGTTGCCGGCAATGATGATTACTTTAACCCTAACTTGCTTGCCGCTATTCAAAACGACGAGCCGTTGTACCGCGATCCGGAAGCACCGTCTAACCTGCTCCGACCTAGCGAATACCTCGATCGTATGATTGAGCGAGATGGTGACTGGGGTGCGATGCTTACCCAAGTGAACGGTCAAGCCGGTATCCAGGACTGGGTCGGCAACAGCCCCAATCAGTTAACCGGCGACGGTATAACTCATTTAAGTCTTGAAGATCATGTAGTTGATGGACTTGGTGTCTTTGAATGGCTGACCTTAACTTTCAGCGTCAGACCTGATCAACTGTCAACCGAAGATTTCTCATGGATGCTTGCCAATCGTTTGGACATTGACGGCGGGGCTCGCGTGCCGCTCGGTTTCTGGCGAGGTGGTCGAGTCCGCTCGGACCTCTACTGGGCCAGCAACCAGGATGGCGATCTACGGCCTCGCCTCGCAGTGATATGATGGTCTTAGGCTTTGATTCTTATAACTTCTTTTCTCTTTTTTGTTTTCTTCGATTGTTAGTTTAAGCTCTTGAGCCAACCACCAGTCATGCGACCGATTTCTTGCAGATTCGCCTGTGACTGAAATATCTTAGTTTCGTTTGCAAGTTTGAGTTCAAGATACAAACGCAGTTTCAAGAGAGCAATTTCCTGTTGCGCCAGGGCTTTAATAAGATATGAGGCTTTAAGCTGTTTCGGGGCATTTTTAGCCATGACGAGTTGCTCTATTAAATCCAAAATGCTTTCCTCAAGACTGTTACCGAGGGCATAGCGATGGATTTTAGGTAGTTTGGCATTCAGTTCGACGGCGTGCTTGTATTGCTTGTACACTAGGTTAATGACCGGGAGCGTTGAAGACATAGACCTTAGTTTAGCAAATATCTGGGAATCATGGTATAAGTTCCGTAAGGGTAAGCGGAATACGCAGTCGATTAACGAATTCGAATACTATTTGGAAAGTAATATCACCCGCCTGCACCACGATCTTACAAATCATTCATATGCACATGCCCCATACACCTACTTCAATCTCCACGATAGTAAACCACGGAAGATATCGGTAGCTAGCGTCCGCGACCGCGTTGTGCATCGCATGTTATATGACTACCTTGTTCCGATATGGGATAAAACATTTATTTACGATGCCTGGTCATGTCGCCCAGGTAAAGGCCTACATAAAGCTATCGATCGAGCCGATTATTTTATGCGTACATATCCTCAAGCATGGGTATGGCGGGCCGATATCCGAAAAATGTTTCATTCTATCGATCATGATTTGATGAAACAAATGCTTCGCCGTCGTGTTCAAGGAGAGGATGCCCTGTGGTTGCTAGATGATGTTATCGATAGCTATCCACGGCTTGGTAATCGTCAAGAGACTAAAGATCTAAACGTTGGCTTGCCAATTGGTAATTTAACTAGCCAGGTTATGTCTAATGTCTTTTTAAATGAATTTGATCGATTTATGATGCACCGCGTAAAGCCGCTAGGCTATCTCCGCTACGGCGATGATTGGCTTTGCTTTATGTCCAACCAATCGGCTGCGTTGCAGGCTCGTCAACATGGCCTATCGCAGATAGAGGCGCTGAAGCTCACTATCAATTCTAAAGTCGATCGAGTATGTTCAGTCTGGAAGGGAGTTGACTTTATTGGTGTTCGATTTTGGCCCAGTGGATATACTCTACAGCCGTCGGTACGTAATCGAGCTGCCAGTCGCCTCACCGATCGCAATGCCAGTAGCTATCGTTCACTTATTGCCGCACATGAACATTCAGATAGACTAAGAGCGTTTGACTGGTTACTTATTGATACTTAAGCAATGGGCTTAGCTAGCCTTTTCGATTCAGGTAACTTTTGCGGCGGTCGTTCTGGGCTTAGCTGCTTCTTGCCCGGTTCAGACTTTTGAGGTGGCACTTCTTTGTATTCAACAGCGTACCGCTCCCGACAATGCTTTTTAACCTTGTTTGCTATCGCAACACTCCCCTTGTCTTCTAGTAAAACTGTATAGCCCGAAAATGGTCCTTGGGCCTCCATGGCGGCTATCCACATATAAAACTAAGAAGCGGGTAAATTGGCGATCTCACCCTGCTCCACGTATGGAGAGAAACGGCAATAGTAGTCGTTCGTCGGCCGGACTGCCGGATCGAAAGCAAATAGCCGAACTGACGTTGGCTACAATGATCTCAACCAGACGCTGCTGATTGGTTGCTTCATGCACATGAGCAGTTTGTTGAAAAGCATCCTACTATCATCTCTGCTGAGTTGATAGGTATTTCCGACCCGCCTGAGTAATAAGTCCCTGGTTCTAATACAGCCCGTTAACTTCAACATCTGTTTCCGCTCCTAATACATCAAACCACCGCACCAATTCTGACCCCACGAGGTTCCCTTGAGAAATTGTCGGCCAGACCACTCCACAGGAGTATCCCCCGGGGGTTTAGCCAGGTCGTAAACGCCCTGGCACTTGTAGCGGCACGGTGTAGTTTAAAAGCCTACTGTACCTGCACAATGGCCCGATCGGACATCCAGGGATTGGGCTTCCATATAATGTATTGAGGTGCCGATTCAACCGGTGTTTCAAAAACTACTTTTCCAGTAACCTTACCGCCAGGAACAATATCACCCGATCCAAGTCTTGGCTCTTGGCTTTCAAAAGCCTGATCCAGAACTTGTCCGCCAGCCGTTTGAATACGGAAGTCAAAACCGTTATACGGCTTTGCTCGATCACTAACATTCTCAACAGTTACCGTTATGACCACAAATGTTTTCCCGCTCTCAGCATTCGAAAACTCACCAAGTGAAGTAGCTTTCGTCACTTCATTTACGGTCATTTTCATGCCATCTACGATAGCTGATTCACCAGGAAGAACTTCTACGTCCTTTTCCTGTTTGTCGGCACGGTCATTGAACCGATAGCCATCTTTTTTGTCTGCTATCTGCACAGGCTCACCGTTCACTGTTGGTTGCTGGCTTTGCTGTTGTTCTGGTGACTCGCCAAAGATGCCAGCTAGCACAAACAACGCAACCACGCCAATGATTACCCCTGTCCAAACTTTGTGTCTTTTGAACCAGTTATCTTTTTTGTTTTGCTTCTCTTGCTTAGCCATAAAGACCTCCACTTATTTAATAACAGCAGCGACACAACCGCAGTCGTGGGCTTTTGCCCCAGAGCGCCTTCCCACAGCTAAAACACTCCAATCAAACGAGCATTTGATACACGTATCCTAACAAATACTACAAAGCCGATCAAGGTAAGGAAGATGAGCGCAACTGCGCTTTACCCTTGTTGCAGTGGATCTAGGACTAACAGCTTTATTATGTTTTGCGGACGCCACTATCGAAGCAGCCATTGACGCTAGCAAGGAGAAGCAGAAATCACAACCCATTATCCTAGAATTAATCCCTAACCCAACTAAGATTGTAAACATTAGCATTGACAAAAAAGCAAGAGCGTGCTAGAATACCATTGTTAACCCAATTTGAGGTGGGTTGCAGATGGGAGAACTATAGAAATGAATGCTATTTTAAAGCAAATTTTTACTAAGAAAACTATTGCCCTTTTCGCAATTGTGTTTATGGGTATTTACGGATTGGTGGCCAATGTCGGCGCTAATCAGACTGATGCAGCTGGCAACGAAGCTCAGCGTCAGTGTAAACAAACTTTAGTTGATAGTGCCGGAAACCGCGCTATTAAGATTTCTCCAGATGGTAAGCGGGCTTCGGTCACAATCATCGTGGAGAACATCGACAAATGTACTAACAAGTACGCTTCCCTGTCGTCTTGGAAGTTGCCTGGTAAAAACCAGCCAATTGTCCACCCTTTTGACAATCAGACTTTCTTTGCTCATTCAGCTAAGAAGCTGCAAAATGGTCGTCAAACAATGACAGTGGCCGTTCCTCAGTGTTTTTACCAGATTGACCTGTTTTCAACTCGTAAACTAAAGCCGGCTCGTCCAGCGCCTGGTCAGTCGAACAGCGACTTCTTGCTTGGTCCAAACGATCACATTGCCAACTACAAACTTGGCGGTGACAAGTCTTGTGAGCCAAAGGAAGAACCGCCTAAGAAGAACAAAGACATCACTATTACCAAGGATGTTGATGTTCAGCAAGTGGCTGTTGGCCAAGAGTTCACCTACACTATCAAAGTTACTAACTCCGGCCAGGTTAACCTGAACAATGTTCGAGTCACTGACCGCTTGCCTGAAGGTATCGTAGCTGTTGACAATCCTGACGACCGCGAAGTTAGCTTTACTGTTAGCCAGCTGAAAGTTGGTGAAAGCAAGACTTTCAGTTTCAAAGCTAGAGCCGTTGAATCGGTTGCCCGAAACAGTCAGTTAACTAATGTAGCTTGTGTGGTAACTACTGAGCTGCCAGAGGAAGAGTGTGACGACGCTGTTGTAAGCGTTCCTCCAGAGGGCGAAGAGCCAACTCCTGAAGAACCGGTTCCTGCCCCTGGAGAGTTGCCTGGCACTGGTGCTGGTGCTCTGTTCGGAATCTTTACTGCCACAAGTGGTGTTGCCGGACTAGTTCACGCCGTTGTTAAACGCAAACTGTTCC
>CAZBPY010000003.1:0-174801 GCA_964493895.1 uncultured Candidatus Saccharibacteria bacterium | reverse complement strand
GAATTTTGTCATCAATATAAGATTGATGGTTACCCTCGAACTCACAGAGCATGATAATTTTCGGGAAGTTTGGCAAAAAGCGCAATAGGTGCTTAAGGACAGGTATGAAGCTCAGGCCAAGGATAATAAACCGTTTCCAGCCAAGTGTTTTGCGGAAACTGAAAAAGAAGCGGAAAGCGAACTTCAGTGTGTGATCATCAAAGGACTCCAGACTTACGGGTTTTAGCGGCAATGTATCATTAATAATTTCCCCGAGTGAATCAAGGTTCTCTAAGAAGATCACCACCATGCCCGATAATGGCTTGGCAGGCACCAGCCGGAAAGTCACCTCGGTAACTAACCCCAGTGTGCCCTGTGAACCAACAATTAGTTTGGTAATGTCAAAAGTCTCGCCATTCCATACGTCCCAGACATTATAACCGGTCGAGTTTTTGCTGACTCGCGGCTTTGACTTCGCCAGTAGCTCACTATTTTCAGTCACGAGCTTATAGATAGCCCGGTAAATATCGCCTTCAATCCCTTTTTCTTTAAGTTTCTGTTCAAGTTCTGCCTTGGAAACCGGATGAAAAGCATGTTCTTTACCATCACGCAGGACAACCTTTACTTGACTTACATACTTGTCGGTCTTGCCATAAACCAGGGACTTTTCGCCGCCGGCATTATTGGCTACCATGCCGCCGATCATACACAAGTCGCGCGAAGCGGGATAGGATGGCATTAATAAACCTTTTCCCAACGTTTTCGGTTCGAAGTCACGGTAAAACACGCCGGGCTGTACAGTTACACGGTTACCGTGAAACTGACCAATATCGGTAAAGTAACGCTCAAAGGCTACTACGATTGATTCGTTTATAGCACCACCACTCATATCAGTGCCACCGCTGCGTCCGGTTAACGATAGACTTGGCTTAGATTGCTTATTTTTATTGACGTAGTCTACCAGGTTACAGATATCCACGACATCCCGGGGATAAACAACTAACTTTGGATTAAGCTCAAACAAGCTGGCGTCATGACTATAGAAAGTACGGGTCTCATTATCGATCGCCAGGTCACCCTTAAAAAACCGTTTAATATCTTCGTATAGATTGGTTGCTTTGTTCGCAGACAAAGCATTACTCCAGAATCGGTAAACGTTTAACCAGCGACTGCTTAATCCACCAGTTACGCAAACCCCAGACCTGTCGCTTGTTGGCTGCAAGTAAACCGAGTAGGACAATAGAGTAAACGATATGTTCATCCAGAATCGGATTATTTTCAGGAAGCATAAGTGCTGACCACATCATCATAAGTAACAGAACTCCTGAAACGGTAGCCAGTTTCATACCGATACCTGCGACCAATGCGAATCCAATCAGCAATAACCCAGCCATAAACAGTACGTCAATTAAGCCGTTGCCAGCAAGGCCTTGATAAAACTCAGCCAAAGGACCCTTTGTTCCAAATTTCAGAAAGCCGGTTGTGGGCGAACCGCCATTGACCCAGGCTTTCTCGCATAGGACGATTACTGTATCAGTTTTAGCGTCTCGGCATGTTGCAAACCCCAGACCAAATAATTTATCAAAAAAAGCCCATAAAAAAGTTAATCCAAGCGCGATTCGGGCCAAAGCCATGAAATATAATGATTTGTCGTTGGTGAGATTTTGCTTGGATATTCCCATGCCGGTTCCTCTAAGTGCTAATGATTATTACCTATAATATATTCCTTGAAGCGGCTTTATTCAAACCGATGAGCAATAACCTCTCCATATCCTGCAAACCCAACAGGCATGGGTGTGTCAAAAAGGATAACCGTACAACCTGTTAGTTTATCAAGATGAGTTGAGTGACCAACCCTAACGCCTATTAGAGCAGTAAGTGTTTGATTCATTCTTTAACTATACCAAATGCATTGACTATGACTATTTGGAAACAAATTAAAATTGAATTACTGGAAATGTGAAAATTATCGATAAGATTAAGTTCGTGTACAAGATACACCGTTTCGATGCGCTGCATCAAAAGCAAAGCAGTCGTAGACGCGACCATCTACGGTTTCTGTTGATACAGCTATGCGAGGATTGTGGTCGGGCTCGGGCAACTCTCCATTTTCTGGTAGCTACTCACCGCTTGGGTAGTATTATCGCGAACCATTGAGCTATAAACAAAAGCGGTTTATACTTGTGCGTTACGACGAAGCATGTCAAGAAGCTCTGGCAACATACCTAGTAATTGCTGTGGCAAGTCACGCGCACCGTTTAGGTGACTGATTTGGGCGGTATCTGCTAGCTTGGATACATTTGCACCACCGAATACAAACTGGATTAATGCCGCGTTTTTATCAGCCAGTTTCTGACCAGCCTCCGTAGCAAGTGAGCTATCATGGAACCCTCCATCACTAACTACGACCACGACCGATAGTCGCCCAGTCTCTGGGGTGATTGCATTTAGGGCTCCGGCTACTTCTGTACTACCACTGTCAGGGTTGCTTAAAGCAGCAAAGGTTCGGCCAAGGTCACGCGGTGTGGGTGTATCGGTCAACTGACAAAGCATCTCGTGGCCAGCCCCGAACGCTTCTATTTGTAATCGCACCACCGGTGTTTGTTCGCCTGCCATTTGAGAGCTTGCACCGAGGAGTCCTTCTTCTATTACTACAGAAGAGCCAGCGGCTGCTTGGGCCTTGGCTCCTGCCATACTTTGACTAACATCACAGAGTAGATATAGATCAAGGCCATCAAATTCGTGTTCAATTCGCTCCGCAACTCGCGGATGTTTCCAAATATCAGGTTGGTCGTTCAGGCTTGCGCTAGCGATTGCTTTCATGAGTTTGTCCACCCGAATACGATGTCCCCTGGCAGCAACTTCTCGTCCTGGTGCTAGAAAGTCGTCTTGATGTTCTCGCCGAAGTTGTAAGATCAAATCTTCAACTGCACGGATTTCGCCAGCATACTGTTGCCGAGCATTCATATAGCCTGCAAAATCTGATTCATCAAGCCCCAGTTCAGTTCGCAATTTCTCTAGTTGTTCGGGTGTCATGTCGTAAGGAGATTTTTCCGTGTTTGCTTTAGCCTCTTCTATACTGCGTTTAATATTCTCAGCAATCTCTTTTGCTAGAGCGGGTATATCTAGTGAACTATTTTCGTGAGCGTCACTAGCAGAGTTTGTATCTGTTATGTCAGAAGCATTTGAAGGTTGAGCTTCATCAGGCTTCTGACTATTAGGCGTAGTGTTCTCCTCATGTGAATGGCCGCATGCAGCAGAGTCACTATAGTCGAATGGTTGACCCTCGCCCGAAGATGGTTTGCCGTCGCCTTGTCCCGAACCAGAGGATTGGTCACTTTCGTCTGCTTCGTATAGTGCGTCATAATGTGCACGAATTACGCCAGCTACTTTATCTGCGTAAGGCACGTCACTGCCGTAGGCTCGCAACTGCCCAAGTAGGTTGAATGAACCCCCGGCTTGTTCGTGTGCTAATACATCACCCAATGCAGTAGTAACTGATTCATCAAGCCCTTCTAAGCTTGTTTGTTCGAGGAGATTATCTACGTCAGTCCGAGCATGAGCATCAGTGGTCATCGCCAAGACAAGCAACGATTCCATAAATTGCTTGTGTCTTGGTGCTTCGGTAAGTTCTGCGCGCTTATCCACAGGGAATAAGTAGTCATCATAGACTCGCTGCGTCATATCATGGAAAAAGCGCATTCGCTTGGCACCATCGTAGTTAATAGCAATGTCGTCAACAATGTTCGTAAAATAGCCATCCTTGGTACTTTGAGGCTTTGGTGAAGGTTTGGCCTGAAAACGTCTTACGTGTCCCAGCTCGTGCACTACCCCAACACCTAAGAATTCAAGTCGATCTTCGGCTTCTGCTCGACGTAATAGTTCCGGACTCACCCTTACGTTAATTGCGCCTTTTTCATCAAGAGTACAAGTAGTGCTAAACGTACTATCTTCGGGCGCAACGGTGAACTGGACATTATATCCGTCGCTACGTGCGTAGGCGTTTGACATCGCTTTTAATAAGGCCTCGCCTTCGGGTGAGACAAGCTGTTCGCCAAGGGTTTCAGGGGTAGTAGTCGACATTACAGATATATTATACCAAATTAGCGTAATAAAAGCAATATTACTATGGACAAAATGGTTATGATATGCTAATATATACCACGTTAGCTACTAATTTCAGTAGTAATATGAGAGAGCAACAATGAGTGCAGAAGTTCGTACAGAAGAAGTATTACCTCAAGCAGTGGCTTCACCGGCAGTTGTAGCCTGTATGGGCGTGCATGCCTGTAATCGCGTCTGTTTAGCTGCTGATGCAGACATGCCCTTTCCTAAGCCCTATGAGGCAGAAGGTGCGTTGCCGTACGAGTTTGATTGTCCTTCACTTGGAGAGTCAGAGACCACTGTTCCCGCAATCTATCGACGCGAGCTCGTACAGGCTGTTGGCGTGCCCACACTTGAGTTCTTAGGCCCCGATGCTACAGTTGCCGAGGCGCAAGACTATCTATCATATCTCCAGACTGGCCACGAACGATTTGAAACGTACATCGAAACACTTCTCAAAGGGGCTTCAATGCCACGTACTGCATCTGCGCAAGCGGCAGAGGCATGGGAGGGACATAACTATGAATCACCAAACACTGCCACTTTTGCTAGTATTACGGAAGACGAGAAAGCTAAACTACAACTTCTATACGCTCAACTACAAGGATTTCACGACAGAGCATCGCTAAAAGAACGCGGCATCCTCTTTGATGATAGTATGCAGTCTGTGATTGAGCAGTGTGCCAACGAGCTAAGTGTTGGGCACCATGTAAGTTTAAGCGGTGAGCCGGGTATTGCTAAATCTACCTTGGCTAAATACGCAGGCTTTTTAAATGCTCGCGCACATCATCCCGAGTGGACCGAGGAAGAATGTCTACCTGTACTTATCAGTATGTCTTCAACATCAGAAGCTGAAGCTCAAGTTAACGAACAAACATTCGAAGACAACACTCTAAGCAGTCGTTTGGGTCTTGTAGCTCAAGCCATGAAGGATGGTCGCGTTGTTATTTTGGATGAACAGAATGGTATGACGGCTGATCAGCAGGTGTATTTCAACGATCTTTTCCTTAAAAAACCAGGTGAAGAAGTTCGTATTGGCAAAGAAGTGGTTACTATTGCTCCAGGCTTTGCGGTCATCGCTACACTAAACCCAATGACTGATACGCAGGGCAATCGCCGACATGGTCGCCAACAGCAAGATAGTGCTGGTGCTGCCCGCTATACCCGTATCGATATGAAGTATCCTGGCCAGAAAGATTACCCAGGTGATGATAAAGAAACAATCGTCCGTTTATTCTATGCAAATTATGTCGAGCAGTACGGCTGGCAAGTACCTTCAGCAGAGGTAATAAAACTCATTGATGATAGCCAGGAGTTTTTGCTCAAGCTAGCCAAGAAAGCTACCGAAGCGCCTACGGACGGTACTTCTACAACTAGTGCCCTAGCTACTAATGCAGCTCGGCCTGACTTAGCTGAGTGTATTACCCCTCGTGATTTCAGTCGCATAATGGAACGTGTGATGACTCACTCGGATATTGCGGCCCTGCCAAAGGCTTTACGGCAAGCTATTCGGTCTAAAGCAATCCAAATACTACACTCCGATAACGGTCACTATGTCACCCCTGATGTTATACGATCTGTAGAAACTGATTTACGAAACGGTGGATTTAAAGATGCCTAGGCCACTTCCTGCTTCGTTAGCCGAAGCCTTAACTGACCCAACGAATACCAATCCTGAGGCTACCGATGTAGCTCGAGTTCTGGGTGGTATTGGGTTGCCAACTGATAGAGAAATCGGTCGCATACCCTCTGGTAATAGTCCTGAAGTAGTATTTACGTCATGGGAACTGGCTACTGAAGCACACGATTCTGCAAAACGATTATTCAGCGAAATAGGTTCTGGTTTAGAAGTGCCGGATCTTAGCGAGTTTGTTCAATCAGGTGTAGACTTCGCTCAATTACAAGCTGGTTATGAAGCTTACGAAACTGCAAACATGGCTCCGGAGCTAGTATTCGCACCAATTAACTTACCGCTTACGTTATGGAAGACTCTTTATGGCGGCCTTCGTCAATGGCAGGATGCCAACGATCCAAGCAGTGGTTTCAAATTAAAGAACCAAAGCGATGGTGACGGTTTATACGTTTGGCCAGCGGTGGCGAATAATTGGGACAGTCTTAATCAAATGGCAGTTACGAATACACCAGGTGTCGGTGTTGATGGTGGTGAAGGTAGAGTCTGGAAAGCAATAGTTGTACCAACTGCCCCAAAACCACAAGGCGGCCTAGCAGTAAACACCAGCCATGACCTATCGAAATCTTCACCGCAATTTACTTTACAAGCAAGCACTATTGGTGAGGCCTCGCCAACTGCTACTCGTGCACATATGCCAATTGGTACATACCTAACTCTGCAAGCGCTGCATACTCTTAGAAGCTCGCAACTACTAGATACTGATACTTGGACGTGGAACGCCGGTACTTTCGATGAGAGCGGTAGCTTGCGGGCGCCTGCCTCGGACTGGAACCCGGCGAATGGCCGGGTGCGCGTCAATCGCGGTGGTGTTGGCTACGCTGTTGACTATCTCGGCGCGCGTCTGCCGGTGTGGGGAGAAATATCTTGAAACTTTTTAGCTTCTTTACGAATTTGTTCCTTGTAGCTCAGAGAAATGGAGTTAGTCATGCCTAGGCCACTTCCTGCATCACTGGCAGAAGCTCTGCCTAGTTCCCTGGAAACTACTCCGGGGGCTACCGACGTAGCTCGAGTTTTAGGCGGTATCGGTTTACCAACAGATAGAGAGATTGGACGCATACCTCCTGACGAAGCAAGCGGCTCTATAGAAGTGCCAACATCCTGGGAGATGATGAGTGAGGTTCACGCAGCTACACAAAAACTGTTTGGCGAAGTATTCCCTACAGGCCTTCAAGTGCCAGAACTTCATGAATTTGCAAGGGCAGGGGTTGACTTTGCCGGCTTACAAAATGGCTTCGAAACCTACCAACAAGCGGATAAAGATCCGCAACTAGTACTGGCACCTGTCAATTTACCAGTTTCGGCTTGGGAAACGCATTTTAGTAGATTATGTGATTATCAAAATGAGAATGGTTCATCCCGTCCAGATGGTCAGCAACTTCAACGACGCAGTGACGGCAGCGGCTTATGGATAGCTGATGTTGTCAAAAGTTCGTGGACAGAGCTTAGTGACCAAGCAGCCACAAACACTAGTGGTAATTTGGTCACTACTGGTGATGGTATAACGTGGGGAGTCTGGGTAATACCAACTGCCGATAAAACCAAAGGTGGCCTTGCTGTTAATACTAGCTATGATCTAACCACTAGTAATATTAGTGACCAAGCTGTCGCCTTATCAGTGCCCGAAACAGCAGTTGACTCTACGAATGCCCATATGCCAACCGGTACATACCTTACTGCACAAGCCATGCGGGTTATGGAGGGTCAGCCTTTTATAGATTCTGATGCTAACTGGACTTGGAACGCCGGAACTTTTAAAGAGGGTGGTAACTTGCGGGCGCCTGCCTCGCGCTGGAGCCCGGCGCGTGGCCAGGTGCGCGTCCTTCGCGATGATGTTGGCAACGCTGTTGGCGATCTCGGCGCGCGTCTGCCGGTGTGGGGATAGAGAACTTTGATCCTTGGTGCTGACACTTGCGTATTTTGTTCTTTTTCAATCAAGTATTGACTATATTCCCATAAAGAAACAGCCTCCGCTTTCTCGCAAGTAAGCACAGACTGTCTCTTAAATAAATACTAGCATATTGAGCTAGACTTCTAAAACCGTTGCGGTACCTTGTACTTGGTCATGGAAACTACAGCCCCAGAACTAAAATATTGCTTATACGCACGAAAGTCGAGCGAATCAGACGAACGACAAATAATGTCCATCGATTCGCAGCTTAACGAGATGAAACTTATTGCTCAACGTGAAGGGTTGAATGTTGTTAAAGTCCTAGAGGAAAGTCACTCGGCCAAAGAATCAGGCAAACGCCCAGTTTTTAACGAACTTCTCGGTGGCTTCAGAAACGGCCTCTATAATGCCTGTCTGACGTGGGCACCGGATCGTATGAGCAGAAACGCTGGCGACCTGGGATCACTGGTAGACATGATGGATAGCGGAAAGTTGCTCCAGATTCGAACTTACTCACAAACGTTCACCAATAACCCTAACGAGAAGTTCCTGTTAATGATTCTCTGCTCCCAGGCCAAACTCGAGAATGATAACCGAGGCATTAACATCTTACGAGGCATAAAGACTAAGTGTGAGATGGGGTGGCGACCAGGTGTAGCACCGCTTGGTTACATGAATCGTCACTTTGGAGGGGTAAAAGATATTATTCCAGATCCAAAACGAGCCCCAATTATCGTAGAGATGTACCGCAAAGCTGGCTACCATGGCTGGAGCGGCCGGCGGCTCAAAGAATGGTGCGACGAGATCGGCTTTACCAATCGATCTGGCAAACCAATAGCACTCAGCCAAGTCTTTCTCATCCTGACTAACCCGTTTTATTACGGAGAGTTTGAGTACCCAGCAGGCAAGTGGTTCAAAGGTTCGCATGAGCCGCTTATATCTAAAGAGTTATTCGAACTCGTGCAACAAACGCGTGGTGACCAAAAAGGCAAATGGGGCACGAAACAGTTTGCATTTCGTGGGCTGTTAAAATGTGGACACTGTGGAGGCGAAGTAACAGCTGAGGAAAAGTTTAAGAAACTTAAAAGCGGCGAATTTAATCGACATGTGTATTACCGGTGTACTAAAAAGATAAACCTGCACTGTCCCGAGAAATATGTGAATGAGACGGCGCTCATACAGCTGCTCAAGCAGTTTATTGGCGAGAACTTTGAGAAGATAAAGCTTTCTAACGACCTCCGAGCAAAAGTTGAGAAGCACTATGTGATCGCCCAACACTACAAATCTGAAGGTAGGCTCAAGAAGCCTTTATTAGAGTATGCGGAATACGTTGTAGACGGCGGTGACCTAAAAGACAAACAGTGGTTAGCTAAAGGCATAAAGAACGAGATCCAGATCAAAGATGGACAACTGCAGCTAGCTTAGGCCTCAGCTGCAGAGCCTTTGTCGTACAGAGCCCACTTGCCTTCAGAAACTACCGATACTTCACCGTTTATGACGCTAATAGCAGTTTGGTCGTCTATAGCATAGATCTTACTGTTATGGTCTTTAGAATACTGTTTGACGGTATCAAACCGTGGCTCGTCACAGTGCGGCTCAATTTCAAAGTCAACATAACTCAGTCCTGTTAAATCAGTAAGCCCCGGTAGGTTGGGGTCGCCCGGAGGTATCGCAGCCACTTCTATATTTGGTGTCATGGTTATGGAGCTGGCACTGCCACCAACATATGCCTTTGAATCCAATACTTTCTCTAGATAATCACCAAATCCCTGGTTCCTGATCTGATCGAGTAAATAGAAAGTGTTGCCACCCGTCAGATATAAGACGTCGCACTCGTCGAGCCGGGCTTTCCAGTCTACATCTTGATCGGCAAAATCAACCATGTCTACCCAGGTTATGCCAATTCGCCGCAAATCTTCGTACTGACGAAAGAACCAGTCAACCTTATTGCCCTCTTCTACATTTGCGGCGGTGGGAATAAAAGCAACTTTCAGTTCCTCTGGCTTCTTGCCAACCATATCAAACAGAGCTTTGGCGATAGAATCGTTAACGATGCCTGCTGAGGTGAGTAAGAGTTTCATAGTTAAATTATAGCCTATTAAAGCTCTGAACCTACTGACTAGCCAATTCAAGTCGTCGAAATTCAGTCACATGCTGACCGTCATAGCTAGCAACAGATAAAGCACTGATGACGCCAGCGATGTTTATTCCCTGCTCATTTAGGCTTTTAGCAAGATCTTCCATACTCTCATGACTACCCGTTCCAATGGTGACATGGGGCATAAAAGGAAGATCTAGTCGTAGTTCACTAGCTAATTTATCTTTGTAAAGTTCGTCGTGTAATTTATTGATTTCGTCACTGCCTTCTGATGGCACTAGGAAGATATACGAAGAGGCTTTGGAAGCATCTTCTATTACAACCGCCTTAGTCAACTTAAATTCTACTACTGGCGTGCCACTAACCCTTACTTCGACATGACTCGCAAGCTCATCAATTGGTAATTTATCTGTGGGGAACACAAAGGTGAAGTGTGGTTGGAGCAAACTAAATTGCTTATCATGTACCTTACGAATATTTTGGATCCAATCGTAATCAGATTTTGATATATCCGGATATCCTACGACAACATCACTCATGATTTAAGTATAACAGAGGTAATTCGGGCGCGAAAGCAAGCACTTAACGCTTTACTGTATTATTGGTACATGACAATTGAAGAACAACTAACCAAGAGCTATGGTTTAGCAAACCCAAAGTGTAAGAACCTTAATACTCTGGCTAACGATTCGTATGAAGTGGTGACTTCTGACGGGCACTTTGCCTTGAAGGTGTATAACGCAACTGCCCGAAAGTCTGGAGAAATACAGTGGGAGGTTGATCTAACACTGCACCTCATTGAAAACGGTGCTCCAGTCGCTCAACTTGTTGCTGGTACAGACGGTAACTACTTACAGACGTTTAGTATTGATGAACAAGATCGAGTCGCTGTTTTGTTTGAGTGGGCACCAGGCGAAAAACCCAAACCAGAACTTAGTACCTATACTTTAATTGGAGAAGCGGCTGCTCGCATACACAATGCTGCCGATACGTTTACGTCAGACTTACCTCGTGAAGAGTTTGATAAACACGAACTTTTCGACGATCAGCTTAAACGGATGAAGAAACCTTTAGAAGAAAGTGGCGAGTGGCAAAGAGTATTTGATCTGACCGAGCGTATGCGAAAGATTGTAAGTAATCCAAAGCTCAACTATGGAATTATCCATAACGATTTAACGCTTGATAACGTGCACTTGCATGATGGTAAGTTGGTTGTTTTTGATTTTGATAGTGCGGCTAAGTCTTGGCGAGCTGCAGAGCCGTGGGGTGTACTCAAAGCTGCAGAGGATAGATTCAAGACATGGCTTGAAGGCTACCGCTCTGTTAGGGAGTTTAGCCAAGAAGATGAACAAGCTGTAGCCGCCTTTGTGATCATCGAAGATATTAGGAATGTAGTCTGGAAACTGGGCTATGCTCGGTCTTCTCGTGGCAAACCGTTGATGCAGACAAAAGAGTTACCCAAAGTCGTCGATGAATGGTTAGAGTGGGAGTCAGAAAACATTAGCTAGACCTCCTCACCACCACAAATAGCCCGCTGAGCCATAATTTACATGGCTATATATGCGTTTATACATATTGTTTGCGTCCTGTTTTGTTAGTGTTTTCTCAAGATGCCTGAGCGTAACACGTACTAGTATGTTTTTCTGGCCTGGCTTTATACCTAACTTTGTTCGAGCAATGTCGGGCAGCTTCGCATATAGTGTTTCGCCTAGAATCTCAACACTTTCAAGCACATCTGCATAACTGCCGAGCGATTCACGAATTTCCTCACTCACGTCTTCCTCAACATACTCCTGAGGTACGCTATACGACATGTCGCGTTGTATGGCTGGCTGGTTCGAAACTTCCTTGTAAAGTTCTAGATCTTTCATTTGCGCCGCAATCTTAGGGTTTTTGGAGCGCAGATAACGAATATCTGGAATATCTTTCAGGGTCATTACTAAACGATCGAGTCCCATACCGAGCGCCCACCCCGAATATTCTTTAGGGTTTAAGCCGGCATTCTTCAAAATCTGGTCGTTAATGAGGCCACATTCCAAGATTTCGATATCTCGGTCGCCCTGAACTGCGTTGACTTCAATGCCGCCTCGTGTGTAGGGGTGAGGGGAGTCAATGATTCGTAGACGCCATCCGGGTGCTGCTACATTCGCTACATCATGCACAATCTTCAAAAGATCATCTTTAACGATCTTTTTGCGTTTGCCATTTCTGACGATTCGCCACATCTCCAGCATATGCACTTGGCCAACATGCTTCTTATCTGTTACATCGCGCCGATAGGCAAGCCCAGGTAGGAGCAATACTACATCGTCCCAAGATGAATCTTTAGCCAATGCTTTCAGTAACGCTGGAATCTGAGCCGATGTATGCGTTTGCAATATATGTGTTTGATCTACGTAGTGCGTATATGTCGAGGAACGACTAATATTATCGGAACTAATCAGCAATCGGTCATAGTTGTCGGTCACCAATACGATCGGGTTCTTCCGATGCACCTGGACATCCGACTCAGGATGTGAAGCTTTCATTTGGTTTTCAATTCTCTGATAGAGCATGCCCACCGCATGCTCTTGCCCGGGCTGGGTTAAATCTGGCAATGCCAGATACTCAGCTAGCTTTTGTTTGGTTAATGGTTTTATGTACATTTTCATGGTGTTTCTCCTGGTTACATTTAAAAAGCCTCCGTTCGGAGGCTTGTGATTGTGTTGTTTGCTTAAGTTTATTGCGTAAAGTTAGCAAGGCCTCCTGTTGTTGAGACCATAAAAAAGTTCTGTGCTGATAGTGAAATTGCTTTCATGTCCAATACAATATCACAAATACTTATGCTTAGCAAGTCTAGCCTCAAACTGTCGGGGTCATGGAACCCGGTCAGGTTCTGAGGTGTCCAATCCCTATATAAGGAGTGGACACAGATGGAACCACCCAAGAAGATGAGAGTCGCTTTAACAACAAACAGGGCGGTTCGAGCCGTTAATTATCCTAAAGGGGGCTAGACTCGAACTAGCGAACGGGGGAGAGCTTGTAAGAAGTAAATAAAGAAGACCGGTCTAGGGAACCGGTCTATCTCTGTTGGGTGTCCAATCTGGTTGCGGGGGCAGGACTCGAACCTGCGACCTCGTGGTTATGAGCCACGCGAGCTGCCGCTGCTCCACCCCGCGCCGTTGCTGGTAAAGCAAATTATATACTAGCAAACAGGGGTGCGGCTGTCAATGAGGAAAATATCGCACAAAAAGTACTTGCTAAATATACAAAAATGTGTATAATAATATGCAGCTGTAAAGCAAACAAACAGTAAAACAAAGGGCATCACCATGACAGATCTAGAATATGAAACAATCGAAACCGCCGACCAGCGGATTATAGACATTGATAAGGTGATTTTCGGCTAAAATCGCCTGGGCCGCCTATATTGAGTTAATTAATTCACAGCGCGCTTGGGAATCGGCGGGCTATTATTAGGCTTACCAAGAAGCTAAGGAGGGAGCATGCCAGGAAAAAGAGGATTTGCATCAATGAGTAAGAAGCGGGTGCGGGAAATTGCGGCTATGGGCGGACGAGCCAGCAGCGGTAATTTCAAAAATGACCCGGACCGGGCTCGCAGCGCTGGGCGCAAGGGCGGCCGCAGCTCCGGTTAAACAATAAAGAGGCCCGCGAAGGCCTCTTTTCAATTTCTAATGGTGTCGGTGGTAGGAATTGAACCTACGACCTCAGGCTTATGAGTCCTGCGCTCTAACCAACTGAGCTACACCGACAAGTTGTCATAGCGACCGATGTAATATAGCACATTTCGCCTCTGTTTGAAAGGTGGCAATATTGGCAACTTGCCGACTATTGGTTACGGAGGTTATAATAGAGTCTCAGTATGACGATTGCTGAGCTGGAACCACAGGCACCTAGCGGTGCATTTTTCTTGAATAACGGTAGATTACCGACCGAAGCTTTACTTTGGCCAACTCGACAACTGTGTCAAATAGATAGGGAATATCTTTCTTCTCCTGCATCATGTATTGCGCAGTTCGCAGAATTTCCTGATGGCAGCCATGTCTTGCTAGATGAAACTTCCGGGTTTGGGGATGGTCGATCTGCAGTCACAACAATCAGCCTAGAGGCCAGGATCGATGACCTCACTGCCTCAAGCATCGGAGCAATCTGGCAAGTATATCGGGCTCCAGTTGGCGGTGATGTTCATACTGTTTTGCAGCTAGATGTGGACTTAAGGGGGCAGGGGTCGGTGACTTCTTGCGGAGGAGAGTTTTTCGCCGGAAGGCTGCAAAAAACAATACCTGAATTACCAGAGGGAATAGCGGAAGGCGGAAGCAGCTTAATAATGAACCGGGTATTTGCCAGCGGGCTAGTCAGCCAAGCAATCAATGGGTTTGTTCTAAAGCGTTATGAAATTGAGCAACAGATTGCTGATCTGGACTTGTTCCAAAGGTATCGCTATCGGTACAGTAGTCATGACTCAGGTCGATATGATAAGGTTATCCACGGCAATGGACTGAAGAAGGTTAGAAAAGAACTTGAGAGTCGCCTAAAAAAAGCCAGATTTATCGCCACAACTCTTAGGCAGTTGAAACCACGTGAAGTTGAAAGTTAAGCCAGGAAAATATGTAGTAGCCGTGTCCGGTGGGGTTGATTCGGCGGTTTTGTTGGATCTTCTAGCCGAAAATCCGAAGTTAGAATTAATTGTGGCGCACTTTGACCATGGGATAAGATCAGATTCAACAGAGGACAGACAATTTGTTGCGACACTGTCGCAGAAATATGGACTAAAATTCGAGTTTGGTGAAGGAAAACTGGGATCACAGGCTAGCGAGGAGGAAGCTAGGCGGGCCAGGTACAAATATTTGCAACAAATTCGCAAAAAATATGGAGCGACAGGGGTGATGACAGCTCACCATCAGGATGATGCCGTGGAAACCTTGGCTCTAAACACATTAAGGGGAACCAGACGTAAAGGCATGAGCTCCTTGAAGTCGACTGATAGGATCTATCGGCCGCTGTTGGGATACACCAAGTCAGAGATTATTAACGAGGCCAGGCGGCGAGGCTTGCAGTGGCGAGAGGACAGTACTAATGTTGACGAGAAGTACACCCGTAATTGGATTAGGCGGAAAGTGCTGCCGAAACTGAGCCGAAAACAGCGGCAAAAACTAGCAACGATCTATGAGTCGGCAAGGCAGCGGAACGAAACTTTGGACTTGGCGATTAAAAGGCAGTTAAAACAATTGAAGGTCGGTGAAAGTTTACAGAGGCAAAAGTTGATTATGTTGCCCTACATTGTGGCTTGCGAGGTGATGGCAGCTTGGCTGGCTGACAGCGGAGTTAAAGAAGTTGATCGCAAACGGGTTCACTATTTAGTGGTTGGGGTAAAGACTCTGGCTCCCGGAAAGCAGGTGTCGGTCAGTCGTGACCTGGACTTGATAATTGACCAAGACATGATTAGCCTGGCTGGCAAAGCGGCTGGCTTTCGGTATAATAGGGAACTACATGGATAAGAAACCGTTTAAAAAGGGTGGTAACGACTACGGAAAGCGGCGCGGTTTTCGCGGCTTTGGCTTTGTGGCTTTGATTATTCTGATCGGACTGATTGTCTTCGCGGCTTATCGGCAGCCAAGTGATCTCAAAGAAGTTCCCTTCAACGAGGTTATTAACCGAGCCAACGAAGGTCAGATTCGCAGCATTACCGTCACCGGTGATGAGCTGACGATTACCAAAAAGGGCGAAGATCAGCCGTCAGAAGAGTCGCGCAAAGAGTCCGGTTCAAGTATTTACGAGCAGGGGCTAACTAATCGCGACGTCGAGATTATTAACAAACCGGCCAACACTAGCGGCAACACCTGGTTGAATGTTGGTCTGTCGATACTGCCGGTGCTGTTGATAACCGGATTTTTGTTCTTCATGTTGCGTAGTGCTCAGGGACAGGGCAACCAGGCCATGAGTTTTGGTAAATCCAAAGCTCGGCTGTACGGCAATGAAAAAGACAAGGTGGTTTTTAAGGATATTGCCGGCACTGATGAAGCCAAGCAAGACCTGGAAGAAGTCGTTGAGTTTTTGAAGTTTCCCAAGAAATTTGAAGCTGTCGGCGCCAAGATTCCAAAAGGCGTCTTATTGGTGGGGCCGCCGGGAACCGGTAAGACTATGTTAGCTCGGGCGGTGGCCGGCGAGGCCGGAGTGCCATTCTTCAGTATTTCCGGTTCGGAATTCGTAGAAATGTTTGTCGGTGTCGGAGCCTCCAGGGTGCGCGATTTGTTTGCCAAAGCTAAGAAAAATGCTCCGTGTATTATTTTTGTTGACGAAATTGATGCCGTGGGCCGCAAGCGCGGTAGCGGTATGGGTGGCGGCCATGACGAGCGAGAGCAGACTTTGAATCAAATTCTGGTTGAGATGGACGGGTTTGAGCAGGGCCAAAATGTGATCGTCTTGGCCGCCACCAACCGGGCTGATGTTTTGGACCCGGCATTGCTGCGGCCCGGCCGTTTTGACCGCCGGGTAAACATTGCTTTGCCCGACCGCAAGGATCGCTTGGCGATTTTGCAAGTCCATGCCGCCAAAAAGCCGTTCGCCAAGTCAGTCGACCTTGATGCCTTGGCGGCCAAAACGGCCGGCACATCCGGGGCTGACCTGGCTAACATCGTCAACGAATCAGCGATTATTGCAGCTCGCCATAACCGCAAAGAAATTAGCCAGTCCGACGTCACGGCGGCTTTTGAAAAAGTGGCCATTGGACCCGAGCGCAAATCCAAAGTCATGACCCAAAAAGAGAAAGAACTAACGGCCTACCATGAGGCCGGCCATGCCATCGTCGGCCATGTCCTGCCGGACAGTGACATGGTTCACAAAGTTACCATTATTCCGCGCGGTGGCACTGGCGGTGTCACTTGGTTCATCCCGCCGGAAGACAAAAGTTATCACAGTGTCATTGAATTTAAAGACGTACTGGCTCGAATGCTTGGAGGCCGAGTGGCCGAAGAAGTAGTTTACGGATCTGATCGGGTGACAACTGGAGCCGGCAACGATTTGCAAAAAGCTTCGGAACTGGCCCGCGATATGATTACCGAACAGGGTATGGGTAAGAAACTTCGCGACCAAGTCTTTCAGACTGATGAAGGCATGATGATGGACAAAATCATGCACGATCGCCGTTATTCTGAAGAGACAGCTAAGTTGATTGATGCTGAAATTGAATCACTGATTTCTGAAGCCGCCAAACGGGCCCGCGAAGTCATCAAAGCCAATATGGACAAACTAGAAGAGCTTAAAAACGCTTTGATAAAGAAAGAAACTGTTGAAGCCGACGAAGTTTTGGAAATACTCAAAGGTTCGCGGATGCCCCGAGCCGCCGCTTTGTATTAAACTTTTTCGACTAATTTTAGCTTGGTAAAATGCTCATCCAACTCCTATAATGGGAGAGAATGAATCGGTTACTGAAAAGAGCTACCCAGAGTATGTCGGTCAGTGGCGCAGCCACGCTGTTGATCGGTATTTCTCTGATAGGCCAAGTCCTGGGATTTCTAAGGGTTAAGTTGATTAATGCAAACTTCCCAGCTACCGGCGATGGCAGCACCGATGCATTTTTCGCGGCTTTTAAAATCCCCGATTTCTTCTTTGTGACAATCGCCGCCGGCGCCTTAGGCGTAGCCTTTATCCCATTCTTAGCTGACCGGTTGGAGAAGGGCGATAAAGCTGGAGCATGGCGGTTGACATCAAGTTTGATCAACCTGATGTGGATTTTGACTTTCCTAATTGGTTTGGCAATTTTTATCTTTGCTGAGCCCTTGATGAGCCACATCGTCGCCCCCGGAATGAGCCCAACTCAAATGGACAACGCCGTTCTGATAATGCGGCTGATAGCTTTGAATCCTTTGTTTTTCACTATCGCCGGAATTTTGATGAGCGTCCAGCAAACTGTTGGCCGGTTCTTCTTTTACGCCATTGCACCGCTGTTTTATAACCTGGCAATTATTGGCAGTATTTTTGTCTTTCGCGGGAATATCGGCATTGTTGGTCTGGGAATTGGTGCAGCCGTTGGCGCACTTCTTCAACTGGTAATTGCCATAATTGGAATGTGGGGGACCAGATATCGTTACAATGTAGTTATTGCCTGGGAAGACAAAGTTTTCCGAGGTGTGTTGCGGCAGTTGCCAGCTCGCTCGATTGACCAAGGAATTGATGCCATTAACTCGATTGTTGAAACAAACTTTGCCGCCCGCCTGGGTGAAGGTCGAATTTCCTACTATGAAAATGCTTATGTCCTGCACACCACACCGATTATGTTAATAGGTACGGCCATTTCGACAGCAGCTTTTCCAAAACTGTCAGAACGTCTCAGCCAGAATCGACCGGATCTGTTCCGCAAAGATTTCATAAAAATACTAAGGGCCATGATTTGGATTTCAATGCCGGTGATTTTAGTGGCCTATTTCGCTCGCGGCTATTTAGCGCGTATTATTTTCACTCAGGACGCTCCGCAAATAGCCTTGATTTTAGGTTTCCTGTCCGGAGCAATCTTCTTTCGGATTATTTACCAGATAATTTCGCGGTGGTTTTATGCCCATAAGGACAGCTGGACACCATTGGCGGTATCGATTTTTACCATTGCCCTAAACATTTATCTAGCTTGGAAGCTGACCCAGGGCGCAACTTACAATGTGGCCGGATTGGCACTAGCCCAGACTTTGGCGGCTATGTTTGAAGTGTTTGTACTGGTTATAATCATAACCATCCGTGATCGCAAGTTATTTACCCTTCGATTTCTTGGCGATCTGACACGGATATTATCAGCCACCGGCTTTGCCATTGTGGCAACCTTCATAATGGTTTCAATCATGCCGCTCGGGATTGGCGACCGCGGTTTTATAACTTTAGGTACCAAGTTAGCGGCTATCACAGCAGTCTCTTTCGGCGTCTATCTGCTGATCTCCTGGCTATTTAACATCGAGGAATCCAAGCCGGTAGTCGACCGCCTCAAAAAACTTGTTCTAAGGCCAATTCGGATTGACTGGTAACAGATTCCCACCTCTGTTATAATACGGCATCGATGAATCAAGACCACATTCGTAACTTTTGTATTATTGCTCATATTGATCACGGTAAGTCGACTTTAGCTGACCGGTTGTTGGAATTGACAGGGACGGTTGAAAAGCGTGCCATGAAAAATCAGCTGCTGGATAGAATGGATCTAGAGCGGGAAAAGGGTATCACCATCAAGTTGCAGCCGGTTAGGATGAGGTATGAAGATTACGAACTGAACTTGATAGATACGCCGGGCCATGTCGATTTTTCTTACGAAGTATCGCGCAGTCTGGAGGCTTGTGAAGGTGCAATTTTGGTGGTCGATGCCAGTCAAGGAATTCAGGCTCAGACTTTGGCCAATGTTTATTTAGCCATGGCGGCCGATCTAAAACTAATTCCAGTGCTTAATAAAATTGACTTACCAGCCGCCGATGTCGAGCGAGTCAGCCACGAAATAATGTCGCTGCTGGGTTGCGACCAGGAAGATATTTTGCAAATTTCAGCCAAGACCGGACATGGTGTCGAAGAGGTTCTAAACCGGATACTCAAGGATATCCCTCCGCCAAATGGTCAACCTGGTAAGGCAACTCGGGCGCTGATTTTTGACAGCTACTATGACGATTATCGCGGAGTTATTTTATACACTCGCATAAAAGACGGCGTTATCAAAAAAGGTGATGAGGTACAGATGATGGCTAGTGGCGCTAAGGCTCTGGCGCTGGAAGTTGGCCAACTAACGCCGGAAATGAGCCCTTTGGCAGAACTTAACACCGGCGAAATTGGCTATATTGTTACCAACCTAAAAAGTACCCGCGAAGCCAAAGTCGGTGATACTATCACTCTGGCTGCTAATCAGGCGACCGAGGCCCTGCCCGGTTATAAGGATGTCCAGCCATTTGTTTATGCTGGCTTTTTCCCGACCAGTAATGAGGAATACAACCTACTCAAGGAAGCCGTCGAAAAGTTGAGCTTGTCGGATTCGGCACTGCGTTATGATCCGGAAAATTCGCCGGTGCTGGGTTTTGGTCTGCGCATTGGTTTCTTGGGGCTGTTGCATATGGATATTGTCAAAGAGCGGTTGCAGCGCGAATACAACCTGGAATTAATCGTTACTAACCCATCGACCGATTATGAGGTGGTGTTAACCAACGGCCAGCAACTGGACATTAGATCAGCGGCTGATCTGCCGGACACCTCAACGGTAGCTGAGATCCGCGAACCTTGGATCAAGGGCGAAATTGTCGTACCTAAAGACTATGTGGGAGCAGTCATTCAGTTGATTGCCTCTAAACGCGGGCGCCAGAAAAATCTGTCCTATGTTGACGATCTGACAGTGTTAAATTTTGAAGCTCCTTTGGCTAACCTGCTAACTGATTTTTATGACCAGCTTAAAACTGTCACCAGTGGTTACGGGTCATTTAATTATGAGCTGGATAACTACCGAGCTGAAGACTTGGTCCGAGTCGATTTTTATGTGGCCGGCGAGATGGTTGAAGCCTTGTCAGTCATTACCCACCGCAGCGAATCGGTGGGCTTAGGCCGCGAGGTGGTAACTAAGTTAAAAGAAGTCATTCCCCGCCAACAATTTAAAGTGGCTCTGCAGGCAGCAATTGGCGGCAAGTTTATTGCCCGTGAAGATTTGAGTGCTTTTCGCAAAGATGTCACGGTTGGGCTGTATGGCGGTGACGTTTCCAGGAAGAAAAAACAACTTCAAAAGCAAAAACGTGGTAAGGCCCGGATGAAAAAATTCGGCAATGTCGAAATTCCGCCGGAAGCTTTTACGGTCATGCTGCGGCGCGACTGACCGTATCAAGATATTGTTTATGCTTGCTTTGCCATAAAGGCGTATAATTACAACATGCCAGAACGACTTGGCGCTCCGTTTTATAACCGGCTGTCACACGAAGGGTGGCAACCATTGGCTTATGACGCTGAGTATAATGTACTTCATGTTGGCAGCAGACTGGTAGTTCCTTCGGTCTGCACACTTGAGGCTCTCGATTCTGTCATTAAAACGCAGCCGACTCTTAATCCGGAAACTTTTTATGGCGCTGCTCTGGTTCGCAGTCCAGAGGGTGAGATGGAGACCTTGATACCAATGGCCGATTATCTGCGTCGACTTCAAACTGATCACAAGCAAGTTTACGCCGCACCAGATAATGGTGAGAGTGAAATGGAACGAGTGCTGGCCCGCACCCAGAATATTATGCGCCATACAATGGAGAAAATATCCGCTGTTTCTACAGACAAGGCAGCAAGTTTCATTAGTGTCACCGATGGCCGAGTAGAATATATTACCATGCCACAAAGAGCCTTACTTGTTGCTCGCCAAAAAGGACTGCCTGACGATATTGTGAGCTACCATGTAAATGGCACTACACCAGATTGTCGGATTGTTCCAGTGGTCGGCTTGGCTTACCTAGCCGCTCAAGCAGTGCGGACTGAATCATTTCGGTAACCGTGTCGACATCAGGCAAGCCATCAATTTCGATTAGCAAACCGTGGTCGCGGTAATACTCAATGACTGGCAAAGTTTTTGTCTTGTAAACATCAAAGCGCTTCTGGAAAGCTGCCGATGAATCATCAGCTCTTTGACCGCGATCACCAATCGTTTGATGAGCCTGCCAACGCTTTTCGGCTTCTTGCGGCGTAATTTTTAGCAACACCACAGCTTTCAGGGGGTGGCCGGAATCAGCGCAAGCCTGCATGATGACTTGCTGTTCTCCGTCCCAACGTCCCAACGACGACAAAATCAGGCGCCGGTCTTTATAGTCATCACTTTTAAGGTACGGCAAGATGGTCGCCAAGTATTCATCCTGAGGAGCCAGTTCGCCACTATCCCTGGCCGATCCGCCTTCGGAAGATAAAGCGGCTTGGCGAATAATTTCACCGCTTTGGATCAAGTCGGCATCCAGAGTTTTGGCTAGTCTTTTAGCCTGAGTATCTTTGCCGGCAAATGGCATGCCAAAAATATTTATCGACCCGGTCCCAAGCCAGTTTTTGATTTGTTCAATCTGAGGTTGCTCCATAGCTAGATTATAAAGAATCATAAATGCCAGCACAAAATAAACTGCTCAAGCTCGCCAAAGCCCACCGCAAACTGGATAATAGGTTTTATGAAGGATTCGGTCATTTACCACAAGCCGTCATGGCGTGAAAAACATTTTATTAGACAAGTTTTAGCGGGGGGACAAGAAATTGAGCCTGATGTCCGACAATATCGTAATGGTTCAGAAGTGAGTGTTCGGCAAACAGAGGGTGATGAAAGGCAGGTTGGCAGCCTGCAGGTTTGTAGAACACTGGGAAAAACAGGTATTAACAGAGAAATTACTAATATAACCTTTAACCTTGACGGTGGAACTGGCAGCGATTTTGTTTTTAAGGCAGAGTATGACCTAATAGGCGACTGCCCGCTGAATAGCAGTCATGGCAGTGTGGTGTTGCGGTTGGCAAATGATGGATTCGAAATCTCTAGGAATATGAATCGCCATTCTATGAAGCAAGTCATGGCCGCTTTGGATCATGCTCCAAAAGGTTATCTACCTCCAATTAATGTAGAGATTGCACAGCTGCAAACACTGACGCCCGATTACCAATAGAAAGGACTAGCATGTTCGAATTAGAAAGAATACACCCAGCCTACAAACCAGAAACCCGGCAGCGGAATGGATCATTAGGAAATCCAATCGAAGATAGAGGGTTGAAGCCTAGATTAGTATGGCCGGTCGCCCACTGGTTAGCCAAAGGTATTAAATCAGAGAGGCGTGATGCTAATTTTTGGGGCGACATGATACATTCTGAAACTCACAAAGACAATTCGATGGGCCTAATAGGCGGTGCAGTAAGAATTACACCACTGCGTAATGGACGGGAAAAATTGGTGCAGTTTGCTCTGGACGATGAGCCAGGGGGCACCAATTTCATAAGTATGGTACAGGGCAGAAATGCGCTTGATGGAAGCGGCCTTGTAACAGAGGAAGAGATTCTTTTATCACCACACACTATGGTAAAACAGGGTCTTTCCGAGCTTGATTTGGTGGTCGCTCTTGCCAAAGCTTCGCATGCTTTACCGTGGCAGCGGGACCATGCTTAGTAGTTGGCACTCTTGACATGCGAGTGCTAATTTTATACACTAGCACCAGTATTAACTGAGTGCTAGTTTTTCTATAGATGACTAAAAGGCAAGAAAAATTACTGGCTGCAATTATCGAGCAATACGCCGAAGTCGCTGCTCCGGTGGGATCTAGTTTGTTGGCCAAAGCTTTTGGGGTGTCGTCGGCGACCATTAGGGCAGAAATGGCTGAACTAGAGCGCCAGGGATATATCAAACAGCCCCACACTTCGGCCGGCCGCGTGCCGACTGACAGGGGTTATCGCCACTATGTCAATGAAATTCAAAGTTCTTCAGTGGCCCAGCCGCCGAAACATGCCGAGCGGGCTTTGACAGCTCGAGTTAGCGATGCCGGGGCTCCTGAGCAATCAATCCGCAACGCTGTTGACACGCTAGTCGAACTAACCAGTAATTTAGGTCTGGCGACTATTGGTGATCAGCTGTACATGAGCGGCCTCGGCAACCTGTTTGGCCAGCCGGAGTTTATGCATCCGGGCCAAGTCCAGGAGGTTGCCAGGCTTCTAGACAATTTACAACCCTGGTTGCGCGAGGCCGCTCCCAACCAGCCACTGAACGTTTACATTGGTTCAGAAAACCCCATCGGCGGCAGCGCCGGCTGCAGTCTTATAATCAGCCGCTTTCGCAGCCCGTATTCTGACCAGAGTTACATTGGTGTTTTAGGGCCAACTCGCCAGAGTTATCGCGGGACCATCGGCCTTGTTCAGCGCACCGGACAGGCTCTCGAGGAGGCCTTGTATGTTTGAGCTATTGATGTTCATTGACCTGTTGTTGGAAAGATTTAAGCGAGGTAGCTATGTCTAAGAAGCCGACCGTTAAAGAGTTGCAGCAGCAAGTGGCGGAACTGACCGAAGCTTTGCAACGAGAAAGGGCTGATGCTGTCAATATTCGCCGCCGTCACGATGATCAGATCGCCCGAATCCGGGACGTTGTTAAGGCTGGCGTTATCGACGAGCTGCTGCCTGTGATCGACAACTTTGAAAGATCCCTGAAACACGTGCCAAAAGATTTGGAAGGCAACGATTTCGTCAAAGGTGTGCAAGGTGTCGTAAAACAGTTCGAACAGACCCTTGAGCAAATGGGCGTTCAGAAGATCAAGACTGTCGGCGAAATGTTTGACCCTCTGTTGCACGAAGCGGTCGGCATGGAGGAAGGTAACGGCGATCATGAAGTTGTGGTCGAAGAAATGCAGCCTGGATATATGTTAGGCGATCAAGTTATTCGTCACGCCATGGTTAAGGTTAAGAAGGAGCCCAAAAAATGAAACACTCTAGAGGTGATTACAACGGGGAGATCTCCTTATCCCAAACTGGCCCAGAGATAATAGTTGGAGATACCAGCGACCTGGAGGATATGGACAATACGCCAGATGATGCACCAATTGAGTTTATGGGAAATCATCACGATGAAATAGTAGAACTAGAAGAAGAACTTAGATGCGAAGCAAGGCAAAGTGCCGGCAACGTGATTCAGATAAAGGATCCACTCATGGAAATGTATGAAGATTTAGGAATAATTGAGGATTACGAAGGAGGTTATTAATGGGAAAAATTATAGGAATTGATTTAGGAACAACCAACTCGGCGATGGCTGTGATGCAGTCGGGCAAGCCGGAGATTATTGCTAACTCTGAGGGTAACCGGACGACACCTTCGGTGGTGGCTATCAATAAGAATGGTGAGCGCTTGGTCGGCCAGGTGGCCAACCGTCAACGGGTGACTAACCCAAAGAATACTATTTTTGGTATCAAGCGCCTGATTGGCCGGAAGTTTAGCGATAAAGAAGTCCAAAAAGACATTGATCTGATGCCGTATGAAATCGTCAAATCGGGAAGCAGCAGCGTTAAGGTCAAAATGGGCGACAAACAATACAGCCCCGAAGAGGTCAGCGCGATGATCCTTGGTAAACTCAAGGCCGATGCCGAGAAATTCTTGGGCGAACCGGTTACCGAAGCCGTCATTACTGTGCCGGCTTACTTCGATGACTCCCAGCGCCAGGCTACAAAGGACGCTGGAAAAATTGCTGGTCTGGAAGTCAAACGAATTATTAACGAGCCAACGGCTGCGGCTCTGGCTTATGGCTTGGATCAGAAGAAAGAAGAGAAAGTAGCTGTCTTCGACCTGGGCGGCGGTACTTTCGATATCTCAATTTTGCAATTGGGCGATGGCGTGTTTGAGGTGCTGGCCACTAACGGCGATACTCATCTTGGCGGCGAAGATTTTGACCTTAAGATCGTCAATCATTTTGTTGACGAGTTCAAGAAAGAGTCCGGCATTGATGTGAAGTCCGACAAGGCCGCTATGCAGCGACTTAAGGAAGAAGCCGAAAAAGCCAAGAAAGAATTGTCAACCACCGAAGTAGCTGACATTAACTTGCCATTCTTGACGGCCGATGCCGAAGGTCCAAAGCACTTTGAATACAAATTGACCCGCGCCAAGTTGGTCGAACTAGTTCAAGATTACATCGACAAAACTGTCGAGCCGTGCAAAAAGGCTCTGAAAGATGCCAAGCTGGATGCCAAAGACATCGACGAAGTTATTCTGGTTGGCGGTATGACCCGCATGCCGGCAGTTCAGCAGAAGGTTAAGGAATTCTTTGGTAAAGAGCCTCTAAAGGGTGTTAACCCCGACGAGGTTGTAGCGGTTGGTGCGGCTATCCAGGGCGGCGTGCTCCAGGGCGACGTTAAAGATGTCTTGCTGCTGGACGTGACTCCGTTGTCTCTGGGTATTGAGACTCTGGGCGGTGTGGCCACGAAGCTGATTGAGCGTAACACCACCATTCCAACTTCGAAGTCCGAGGTTTTCTCGACAGCTGCTGACAACCAGCCGCAAGTCGAGGTTCACGTGGTTCAAGGCGAGCGCGAAATGGTTGCTGACAATAAATCACTGGGCCGCTTTGTGCTGGATGGAATTCCGCCGGCTCCGCGCGGCGTGCCGCAAATCGAAGTTACCTTTAACATTGACGCCAACGGCATTTTGAACGTCACTGCTAAGGATAAAGGCTCCGGCAAAGAGCAATCGATCACTATTCAGAACTCTGGTAACCTGGACAAGGAAGAGGTTGAAAAAGCCGCTAAAGAAGCTGAAGCTCATGCCGAAGAGGACAAGAAAAAGCGCCAAGTCATTGAAATGCGCAACCAATTGGACAATGCCGTTTACCAGGCTGAGAAGCTAAAAAAAGATAACGGCGACAAATTGTCTGATGAAGACAAGAAAACTTTGGATAAAGCCGTCGAAGCTGCCAAGAAAGTTGTGGCCGACGAAAAAGCTGACAAAGAAAAATTGGAAGCAGCCGTCAAAGAGCTGAACGATAAAATCATGCCGATTGGTGCTAAGATGTACGAGCAGGCTTCCAAAGATGAAACCAAGGATTCCGATGACAAGTCGGACGACAAGCCAAAATCTAAGAAAAATGATGCCGATGATGAGCCGGTTGAAGGCGAAGTCGTCGACGACAAAAAGTAGCTAGGACTCGGACTATGAGTATAGAAATAAGTGACCAAGAGATAGATCAACGGTTCCAAGAACTCATAGTCTACACTGCGGCAGACGACCACCGGTTGCAAGCAGCGGTTCGTCACATGATGCTGGGTGAGGTTTCGCCGGATTTTCCATTAGGCTCACTTGACTTTGAAAAAACTAGCATGTATCTGCAGGTTCGTTATGGCTTCGATGACTATGAAATAAACTGGGCCTACAATGTCTGCATGCGCCAAATTAAGGAACAGCTCTACAATGGCTAAACGAGATTACTATGAAGTATTGGGAGTGGGTAAGACTGCTTCAGCTGATGAGTTGAAGAAGGCTTACCGGCGTTTGGCTATTGAACATCATCCCGATAAAGGCGGCGATGAGACCAAGTTCAAAGAAATCAGCGAAGCTTACGAAGTTTTAAAAGACGATAAAAAACGTCAGCGATATGATCAGTTTGGCCATGCCGGCGTGGGTTCAAGTGCGGCTAGCGACGGAAATCCTTTCGCCGGGGGCTTTGGCGGCGGCACCGGCGGCCAAAATGTTCACTTCGATTTTGGTGACCTGGGACTTGGCGATATCTTCAACAGTTTCTTTGGCGGTGGAGCAGGCGGCGGCCCCCGGCGCGAACGGCGCGGACATGACGTCCAGACTCAAATCGAACTAACTTTTGAAGAAGCTGTTTTCGGAACTGAAAAAGACTTGAATCTTAACCTCCACGCCGAGTGTGAACACTGTAAAGGTTCGACAGTGGAGCCCGGCTATGAACTAAAAACCTGTCCAACCTGCCAAGGCAGCGGCCAAGTTACCCGTGTCATGCGAACTGTCTTTGGTAACATCCAACAAGCCAGTGTCTGCGGCGAGTGTCAAGGCACCGGCAAAGTGCCAGAGAAAGTTTGCTCAGTCTGCCGCGGCAAAGGCGTCACCCGCCAGCGCCAAACCATCAAACTGAAAGTGCCGGCCGGCATCGACGACGGAGCCACTATTCGTCTGCGTGAGAAAGGCGAAGCCATTGCCCGCGGACAGCGCGGTGATCTTTACGTTAACATCCGAGTCAAAGCTCATAAAAAGTTCACTCGTGAAGGCGACATTATTCTTTCCGAAGAACATGTCGGATTTGTTGACGCTACTTTAGGGACTGAAATCGAGGTAGAAACTGTCGATGGTACGGTGACCATGAAAGTGCCGGCCGGCACCCAGTCGGGCACCGACTTTAAACTAACCGGTCACGGTGTGCCGCATCTCAAAACCAAAAGCCGCGGACCGCACATCGTCACCGTGATTGTCGACACCCCGCGAAAGCTTAACCGTCATCAAAAACAACTGCTCGAAGACCTGAAAAACAGCGGTCTGTAGTACAATAGAAATTCAATGGCTAAGAAAAATATCTTTTATCGATATGATGATTCGAGTCGGTCCAAGAATGCTTGGCGTCGAGTAATTATTGCTGCAGTGGCGGTTATTTTACTGCTTGCTGGCGGCTATCTTTTGTTGTTGACGCAGTCGCCAAACCTACCGATTTCTTCACCGATCGATCTCAACACAGCTGATGATGCTGACGACAATCGCAACCGCATCCAGATTGAAAAAATAAACCTGGAAGTGCCCTACTTTGCCGACACTTCGCCGGCGGCTTTGGAAAAAGGTGCCTGGTGGCGTTATTCCGATCGGGGAAATCCAGAAGAAGGCGGCAACTTTATCTTAAGCGCTCATCGGTTTTTCCTAGGTACAACGCCACAGGGCACCCGAGCCCGTTCGCCGTTTTATCGGCTCAACGAGCTGGCTGAAGGCGACAAAATAAGGGTTTTTTACGATGGCCAGTGGTATGACTACGAAGTGAGTCGGCAGTATTCGGTCAAACCGGACGCCACCGAAATTGAAGCTGAGACTGCCGAGCCGCGCCTGACACTATACACCTGTACCCTGCAAGGTTCGGCCGATGGTCGAGTGGTGATCGAGGCCCAGCCGTTATTCGAAACCGAGTCACAACAATCGATTGGCGAAGGCTCGCCGTTGCTTCAGACCTAAAAACTAGCGAACCTTAAGCACTTTGGATTATAATAACAACATGGCTAAAATTGAAGTAATCGACGGCGATCAACAGACCACTATTCCGCCAGGAGAGCCAGATGCTCCTCGTACAGAGCTAGACCCAAACGATTTTGATCCTGAGGTTACGACATTGCCACCGGCGGATGTCATTGCTGAGGCCGTCGAAGGTTGGGAAGGCCACAACTATGCCAAGCCCCATCCAGATGATATCCAAAAACATGACACCGAATCCTGAACCGAAACAAGCAGGCTTTATTACAGAGATAGTGGTTTTGCTGGTGTTGATAATAGTTGCAGTTGTTGTGGTTTTTTGGCGGGTTATCAGCCACTAATGCCCCCTTATAACATTGACTTTAAGCACAAAATTTGATATAATATATAGGTTATGGCATTGCATCAAACCAAAACCGGTCACAACAGTAAAACACCTCAGCGCGAGGTGTTGCTATTATTTACCGAAAGCTCGGCTAAAAAGCATAAAAAGGCTAATCCTGTTACGCTTTGTGCCCTGTTTAACAAAAAAGCTAAAGCTACTAACACCCATTACAGCTACGCCTATTACGAGGATTTGCTGCACGTAATCGGCAAAGACGAGGCCTATATTCTGGACACCAAGTCTGGCAAGAAGCTGGCTGAGTTTGATTTAGTCTACCAGCGTCGTTGGGGTGATATGCCAGAAATGGCTGTAGCCGTAGCCACCTATCTACGACACAATCACGTGCCATTTCTTGATGATGAAAGTGATCGTCCGGGGTCAATGGATAAAGTTACCCAGCACTGGCGTTTGTGGGATCATGGTTTGCCGTTTCCTAAAACTGTTTTTGCTCCGAAAAGGTATGTTCGAAAATGGATAGAGTCTGAGATTGACAAAAACTTTGATTTCCCATTGATTATGAAGGGTAGGGTGGCTACCCGCGGCAATGATAATTACTTGGTTGGTGACAAAAAACAGGCTTTGGAGTTAGTTAAGGCTAATCCCCAAGTCAGTTTTATGATCCAAGAATTCATACCGAATGATGGTGATTATCGTGTGCTGGTTGCTGATGACAATATTTTGCTGGTCATACACCGTAAGTCAAATGGCAAGAGTCACACTAATAATACTTCTAAAGGTGGTACAGCCACGATTGTGAGTAAGGATGTATTGACGCCGGAAATGCAACAGGCTTCGATTAAGGCAGCCAAAGTCTTCAAACGTAACCTGGCCGGTGTTGATTTGGTCGTTGACAACCGCGACAACCAAACGTTCGCCTTCTTTGAAGTAAACCGATCACCTCAGATTGAAGCCAGTTCTTACAGTGAAGAGAAAGTCGTAGCTATCAATGACTACTTTAACAAGCGAATTGACGAAGGCGACTATAATGAGGAGGAAGAGTAGGCATGAGCAAGTACAAAGTTATCATCAGTCGAAACGAGCCCGTCGATGTTATCGATGTGGCTTTGGGTGTGCCGGCCAAGGTTGACACAGGAGCATTTCGCTCATCTATTCATGCTACTGATTTCAAAGTTCGCAATCAGGATGGACAGAAGGTTTTGACCTGTAATTTATTGGGACATCCTGCCAGCCCGGTTAAGCGAGCTTTTCAAACAGCTGATTTTAGTCAGGTGAATGTCACCAATTCATTTGGTCAGGAAGAAAATCGGTATGAAGTAACACTGAGAGTCAAAGTCGGACCAAAAATTTTTAATACCTCATTTACTTTAGCTGATAGGTCGAACAATTTGTTTCCGGTGCTGATTGGCCGGAAACTGCTAAGCGGTCGATTTCTAGTTGATGTAGCCAGTTCTAATCTTGATCGCCAAGCAATAAAAAAGCGCTTTGGAATTAAATTGCCAAGCGATGAAGAAGATCTGGAGTAAGTCATGAATATAGCAATTTTATCCAAGGGCCCAGGAAATTATTCAACCAAGCGCCTTAAAGAAGAGGCCAAGCTGCGCGGGCATAATGTTCGGGTGATTAACTATGCCCGGTGCTATGTGACCATCGAGCAAAACGTGCCGGTTGTTCGCTACGAAGGTGAAGCCTTGACCGATATCGATGTGGTTATTCCGCGAATTGCAGCTGGGCTGACCAAGTACGGCACGGCCATGTTGCGTCAGTTTGAAATGCAGGGTGTTTTTTCGACCGCCAGCTCGCTGGCCATCAACCGAACTAGGGACAAACTGCGGGCGACTCAGATTTTGGCTAAGGCTGGGGTGGGAATTCCCAAAACGGTCTTTGCTCGTGAGACAGCTGATGTCGAGGACGTTATTGCCCAGGCCGGCGGTACACCGCTAATTATTAAAGTAGCTCGAGGGACTCATGGTCGCGGTGTGGTGCTGGCTGAAACCAAAAAAGCTGCCGAAGCCGTAATGCAAGCCTTCTACGTCGAGGGCGTGAACTTTTTGGTCCAAGAATTTATTGATGAAGCTGACGGAGCCGACATCCGGGTCTTCATCGTCGGCGGTAAAGTAGTTGCGGCCGTCAAACGTCAGAGTCTGGATGATGACTTCAGATCGAACTTGCACCAGGGCGGCGAAGCCCAAACAGTTAAACTGACCGAGGAAGAACGCAAGACGGCTCAGAAGGCGGCCCGAGCCATGGGTCTGCCGATTTGCGGTGTTGACATGGTGCGCAGCGAACGCGGACCGTTGGTGTTGGAAGTGAATTCCAGTCCTGGACTCAACAGTGTTGAAAGTGTTACTGGCCGTAATGTAGCTGGTAAAATTATTGAGTATGTCGAACAAAATGTTAAGCGAACTCGGCGCAAAGACCGAGTCGGCGCCTAAACCCAAACAAAAACCGAAGCGTTTTGGATGGTTGATTGTGGCAGGTGTGGTACTCGTCGTTGGTACTGCGTGGCTATTTATTATCCGGATGCAGCAAGCTGAAAACCGAATTGGATTAAGTCTGGAAAGGGTGGATACCGAAGAATCTCGCCGGAAGGGGCTGTCCGGTCGCCAATCGATGCCGCGCGGTCAAGGGATGCTATTTGATTTTGACCAGCCCGGCCAGCATTGCATTTGGATGAAAGACATGAAATTCTCACTTGATATTATTTGGCTGGATGAAGACCGGCGAGTGACTAAGATTCAAGAAAATGCCCACCCAGACAGTTATCCGGAGACATTTTGTCCGGATCAGCCGGCTAGGTATGTGATTGAGGTCAATTCCGGTGTAGCCGCCGAGATGCGGCTGTCTAGGGGCAGTCGCCTGCAGTTTTAGGCTCCAGTTTTAAGTCTGCCTCTGGTATCATTAGGCTTATGCTTCCGTATATTATCCTTGGCGCGGTACTGGGCTTACCGGTATTTTTCGGATTCTTTTTTAGGGTTAGCGCTTCACACCTGTTTTTCAGCGTTATGGCCGGTGAACTGCTGGGCCGTTATTTCGGACACGAAGTTGAAAGCTTCATCGATAACACCTTTAAAAATGGCAACTTGACCCACTATGCCGAGGCGATTGTAATTACTCTGCCGATTGTTTTGACAGCTTTGATTCTAAAAGGCGGAATCTCACGGACTAAGGGTGTTTTGAATATATTTCCGCTGGTTATAACAAGCGTGGTTTATGCGGCCTTTGTTTTGCCGGTCCTGCCGCATAACATCCAGGAAATTATCGGCCAAGTCCCTTTGGGCCGTAGTCTAATGGACACTAGTGGCCTGATTATCGGGGGTGTTGTGCTGGTGCAGTTGGTAGCTCTGTGGGTTCTAAGCCGCGGCGAAGGCAATGACCGGCACAAAAAGCGAAACAAGAAGGATTAGTCGAAAACTTGCTGATAGCTAGTGATTGTCCAGCTGCGCTGGCCAGATGATAGATTGGTGCCGAAGGTGATGGTACCGGCTCCGGATAGGTCGATGGTTTGGCCGGCGGCGGCGCCGAGGTTGCCGCTGCCGGTTAGGACAATTTTGCCCCAATAAGATTGGAAAATCATACCGGGCAAATTGGCGGCGCCGCCGACTGTCACTGTCTGCAGACTTTGTGAATTCTTAAGATCATTACCGCTCAGATTTGTACAATTTGGATTACAGGCAGCATTTGTACGAAAACTAATGAAGTGAGCACCAGTACCCGAGCTATTGGCAATCAGCTGAGCCGAACCGCCGACGGTAATATTGCCATCAACCACAATCACCGGCCGTGTATCACCGACTGAATTCGATATCCGAATTCGAGCTGCTCCATTAATTGTTAAATTACCAGTTATATAAACATTGCCGTTGATGGTCAGATCGCAGGCACCACCGATAGTTACATTGCCTTCCAGTTTTAAATTGGCTGGCCAGCTGCGCTCAAATGGCCATTGATTGCAAACATAGGTGTTGCTGTTGCCAGCGCCGGTTTGAGTCATGGCGGCGATATGGGCAGCTCGATCATATTCCGGCGGAGAGACTGGATCAGCGGTGCAGCCCAAAATCAAACCCTGTCCACCATTGCCGGGTAATATATTATGACTTGGGTTGGGTCCATAACTGGTTTGGCCGGTCGCACAAACACTGCCGTAGATGTAGGTGCTCCACTGGAGGCTGATCGGTTGACCGGAACTACATACCATTGGGTAGGCAGCTCCGGGATTATTGCCGGGCGGACAAGTTTGATGAGCAACATTTACGCTAAGTGGTTGCGAATGGGTGCCGATGCGAGCCGCTCCGGTCATGGTGATGGTGCCGCCAACATAAACATCAGAGTTGGTTATATTAGCCGAACCGCCCAATATCAGTCCGCCAGGTCCGCTGTGGACAGAGTGACCTTCGGAGGTGGTGCCAACAACTGTGACTTTAATCTTGCGTGTAGCTTGCGGGTCAGTTTGCTGCTCTGACCGGTATACATTGCCAGTCGAAGTGATGATTTTTGTATTGGATCCTTCGGCATTTTCAACAGTGGTAGTGAAGGTTCCGCGGCCTTGGATTTGGTTATTGAAAAATTCTTGCTCTGTAGTAAAGCCGGCGAAGTTGTCATCTTCATTTAGGGCTTGCATGGTTTGTTCAATGCCGGCTTCGGCCACCATGTTGGCATTAGTGCTGCTGACTTTACGGTTGGCCAGAGTGTATTGGCTCATGGTATAGCCTGCCAGCGATATGCCGATTATCATCAAGGCGCCGACAATCAGAAATACGCCGACTAAAATCATGCCCTGTTGGTTGCCGCCGAGGCCTTTTAGTCGCTTTAAACTAATCATTTCTAAATACCATCCTTGTCGTATAATCAACAGTCACCGGCTGAGAAAAAGCTTTCTTTTCTAACTTAGCGTACAATTCGATAGCTCGAGCATCGGTTGGTGCTACTTCATTGTCTTGCTCATCAATGTATTTAACCTGGAACTCCAAAACGTTTTCCAATACTACTCGATCAGCCGGACAACTAGTGCTGGCCACTGAACTTGGGCAAGTAGTCTTAGCTGCATTATTTTCCTCGGGAGCCGCCAGGGTACGCCGATACAAAGTGCCGTTATCCAGGAAATAAATGACATTATTCTTTTGAGAAATATAATTAGCCGGATCAGCAAAAATGATATTGCCGCTAGTGTCTTCGGTAGCAGCCGCCAGCACCAAAGTGTCAGAGTCGCTAGTCCAGCCAAATTCATTGTCCGGAGCATTAGCATCCGGCCAGCGGTTATTAACACCAGCATTAGCGCTTAGGCGGATGTCATTGGTGATTGTCTCAAATCCTGTCTGAGCACTGTTGAGCAAATTAGCTCGGTTAGTGTCGTTAGCATATTGTTGGAGGCTGCCGGTCATAAAACTAAACACCACCGTCAGCAACACTCCGAGAACAACGATGGTCACGGCCAGTTCGGTGACCGTAAACCCCCTAGTATCAAGTCGTTGTTTCATTGAGTAATTCCTAACACACCGATTAATGAACTAAGCGATACGGTCCGGTCTTTACCTTTATAGCTATAGCTAACGTCAACGTCGACGCGGCGCAGGCCGGCGACCGGTTCGCTGACGGTGACGGTGCCGGTGGCCCCGGGCGGCAAGCTATCCGGCAGCTGGCTAGTGAAATCAATGCTTTCGCCAGGCACCAAATTGTTGTAGTTGAGATTACGCAGCGTCTCGATTTCGGCCTGCGCCGCGTAAGTTGCCGTCTCTAGGTAACGGGTATGGGTTTGAGCTTGCTGGATGTTAACGAACAGGGTGATAACACTGGTTAAAACAATTCCCAGCACCAAAACTGTAATCACCAGCTCCACCAAAGTGAACCCTGACTGATTACTCCTGGCTCTAACTTGTTTCATGCTTACGCTTTATTATAAAGCAACTGGTCAAAATGCAACCATCCATAACACCGAATTGGAGGAGCAAGGTGCAAACTATTGCAACTATAATTCTGGCCCAATGTAACGAAATCGTGGCATTGTCTGCCCTTCGTGCTCAACAGACTCCATAAACATATCCAATGGCCTTACTTGCAATCGCAAGCCACTGTGCTCTGGAATAACGTAAAGGGGTATATATACTGTCAGAATTTCATCTGTTTCGGTGTGTCTAGCAAAACCTAACACCTGACAGTATCGTCTGTCTTCAGGTGTACTTTTGTAGTGCTCGTAAACCCCTGTATTTGGGAAATTATGTTCTGGTGTGTTTGTTATTTCCACATTTTTATTTTAGCAAACAAAAAGAACTCTTAAATCGAAAGGTCTTTAAGGTTCTTATTTGTGGAGGGCCCGGTGGGACTCGAACCCACGACACCCTGCTTAAAAGGCAGGTGCTCTAACCAGCTGAGCTACGGGCCCGTGGCCAGCGCTTTTGGCGCGCAAAACAGGTAGAATTATCTCTGTTTTTGGCTTAAAAGTCAATCAGTTAAGAAAAAGCTAACATTGACTTGCTATGGTTTTTCGAGCATGGTTGGAGCGCGAAATATACGGCTGACAACAATATATTCTGTCGGGCTGGCTATGTTTTTGGCTGGTCTGGGCCTTGCGCGGATTGTTGAGCCAATTGATGGTTGGCTGGTGGCAGGTTCGGGGGTGGTGAATCTGATTGGATTCTTGATTAGTCGCCGCCGAGTGTGGTTGCTAGTCGGTATGTCTGTGACCTTGGGACTACTGGGTCTGTGGCGAGGTGGTGTCATGATGAACCGCGTCGGGATTTACGACCATCTGATCGGACAAAAGGTGACAATTGAAATAACTGCTCTTGATGACGCCGTTTATAGTGATCGTGGGCAATTGGAGTTTCCAGCTGGCAGCATGGTTTTGATTGAGCAGTTCGGTGAGAATTTGCCGGGCGAGATTGATGTTGAGGGGATGGGCCTGCCGATGGTTTACCGCGGTGATCGGTTGAGCATGACAGGCCGGTTATTTAAGAAGCGCGGCGGGCAGATTGTGGGGACCAGTTTTGCTAATCTGAGACTGTTGTCTCGACACCAAACCATCATTGAATCTGCCCGCCGCGCTTTCGCGGCCGGCATGCAAGATGTTCTGCCTGATCAGGTCGCCTCGTTCGGGTTGGGGTTGCTGATTGGGCAAAGAGCTACGCTTGATCCCCAGCTCGAGCAGGACATGATTACCACTGGCTTGGTTCATATTGTGGCAGTGTCCGGTTACAACCTGACAGTGATTATTGAGATTGTCCGGCGTATGTTTCGGCGGAGATCTCGGTTTCAATCAGTGGTGTTTGCCTTGTCATTGATTGGCGTGTTCTTGTTGTTCACTGGTTTTGCTCCGTCAATCGTCCGAGCGGCCGCGGTCAGCAGCTTGAGTTTGCTGATGTGGTTTTTTGGCCGATCGTTTAAACCGCTGTTCCTACTGCTGCTGACCGCGGCCCTGACTGCCGGCGTCAATCCGCTTTACATCTGGTCGAACATTGGCTGGTACTTGTCGTTTACAGCTTTCTTTGGCGTGTTGGTGCTGGCGCCGCTTATCAAAGAAAGATTTGTACCTGCCAGGTGGCAAGATAGTCTGATCCCATCCGTGCTGACGGAAACCACCGCAGCTCAACTTTGTACCCTGCCGGTGATCCTGTTTATTTTTGGCCGCTTATCACTGATCAGCATTATAGCCAACCTTTTGGTGGTGCCTTTATCACCGTTAGCCATGCTGCTGAGTTTTCTGTCGGGTCTGGCCGGCAGTTTCGATTTTCTGTTCGCTCGGCTAATCACCGCTCCAACTTACGTAGTCTTAGAATATATGTTGTCGATTTCCAGTATTTTAGCCAAGATTCCGCATGCCAGCATCGACTTTAAAATCAACACTGGCCAAATGGTGGTGCTTAACCTGATGATTATTGGACTGGTGTTGATTCTGAAGATGAAATTGCGGCCGAATCATGCTATAATAACAGAGAAGAAGGAGCAAATATAAGCATGGCCGGTCACAACAAATGGTCGAAGATTAAACGTCAGAAAGGTGCTAACGACGCCAAGCGCGGAGCATTGTTCACAAAACTAGGCAACCAGATTGCTATTGCGGCCCGCGGGGGAGCCGACCCTGATACCAATTTTGCTCTTCGGTTGGCGATTGATAAAGCCAGGGCAGTCAACATGCCCAACACTAATATTCAGCGATCGATTGACCGCGGTTCGGGCGCTAGCGGCTCGGACCAAATCCAGGAGGTCATGTACGAAGGCTACGGCCCCGGCGGAGCGGCCATCTTGGTAGAGTGCGCCACTGATAACCTGAACCGGACCTATCCCGAGGTTCGCTTGGCCTTTACAAAACACGGCGGCAATATTGCTGAAAAGGGCGCCGTGGCTTTTCAGTTTGATAGAAAAGGCGTTATTCGGGTCAAAGGCACAGGCGAGGACGTTTTGCTGCAAGTTCTTGATGCCGGAGCTGAAGACGCAGTCGAAGAAGACGGCGAAACGGTTGTCTACACTGACCCGAAAGAGCTGGCTCAAGTTAGAGATACTTTACAGAAAGAAGGACTGGAAATCACTGAGGCCGAACTAACATTCGTGCCTAATAACATGGTGGCGATTGATGATCCTGACACCGAAGGCAAGCTGGTACGGCTTATGGAAGCCCTAGAAGATCTTGATGATGTCACTAACACGCACACTAACGTTGCCTAGAATTTAAGAAGTTTTTAAGACATATTAAACAAAAATTAAACAAAACCATTTTATTTTGACATGTCAAATTACAGTGCGCTAGCATCGGGGCATGATTAAAAAAATCCTCAACCCAACAACTCTTGTTGTCAACATATTGGCTTTAATTGGTTTACCGCTCATGCTTGCACGATCGGCACAGGCGGTTACCCAGGCATTGCCCGGAGTTGTCATTTCTGAGGTGAAACTTGGCGGGGCACTCTCTGGGCAACCGACCGAGTTTGTCGAACTCTTTAACAATAGTGATCAAGCCATTGATTTTGACAGCGGGGATTGGTGGCTGGAATATGCCAAACCGACTGCCCAAATTAGTGACTGTCAAAATACCAGTTGGTCAGGTGCTGATTTGACAGGGAATGTTAAAAATACAGCAGTTACCGGCTTGATTCAGCCGCGCGGCTTTATTGTTGTTGAGATCAGCATGAATGATAATGTCGGCGGCGCCGTCAGGCTGCAGCACAGCGGCCAAATTGATGACGAGATTGGCTGGGGCTCGCCGAGCTCAGCGGCTCCTTGTCAACGCGGTACGATGGCAATCATACCAGCTAACACTAAAAGTTTGCAGAGACAATTTATCAGTGCTGAGATACCGGCTATTAACAACGATAACAGCCTAGCATTCGTGGCCATGTCTCCACCAACCCCAGGTGCAGCCACTCCTTTGCAGGCCGAACCAGACCCGGATTCCGACTCTGATACAAACTCAGACACCCAGACTTGCCGACAGCTGAGGATAACTGAGATCCTGCCTAACCCTGTCGGCAGCGACAGCGGCAAAGAATTTATTGAAATATTTAACCTTACCAGCCAGACCGTAGACTTGGCTGGCTGTTCCCTAAGAGTTGGTTCCGCTCAACTTCAGCTGAGCGGCCTCCTTGAGCCAACATCATACCGAGCTTTCTACGGCCTCACCTTGCCAAATTCGGCTGGCGGCACCGTCGATCTATTATCAGACACAGAAGTAATCGATAGCGTGACCTATCCGGGCGATCTTCACGATAATGAAGCCTATGGGCTGATCGAGGACGAGTGGCACCGTGGCTTGGTGGCTACGCCTGATCAAAAAAATACATTATCAACATCAACACCAAGCAAGGCAGGTGAATCGGCCCAGTGCCCACCAGGCAAGTTTAGAAATCCCACAACCAATCGTTGCCGTAATATAGCTAGTACTAGTTCTGGGCTAACCCCATGCAAGCCTGGTCAACAAAGAAATCCCGCAACCAATCGTTGCCGTAATATTGCTTCGGCTTCAAAGCAATTGGCTCCATGCAAAGAGGGACAGGAACGCAACCCGGAAACAAATCGTTGCCGCAATGTGGCGGCGGCGAAAACTAGCAATAAAATGAACGACCCCAAATCCGGTCCACGGCCAGTCAGTTATTACATATTCGGTGTCATGGCTGTGCTTGGAGTAGGTTATGGAATCTACGAATATCGAGCCAGCATCGCCAACTTGGTAAAGAGCTTGCTTAATCGAAAGCGGGAGGCTTAGATGCTGCGGGTACAGTATACTTATATATGTCATGAGGATTTTAGGAGTCGACCCTGGTACTGGGATACTAGGCTTTGGAGTTATCGATGTAAGCAAGGGCTCCTTAGCTCTGGTCGATGCTGGAGTAATCAAAACTCCGCCCAGGCAGGCCGACTCGGATCGCATGGAAACTATCTTCAATGAGCTTCAGGAAATTATCGAGGCCACCAATCCTGACGCCATGGCGGTCGAAAAGTTGTTCTTTGCCCAAAATGTAACCACGGCCATGTCGGTCAGCCAGGCCAGGGGAGTAGTGCTTCTTTTGGGCAAGCAGCACGGAATGAGTTTACATGAATATACGCCGTTGCAAATCAAACAAGCTCTGACAGGATATGGAAAAGCCACCAAATCTCAGATTCAAGAAATGGTCAGAGCAATCCTAAGATTAAAAACCATTCCAAAGCCCGATGATGCCGCTGATGCCTTAGCCTGCGCTATCACTTGCTCGATGAATATGAGATAATATACTTATGATTGCGACCTTGGAGGGCATTGTAAGCGAGAAGTTTTTAGATTCGGTAGTTATCGATGTTGGCGGAGTTGGCTATGGATTGTTTGTGACGACTGACGACCAGATGAATCTTGTCAAAAATGAAAAAGCCCGGATTTATGTTTATGAGCACATCCGAGATGTGTCGCACGATTTGTTCGGCTTTCGAAAATTGTCAACCAGGCAACTATTTCAACAACTGATCAGCGTCAAAAACGTCGGCCCCAAGGTTGCCTTGGCAGTTTTGGATATAGGTAGTGATGATTTTGTTAGATCGGCCATTGCTGCCGGTGAAGTCAAAGCTTTGCAATCAGCCAAAGGTGTCGGCAAACGCGCCGCCGAACAAATCGTGGTCGAACTACGCGATAAAGTTGGGTTAGCCAGCTCTGACTCGGCAGAAGATGTTGTTGGCCGCAGTGGTATCAACCAATCTGATGAAGCAGTTCAAGCTTTGGTGGCTTTGGGGTTCCAGGAAACTGATGCCATGCTGGCTCTTCAAGAAGTAGATAAAAAACTGCCGACTGAGGACCGCATTAAATTAGCTCTAAAGAGGTCAAAATAGATGGCAATTGAGCGATTGACTCAACCGGATGAACCGAATTCAGCTGATGAGCAGGAATTGGAAGTGACACTGCGGCCAAAAGATTTTAAGAACTACATCGGTCAGCAGCGAATAAAACAAAACTTGAAACTGGCTATCGATGCTGCTAAAAAACGCGGCGAGCCGATTGATCACGTACTTTTGTATGGTCCACCCGGGCTTGGTAAGACAACACTGGCCAGTGTGATTGCCAATGAAATGGGTGCCCAGATTCGAATTACCAGTGGGCCGGCCATCGAGAGAGCTGGTGACTTAGCTAGTTTACTGACCAATTTGCAGGATGGCGACATCTTGTTTATTGATGAAATTCACCGTTTGCACCGATCGGTTGAGGAAGTTCTTTACAGTGCCATGGAGGATTTCAAATTAGATATTATGTTGGGTAAGGGCCCGAGCGCCAAGAGTCTGCGCCTAGATTTGCCGAAGTTCACGATTGTCGGGGCTACCACTCGGACTGGTTCATTGGCTGCGCCACTGCGGGATCGGTTTGGCATGATTCACCGCCTGGAATTCTATACGCCAGAGGAAATTGCTACTATCATCAAACGTTCAGCAAAAATTTTGGGAATTAAAATTGATGATCCGGCGGCCATCGAGCTGGCTAGAAGAGCTAGACTGACGCCACGAATTGCTAACCGATTATTGAAGAGGGTACGTGACTACGCCGATATTAACGGCGATGGCTTCATCGACGAGCCGCTTAGCCGTCAGGCCCTAGAACTTTTGGAAATTGATGAGCTTGGCCTTGATCCGTCTGATCGGCGATTGCTAGCAGCTATTATTGACAACTACGCCGGCGGGCCGGTCGGCTTAGAGACCCTGGCGGCTCTAACGGCTGACGAAAAATCTACCATCGAAGACTTTAACGAACCATACTTAATGCAGATTGGTCTGGTAGAGCGAACGCCGCGCGGCCGGAAAACCACACCAAAAGCTCATGGACACCTGGGTAAAACTAATCCAAAGAAAGACGACGACCAACAGCAAACACTGGTATAATAAAGCCCAAGTCATGCAGCCTAATGATCAGCCTCCATCCCAACCGCCATCAGTACCGGATCTACCGGACGCGGCTTTACCAACAGTGGAGCCGATTCCGGAAAATCAATCAACAGCACCGCCTTCGGCTCACCATCCTCCTTCGTCGATGCCGCCGGCTGGTCACCAGCAATCCGCAAATCAACCACCGCAACAACACTCTGCTGCCCATAAAAACGATCAGGGCAAGAGCCACCTAAGCAGTATAGGTAAAAAGTACTTTAAGTTTATCGAATTTGACGATGAAGAAGAACTTTTGGCTGAAATCAGAAAACATGCCTTTGGTCTGTGGATTATTATTCTTGCAGGAATTTTTATTGCCTTGGCAGTTTTTGCTGGGGTAACAGCAGTAATTTCGGCTGGCTTTTTGAATTCTCTTGGCTTTGGGAACTTAAATTCGGTAGCAGTTTTTGGCGGCTTTCTGCTGTCTGTGTTTGTGCTAGTGGCCACAGCCATCAATGCCTATCTGTACAGAAATAATGTCGTCTTTGTGACTAATGAAAAGATTGCTCAAGTTCTTTTCATCACTTTATTCAATAAAAAGATTTCTCAACTTAGCATCGGTGATGTTCAAGACGTCACTGTTCAACAAAAAGGATTTTTAGCCAACATCTTTGGCTATGGCACCCTGGTTGTCGAAACGGCTGGCGAACAGCAAAATTACACCTTCACCTTCGTTCCCCGTCCGTACGAAACATCCAAAGTCATTATTAACGCCCACGAATTGAACTTAAAGCAATACGGCAACTAATTATTCTTGAAACGGATTGCGTCTAGCGTCGTTGAAAAGAGTCTGTACTTCAACGTTTTGATCCTCGAGCTGAAGAATTCTATTGACTGAATCCTCATCTAGGCGAGGTGTATTCAGTTCGTTGACCTTGTTTAACACATCAGCACTGCTTGGTTCGGCAGTAGCCAGGCTTCGTATCTGCCAAACTAAGAATAAATAAACACTCAGCACGACCAGAATGGCGATAAACAGTGAGTACTTTTTAAATTGCTGGACGAGCCTGGCTAATTTGGCTGAAAGTTCCTTGAAATCGATGTTTAAATCTTTATTCATGGCTTTACAAAAATGTTAACAGTTAGTGAGAAGTTAATGAATGGTTGTCCGGTCTGTGTTCGGCCAGTGGTAATATTGACTTTCTCAACTTGAGCAGTCCGGCGATTATTTTCAAGTTTGCTCAAGAACAATATAAAGTTGTCAAACTGATTGCCGTCTTTGGTAGATATAATAGTGACCGGAACTTGGAATAGACCGGGAATTCCGGTAACAGGTTGAGCCTGGGTGACAGGCGGGGCTGAAGATTGGCTGGCTGAACTGGGCTGGGCGGGGGTTTGATCGCTAGTGGTCGGTTCGCCGCCCTGGGCAGGGGCGGGAGCGACCGGAGCTCGGCCAAGGTTAGAATCATCAAATGTAATACTTTCTAGAGACACCCCGCTCTCTTCGGCTATACGAACAATTTCGCGTACGGCTCTAGCTTGGTCTTTATCCTGGGGAACAATTGTTTTAGCAATCGAGCGTAGTTCCTGATACTGTTGCAAATCACGCTTGGCCTTTATCAAAGCAGTTTGTTGTTCGTTCAAAGATTTTTGATCTAATTTTGCGGCAAAAAGCTTGTCGGCTTGCTGGCCAAGATAGTTATTACCAGCTATGACTATGCTAACGAACCCCCCGACCATTAAGATAACTAGGCCAATCATCACATAATAAAGCTTGCGGCTATTCATCGGCGCGCCCCTCGGAGTGATTATTTATAAACAGATACTGACTGTTATCGCCAAGCAGTCCGCGGAGGCGAGCTTGGCATGGATAATTCGGGTTGGTGCCACTACACTCAACGCTAACTAAGTCGACTTTCTCAAAAATCTTATTGTCAGGGTCAGCCAGGTTAATCTGAACCTGGGTTCCGGCTTGGTAATTCTGGACATCAGCAACAATATCAATTCCTTTTTGATCATTACTGATCTCCAGTGCCGAGAGAGCCGCTCCAGCCGGCATTACCGAACCAGCCTGGCTAAGCAGTTTTGAAAAAAGTATCTCGCGTGACAATACTTGAAGAGCCAGCTTAACACTGCCGGATAGATCCTGGATTTCTGATTTAACGATATCGATATCCTGAGAGCGCAGCGAGTCGCTTAACTCAGTATTGTGTTTTTGATAACGAGCCGTAGAGCTAGCCAGGTAAAAGTGACCCAGACCAATAATTACAATTGCACCCAAAGTCACACCAACAATTGCAAAGCACAGTCGCAATAACTGGGCGTTACGCCGGGCATAAGAAACGCTTTCTTTGGTGGCAGGAGGTAGGAGGTTTATCATACGAAAGCCTCGCTTGGCTTTATTAGTGCAAGGCTAGCAGCTGTAATATACAGCGACAGTTCCACAGGACTTGGCGGATCAAGATGTTTGAATTGGATGTGGTGCCAAGGATTGCAGGCTCGTACCGGTAATCGCAAACGATCAATTAAGAAGTCGCTGAGCCCCGGCATGTTAGCGGCTCCGCCGAAGGTGATTATTTGCTCGATATGTCCGCGGTAGTCAGACCGCTCTTCGTAATAACGAACCATCCGTTTAACTTCTTTGATTGTCTTTTCCAGCAAGGGCTCAATAGCAGAAACAATTTCAGATTGCTTTTTACTGGGGCCGAGCCCATAACGGACTTTTATTACTTCAGCCTCTTGATTTGTAACCCCCAACGCCGAGGCGATGTCGGCGGTGATATGGTCGCCGCCGCCGGGTACCGTACCGGTAACGGCAAGGTGTTTGTCATAAATTGAGATATCTGTAGCCACCGCGCCAAAGTCAATTAAAACAGTTGGAACTTTGTGTTGATCGGTGTAGCGGAACAAACGGTTAGTTGCGCCGGTGGTGGTTTCCATGACAGTGGGCTCAAGATTCAAAATATTACACAATTGTATATAGGAATCAATTAGTTTTTTGGGAACTGCCACTGCCAGAATATCCGTTGTTTTCGGTCCCTTATTGATAACCATATAATCAAGGTACAAATCGGTGATTTGGACTGGTATATATTGCTCTGCTTCCAGCCGGACCGCATCAGCGATATCTTTATCAGCCAGTATTGGCAGGGACAAAATTCGGCTGTAGGTGCGAGAGGCTGGCACTGAAACAGCAGCCCGCCGGGTGGAAATCTCGCCGGTCAGTCCATTGGCAAAAAGCTCGTGGATGCTGGCAGCTAACTTTTCGTAATTAACAATCATCCCATTTTGAACTGCTGTTTCATCAAAAGGCGCAATGCCATAACCGGTCACCGAGTGACCCTTGCCGCTGGGCTGCACCTGCATAACCTTGACGGTTCGATAACCGATATCAAGGCCGAACAAAGGCTTGTCGTGATATAACAGAGTTTTATCCATAGTGAAACTGCTTATGCTTCAGTATAACAAAACACGACCTCTTTTGTCGCTGGGACGAGGCCGTGTCTTTGTTCGAATGAAGTATGGCTAATTCAAACTGTTCTTTACAAAAGTGCCTTCACCTTCATAAGTCGCAGTCAGGGTATAACCAGTACAAACGGTGCCACTGCTATCACAGCCAGTTGGCGTTACTTCATATGAGTAAGAACCAGATGCTGGGGTAGCTACCAATGTAGCAGCTGAACCCTGCGGATCTTGCAAAGCACCCTCATCAAGACCGCGCAAAGAAGCTGATCGGAAATCAGCATCGTTTAATTCATCCAAAGTTGGATAACGACTATTTTGGCCGTAGAAGTACTCTAGCTGGCTGTGAAGCGCGTTAATGTCGGCTTCTCGTGCTCGGTTTCGAGCATTTCGTTGGATACCGCTAAATGTAGTGATAACCAATGTGGCTAAAATACCGATTACGATAATTACGATCAAAAGCTCGATTATCGTAAATCCGGATTGCTTTTTCTTAAGTGAGATCATGAGGACCCACCCTCCTTCTATTAAATTACTATTTTTATTGTGTTCTTGCATCAGGAACTCATTATTTTTTAGAGTTAACCTAGCTGACTACTATTATAACCATAAGCGTCAAGGGGTCAAGCTTTTAGCGACTACTGACCGCCGACATTTTTTGACAGATTAGCGATTGGACCCATAACACTGGCGGCAATAACTCCAACAACCGATCCCAGGACTATTATCATAAGAGGCTCAATAATACTGGCCAAGCTGTCGATGGTTGTCTCGACCTCCTCTTCGTAAAAGTCAGCAACTTTGACTAAAATTGTGTCAATCTGACCGCTTTCTTCACCAGTTGTTAGCATTTGCGAAACGATTGAAGGGAAATGTTTGCTCTTAGCCAGTGGTTCAGATAGAGGCTTACCATTTTTCACTTCTTTTGCTGCCTCTTGTAGTTCTTTCTCAATCACCTTATTGCCAATTGCTCCACCGGTCACTTGCAAAGCATCCAGCACACTAACCCCTGATGACATCAGCGAAGCAAAAGTTCTAGCAAAACGAGCAATGGCAACTTTAATTACTACAGTTTTGATGATTGGAATCCTCAACATTAGACTATCGAATTGATAGCGTCCGCGAGGTGTCTTGATGTAGCGCCGCAACAATACCACACCCACGATAACAGCAATAATTATGATGATGGCGTATTGTTGCAAAAAATTGCTGATGTTGAGCATAACCTGAGTATAGACTGGTAAACTGGCATCCTCACCACCTAGATCTTTGATGATATTGCCTAACTTGGGAATGATAAAAATCATAATGCCAAAGAAAGCTACAATAGTAACTGTCAGAATAACAACTGGATAAGCCATAGCGCCACGGATTTTTTTGCGCATGCTGGCGTCTCGTTCGATTTGTAGTGACAGCCGTTTTAGAATCTCATCTAAAATTCCGCCAGCTTCGCCGGCACGGATCATATTGACAAAGACATCAGAAAAAACATTAGGGTGTTTCCCGAAAGCATCAGCCAGCGGTGTACCACCTTCGACATCTTTAGCGACTGATCCGACGACCTGTTTGAAATAGGGGCTTTTAGTTTGATCTTCCAAAGTGTGCAGAGCCCGGTTAAGGGGAACTCCAGCTGAAATCATCGTCGACAACTGACGAGTAAACACAGCCAGATCTTTAACCTTCACGCCTTTGCCAAGTTTCAGGTTTTTAAAGAGTCCAGCTTGTTTGGCTGGCTTTACTACTAACGGCACCAGATTTTGTTTGCGAAGGCTAGCTACCGCAGCATCCTTGTCTGCGGCTTCGGACGTGCCGCGGATAGTTTTGCCATCTTTGGTAGCCGTATAGTCAAAACGGGGCATAGCAGATTACTCGCTAGTTACTCTTAGGATTTCTTCAACCGACGTTTGGCCGCGGAGAGACTTGATAAAGCCGTCTAATTGCATAGTTAACATCCCGTCTTTAATCGCTTGAGACTGAATAGTTTCACTGGTAGCATTGCCAACAACTAATTTCTGTATATCGTCGGTAGTCTCTAGGACCTCATAAATACCCATACGGCCCTTGTAGCCAGTATGATTACAGCTATCGCAGCCGCCATCATGTGCTTTCCACAAACGGACTACTGCATTTTCAGTGGTTGATAACTGTGCTGTATCTGCTTTGACCTTATGGTCAGTATCGTTCGGTGCGCCGATTCCAGCTTTAAGAGCGGCGGCTTCAAGGTCGTGAATGCGAGCCATTGTAGCGGCATCATCAGTACGGAAGATGGTTGCCAATTGTTTGAGAGCGACCTCATCAGGCGTGATATTTTCCCGACAATCTGTGCATAGACGACGAACTAGACGCTGGCCTATAACGGCACGGACTGTGCTGGCAATTAGGAAGGGCTCAACCTCCATATCCAAAAGTCGTGGCAAAGTTGTAGCAGCATTGTTGGTGTGAAGCGTTGAGAAAACTAAGTGGCCAGTCAAAGCAGCTTGAATTGCCAGATTAGCGGTTTCACTATCACGGATCTCTCCAACCATGATGATATTCGGATCTTGACGCAATAACGCCCTAAGGCCATTTACAAAAGTCATGCCGGCAGTTGGATTTACCTGGGTTTGATTAGCTCCTGATACTCGGTATTCAACCGGATCCTCGACAGTCGAAATGTTAACAGAGGGTTGGCTAAGCTTGTTGAGGATACTAAACAAGCTGGTCGACTTTCCCGATCCAGTTGGGCCGGTGACCAGGATCATGCCGTAGGGTTGAGTCATAGCTTTTTGGACAGTTTGCAGAGCCTGGCCCCAGTAACCCAACTCCTCTAAAGTCAAGGCTTTGCTTGATTCATTGAGGATGCGCATCACAACCTTCTCGCCATCCATAATCGGCAAAGTCGATACTCGCAAAGCGTAAACCTGTCCACCGGCGGTGATCTTGAATCGACCATCTTGAGGTGCGCGGTGCTCATCAATTTTTAAATTGGCCAAGATTTTGATGCGCGACACTAGGGCGGCCAGAACATTTTTCGGCAGCTTATTAGTCTCGCGCAGGACACCATCAATCCGATAACGTACTGATACATTGTTTTCCCGCGGCTCAATATGGATATCGCTGGCTCCGGCAGCTACAGCATATTCAATCAACATATTCACAGTTTGAGCTATTGGCGAGTCCTCAGAAACTTCCTCTTCAGAAACTTCGGCGTCACTGGAATCAGCCTCCTCTTCATTGGCAGTGATAACTTTGGTTAATTCGTTATCGATGTTTTCACGGTATTGATCAATAGCTGCCCGAACGGCTGAAGCAGTCGCTGCGTAAACTTTAAGGTTAGCACCCAGCTGTTTTCTTAAGAAGTTAACAGCTTCGATGTCGTCAGGATCCTCCATTGCCAACAATTTATTGCCCTGATCATCGACAGCAAAGACAACGGCACCGTATTGTTTAGCGACACGTTCAGGAATGAGGTGCAGAAGTTCGCGTTTGACCTCTTTAGGATTCAGATCGACGAAAGGTACATCAGTCTGCTTGGCGTAGGTCTTTGTCAGCTCTTTCTCGCTAATCAAGTTACTTTTGACGGCCGCGGCCTGGAGGCTGGTCTTTTCGGCAGCTGCTGTAGTTCGCAATTTAGTAATCTGGTCAGAGGTGGCTTTTTGATTTTCAAGTAATAGCTTTTCAACCACCGCATCGGGTATTCGCATATTACTCACTATTATATAGAGTCTTTTTAAACATAACTAGTATGAGAGCCCAGTCCCGGGACAATTTGGGGAGCACCCTTTACAGGGGGCCTACAGCCCGCCTGTGGCGGTCGGCTGACCCCTGACGGGGTCACAGGCTCCCAAATTTCCCCGGGACTGGGCTCACAAAATGAGTTTAGTTAAGGAAAATTTAATAGTCGGTTTGTTATACTGAGAGTACACTTTAAATACCGAATGGAGGGGATGACAAGCCTATGGCCAAAGATACCAAGGACAAGAAAGTGGTGGAAAAAACAGAAGACAAATCAGAGGGAACAGGACGTTCCAAGGCCTTAGGATTGGCCCTGGACCAGATTGAAAAACAATTTGGCAAGGGTTCAATTATGAAATTGGGGGAGGCTTCACATACTCAAGTGGAGTGCATTCCGACAGGCAGCATTTCTCTAGATTTGGCGTTGGGCGGCGGTTTGCCCAAAGGCAGGATTATTGAGATTTACGGTCCGGAATCGTCCGGTAAAACCACTCTGGCCTTGCACGCGATTGCTGAGATTCAAAAAGAAGGCGGTACGGCAGCTTTTGTCGATGCCGAACATGCTTTGGATCCGGCTTATGCCAAAAAGGTTGGCGTCAAAGTCGAGAATTTACTGGTTTCTCAACCGGATAACGGCGAGCAAGCCCTAGAAATCACCGAAACATTGGTGCGGTCCAATGCCGTTGATCTTATCGTGGTTGATTCGGTGGCAGCTTTGGTGCCGCGGGCTGAAATCGAAGGCGACATGGGTGATAGCCACATGGGACTGCAGGCTCGACTGATGAGCCAAGCTTTGCGTAAACTTACAGGTGTTATTAACCGCTCCAAAGCCACAGTCATTTTTATTAACCAAATCCGCATGAAGATTGGGGTGATGTTTGGAAACCCGGAAACTACTACTGGCGGTAATGCTCTGAAGTTCTATGCTTCGGTGCGCATGGATATTCGCCGAATCAGTCAAATTAAAGAGGGCGAGAGCATCATTGGAAATCGTACACGTGTCAAGGTAGTCAAAAACAAGATTGCACCGCCGTTTAGGGTGGCTGAGTTCGACATTATGTATAACCAGGGCATTAGTCGCTCCGGCGATGTACTTGACCTCGCTGTCGAGCATGGAATTGTCGAAAAATCTGGAGCCTGGTTTGCTTACAACGACGCCAAGATTGCCCAGGGCCGCGAAGCCGCCAAACGCTATCTCGAGGAAAATCCCAAAGTTCTAGAAGAAGTAGCCAAAAAAGTTACCGCCACCGCTGCCGCAGAATAGGGATAAACAGATAGCACACATAACTATGGCCAGGTGAGCAATGAGAATCACTGACATAAAGCAGCAGGTCAAGCGCGCACAGCGGTATTCAGTTTTTGTTGACGGGAAATATGTCTTCTCGCTGTCGGAAGGTGAGCTGATAAAAAGCGGCATCAAAATTGATCGTGAATACAGTCAAGACGAACTGGAAGAATTAAAGAAGACAGCAATACTGGATAAAGCCTATATGCGGGCTCTGGATTTGTTGGCTAGGCGAGCCCGCAGCGAGTGGGAGCTTCGAGATTATCTGAAGAGAAAAGATTATGACCAAGAGACTGCAGAGATTATCTTAGCTAAATTGGCAGCTGGAGGCTATGTCGATGACTACGCCTTTGCCAAGTCGTGGGTTGAAAATAGGCGGCTGCTAAAGTCGACTAGTCGGCGGCGGCTTTGGCAGGAACTAAAACAAAAGCGCATTGCTGATGAAATTATTTCGCAAGTGCTAGATGAAGACGAGACCGATGAAGTGGAGGTGCTGAAAGAGTTGATTGCTAAAAAACGAACCCAAAGCCGGTATCAGGATGACGAAAAATTACTGGCCTATTTGATGCGGCAAGGCTATCGCTATGATGATGTCAAGGCGGCTATGGCTGAACCGGATTCATAGCTGGCTGGGTGACCCGCTTTTCAACTTTAGCTGGTATGGTGGCATCAGCGACCACAATCTGACGGTTGTTAATGGTGATGATTTGGTCGCGGTCGACAATGGCTCCGCCGCCGCTAAAGCTTTTTATAATCGATTGTTCGATGTAGAGCTTTTGGATAAAAAAAGCATTTTTCTCGAAAGCGTAATCACCCACCTTGCCAAGACGCTGTTTGCCTTCGGTCACAACAGATTTGCCGATTAACTTAAACTTTAATTCCAGAGTCTTTTGTAGACGAACTAATTCCGAAGGATCACTGAGGTCGTCAAAATCATTGACCACGAAACCTTGATTTATAATGTCGCGGACATCTTGGGACAGGAGGATGCTGCGGCGCTTATTAATGGTGTCTTCGACAAACCAGCCCTCAATCTTTAAATTGTTAGGATTAATTATGACATCTTCGATGGTGCCCAGGCGACCGCCAGTGCGCAGACTGACAACCGGACGACTAAGGAGCTGCTGGCCCATTAACAACATAGTAAGTACTAGTATACCGTGCTAGCCAAGCTATTGCTGTAAAATAACTATATATGGAGTTAGTAGTGCAGACGGTGAGTGCCGAGGAAACCGAAAAGCTGGGTAAAAAGCTGGGCAAAGCTTTAGGCGGCGGAGAGGTCATTGAATTGATTAGCGATCTAGGCGGCGGTAAAACAACCTTTACCAGGGGTGTGGCTGCCGGAGCGGGCAGTCAGGACCTAGTATCAAGTCCGACTTTCACTATTTCAAATCAATACCAAGCCAGTAAACTGCGGCTGCATCATTTTGATTTTTATCGGTTGCACGAAGCTGGACTGATCGAGCATGAATTAGCCGAAGTCCTGGACGACCCCGGTGCTGTGGTGATTGTGGAGTGGTCTGATGTGGTGACTCATGTTTTGCCAAAAAAACGACTAACTATTAAGCTGGAAAGCAACGATCAGGACGGGCGAAAACTCACTTTCAAGTACCCAAAGAACCTTAAATACCTGGTGGACGAGCTATGACGGTTTTAGTAATTCGAACAGATAAACCAGATGCTGAAATCGGCCTGTTTGAAAATGGCCGACAGCTAGATTATGAAACCTGGAAGGCTCACATGCAGCTATCGATGACGATACATTCTAAAATTCGTGATTTGTTGGCTCGTAATGATAAAGTTTGGCAATCGATTGACGGAGTAGTTTGTTTTAGCGGGCCAGGCAGCTTTACTGGCCTGAGAATCGGTGCAACGGTGGCTAACACCATTGGCGTGACATTGAAGATTCCAGTCGTTGGCTCCAGCGGTCAAAATTGGGTTCAGGACGGTCTGTCTAGGTTGAAAACCGCCGAAACTGATTCTTTGGTAATTCCTTTGTACGGGCGCGGACCGCATATCACGGCTCGAAAAAAGTAGAAATAATTGAGCTTTGGGCCGGGATTGCTTATTATAAAAGCAGGATTAACTCGACTGATTGTTGCAGCTATCCGACAAACGAAAAATGATAACATCGTAGTTTTCTAGCAAGATCCAGGGCTAATGAAGTGATAGTGATCGCCTTTGGCACAAGCTGGAACCACAGAAAGGGAGACTATGGACCCGATAACTATCGTCCTGGCGGTCGTTGGTGTAGCGGCTGGTTTTGGGGCTAGTACTGTAATTAGCAAACAAAAACAAGGAGCTTCCGAGGAGAAGGCTAAAAAACAGATTGAAGAAGCTCAAAAAGAAGCCAAAAAAATTGTTAGCAAGGCTAAAGATGAAGCTAATGAATTGGTTGACCAAGCCCGCAAAGATGATCAAGCTCGCCGGCGCGAAGCTAAAGATATCGAAAAGCGTTTGATTGATCGGCAGGAAACTTTGGACAAAAAGTTGGACGAACTCGATAAGCGCAGTGAGAAGTTGCGCAAGTCAGAGGATGAGCTGGAGGAGTTAAAAAACGAGATCCGCGACATCCGCAAGAAACAACAGGACAAATTAGAGAAAGTCGCCAAGCTGACCAAGCAGGATGCTGCCGACAAGCTGATGCAGATGACCGAGCGTGATCTTAAGAATGATCTGATGAATCTGGTTGCTAAAAAACAAAATGAGGCTAAGGAAAATGCCGAAGAAAAGGCCGCGCTGATTATTACTCAGGCTATGGAACGCATGGCCTCTGAAGTTACGGCCGAGCGTACTGTCACTTCTGTCAAAATGGAAGACGAGGAAATGAAGGGCCGTATCATTGGAAAAGAAGGCCGCAATATTCAAGCTCTGCAACGCGCTACTGGTGTAGATATTTTGGTTGATGACACCCCGGGCTACATTGTGCTGTCGTCATTTGATCCGGTTCGCCGTGAAGTGGCTCGTCAAGCAGTTGAAATGCTGCTTAAAGACGGCCGAGTCCACCCGGGACGCATTGAGGAGGTTGTGGATAAGGCTCAGAAAAATGTTCAAAAAGAGGTTGTCCGAGCTGGGGAAGATGCTGCCCGAGAAGTCGGCATCGTTGGCATTCCAAAAGAAGTCCTACAGCTGTTAGGCGAACTGAAATATCGAACTTCTTATGGCCAGAATGTTTTAAAACACAGTACTGAGATGGCTCACATTGCCGGTACTATTGCCGAAGAGCTGGGAGCCGATGTTAAGACTGCTAAGTACGCGGCTTTAATTCATGACATGGGCAAAGCCCTAACGCACAAGATCGAGGGCAAGCACCACCACATCAGTGGTGAGATGGCGCGTAAATACGGCGTGCCGGAACCGGTTGCTCATGCCGCCGAAGCCCACCACGACGATGTAGAAGCTACAACAGTTGAGGCGTTGATAGTTCGGGTGGTTGATGCCATTTCCGCTTCTCGACCAGGCGCCCGCAACATTAGCGCCGAAAACTTCATTGAAAGAATGAAGGAATTGGAGAATATCGCCACCGGCTTTAAGGGTATTGAAAAGGCCTATGCCATCAGTGCCGGCCGCGAAGTTCGAGTCTTCGTCAAGCCCAAGGAAGTTGACGACCTGACGGCCATCAAACTGGCCCGCGATATTGCTAATAAAGTTGAGTCAACCATGCAGTATCCCGGGACCATCAAGGTAAACGTCATCCGCGAAACCCGAGCCGTTGAATTTGCCAAGTAGCTCTAACTAGTTTTGAGTTAGGTCAGCTACCGCAAAAGCTACAGAAAATTCGTGACACCAAATCATGACCTGATTGTACTTGGCAGGATCAATGTTGGCCGGCACTGTGTAGGTTTGAGCTCCTGAAAAACTTTGCAAAGGGGCAATGTAGGCGTTGGTGTCAACAATACCGCTGTCGGAGAAAGCCACATAAAGAGCCGGACCATTTTGCACGACAAAGTTTTCACCCAAAGTAACGGTACTTGAGCCATCCGGATTTTGGGTAACGGTTACTCCACCTGATCCGGACTTGTTGTTGACACTAGCAAAGGTGCCGGTGCGGACTGCTGGCTGATCCTGTTGAGTGTCTGAAGTTTGATCGGACTCCTGGAGTCGAGTTTCATCATAAGTTTGGTCACTGCCCTGTCGAGCCTGCCAGACATACCAACCAGTAAAACCTACAATGGCAGCTAGGACCAACACAATTATTGCAGTCACCATCGCATCACCGGCTGAGTTTAACTTTTTAACAATTTGCATAGGGAAGTTCCTTTTTAACTATGAGCATAATAGCACGATTAGCTGGGCTTAGCTTGATTCAGGTATAATACAGAGGTGAAGAAGGTATACTTTATTCGCCATGCTGAGACCAGAGCCCTGGTTAGTGGCGTAATGGCTGGCAGTGAGCTTGACACTCAACTGACAGACAAGGGACGTAATCAGGCTCGAAAAGCGGGCCAGTTCCTGCGCGACAAGGGTATCGAGTTGATAGTATTATCGCCAATGAAACGGACTCGGGAAACGGCCACAATCATTGCCCAGGAGTTGGGGCTGGATGATGATCGTCTGCTTGAAAATAAGCTAATAATCGAACGGTCCTTTGGCAAATATTCTAATCGGCCAGCTATTGAGTACATTCGGGACCTCAAGACCGGCAAACTAGACGAATCGATCGAGTCAAACGAATCGCTGCACCAAAGAGTAGTCGAATTCTTAGACTGGCTAAAGGCTCGCCCGGAAACCGTGATTTTACTGGTTACCCACGGAGCCACCGGACGAATGATTAAGTTGGTTAGTCAAAATCTGCCACACAGTGACTTCCATAAAATAAAACGATTTCAGCCAGCCGAGCTGGACGAATTCACGATCGAGTAGCAATTGGCTAGCATTTTGACCTCTGGTAAGCTATAATCTCTCTGTTATCACACTTTCGGGGTGTGGCGCAGTTGGCTAGCGCGCGCGGTTTGGGACCGCGAGGTCGTAGGTTCGAGTCCTATCACCCCGACCACGAACGAAACCAAATGGACCGCTAAAAAGCGGTCTTTTGCCATAGTTAAGTTATGCAATTAACTCCACCTTCGTTTGTTGGGCTTTTGGCCGAGGCATTGTTGATCGTCTCGCAGGTCCCGCAAATTTATAAGAGTTTTAAAACAAAGAGTACGGAGGATCTGTCGCTGCTTACTTTAATAGCGGTCACCGTGGGAATTTTTCTTTGGATTATTTATGGCCTCTTAAAGCCCGATACGACCATTGTTATAGCTAATATCTTTTCTTTGAGTGCTTTTGGTATCGTTCTATTTGCCAAGCTGAAGTGTTCGTAGGCGCACCTAACTCCGAGGATAAGGACTCTGTAAGCATTCTTACTGTGGTGAGATGACCGGACTGGCATAATGCTGAGCGTGAATAAGTTTGGACCGAAAGCGCAGGAAAAAGTTGAGAAAGCCATACACGAGATGAAGCGGGGCGAACTAAAATCCGGCAAAAGCGGTAAAAAAGTTACCAGTAAAAAACAGGCCGTAGCCATTGGGTTATCTGAAGCTCGCAAGGCCGGAGGAAAAGCTCCGAAAAATTAAGAAAAATTTAAGGATTGGTGTTTGCTAAGCTGCTACAATACAGCTTATGATCGCCGGCTTGATTTCTGTTGGAATTGTCTTTGTCCTGCTGCTGCTGGCCGAGCAAATTAAGAAACAAGAACGGCTCAACCCGGAAATTGCTCGAAAGTTTGTTCACATTACCGTCGGATCTTTTGTGGCCACCTGGCCATTTTTCATGACCAGCCAAACTATTTACCTAATTTGTGCAGCCTTTTTGGCCGTGGTTATTATCACTCGCATCGGCGGGCTATTTCCGTCGATCCATAAGGTCCGCCGCAAGACCTGGGGCGATGTGATGTTCCCAGTAGGCATTGCCGGAACTTTGTGGATTGCCAATGACCCCTGGATTTTTACGGCAGCTATTTTGCATTTGAGTTTAGCAGACGGCTTGGCGGCGCTGGTCGGCGAGAAGTACGGCAAAACCAATGCTTACAAAATCCTGGGCTACAAAAAGACATTGGCTGGAAATTTGGCCTTTTTTATTGTCTCGGCCGCTATCACATCCTGGTTGATTTGGTTCGAACCGGGAAGTTTCGCAGTCATACCGACATCGTTGCTATTGTTGATACCGTTTGTGGCTACCACCATCGAGAGTTTGGCCGTCCGTGGCAGTGACAATATTTTCGTGCCGATTCTATTGGCGCTTCTCCTGAACACTTTGCAAAATTCAGTATAATTATGCTATAGTACCTCTATAATGGCTTTGGAGAAAATCAAACAACACATTGAGGATTATCTTAGCGAATTCGTTTACGGTGGCATTGACGGGGCGGTGACAACTTTTGCTGTAGTGGCCGGGGCTACCGGTGCCCGATTTGACCTGAAGATTATCTTGGTTTTGGGATTCGCTAACCTGATTGCTGATGGTTTTTCGATGGGTGTCGGGTCGTATTTGTCGACCAAATCCGAACTAGAGTTAAAGCAAAAGCGTGGCCAATCAATTGCTGATGAACCTTCACCGGTTATCAATGGCTTTATGACCTACATTGCTTTTATTTTGGTCGGACTTGTACCGCTGTTGGCCTATGTTTTTGATTTTAGTTTTGGTCTTGGCGAGGATAAAGTTTTCTTAGTTTCAATTCTGTCGACAGCTGTAGCTTTCTGGGGGATTGGCTTATTAAAAAGTCGAGTCGCTAAAACACCAGTCATCCGAGCCGTATTCGAAACAGTCTCACTAGGTCTAATTGCCGCAGTACTAGCCTTCGCCCTGGGTGACATCTTGGAACGTCTGATTGCATAAGGGTAGAAACGGTTCTGCTCTGATATAATATTCTTATGTTTATTTGGTTGTGCGTACGGTGGTGGTATAGCGCCGGGTGGGCCTATGCTTGGCATCGCGGAGTGGTTCATCGACTGCAGTGGTGCGAGAACACCTTTTCCATGAGCGAGCTGCTGCGCACATGGTTTGCGCCGTTCAAGCAAACTTACGCCGGGCGAGTAAAAGGTTCGCTGGGCGTTCACTTTCGGGCAGCCGTCGATAAATTTGTCTCTAGAATTATTGGCTTTATTGTCCGCAGCATATTGTTGGCAGCAGGAGCAATTTGCTCCATTTTCGCCGGTGCCACTGGTTTAGCTTTTATGGTATTGTGGCCGGCGATCCCGCTGCTGCCAATTGTGGGCCTAATTCTATTCCTTGGAGGCATAGGACAATGACTGGCCTAAGCTTTAATCCAAAAAATCCCCGCGTCACCAAAGCCAAAACCGCTGTCTGGTTTGACAACGGCTTGATTCGAAAACTTATGTGGCTGGCGATTTTTGCTTCGTTGGCTGGTTGGGTCTGGCAGGCTTTGTTAAGCCATCAACCAGTGGGTCATTTGTGGCTAGCGCCGGTAGGCGTTCTGGCCACTCTGGTGTTTTGGTATTATGGTGAGCTGCGCGATTTAAAGCCATCGGAAAATATTTCCAGCACTCGAGACATTGCCAGCGTCTTGGACCGCAAAGTTCTGGCGCGGCTAAAGCCTGAAATGTCACCACACGATCTAGCGGTTGTAGTCACCGACTCGCCAGGCAGTCGTTTTTATGGTTCCAGATTTGGGGTCGGGTCTGACTTCTTACAGGGCTTGTCAAGCAAAGAAACCATCACAACAAACTTAGTTTGGCAATCAGCTTTGCAGCTTAGTATCGATACCGGTAATAGCCAAATTTCTAGCGCCGCGGTGGTGGCCGGATTGGTTTTGGCAATTCCGGGACACGATACGCAACTGGCTGGCCTAAGAGTCGATAGCAAAGACATCGCCGAAGGACTGAATTGGTTTACCCACATCGACAGCGTCATAAGGCGGGTCCGTGAACGCAAGAACTTTGGCGGCATTGGCCGGGATTTAAGTTTTGGTTGGGTGCCGCTGTTAAGTCGTGTTGGCTTTAACATCACCGAAAATATTGAGCATGGCGGATTGCTAGCTCGGGATGTAGCCGGTCATGACACGGCCACAGATCAGCTTATCCATTTGATGAGTCAGCCAGGTCGGCGTAATGCTGTCCTGGTCGGGGATGTTGGTGTCGGCAAGACCACAATCCTCAGTAGTTTTGCTGAAAAGTTGCTAGAGGACCGTGATCGGGTGCCGGCTAACTTGCGCTATCACCAGATTATTACTTTGGATGCGGCCAATCTAATTGCCAATGCCCAAGGCCGAGGTCAGTTGGAAGACCTGCTGATCCGGGTCTTTAATGAAATTATAGCGGCCAAAAATATCATTCTGTTTCTGGATGAGGCCCAGTTGTTTTTGAAAGACGGTACCGGATCGGTTGATCTGTCGAATTTGTTGTTGCCGGTGATCGAAGGTGGTGGGATGCCGCTTATCATGGCTTTGACTGAACAAGAATGGCTGCGATTGTCACAGGCGAATCCGGGCTTGGTTCAGATGATGAATCGAGTGGCGATTAAGCCTCTTGATCATGGTGATGTGATCAAAGTCATGGAGGATCAGGTTCTGTTGCTAGAGGGGCGCAATGATGTAATTTATATGCAGCAGGCTTTGAATGAAGCCTACCGGTTAGCTGACAGGTTTATTCACGAGCAGGCTTTTCCGGGTAAAGCTATGAAGTTGTTGGAAGCTGCGGCTGGTTTTGCCGAGCAGAAACATTTCATTACGGCCCGGTCAGTGCAACAAGCCGTTGAAAAGTCTTTCGATGTTAAAGTCCAGACAGCTGATACTTTTGAGGAAAAAGACATCTTACTCAATTTGGAGGAGCGAATTCACCGGCGCATGATTAACCAGACTCGAGCGGTGAAGTTGGTCAGTGATGCCCTAAGGCGGGCCCGAGCCGGAGTGCGTAATGAGAACAAACCGATTGGAACTTTCCTATTTCTTGGTCCAACCGGAGTTGGTAAAACCGAATTGTCCAAGGCTCTGGCGGCTGTCTATTTTGGTGGTGAGAATCGCATTGTTCGAGTTGATCTGAATGAGTACTCCCGGCCCAATGATACATCGCGGATTCTGGCTGCCGGTGCAACTGATCCTTATAGTCTGTGTGCTCAGATTGCCAAACAGCCTTTTAGTGTGGTGCTGTTGGACGAAATCGAAAAAGCTCATCCCAACGTTTTGAATTTGCTGCTGCAAATGTTGGATGAGGGAGTTTTGCGTGATACTACCAACCAACCGATTAGCTTTAAGGATGCCATTATTATTGCTACCAGTAACGCCGGGGCGGATAGAATTCGCCAGCATATTGCTGCCGGCGAGCAGTTAGAACAATTCGAATCGAAATTTGTTGACGAGCTAATTGAAGCCAACATTTTCCGGCCAGAGTTTTTGAATCGTTTTGATGAAATTGTGTTGTTTAGGCCGTTATCTCAGCAGGAGCTGTTGCAGGTTGTTGATTTGTTGTTGGCATCAATCAACAAAACCTTGGCTGGGCGAAAAGTTAGTGTTGATTTGACTCCAGCTGCCAAGCAGTACATGGCACAGGTTGGCTATGATCCGCGGCTTGGGGCGCGGCCGCTCCGGCGGGTCATGCAAAGGGCGGTTGAAAACCTGGTTGCTCAAAAGCTGCTGGCCGGCGCGGCCGCGCCCGGCGAGGTCATCACCTTTGACGCTCCCGAGCTGCAAACTGCCCTAGAGGAACGCTCGTAAAACCGATCCTCCTCTGTTATAATAGTTGCGTTCAAAGACACGCGGGTGTCGTATAGTGGCTAATATGTCAGCCTTCCAAGCTGAAGACGAGAGTTCGATTCTCTCCACCCGCACCAGCCTAGAATATGAGCCCCGGTAGCTCAGCTGGATAGAGCAGGACGGTTCTAACGTCAAGGTCGTGGGTTCGAATCCTACCCGGGGTACCAGAGAATTTGAAAATTTTACAACTGATATTGCTAGCCCAACCTGCTAGATTGTTAGTATGTCAGGGCCGCAAAATCCAACACCCGAAGCTGCACAATCGCCGGAAATACCCCTAGCTAACCCGGAAGTAACAGATGACACAGCCGAGACATCTCAAACGGAATTGCGAACTGTGCAAACCTTGCAGCTTGTCATGGACGGCGAGGTATTCGACCTGGGTCCATTAAGCAATACCCCAAAATCTCTAAGCAATGACCCAAAGACTCAGGCAGCAGCTGCCAATTTACTCGATACAGAAATCGAAAGGAGACGGGAAGAACTTGTTGGCAATAGAAATGTCATGTCAATCTTCACAGCTATGGGTACTGCCGCCGCCTTAGCCTGGGTCGATCTCGACACCAATAGCGTTAATCAGCTCCAGCATTTTAGCCAAGACCTGAGATCACATTTGAGCCTTGTTCCATCTGTCCCTTCTGAGTGGATGGCTCATGTGACCTTGGCTACCAGCACTATTTTGTATAATATTGCTTTGTTTCAAAATAAAATCTGGCCTATTAGGAAATCTAGCAAACAGCTGGAAAGTGTTCAACGTCGACGAGATGCTCTCTTGGCTGATCAGACAGACAACGATTGAGTTATTGGGACAAAAAGGCTATAATTACCTCTGTTCTCGTGGCGAGTATAGCTCAGTTGGTTAGAGCGTCGGTTTGTGGTACCGAAGGTCGTGGGTTCGAATCCCATTACTCGCCCCAAATGTTAGAGTAGACCATTAAAAAACCCGGGTTCTTTGACCCGGGCTTTTTTACGCCAATATTTTCTAGCGCTTGAAAGAGACAGATAAGAGCCTCTTTGGTTGCACGCCATCGGCGCGAGTGCGGTAACGGCCAACCACAGCCAAAACCGCGAAGGCGACAAATACATAGAAAGCAAGCGCCATGAGCGTTTGCACCTCTACGTTGAAGCCGTCGCCAGTGCGGACCGGTTGGAACCATTCGAAAAATGGTTCGACTGCTGGGGCGCTTGTATCATAAATCCATGATACAAGGCGGTTGCTGACATCGGCGTTGAACGCACGAAGCAGAAAACGAACACCAAGCAGCAAGCCGATCAAAGCCACGCTGACCTGAGTCACGCGGGCTACGACATCACTAGGCTTCATCACACCCTCCTTTTTATTTGATATGGTCTCCCACCTATCTACAATTATACGCTTATGGTTCAACTTTTGTGCCAATTTGTAAATAAATTACAACATTGCTCGTTTAGTGCTACGATACAGATTGATGAAAAACCGGATAGGTCAAGACCACTGGCTACTGTCGCGACCGATAGCTCACCGGGGATTGCATGATAAAAAAGTGCCAGAGAATTCCTTGGCTGCTTTCCAGCGAGCTATCAATAAAAACATGCCTATCGAACTTGATGTTCAGCTTACAGCTGATGATGAAGTTGTTGTGTTTCACGATCGTAATTTGCAGCGAATGACAGGACTTAATCAAAAGGTTAAAAACACAAAACTCAATGAAATCAGGCAGCTAAAATTGCTGAAGACTAAAGAAACGATACCGACATTAGCAGAAGTACTTCAGGTCGTCAGGTGCCAAGTGCCACTGTTGATTGAAATCAAGAGCCGTTATGGCCATGGCCGGATTGAACCGGCAGTTGTGAAAATTTTGAATAGATATTCAGGAAAATTTGCTGTGCAGTCGTTCAATCCTCGGACTGTCCGATGGTTTTATAAAAACCGACCGGATTTAATATGCGGGCTGGTGGCTGGAACTCTGGAAGGCCAACCAACCAATCCAATCCAGAGATTTATCGGGGCAAAACTGCTGTTAGCACCTTTGGCTCATCCGCAGTTTATTGCTTATGATGTGCAAGCAGCATTTAAACCTTACTTCAGATTTATTGCACGAGTTTGGGGAGGGCCAATTTTAGTCTGGGTGGTCAAGAACCGGCCCGTTCAAAACCAAGCTCAAAAACTGGGTTGGGGTGCAATTATTGAATAGTGTTCGCACAGCTTAGAGTTCGTGGATGACGCTAATGCGGGCACCCAAGGAATTGAGTCGTTCGGCCAGATCTTCATAGCCACGATTGATAGTGTAGACATTGCGCAGCATCGATGTGCCCGGAGCGGCTAGCATGCCGATCAGCAACATCACCGCCGGACGTATGCCGCTGGGAGAGACGACATCGGCAGCTCGCCATTTGGTCGGGCCGGTGATAAAGGCGCGGTGCGGGTCAGCTAGCTCAACCTGAACACCAATTTTTTTCATTTCGGTGTACATCAAAGCTCGTTCTTCGTAAACCCAGTCGTGAATTAGAGTTCGACCCTTGGCTACAGCCGCGATTGGTACAAAGTAGGGCAAGTGATCAATGTTCAGTCCAGGGAATGGCCGGCTATAAACCTTTTCTTTTGGAGCGATCAGTTCGCCGTTATGCTTTTGTATAGTTAGGTCTACCAGATCAGTTTGGCCGTTCTCGGCCTTATATCGATTGGTCATTTTATAGTCCAGGCCCATCTTTTCTAGCTTCAGCAACTCAAGCTCTAAAAAGTCGATTGGTACGCGCTTGATGGTGATATTAGAATTTGTCGTCACGGCAGCCGAGATGAAAGTCATAGCTTCGACCGGGTCTTCGGCCGGTGCGTAGGTGACATTTTTCTTGATCTTTTTGACGCCTCGGACACGTAAGGTGCTGGTACCGATGCCATCAATTTTGACACCTAACTTTTGCAGGAAGAAGCATAAATCTTGGACCATGTAATTTGCGCTAGCCATCTTAATGACTGTCTCGCCCTCGAATCCGGCAGCCGCCATTAAGATGTTTTCAGTCGTAGTATCGCCGGACTCGTATAAGACCACACTGCGCTTTGGCAGGGTCGGATTGGAATTTATGTGGTAATGTCCGGACTTAGTAAAAATTTCAGCTCCAAATTCTTCCAACCCATAAAGGTGGGGCAGAACCGTTCGGCGGCCTAATTCACAACCGCCGGCGTATGGGATATTAAACTGACTGAATTTGTGAAGTAGCGGCCCAATAAACATTAAGACGCTGCGGGTCCGCCGAGCAGCAGGTTTGTCGATGTTTTTTATGGTCAATTTGGCTGGCGGCTTTATCTCTAAGTCGTTGTCGGCCAGCCAGCGCACACTAACATCAAGGCTGCGAAGGACTTCCACCAAACGGTTAACTTCTTCAATGCGCGGCGCCTTCTTGATTCTGGTGGTACCTTCGTTTAGTAAGCTGGCGCACAATAGAGCCACAACAGCATTCTTACTGGTTTTAAGTGAAATCGTGCCTGATAATTGGTGGCCGCCTTCGATGCGTAGGTTAACGGCTCCTTCAGATATGCTGATCAGGGGTTTATTAAGTACATCACTAATTCGGCCGAGCATATCTAGGCTCATGTTTTGTTTGCCGTGCTCGATGCGGTTGACAGCCGATTGACTGGTCTTAAGTTGACGAGCGAAGTCAGCTTGGGTCATGCCACGCTCTTGTCGTATCTGATAAATTAGTTGGCCGATTTTTTCATTTGTGCTGCTCACAATGCAAGGATTATACCACAGAAGGGATAAGCACAAAGCTAATTGGTCGCTGGGGCAGGAAGTTTGCTAAGATTAATCTATGACTGATAGGGAGATTGCCAAACTTATTCAGGCCGAAGAAAAGCGTCAGCGCGAAGGCCTAGAGCTAATCCCATCGGAAAATTACGTCAGCCGAGGTGTGCTAGAGGCCATGGGCAGCGTCTTCACCAACAAGTACTCCGAAGGCTATCCACACCGGCGGTATTATGGCGGCCAGATCAATACTGACCAAGTTGAAGAGCTAGCTATTGCTCGGGCCAAAAAATTGTTTAAATCAGATCACGCTAATGTTCAGCCGCACTCCGGGGCGCCGGCCAATGAAGCAGTTTATTATGCTTGGCTAGAACCGGGCGACACGGTTTTAGGTATGGAGCTTAGCCATGGCGGGCACCTGACTCACGGCCGGCCAGGAACCATGCCGGCTAAGGTTTTTAACTTCGTTCGCTATGGCATGAAGGATGTTGAAACCGGTGAGATTGACTATGAGTTGATGCGTGAGATTGCGCTGAAAGAGAAGCCGAAGATTATCCTGGCTGGATTTTCGTCTTACCCGCGCGAACTAGATTATCAAAAATTCGTGGCAATCGGTCGTGAAGTCGATGCTGTTTTGATGGCTGATGTGGCTCATATCGCCGGCCTAATCGCAGCCGGTGTTTTAGCCAACCCTTTGGAAGCCGGTTTTCAGGTTATGACCACCACAACTCACAAGACCTTGCGCGGTCCGCGCGGGGGTATGATTTTGTCCAACGGTACGGTGTCGAATCCCTTGAAAGCCCCGGACCACACCATTGCCAACCTGCCGACTTTGATTGACCGGACAGTTTTTCCGGGCATTCAGGGCGGCCCTCATATGCACATTATTGCCGCTAAGGCCGTGGCTTTGGGCGAAGCTGACACGCCCCAATTCCGCCAGTATGCCAAGCAAATCTTAAAAAATTCTAAAAAGTTAGCGGATGAACTTATGAAACGCGGCTTTAGGTTGGTAACCAATGGTACTGATAATCACATGGTAGTGGCCGATGTAAAGCAGTCCTTCAATATTGACGGGGCCGAAGCCGAGACGGTACTGGATCGTATCGGACTGACGCTAAATAAGAATGTCGTGCCGGATGATCCGTTGCCGCCTTTTAGACCAAGTGGTATTAGACTAGGTACGCCAGCGATAACTACCCGGGGGTTGAGAGAAGAGCATATGCCGGTGGTAGCCGAATGGATGCTGGCGGCTATCCAATCACGCAATGATGAAGCTAAGCTTGATAAGCTGGCCAGGGAAGTCCGTGAGCTTGCCGCTACCTTTTCTTTACCCAGTGATAGATAACTTTAAATTAGCTCGGGCTCTTGTTTTAGGGTGATGCCGAAACGATTCTCGACGGCATGGATGATTTTGTCTCGAAAAGCCAAGGCGTCAGCCGTTGAACTGGCCGATTCGTTGATCAAAACCAGAGGCTGCTTATCCCAAGTGGCCATGCCGGTGTGACGGTCATGGAAATCCTTGAAACCGGCCTTTTCAATCAGCCAAGCGGCTGAAATTTTAACCTGCTCGTGCTCGACTGGCCAGGACACAATGTCGGGATAGTGATGTTTTAGGGTAGCAAAAACTTTGTGGTTGACAATTGGATTAGCAAAAAACGAACCGTTGTTAGCAACAACATCAGGATCGGGCAGCTTCTTGGTGCGGACTGTAATAACAGCTTGACGGACATCAGCGGCAGTCGGTTGGGTGATCTTGTGCTGTTCCAGATAGTCCTTAACAGAGTGGTAGAAGGGTGGTTCGGGCGGAGCATCGATTAGGTGCAGGGTTATTGAAGTGATGAAAAATCGGCCATGGTCTTCGCTTTTAAAGCGGCTGTCACGGTAACGAAAGCCGCAATCGGAATTGGGCACAGTCACAAATTTCTCACCATGGCTGTCAAAGGCTTCCACAGAAACTAAGACATCCTTGATCTCGCGGCCGTAGGCGCCGACGTTTTGAACAGGGGTAGCACCGGTTTTGCCGGGAATTAGTGACAGTTGTTCGATGCCGCTATAGCCGGCTCGTACAGTGCGATCGACAACTTTATCCCATTCCTCGCCGGCTCCGATTGTTACCAGGGCCGAACCGTCCGGTTGTTTATCCAGATCAAATCCCTTAACTTCGTTGACGACGACCAGTCCGTGATAGCCTTCATCGCGCCAGACAATGTTGCTGCCGTCGCCGATGACTATCATCGGCAGGCCGCGCTTTTTTGCCCACTCCCAAGCCGATTTGATGTCGCCTTTTGATTTGGCCCGGGCAAAAAAGCGCGCTTGGCCACCGAGGCGCATAGTGGAGTACTTAGCTAACGGCTCGTTCTCTGTAATCTGCATTGCCCTTAGTATACATGCTTATACTTGCATCCTGCTGTCAGCCTCGATAACATGGGGGTACATGGGCGAGAATTATCCGTATAAAAACATTGGGGAACACCTTCGAAAATGGCGGCAACGGGCACACGAAAGCCTGGCCGAGGTTTCCGGAGCGGTCGAAATCGAACCCGAGCAGCTAAAACAGATTGAACGCGGCCAGCTATTGCCTAGCGAAGACATCTTACTGTTATTGATTAGCCACCTTGATGTCGAGGAAAAAGACGCCCGATCAGTTTTGGAACAGGCCAATTATGCTCGCAGTCAGACGGTTGGATCAGGCCTATCGGCAATGGATGAACAGATTATTAAACAAACCCTTATGGTCATCCCGTTCGACAACCGTATTCTATATTCCGATTCAGTTAACATTTCAGCCACACCCAACGGTGTAGTTTTTGATTTCTTACAAAACGCTAATAATTCTCAGCCGGCCACCATCAGTCGGATTGGCATGAGCTTTGATCACGCCAAGCGAGTCCAAAAGCTTCTGACTGAAATGCTGGAGAAAACTGGCCAGGCACCAAAACAGCTGGATAAGCCAAAAGACGGCTAACAATCTGGTATAATTACCACCTGAAGTTTGCCCGCGTAGCTCAGTGGATTAGAGCACTGGTCTTCGGAACCAGGTGTCGCAGGTTCGAATCCTGCCGCGGGTACCAGAGTGAAATTACAGATAGAGATTGAAGCACATTTCGATCTCTTTTTTGTTGGACATAATTTAACGTCTTGAGGTGAGTATGAATCCTATTGGTGTATTGCGAAAATAGCCGTTAAATTATATAATCTAGCTAATGTCGGTAGAAAGCATACAGGTTGAACAGCTGGATAGTGGCTTGAGAGCTGCTTTTGTTAACTTGTCCCATTTTCGCACTCATTCAGCAAGACTTACCGTTGGTGCTGGCTCGGTACATGAAACACCAGACGCATACGGAGCGGCACACTTCCTTGAACACGTAACATTTCAAGGTACGGAAGCTATGCCTGATGAGGCAGATGTTCACCGTTATGCAGAAGAAAAAGGATTAGCCCAAAATGCTTTTACCAACCAAATGTTTACAACTTATATCGCAGACGGTTACGAGCTTGAATCGGTAGGATTTTTTGTAAGTCAGCTTGCTCTTAGGCCTGCTCTAACAACCGAAGCTCTTGAAGGTGAGCGCAAGCCCATTGTTGATGAACTAAGAGGGTATGCTTCGGACCCGTACTTTATATAAGACTTGCTCACGCTAAGGCAACTAGAGGCGAACTATATGCACGTCCAATAGGCGGGACTATTGAAGACGTTCAGCGTATGACTCCAGAAGCATTGAGGGGTTTTCACGAACGCCACTATAGACTTGGAAATGCAGTTCTGGTTTTATGCTCTTCTGAACCAGTTGAAAGACAGCGTGAGTTTGCTGAAACTTTAATGGCTGGATACAGCGGGCAAGGTGAACACCGGCCAGCTTTTGTAGAGTTTGAAGACTTTAACCCAGACAATTTAACCGCTTCGTTACAGCGAGTCGATTTACCGCTAACAGCCCAAAGTTCTGTAAGTATTAGCTATGGCGTACCTGAAACTTCATCGCCACGTGAACAACTTAGCTACAACCTTGTCAGTATGATACTTTCCAAAGCTGCACATAATCGCTTACGTAGAGAACTGGCACTTTGCTATGGCGCAAATGCAAGTATAGCTAGACTGTCTGATTCTAACTTTGGGCGTGACAGAAACTGGTCACATTTTACTGCAACAGCTAACCTTAATGGCGAAGACGTAGTTATGGGACTTGAAACTTTGCGCACTGATGTTTTGCATAGGCCTTTGCCAGAAAATGTCTTTGATTCTGTGCTAATCGCATTACATCGTGATGTTGACCACGTAATGCAAAGTAACCCTTCACAAATTGCTGATAGGGTTAGGGACATTCTGACTTTTTCTAAGAGAGATGAAGTTGCTCTTGACGAGGTTGAAGATTTTGCGAAAACTATCTCGTTAGATACTTTGAGAAAACTGCACAAAGGATTGACCGATACGCAACCACTTGTGTTAGCAACTAGCCCAGACCAAGCCGTTCTTGATAGCGTAGGTGAATGGGCAGAAGCTAAAGCTACATAGCGTAATCAGGCTCTAGCCTGCTAATAACAGTTTGGACTTCGTTAACTAAGCTGTACCAATCCCATTGAGTGACATTCAAATGCTATACTAGGTAAGTGAAGAAGTATGGCGTTCACTGGCTGTTTTCGGTGCTGGTACTGACTCTTATATTCGGTGTAGTCTACAAAGTTAGCCAAATAAACCTTGATCATAGTCTGTATGCCCCACTAGCTCATGAAGCAGTCAACAAGGCTTGGCAAGGTGCTTTTGAGATAGAGGCCGGCGAGCAGCCCGAAGCTCCGGCCACCAAAGTTAATTTGGAGATTGCTCACAATCCCTTTGTTTCATACTACGACCAGGACAAAAATCTGATCAGTTCGTCGGCAGTTATTGATGATCAAACGCCAACCCTTCCGGAAAATGTTTTCGATAACACTATGGCGTTTAGCCGTGACTATTTCTCGTGGCAGCCAAAAGAGGGTGTTAACGTAGCCGCTGTAGCCGCATCTATGGGACCGGATAAAGGCATCGTAGTTATCGGCCAAAAACGACAAGTGGCTGATTACCATTTGGGTCGGCTCAAGAAGACAATATTAATTGGTTGGCTGACTGGCCTAATATTATTGACAACCAGTTTTGTATTAATCTCACACAGGAGGCGCTAAGTGATTCGGATGATTGCGGCAATTGATAAAGACGGCGGGGTAGCTGATGATCACGGTATTCCGTGGCAAGGTAAGATTCCAGGTGATGTAGAATATTACCACAAGAAAATCAGTACCGGCGCATTATTGATGGGGTATGGCGTCTACAAGGAGCTTAGCAAGCCATATCCCGGCGGCGTAAATTATGTGGCAAATCTTGAACCAGTTGAGCTGCGCGACGGTTTTGAGCTGGTTCTCGATGCTCGCCAGTTCCTGCAGGAGCAATCCGGTGATGTTTGGAATCTAGGCGGAGCCGCATTGTTTACCAGCACCATTGACCTAGCCGACGAATTATATTTGACCCAGCTGCAGCGGAGCTTTAACTGCACTAAATTTTTCCCCAAGTTCAAAGATAAATTTGAACTGAAGTCAGAAAGCCAGCCAATAACTGAAAACGGTATCACTTACACATTCCAGGTCTGGACGCGAAAAGGTTCGTCGTAGTATCCGGGTTGGACTAATTTACATCAGTGGCCATCTCTGTTAAAATAGCCCCCTGTTGGAGTACGGGCCATTAGCTCAGCTGGTTAGAGCACCTGCCTCTTAAGCAGGGTGTCCTGGGTTCGAGTCCCAGATGGCCCTCCACGAATGAATCCCACCTTGCGTGGGATTTTTTCGTGGAGAACTGGGTTCATATCCTCGACATATCAAAAGAATGTCGAGGGTGAGGAATGCCAGTGGCATTCCGGAAACGAATCTTCATCTGCAAGCTATGCTTGCAAGGCAGAAGTTCGGGGGTCGCCAAAGGTGACCTAGTCCCTCCTGGTCCTCCAAATAAAGTGCCCCCATGTGCGGGGTATTTTGTTTGGCAGTCTTGGGACTTGAACGGGAATGTCCAGTGGACATTCCCCACCCACCGCCCCGAAAGGGGTTACGTTGGCAAACCTAATTTTGGTTTGCCAGTAAGGCCTAGTCTCTCCATAACGCTTAGGCTTAAAACTCCTCTTAAGCAGAGGAGTTTTTTCTTGTTCATCAATAGGTTACTATAAAGCCTGAAAAGAGGAAGAGGACCATGACTGAAAGAATTTATGTAGCCGCAAGTTTCGAACAACGAGATGAAGTGAGAGCTTTGCACAAAAAACTGCGAGAAGCTGGTCACACGATTACCGCCGACTGGACAACTCATAAAGAGATTGCATCCTTAGAAACAGAGGAAGAGCGTGAAGCTCTAAAGCAGCAATATGCCGTCGAGGATACAAACGGAGTAACATCCGCTAGCGTGTATGCTCTCTTACTCAGTGACCGTAAAAGCACAGGGGCACATATAGAGCTCGGTATTGCACTTGGAGCGAACCTAGGAAGAATCTGCCTAATCGGTGAGCCTGATGAATCTCAATTGTTCTATAGTCATCCAGCGATTACTGTATACCCAGACACAGATACATTTGTCGATTCTCTTTAAGCTTAGCTGCGATTGCATCTACTACAGCCCTCCACGGATGAACCTAGTAGGAACACTGTAACTAAAATGTTACGGTGTTTTTATTTTGCCCATAGGGGCTTTGTTTGCTGCGTGAGTTTATCAAACTCGTGATAATTGTTAGTAAGCTCTTCACCGGCTTCAATGTCTTTATTTGCAATACAGTAGGGTTCGGAAGAAATGCTTTCATCATAAACCACGGACAAATTATTATTCGGGCTATGATTTGTATATTGTGCAGGGTCATTTCCAGTAGGGAATACCCATAATCCGGACCAAGGCGATAGATAAGCCGTCTTCTCTAACTCACTTTTCCTTTCAGCAGATGACGACTCATATTCCTCAGTGGTCAATGTTAAATCATAACCATCTTTGTGTTTCCACACGACCGTGCCTTTGGCTATGTTCACTTCTTCAAAAACTCCATGACCGTCAATCTCTGACTTTGCTATCTTAACTGGTACTACATACATAAATCTTATTATGGCTACGCTGTAAAATAGTTGCAATAGTTTGCACCTTGCTCCTCCAAGCATAAGCATTTTCCATACCTCTGTTTTGTCAGAGGTGTTTTGTTATACTGTAGCCATGCAAACAGAAATAGAGGCTAAGTGGCTAGATATTAATATCGCTGAGATGAGAAAAAAGCTTACCTCAGCAGGAGCAGTTCTTGTTGTCCCCGAGCGGCTTATGGTTCGTTCAGTATTTGACTATGAAGATAAACGACTAGAAAAAATTGGCGGTTGGATTAGGGTCAGAGATGAGGGTGACAAAATTACCCTAAGCTACAAACAACTCGACGACAGGACGCTACACGGAACCAAAGAGGTGACCGTTGTTGTTGATGACTTTAATGCTACCCGCACCCTTCTGAAATCCATTGGGCTGAAACAGAACTCTTTTCAGGAAACCAAACGCGAAAGTTGGAAACTTGGCAGTACAGAGATTGAGCTTGATACATGGCCCTGGATACCCAGCTTTGTAGAGATCGAAGCAAAAGATGAAAGTGCTTTACGTGAAACCGCTAACGTACTTGATTTAGATTATGGAGCAGCGTTACATGGCAGTGTAGAAACGGCATATCAGGCAATCTATGATGTAACTGAGGAAGAAATAGACAGTTGGCCAGAAATACGCTTTATTCCGACTCCAGACTGGCTAGAGGCAACTCGTAAACTCGAATCAAAGTAATAAACGGCTTATCGTTTACTATTTCAGTAGAGATTGCACCTACTACGACCCTCCAGAATTCGATTAGTCGTTCAAATGCCAACGAGTCAAATTCTGGTGTCCCTACTGCACCAAACAAGGATAAAAGCCTCAACCTTGTTATTATAATGGGGTGTTTGAAGAATCTATTGAGGAGGCAAAAAGGCTGTTATCAAAAACTAATGATATCGCACATGATATAGGGCATGCTCAGCGTGTAGCAGAGAACGCCGCATTGATTGGAAAAGAACTGAGCTATAAAAATATTGAATTCTTGCGTCTTTGCGCTTGGTGGCATGATGTTGGCAGAATAGTTAGCGATGAAGGCCATGAAGAAATAAGCGCAAACATGCTTAAGCAAGACTTACTAAAAAGAGGCTCTGGCAGTATCATAAGCCAGAGAGCATACGATGCGATTGTTTTTCACAAATGGAGCATGAAGCCGTCAACGATCGAGGGCAATATTATTCGCGATGCTGACAAGCTAGACTTCATATCCATTGAGCGCTGGCAGTCATGCTTGAACCACAAGCAACTAAAACACCTAGAGGATATCAAGGAGCTCCTCGAGCAACTGCCTAAATTATTGAGCCTAAAGGTTTCTAGAATGGTTTATAAGAAACGGCTTCCCATATTTGCGAAGTCTCGCCTATACGAATTAATTTAGTTAGCACAGCTTCATAGATTGTCTCCAATATAGTCTTTAGTTCAAGATGATGCACTAGCCTCTATGAACTAAAGGGGCTTTTTCATGAGGTTAGTATACAAATGAAGGTTTACTTTGCTTGTTCGATGCGCGGCGGCCGAGGGCATGAATAATCAAGCCAGCCATTGCTTTTGCTTAAAATTAAAGAGTATACTAGATCTAACACTTAACCAAAGGAGGGAGTATGTTGGACTTATTAGCCCAGACCACATACACGTACACAACAACATCAACCAGTGACGAGGGGGTGGTAGCAGCCGTGCTGGCAACAATGGCGGCCATGATGGTGGTGTTGATTCCGCTGTTAATTTTTTACGTCATTTGTCTGTGGAAGGTTTTTGAAAAAGCCGGCGTCGAAGGTTGGAAGGCTTTAATTCCAATTACAATGGCTGGGTATTGGCAGAAATTGCCGGCAAGCCAGGTTGGTGGGGAATCGTTGGCATCGGTACGGCTATTCCAGTTCTGGGAGCCTTCGCCGGTATAGCTGCACTGATTCTTTACGTTCTCATTGCTATCGAGCTGTCTAAGAAATTTGGCAAGGACCCGATATTTGCTGTGTTACTGATTTTTGTATCGGTTATCGGTTACGCAATTCTGGCCTTTGGCAAAGCTGAGTACAACAAAAAGGCTGGCGGATCATCGTCTCCAGCTTCTTCGGCCAAATCTTAACACCTATTTCAATCTGTTTTTCGTGGTACAATAGCCCCTGCTATGAAAATTCTTAACGGGGCCGAGTTGGCTGGCTATATTAAAAATCGTCAAGCCAAAGATGTTCGGCGGCTGAAACAGTCTCTTAAGGTTGAGCCGCGGTTGACCATAATTCGGACAAATCCGGATCCAGTAGTCGATAGTTACATGCGCCTAAAACAGCGCTATGGCGACGACATTGGGGTGGCTGTCGATGTTCACACCATCGAACAAGCCGAGGCCCTTCAGGTCATCGGCAAACTGAATGGCGATCCCAGGGTTCACGGAATTATTGTGCAGATTCCTTTGCCCGATCCGTCACAGACCGATGAGGTCTTGAACGCGGTGGCGTCATCTAAAGATGTTGATGGTTTGGCGGCTGAGTCGGGGTTTGAGCCGGCCACGCCGATGGCCATTGATTGGCTGCTAGCCGGGTACAATGTTGAGCTGCGTGACCGCCGCATTTTGATAATTGGGCGTGGCCGGCTGGTTGGCGGGCCGTTGGCTCGTCTGTGGGAAAGACAGGGGTTGGATGTCGCGACCGCCAATCGCAGCACCGAAGACCTGGCATCACTAACCAAAGCGGCCGAGGTGATCGTTTGTGCCGCTGGCAGGCCTGGGCTTTTGAAGGCTGATATGGTGCGGGCCGACGCCGTGATTGTTGACGCTGGTGTAGCCACTGATTCTAATGGCTTGGTCGGCGATGTTGACGCCAGTGTCCGCCAATTGCCAGACATCACCATCACTCCAGAGAAGGGCGGCGTCGGCCCGCTAACAGTCTGTGCATTATTCGAAAACGTCATCAGGGCGGCTCAGGCCAAGACCGTTCGGTAGTCGGAGTCGGCCTGCACGCAAGGCGCGCTGGACAAGGGGCTGAGGGCCCGATTACTGATATACCCAATTGCTGATATATCTTAAAAGATATATCACGATTTAGCTGTTGTTGAGGATTTGGCCGACGAATTAGCGCCACGGCCAGCAGGAGCCAGGGCCATCACCGCTTGGTTGAATTGGTCACCACGGTCTTTGTAATCTTTGAACATACCGAAGCTGGCGCAACCAGTTGACAGCAACACCACATCACCTTTTTGAGCGGCTTTGGCGGCCGTCTGGACGATCTCGCTCATGGAGACATTTTCACCCAGTAGGTTTAATGGAATTTTGCCTTTCTCGTCATAACGCTTGATTAGACTGGCTATGGCCGGACCGGTTTGACCAATTATTAACACCTGCCTGACCTCTGATGACACCACAGTCTGAGCCAGTTTATCAAACGACACACCCTTGTCCGATCCACCTAAAATCAGTATTTTTGGTTGATCAAAAGCTTGGATTGCGGCAAGGGCTGTTTCCGGCGTAGTTCCCAAAGAATCGTTAATGTAGAAAACGCCATTAACCTCAGCTACTGGCTGCAGGCGATAAGGCAGAGGCTTAAATGATTTTAAGACTGATTTAATAATGTCGTGGGGATGTTTTTGGGCTTTAGAAATCAGCGGATAAACAGCAGTAATGGCGGCGCAGACATTCTGCAAATTGTGCCGGCCAGGCAAGTTGACATCGTCAACGTGGCAGATTTTCTCGCCATTGAAACAGATGTGAGAACCGTCGACATAAGCTCCCCTAACATCATCTGGCTTTTGGCCTTCCTCTGGCACATCATAGGCAAACTGCAGCGCCGGCGAAGCGTCAGCAACCTCTTGAGAATAAACATCACCGGCCTTGAAAATAGCCACGTCGTGAAGAGTCTGGTGAGCAAACAATCGTCGCTTGGCCTGAATATACTCGTACATGTCGCTGTGCCAATCCAGGTGTTCTGGCCGAACCATAAGACAGACGGCAATGTGCGGCGAATGCTTCAGGTCAATCAGTTGAAAATTAGCCAGCTCTAGAACCACCCAATCTTCGGGACCGATGTTATTTTTAAGCAAATCCAACGGGGCAATTCCGATGTTTCCGCCAAGGTGGACTTTCAGTCCGGCTTCTTCAAGGCATCTAGCAATCAGGGTCGAAGTGGTTCCCTTACCCTTAGTACCAGTAACGCCGATAATTCGCTTCGTTGGACAAACTTGGAAAAACTCGTTGGTAACAGTGGTGACTTTGCTAAGGATATCCGGATCTTCGGGATTGTTGTCAACTATTTGGCTAGGATGAAGACCCGGAGTCCTAATAATCAGATCAAATTCGTAAAGATTGTTGAGGTAATCACCGCCAAACTTAGTCTCCACTCCGGCCGGTACGTCCTCAATAAAATTTTGATCACAAATCGTGATGGTGTTGCCTGGCTTGTTCCAATAGTCGAAGGCTGCTCGCCCTTGTCGATCAAATCCAACAATCGCAATCTTCATAAGCGTTAGTATAACAGCCGCCGGCTCTTACTCGGCTAGCCAAGCTGTTTCTTGACCAGTTCAGCCACCTGGCGCGGAGTCATGTCAGCCTTTAGAATCACTGCCGCCACGCCCAGTTTTTTGACTTCTTCGGGAATTTCTTGCTCACCCATATTTGTCAGAATAATGACCTTGGTATTTTTACCCCAAGGAGTTTGGCGCAACTGCGCCAGCATTTCATCGCCATTCATCTCCGGCATCATCAGATCAAGCAGGATGATGTCCGGCTTCATCTTTTCGGCTAGCTCTAGCCCCAATTTGCCATTTTCAGCCGTCTCCACCGTGTAGCCCTCGGCCTCAAATTTGAACCGATACATTTGCGAAATAGCCTGATCATCTTCCACAATCGCAATTTTGGCTGCCATATATTCATCCTACCATGTCAGTGCAATTATGGGTTAATTCTTAAGAACCCGCCGGACCTCTTGCAGTACCTGCGCCGGAGTATAGTGGGCTTTCACAATGTAGCGATCAATGTTAAGCAATCTTAACGAATGCGGCGCCTCATCACGACTAATGTTCGTTAGAACAATCACCTTAATTTCGGCCCCCCAATCTGTTTGCCGCAGCTTTTCCAGCATTTCCTCACCAGTCATCACCGGCATTTTCAAGTCGAGCAATATCAGGTCTGGCTTATGTTTCTCGACAAGCGCAAGCCCTTGTTCACCATCAAATGCAGAGACCACTTTAAAGCCCTCCAGCTCAAGCTTCAGCGAATACATTTCATTTATAGCGGGCTCATCTTCGACGACGGCAACGGTTGAACGGGGCATTGTCTGCACTATACTACACATTGACGTGCTAAGTCTCGGGGGCTATTAGCTAACTGTTGTCCATTGGTCGACAAAGATTTTTCCAATACTTCATACTTGACAATTTCGAACTATTCTATAACAATACTAAACTAGTACTTTGATAAATAAACACGCCTCAAGCTTTTTTGGCTTGCTGGCGTGTTTTTGGTAAAGGAGAAGAAATGTTAAGTAAATCAAAGAGCAAGACTCATGATATGGAGAAAGCTCCAGAGTCAAAGGTAGCTAAGCTACCGTTATGGCGAAAGACATTGCTAGGTTTAGTGGCCATAGGCAGCGCAGGTGGCATTGCCTGGGGGTATAACCAGATGACCCGCGAAGACAACTGGGAAGATTTCATGACCCTGAAAGAGTTTACAAGCGCCGATCATCAAGAAGATAGGTGCGAAGTCCAGGCAGCAGTTGATGCTCAGGAAACAATGAGACAGCATTTTGAAGAGAAGGGTGGGCTGGCGCCAGAGGAAGCTGAGCTAATGGCACCGATAGTTGGACTTACACCTGACCAAATTACTGATTTGTTGACAACAAAATTATTCAAATTTAGTTACGATTGTATAGATGACAACGGTATTGCCAGCACTCAAGAAGCAACATTTGGCTTAACTGCAGCCAGTGCTGGAGCGGGCATACTGGGAGGTGTGCTTGTGGGGGCTACATTAGCATATCGAAGGCCAAGGGAGAGTTAATCATACCTACCAGAACCACCAACGTAGGTAGGCAATTATCCCTTGACAGTAGGTAAACAGGGGCGTATACTGTAAGTATGAAATACACAATAAGGGACTTACAGGGGGACTTCCCCGACGACAATGCCTGTTTAGAATGGCTTGTCGGATACCTCTACCCAGAGGGAATAACATGTAAAAACTGTGAGAGGGTTACACCTCACCACAGAATGAAAACTCGACGTTCTTATTCTTGTGAAGTGTGCGGTCATCATGTTCACCCTACAGCCAATACAATCTTTCACAAGTCCTCTACGCCTTTGACATCGTGGTTCTATGCCATTTACTTAATGTCCGCTACTCGTGCTGGTATCTCAGCTAAACAGCTAGAACGTGAGTTAGGAGTTACTTATAAAACAGCGTGGCGAATGTTCCACCAGATTAGGAAAATGATGGCTGATGATGACGACAAACTCTCTGGCGAGGTTGAGGTTGACGAGATGTACATACACCCAAACCCACAACGTCGTTCTACAGCTTTAGCCAATAACAGCCATGTGGTATTCGGTATGGTCGAGCGTGGTGGTCGGGCTAAAGTCCGGCACGTTAAAAGTTCTGGTCAGCGAGTGCTAGTGCCTCAAGTCGTCGAGAATGTCAAAGGTGCTAGTCAAATCTACAGTGATGAATGGCGAGCCTACGGAAAACTAGCAGTCTGGGGTTACAAGCATAACAGTATTAAACACTCGGCTAACCGATACGTTGACGGCAGGGTTCACACTCAAAACGTTGAGAACCTTTGGTCGCACATGAAACGTGGCATCAAAGGCGTGTACCGCCACATTGACCCTAAATACATTCAAGCCTACGCAGATGAGTACGCTTTCCGATACTCACACCGAAATCATCAGTCTATGTTTTGGGCTTTGATGGGTCGGGTTTCTCAGGGTTAGTTTTTCGACTGACCTTTTTAAGAGTGTCTTCAAACTTCTCTTTCGACAGTCCCTGTAGCGAGTCTTCAACCGGAGCTTTTTGACTCTTCAGCTTTTTCTCTACTTCTTTTCGTCTTTTCACGAACTCCTCCTTGCTCAGTATGTCCAAGATTTTAGTTGCAGGCACTACAATACCTATCCCCATATTAACGCTTTTTCCAACAATTCCGGTAGCGTCAGAGTCTATTGCGTCTTCATCTATATCCCAGTGTCCATGCATGACACCCAGTAATGCTATAAGTCTTGAACCCTGTCCTACTCTTATTTCGCCCTTCACGGCTCGCATATTTCCAAGGTAAGCAAACACGGGAGAGCCACTTAAGCCACCTATAGATCTAGCTTCTATTAGGTAGGCGTCAATGTCACCAAAACTGTTGGTATATACTTTTTCTTCGGGCATAAGAGCGAGATTACCAGTACGAATTATTGGCAGGTTTCTTTTTTTCCCGTGATGACTACTAAACAATCCTGTTAAAAATACCTCATCGCCAGCTCCCATTTCTTCCTCTTTTATTACCTCATCCGTAACCGCCAAAGTCATTGGAAGATTTTTGTAGTCAAAAGTATCATGTGGGGGTGTCCATGGTAGAATTGCTACATCAACCGAACTGTCGTCGTGGTATTCCCATAAGTTCATATCTCCATCGACATAGACTGCTTCACCACCATCTTTTCGGTTTATCTTCACATAAAACTTACCGTCTGTTCCGTCCTGTTTTATCTTCACCAATACGTGTTTGGCTGTCACTAAGTAAGTTACCCATTTTTCCAACCCGTCGAGCTTTACACTGACGAAGAAGGCAGTGCCAGCCAGGTTAAAACCATCCTCGTTTTTGAAGGCGAGAAAAACAACGCACTTCCTCACCTCGTCACTTATGGCTTGCATAGGGGCACTGTCCTCCTCAACAAGGTGATAGGTTGAGTTATTGAGCAACCTACTGTCATGAACTAATTTTAACATAGTTTACCTACCTTAAGGGTATAAGTGCCCGTAGGTATTGTTGACAGTTTTGACATTTTGTGCTAATATGTTCTTAGTACCTTTGAATATTAAAGATGTCGCCGAGTCCTAACTGGGGCTAGGCGACATCTTTTTCTTAATAACCAAAGGTGGGAATAAATTATGACATTAATTGAAGTAGGACAGAAAACTCCGTTTGAGACTATGCCAGACGTGCCACGTACAGTGGTAGATGCTGACAGTATTGCTGAAGTAACTAGTCGCTTCGGAGATTACTGGCAACCTGATTATTCGTTATATAAACATCCCGAGGTCGGATTACCGATCATGAGGCAAAAGATTACCGATGTGGCCAGGATGATCCAGGAAGAGGGCGACTTAACTCAAGAGCGCGTAGAGGCGGATATGGAGGTTTCTTTGGCGACAGCCGACCGTTTTTATGATGAGTGGACAAGTACTGAACGCGTTGGAGGTGGATCATTCGCTTTTATGGTTCCAACCCGTGCCGAAAGAAAGAACGGCTTTGCGCCAGAATTCAAACCATTTTATCCGATCATTGATCATGTTGGACCACGTATAGGGCAGCTTATGTTAGTCGGTACTCCACCGTTCATCGTTGATCGCTATCAAAGAGGTCAAAATGGCTCAGATGAGCAAGGAGCAATGTTGTTTGCGCCGGTATTTGGAGATATGTTGGATGATATTACTGACTCCCAGCAACTCAGTCAAACCTTCAATAGGGCAGTAGAAGATGCCGTAAGCTTCGTACATGAACGTCTTGGGGTAAGTTCAGTTGGGCTCGGAGCAATTTTACCTGCTGTTACCAATTTTGGAAGATCTATTAATGTTGAGGGTGTGCAGACTACTACTGGACACGGTGGAACTATTCACCTAATCAAAGAGACCATTAACAAAGCAATATCCGAAGGTGTTGTGGAAGAAGATTTATCCCACATTGGAGTTGTTGGCCTCGGATCAATTGGTGCTTCAATTGTGAGCGTCATGGTCGACGAATATCCAGATGCCAATCTCCTTCTATGTGATTCTGAAACAAGAAAAATCGATCGTACAGTCAGAACGCTGGGGTTGAGCGAAAAGCAATATAAAGCTATGGATTCTGCAGCCGAGCTTTTAGCCATGGAAGAATGCAAGGTTATAGTTTGTGCCATCACCGAGCCTATAGAAATAAACCGACGTATCATTCATAATGCACACGGGCAAATCGATCGACTTATTATTGATGACAGTCAGCCAACTGCAGTGAATCCTATAGATGCTAAAAACAATGCTGGTGCACACGTTGTGTGGCCAATTGGTGAAAGCGTAGATTCAAGACTGCACCGTACTGACTTTGATTATGACAGCCTTGGGCCTATTGGTAATGGGGTATGGGGCTGTGAAGCAGAAGCTTTTTTGGCATGGCAAGACCCTGAACTGGCCCTACGCCGCCCTGTGACCCCAGAAACAACTCGAGAAATTGGTCTTGCTGCTACAAAAAGTGGCATTGGCGCAGCACAGCTGCAATGCTACGGCCAGTACGCAGAGGTATAAGCTACACCTTTCCCGCCACTTTAGCATAAGCAGTTATGCTAGAATGCAAGCATGGACAGTATATTGCGAACGCTGCTATATATAGTGGCATTCGTAAATCTCTTAATGGCCTTAATTGTCATAAAGAGCAATCATCGAAAAACTGAAAATCGCTTTTTTGCCATTTTCTTATTCGCGGCAATTTTTTGGGCTGTCGGTGACGCATTAATGCTATATTCAGACTCTTATAGCTTGGCCCATACAGGCGTGGTTTTGTTTTACGTTGCACCACTTATTACTACTCTTTTTGTAGTTTTTTTCTCTTTTGTTTTTCCAGACAATCGACCGATCAGCAACCGCACGATTGTGATTTTGTCGATTCCAGCGGCAATCTTTTTTGTAGCCATGAGCTTATGGCCAGATATGTTCTTACAGTCGATAACTATAGTTTCAGGCGGACAAAATATCATTGTTCACCACCCCACGCCCTACAAGATTTATGCGCTGTATTTTAATATCTACTTCTTGATCACATACATAAAGTTAATAGCCAGCTATAGACGAAATGCAGGCCAGGATAAAAAACGTGTGGGGTATGCTTTTGTATCAATTTTTGTAGCTAGTTTTGCGGCTCTATTCACTAACCTTACCCTGCCAATTCTCGGAAAGAATCAATATGTCTTTGCCGGGCCGATGTTTCTTTTGTTTTTCGCAGTAGTGGTAGCCTGGGGAATAATCAAGCATAAATTCTTTGATATCAGACTGGTGGTGGCAAGATCTCTAGCTTACATATTGTCAGTAGTATTATTAGCATCTGTCTATGGCTTCATTGCCTTTAACATTATTAATGAATACCTGTTCAGTAATGGACAAGTAGATTTCTGGCAGCGTACCACCTATACCTTGCTGGCGGTCATTATTGCCTTTACTTTCCAGCCAATAAAGCATTTCTTTGATAAGTGGACTAATAAAATCTTCTACCAGGATGCATATGATTCCCAGGCATTGCTGAATGATTTAAATAGTACTCTAGTTACTACACTTGATCTGGACGTTATATTAGAGAGCACGTCCCTGCTAATTGAACATTATATAAAACCCTCAATAGTCACCTTTGCTATATACAAGGATGGGGCAGTGCCAGAAAAAAACTTCAGTACCGCTAGCGATCGGGAGACTGATGTACACCAAGTTATAAATCTTGCTAGAAAATTTTCTAAAAAGGTCACAACTTTCGATGACCCCGAGAACACAGATCAATCTTTTACTGATGAGGCAAGCAAATTAAATATTAGCATGGCCGTACAGCTCAATGCTCCCAGTCAGCAAAAAATAGTAGGAGCAATTATACTCGGCCCAAAAAAGAGCGGAAACCCTTATGCTGGACAGGACCAACGTATTATGGAAATCATCGCTGACGAATTGGTGATTGCCATTCAGAACGCGCTTAGGTTTGAGGAGATTCAGCAGTTTAACATTACTTTGCAGGAGAAGGTCGATAAGGCAACGGCCGAGCTGCGCAAGGCTAATGCCAAGTTGGTGGCCATGGATCAGACCAAGGATGACTTTATCAGCATGGCTTCGCATCAGCTGAGGACGCCGCTGACTTCGGTGAAGGGCTATGTCAGCATGGTGTTGGAGGGGGATGTTGGCAAGATTACTAAGGAGCAGCGGAAATTGCTTGACCAGTCATTCCTGAGTGCGCAGAGGATGGTTTATCTGATTGCTGACCTGTTGAATGTGTCGCGGCTGAAAACTGGAAAGTTTGTGATTGAGCCGAAGCCGTCCAATCTGGCCGATGTTATTGAGGGTGAGCTGGAGCAGCTGAAGGAGACGGCGGCGGCCCGCAAGCTAGAGATGAAGTTTGACAAGCCCAAAGATTTTCCTGTGCTTAACCTGGATGAAACTAAGATTCGCCAGGTGATTATGAACTTCGCTGACAATGCTATTTACTACACGCCGGCGGGCGGGCATATTGAGGTCAAGCTGGTGGATAAGGGTGATTCGGTGGAATTCACGGTGACCGACGATGGTATTGGGGTGCCAAAATCGGAACAACATAATCTGTTCACCAAGTTCTACCGGGCTGGGAATGCCAAAAAAGCTCGGCCGGATGGCACCGGTCTGGGGCTGTTTATGGCTAAAAAAGTGGTGATTGCTCAAGGCGGCTCAATTATCTTCAAGACACAGGAAGGTAAGGGAAGCACTTTTGGCTTCAGTTTTGAGAAGAAAAGGCTGACCCCTGAAACGCACTCGGTCGAGTTTGAACCCGACACCGAAGAGACAGCCCCTGCTAAGGCTGAAACCTCCCAGGCGGATGGAGAGAGGGAACCGGCCAAAGAAGACAAATCCGCGAAAAAGTAGCACTTATACTTGACATATCCACAAGCATAATGTAATATATGCCCATTATGTTTGAAGTGGCCGCTGAGCACGCCCCAGTAGTGATTAGTACAATTGCCGGTTATGGAGTTGGTGCCGGCTCTGAAGCATGGTCTCAAATTCGCATAGAAAATGAACGCGGACGGATTAGTGCTGATTTGGGCGGGGTAGCCGAGGCTCCTAGTAAATCGCAACGCCTCAGGGAGGCACTAACGGGATCATTAGCTTTATGGGGGGCTACTGTTGGACTCATTAATGGCGCTGCCTGGACACCAGAAGAAGGTGTCCAAGATGTTCCTCCCGGAGTAAATTTAATAGCAGACGGGTCAGGGGCGACTATTATCAATGACGGACGATCATTCAATCGTCAAGTAACTTTAGCCAAATCAATCAATCAGGAAGATGGCATTGAAGTCTCAGTCCTGCTAGCCCGTGGAGGAGAAGTAAGCCCTGTGGATACTGCTGATTTAGAAAGCCACCAACCCTTTGGTGATTCGCCTTTACGTCGAGCTGTCTCAGCCGCCATAAAAGACACTCAGGTAGCCAGTGAAGAGGCTATACAAGATAACGAAGCGCGCAAGGGAGCTGTAGTCCTCATGACTTTCGGTAATAGTCTTGGAAATACAGAAGAGCTGATAGAAGATGCAACTGAAGAGAGTGTTCAGGTGCCAGTCCACGTAGTAAATGTTGAATCAGAAAGACTGACCGATAACGCAGTTGAAGACAGGCTTCGAGAATTAGCCCAAGAAACTGGCGGTAAATACTGGAGCCGCCAAGAGGCCAATGCCGGGGATATCATAAATGAAGTCAAGAAATCATTGGATGCTGTAGAAGTCCCCGAGCGGACAGTTCCGATTGAAAGCAAGCTAAAGTGGCCACTGCGAGCGGTTGGAGCTTTAGGAATAGTTAACTTTTTCCGTAGCTACAAAAGACGCCGCAATGAGCCGTTTACTGATAAAAGTTTACAAGTGAAAGGGAATAATAAGTAATGAATGAAATTATTCAAATAGAATCAAGCCCGCTAGAATTACCGATCCAGGCTGCAACTAGCGAGTTTTATCGTCAGGCTATGAACCAGTTTGATCAGCATTTACTTCGAGGCGAAAAAGAACCCAAAGAAGCAGCCATAACTGCCATGGCGGCCGGAATGAACCTGGTACTATTCGGTGCTCCGGGTGGTGGTAAGACTACCCTTGGAGAGCATATGCCAATGTTAATTTCCGATATATCACCAGACGATATTGCCGTAGTACCACCACAGGCTGATTTAACTGCTCAGGTTTTGGCTGGTGGGGAGGTTCAAGCTGACAAACGTATCACTAACCAAGATGGGCAAACAATAACTGAGTCAACATCAACCGCAATCGACCCAGTCATCAAGGAAAATACTAAAGTAATCTGGACCAACGAATTGAACCGAGTCAACCCGTTTGCTCTCAACGCTGCGTTGGAAGCTTTTGAATCTGGTCAGATCGACCACACCGGCGGCCGCGTAGCCTTGACTGGGCTGCTTTGGGCTACGGCAACAATGAACCCTGGTGAAAGACGTGATGGAACTTTCCCTGTTACTGTGGCTTTAGCTTCACGTCATGCCATTGGAGCTGTTATGGGTAATGGTGACCAGACTCAGCGTGATCAGATTGTTGAAGAGGTCTTGAATGGTTGGGAACCGAAACCTGCCAGTATAACTCCCGTGACAAGCAGTGCTGGTCTACGCGAAGTTCAGAAGTACGTTGCCAGTGAAGCCATTAACTTTCCTGAATCTGAAATTAACCATGCTCGTCAACTGATTCGCAAGACACAAGATGTTCTGCAACAAAGAGGAATTGATGAGACGGACACTCGACTAGCAAAACATGTGCGCATTCTAGCTAAGGCTCACGCAGCACTCAAGGGAGAAGTGAGTGTGCGTGAGGTTGACGTAGCCCAGGCGGTTCGTTTTGTAGCTAGTGCCCGAACAGGCATGCTATTACGCAGTGTAGGTGAAAGCACCGAGGCTGTAGACGAGATTGTAGATCCTACACTTACCTAACAGCTGGGAGAAAACAAAATGGCACGATTACCCGAAACATCTAACGCTTTCGCTGAAGTAGTAGCCAATACTTCATTTGGTATCGGTGATCATCAGACTCAAGTCATTGAGGTCGGCGCAAACGGCTTGCAATTGGGATATGAACCCTTTGACCCCAGGCGGCATCAGCCGCATCAAATCGATCCGTTGGCCCCGTTTGCTGATACATTTGGCGAGCAACATGTCAAGCTGGTGCGCCCAGAGCGGGCTTTGACAATTAATGTTGTCAATGACTTGTTGCCTGTTGATGAAAATCCAGTAGTTACCGAAGTGCGTCGTGACCTGGCAGCTGATATAGGCGAGTCTCTTAGTCAAGCTTTGCCAGGAATTATGGATTATGTATATCAGTATGCTATCGTCCAGGACAGACCCAAAGAAAAAAACCTGGATGTAGAAGTAATTAATGTGGCAAATGCCGGTGAGGCTGCTCAAGCTATAAAGTCAATATCGGTTGATGGGCCCACTTTTGTGATTAGTGGCTTTCATAATCTCAGGCTCGCTGTCGGCCATGGTCAGAACGAACTGGTTGCTGTGAAAGTAAATCACCCCTGGGATCGCCGAATTCCACATGGAGTCGGTCGGATTAGTTTGCAAGGATTAGCAGAAGTTAACACGCGAAAACCAAAAGAAATTGAAGCCGTAAACACCGCTCTATCAGACCGACACGAGAAAATTGTTGGGCAACTCGAGGCGTCAGGGGCCGTAGTTGCCTCAGTTATAGCCAGGCCGCAGAGTGAACACGGTTATGACATAGACGAAGCAGATCAACAAATTGCCAAGGCGATACGCAAGGTTTCTCGTCAAAAACCATAAGCAATTTGACGCAAGTCTAAAAAAGTATTAAAAAAGCATTGATATTATTATGAATTTATGGTAAACTCATGCATAACGACGTAAGTTGTTGAGGTAAATAGGAACAATCTAAGAGGAGGAGAGCAGAAGCTCTGTACAAGTTTATGGAAGCAACAGAAGCAAGAATCCCAGAGCAAGTTCAGCCTGTGCCCGAATCAAGCCTGTGGCAAAATGCCCGGGAGCGTTTTGGCCGAACCACAGCCGCCTTGGCTGTAGTTGGGGTTTTAGCAGTTGGCTGTGCTGGCGGTGATGGCTCACGAGAAGAAGCCATGGGAGAAGGTGGTGAAGGCTCGGCGGCGGCTCATTGTGATGATATCGAATTAGGTTCAGTTGCAGTTGACCCCCAAAAATATAATCGACGAGCTTTTCTGCCAATGGCCGAGGGAGATGTCGAAGATACCGATGCGGCAGTTGAATATATTAATGGATTCTTCGAAGATGGCCCGCTTGGAAATAGGGTAGATCCCGTTTCATTAGCAGCAGTAATGGCGGTTATTACTGAACCGGCTCACGACGATGGTGTAGTTGATCCTAGTTTTAGTTACCTCAACGCTTTTGCATCAACTCTTGTCACCTATGAAGGTCGTGGCGGCGAAGCCGTAGCAGCTGAAGACTGCCGACAAACTCTTGAAACTTTGATCCAAACTGCTGGATATGAAGAAAACTGGGCTCAGGATGGAGAGACAGTTACTCGTTTCACCCCTGTACGTGAAGTTGATAATGATGAAGATGGAACCTGGCGACTAGAAGGCATGCGTATCGACGAAGTTGTAATTAATAATCAACTGGGTGGCGTTGTATTCAAAATGCGACCTAGCAACCGGGGTATTGACGGCTTCACAGAGGTTTTAGTCAACCCAGAAACGGGCCAGATGTTCGTTAAAGGTGCACCTATCGAGACCGGTTCATTTACTTTAGACGACTTGGAGGCTATGGCCGAGGCCATGCAAGATAACCGTGGTAACGGTGGACAAGGTCGTGGTAACGGTGGCAGCAATGCCGGCGGTCGCGGGCCAAATCGTGGCCAAACCGGCGGTGAAAATAATGGCGATTGTGGCGGCTCTGGTTGCGGCAACAGCGGCTGCGGCAGCTGTCACGGCGGTGGCGGCCATGGTGGCGGACATGATGATGGCGGCGGCGGATCTCCACCTCCACCACCTCCAAGACCACCTTCTCCACCTCCACCACCACCCACACCACCACCTCCACCACCACCCCCACCAACTCAACCAACTGTCCCACCAACTCAACACACTCACCCACCCGGAGATGGCCCCCCAGGCGGTGTAAACCAGTAAGGATAATGAGGAGCAAGAGATATGAAAGCTATATTCAATAAACTCAGAAAAAACACAGGCAAAGCCTTAACAGCAGTTGTCCTGGCCAGCTCAGTCGCATTATCTGCACTGTTTGTACCGCTAGTTAATGCTCAGGCTAGTCAAGTTTTGTGGGAAGGCTGGACCAAATCGCGTAACGTAACGGCCGGTCAAGCCAACTATACTGACACAACTAACGCCAAATCTGGCGACGTCGTGCGGGTTCAGTTGTGGCATCACAACCGCGAGAACCCGGCCGGTCCACTAGCTAACAATGTAAAAGTGCGATTCATTGTTCCTTCCAGTGAAGGTACGAGCCACAGCGTAACTGGAATTTCCAGCGCTGATAATGCTCCGACTATCACTGATTCGACAACAATCGTGACTGCACCAGAAACCACAACTATGGAATACATCCCTGGTACAGCTAAGTTCCGATATAACAAGGGAGCTCAAGATGGTAACCCAGCTTGTGAAACAGGTTTCGACTTTCCTCCAGACAGCTGCTACGCAACTGTAAGCCTGCCAGACAGTGTCATTACTTCTGGCGTCAACCTGGATGCCTTCCGAGGTGGACCGTTGCGCGGATGCAATGCTCACCATGAAACAGTAGCTATCGACGTGACATTTAAAAAGAAAGAAATCCCCCCTCAGAAAAATGCCGTTTGTAAGGTTCTAAATGTTCAGACCTTCGACAATCGACGGGTAACCGCCAATGTGAATGGTGAAGTTGAAAACGGAACCATTATTGGTTATGAAATCGACTGGGGTGATGGTAATAAGTCTAACAGCCAATCAGCCGAACACACTTATGCTGCTGATGGAACTTACAACATTGTCAGCCGCGTGCAGGTCCGGTTCAATGATGGTGAAGAAAGGTGGGTAACTGCGAGTGCGTGTACTGCTCAGGTGACTTTCGAAGGTGAAAAGCCACCAACAGTAGAAGTGCCGCCAACTCCGACCCCACCTAGCCTTCCTGACACTGGTATGGGCAGCTTGGTTGGAATCTTTACTGCAGTATCCACAGCCGCTACTCTAGCTTACCGCTTCGTTTGGGCTCGCCGATATAACTAAAGGTTAAAAGGCAGGGCAGCTTGCCCCCAGCTGCTGCCTCCCCCTAGCCGAGCACCAGTTTAGACTTGTGGATAACCGCTAGCCAAAACCGGCGCAATGTGCTAAGGTTAGTCATAGATTAACCAAAAGAGCAATCGTGACTGACCGCTCGAAAACTTGACAGAAAGACCCCTAGGAACCGGGGTCTTTCTCTGTTATAATAGGCCGGTCTTGTATGCTCATGGCCCCATCGTCTAGTGGCCTAGGACACCAGGTTTTCATCCTGGAAACAGGGGTTCGATTCCCCTTGGGGTCACCAATTTAATGCCCGGTTTTACTTTGTTATCATTAATATATGAACTTACTCTTGCTCGGCGGAAATAGCCAAAGAAATCAGGCTTGGGTCAAAGGTGTCGCAGAAAACCTGAAAGACATTTTTGACGATTGCAAGGTGCAAAATTACAAACATTGGGAAACTGGCGATCAAAATATTAACTTCGATTACGAACTAGAACAATTGGCTAGCAATGCCAACGCTATGCAACCAGTGGCCATCTTTGCTAAGTCGGTTGGCAGTCACTTAACGTTAAAAGCTGCTAGTACTAGCATGATTGATCCCAAGTTTTGCTTGTTGGTTGGCTTTCCGCTGTCGATTGTTGCTGACCTGACAGATGAAGTAGAGGATTGGATCAAGGGCATGAGGGTGCCGACGGTTGTTGCTCAGAATAATGCCGATCCACTGGGAAGTTTTGAAGAAGTGAAAAATTACGTCGATGCTTGTCAGAATCCAAATGTGACAGTTGTTGAACTAAAAGGTGATACGCATGACTACGACGACATAGAAAAGATTCGCGAATTACTAGTCGAGTTGAAATCGAACACATAAACTCCGCTTGAATCGGATAAGCATAAGCAAGTACACTAGTAGGGATGGATGCGACTGCTGTGGCGCCTAAGGTGCCTTTAAACCAATTTAAACGAACAAAGATCATCGCAACAGTTGGCCCGGCTACAGATAGCTATGAAGCGATTCTGGAAATGTTGGAGTTGGGGGCCAACGGTTTCCGGCTGAACTTTAGTCACAACACCCATGAAAGCCATGGCCAGCATATCAAGTGGATTCGTAAAGCTGCCAAGGAGTACGGCAAGCCAGCGGCCATTATTCAAGACCTGCAGGGGCCGAAAATTCGTTTGGGTGATTTTGATGGTGTGGTTCAGGTGAAATCTGGCCAGCAGTTGCAACTAAAATACCAAGCTGATTATGAACGTTCCGGCATGTTGCCGATCCAGTATGACTTATCCAAGAAGGTCAAGCGGGGGCACAGGCTGTACTTATTCGACGGCAAAGTCCAGACAGTGGTGACCAGTGTGGTGAATGGCGTTGTTCATGTCCGGGCTCAGAATAATGGCATGCTGATTAGGCGCAAGGGCATTAATCTGCCGGACACCGATTTTGGCGGCGATGTGATCACAGCTAAGGACCGCAAGGATGTGGCTTTTGGTTCGGCTGAGGGCGTCGATTATGTGGCTCAGAGTTTTGTTCAAAAAGCCGAGGATGTCGAGCATATGCGGCAATTACTGCGGCGGTTGGGTTCCAGAGCTAAGATAATTGCCAAAATTGAGACCAAGGCGGCAGTTGATAATGTTGAAGAAATAGTTCAAGCGGCTGATGCCGTGATGATTGCCCGCGGTGATTTAGCAGTTGAAACCCAGCCAGAATCGGTACCGGTGGTCCAACGTCACATTATTGGACTGGGACGCAAACACAAAAAACCGACTATTGTAGCCACTCAGATGTTGGTTAGTATGACCGAACAGTCTGAGCCGACTCGAGCTGAGGTTTCCGATGTGGCTACGGCGGTGATTGTCGGCGCTGATGCCACGATGTTGTCCGACGAGACTGCTACCGGGCAGTACCCGATGGACGCCATCAAAGTTATGAAGCGCGTTATCAAGTACACCGAACACAATGCTACCGTGCGAGCGGCTTTTGCTGAACTGGAAGGCATCAAGCATCAGTCGCGGCAAAATGCTATATCGTCTGCCATCATTGATCTGGCTAAGAAAATTGATGCCAGAGCAATTGTGGCCGAGACCAAATCCGGAGCCACAGCCGTCCAGATTGCTTCGTTTCGGCCGGACAAACCGATTATTGCCGTTACTTCAGATCAGGCTGTGACCAATCAATTGGCCATTGTTTACGGAGTGAAGAGTTATCAACGGCCGGTGGATCGCTTGGCGGCTACAAAATTAACCAATTGGCTATTGCAGCAGAAGGTGCTGAAGAAAGATGACGTGATTGTGACGGCTAGCGGACAGTATCCGGGAGTCGTCGGTACAACTGATACCATAAAAGTAAGAGTCTTATAAATGGCAGCCCCAGTTTTTAATCGTAAAACGGTAAAGAATATTGATGTTCGCGGCAAGACGGTGCTGGTACGCAGTGATTTTAACGTTCCGCTCGAAAAGGGTAAAGTCAAACAGGATTATCGTATCGAGCAAGCCATTCCGACCTTAAAATACCTGCAATCACAGGGTTGCCGAATCATTATCTGTTCGCACCTGGGCCGGCCCGACGGCAAGGTTAATCCGGAATTTAGTCTAAAGCCGGTTGCTAAGGTTTTATCCAAACTTATGAAGACTGACGTAGACTTTGCCGAGGACTGCGTCGGGCCGGCCGCTGCCCAAGCGGCCGCCAAGCTGCAGCCGCGGCACATGCTGCTGCTGGAAAACCTGCGCTTTCACCCGGAGGAAGCGGCCAACGATGTCGAGTTTGCCAAGCAGCTTGGCGGCCTGGCCGACGTATTCGTCCAGGACGGTTTTGGGGTGGTTCACCGTAAACACGCTAGCACAGATGCCATCACTCGGGTGCTGCCGAGTGTGGCTGGATTACTGCTAGATAAAGAGGTGACCACTATTCTAAAAGTCACTCACGACCCAAAGCGGCCACTGATGACTATTGTTGGCGGCGCCAAGATTGCCGACAAAATTGATCTCATTAAAACTTTCATAAAAACTTCAGATATTGTAGTCATCGGCGGAGCTATGGCCAATACATTTTTGTTGGCTAAGGGCATCGAAATTGGCAAAAGTTTAGCTGATAAAAAGGATGTACCGCTGGCTAAAAAAATTATGGAGCTGGCTGAGGCCGAAAGCAAGAATCGCAAATTTACTTTTTACCTGCCGCAGGACAGCGTGGTAGCTGACAAGATGGACAAACATGCCAAGACCCGGATTGTTGATTGGGATGCTCACGCCATTGCCGAAATTGAGAATTATCCGCGTCAGGCTCCAGTCCGCAGCAGCCGGGTTGGTAAAAATGAACTCATCCTAGATATTGGCCCGTTTTCCGGAGCCTTCATTGCCGGCAGCATGCAGTTCTGTGAAACTGTAATTTGGAATGGTGTCATGGGTGTTACCGAAACTCCTGGTTTGCATGGACCCATAGGTCCGTTCGCGCACGGTACCGAGCTAGTTTTGGATGCCCTGTTGGGTCAGTTTGGCCATAAACCCTACAGTTTAATCGGCGGCGGCGACACTTCGGCCTATGTCGAAGAGCAAGGCCTGGTCAAAGGATTTAATTTTGTCTCAACCGGCGGCGGCGCAGCTTTAGATCTGATGGCCGGCAAGAAACTGCCGGGCTTGGAGAATTTGCTGTCTAAATAAGCTATAATAAGGATAATCATTATGCGCAAGAAATTGGTGGTCGGCAACTGGAAGATGCATTTGAATGCCTCACAGGCCAGTTTGCTGCTGCACCGATTACACGAACGCATCAAAATTTATCGCAACATTGAAGTCGTTTTGGCTCCTAATCTGCTAGTTTTGCAACCATTAAGCTTACAGATCGATCGGCGCAAGTTTCGCCTTAGTGCCCAGAATGCTTTCCCAAAAGACGAAGGGCCTTATACTGGCGAGGTGTCGTTTACTCAACTTCGTGAGCTGGTCCATTACGCCATCATTGGCCATTCCGAGCGGCGGATTTATTTTGGCGAAGATGAAGCCCTGATTAGAGACAAAGTCACAGCCGCTGTGCGCAATGAAATTACGCCAATTCTATGTGTCGGCGAAACTAAGACCGAGCACCGGGCCGGCGAAACCCGACAAGTCTTGCACGACCAAATTCGTTCGGCCCTAGCTAACCTGACTGCCCGAGAAGTGTCTGAGATCGTCATTGCCTATGAACCGGTTTGGGCGATTAGTACCTTTGAGGGCCAGCTAGCCAAGCCGTCTCTGATTCAGCCAATGTTTGATTATATCCGAGACCAAATCGCTCATCTCTATGGCAAGAAAGCTTCCGAGAAAATCCGCATACTTTACGGCGGCAGCGTTGACGAACATACGGCTCGCGGCTATCTGGATCTGAATGGCTGCGACGGCGTTTTAGTCGGCAAAGCCAGCATTAGTTACCATAAATTTGCTGAAATTGTAAAAGCCGCCGAGCGGTCCCAACTTGATGAAAAGGAAGAAGATGGCTCCGACAAAGGCTGATGAAACCGGTGCCGAATTTGAAGAAAACTTGCCACAGAAACCGCGGAAAGTGATTGTTAACTCCCGTCAGAGAGTTGCAAAACCAGAGTATAACGGTGAGCCTGATGAAGAGCCAACCAGTGAAGAGCCAAAACAGGAAGAACCGAAAAAATCCTACAAATCCAACAAGATTGAGCCGGATATTTCTTTGGAAGGGTCAAAGCTCAATCAGAAATCCGAAGCCAAGTCCGAGGGGTCCGACCAAGCGGCCATTGATGAGTTAGCCAAAACAGCCTCGGATCAAAAGGCTGCCAAAAACACGCAGGATGAATCTGCCAATGACAAAGCTACCCAGAGTTTAATCGAGAACAAAACCTATTTTGTGCCAATCGGCCAAGTCACCAAGCGCCGCAATACCATGATTTTCGTGATAATTTTACTGTTGATTGTAGCCGCGGCAGTTGCTGCTTACTTTGTTCTAGCCGGCTAACTGATATACTTTGACAGTGGCAGATTTGTTTACGGGACTAAATGATGAGCAAGCGCGGGCGGTCCGAACCACCGAAGGTCCGCTGTTAATTCAGGCTGGTGCCGGTAGCGGCAAGACCAAAACTTTGACTCACCGGATTGCTCATATTATTGATTCCGGATTGGCGACTCCGTATAACATTTTAGCGGTGACTTTTACCAACAAAGCCGCCACCGAGATGCGTGAACGAGTGGCTCGGCTGTTAGGGTTTGATGCCGGCAACCGCAGCTTCATGCCCTTTATGGGGACCTTTCACTCGATTTGTGTGCGGCTGTTGCGTCAGGATGGTGACTACGCCGGGGTGCCAAAAAATTTTGTGATTTTTGACGAGTTAGATCGGACTTCAGCTATTAAAAAAATTGCCAAGCAACTATCAATTGATGAGAAAACTTTTCCGGCTCGCAGTCTAGGTGGGCTAATTAGCAGTGCTAAGAATGAGCTAATTGATCCGCAAACTTATGCTGGCATGGCTAGCAGTCCGGCTCAAAAGGAGGCGGCTAGAGTCTACCCGCTTTATCAAAAGTCACTCAAAGAAGCAGCGGCCCTGGATTTTGATGACTTGATTGCCAAGACTGTGGCAATGCTGGAAAAGCATCCTCAGGTGCGTCAAAAATGGCAACAGCAGTTTCGTTACATCATGATTGATGAGTATCAGGACACCAACTCTGCTCAGTACAAGTTGATTAAACTGTTGGTTGGGCCGGAAAAAAATATCGCGGTGGTCGGTGATGACTGGCAATCGATCTATTCATGGCGGGGGGCAGATTTTCGCAACATCCTTAATTTTGAGCGTGATTATCCTAACTGCACAGTTATAAAACTGGAGCAGAACTACCGCAGCACCAAGGCGATTTTGGATGCGGCTCATACAATTATTTCGAAGAATCAACAGCGGTCAGACAAAAAGTTATGGACTGATGCCGGTGACGGTATGCCGGTTCAAGTTTTGCAGGCTGGCAATGAACGCATCGAAGCCGAAACCATCATCCGCCGAGTGCGCAACGCCGTTGACAGCGGCCAGCGCCAGTACAAAGATTTTGCGGTTTTGTACCGAACCAATGCTCAGAGCCGCTCGGTAGAAGAAGCCTTCATCCATTACAGCCTCCCTTATCGCATTGTCGGCGGTGTCCGGTTTTACGACCGCAAAGAAATCAAGGATATTGTGGCCTATCTAAGGTTGATGTATCAGCCGCAGGATACGACTAGTTTCGAGCGAATCGTAAACCTGCCAGCCCGAGGCGTCGGCGCCAAGTCGTTGCAAGTTTTCAATCACTGGCGTGAAACCGCGGACTTAAGTTTATCCGAGGCCCTAGACAAGGTTAAGGACAATACTGACATAACCGCCAAGGCTCGACAGGCGTTGTTTGAACTTGGTGAGATGCTGGATTCACTGCGTGAAGTCATGAGCGAAGCTAATGTTAAAGAAACCCTGAACGCTTTGATAAATCGCCTGGATTATTTAGGCTTTCTTGACGATGGTACAGCTCAGGGTGAGTCGCGGCAGGAGAACGTTCGAGAGCTTTTAAGTATGGCCGAGGAATATCAAGATGTCGGTATCGACGGTTTTTTGGAGGAAATTTCGCTACTGAGTGATGTAGAGACAGCTCAAAAGAGCGGTAATTCGGTGACTTTAATGACCCTGCACGGTGCCAAGGGTCTGGAGTTTCCGGTGGTCTTTATGATTGGTATGGAGGAGACTATTTTTCCGCACTCCCGGGCCTTGTACGATCAGACAGAGATGGAGGAGGAGCGGCGGCTGTGCTATGTTGGTATGACGCGGGCCCGCCAGGAGCTGTACTTGATTTATGCCTCCAGCCGGCTGCTGTACGGCGGTGTTCAGCACAACCCGCCGTCGCGGTTCATTGCCGATATTGCCGGCGATTTACTGCAGGAGCAGCCGGCTTTATCAGACGACTTCGCACAGCCGCCGCAGCCGGCTCGTCCAACCTCAGATGAGCCGCGCTATGTGCCGGATATTGAAGTTGGCGACGGTGTAAAGCATCAGGTATTCGGCCCTGGCACTGTTGTTGAGCTAAGCGGTGATCTGGCCACAGTTTATTTTCAAGGCAAGGGGACTAAAGAGTTGGATATAAGTATTGCACCACTGGAGAAATTAGAATGAGCACCACTCGAAGACGCATCGCTTTTGCGGCGGCCATAATGATTTGGCCGCTGGTTTGGCTGATAATACGCTTTACATTAAGGGTTCGGATTCTAATCATTGTCGACAACGAAATCTTGCTAGTCAAAAATCTGTTTGGCGTCAATGTTTGGACTTTGCCTGGCGGCGGTATAAAACGTGGTGAAGATCCGCTAACTGCCGCCAGACGTGAGCTAAAAGAAGAAGTCAGCCTAGACGCGCCGACAAACAAATTTAAGCATCTTGGAGTTTTTCGCCAGACCAAAGCTCATCGGTTTAAATTTCATGGCTACGCATTAGAGCTAGCCAAAAAGCCTAAGATTTGGCCAGCTACCCACGAAATAGCCAAAGCTGAGTGGTTTAAGATTTCGGACCTAAAGACCATGAATGTCCGGCAGCATGTTGGCTTGTTGGTTGATGCATGGCGAAAACAGCGGTGATTTGCTACAATGGTACCTGCTTTTTGTGAGGGTGGGGGACGAAGTTGTCCAAGTCCAAAGCAACTATAATGAAGAAGAAACGACTTTTCGATTTGCACAAACATCCACTAGTGATTCCAGTGGTGACATTTATAGTTTTATTTATCGCTAGTCTTATAGCCTTTGTCAGCTTTGGAGCCACCACACTGGGGCCATCTGACGCGCGAGTAGTGAATGTCTATGCCGACAATGAGTCCCAAACCTTGCCAACTCGGGCCAAGACGGTTAAAGAATTGCTGCAGCGGCTCGACATTAAATTAAGTGAAGGTGATGTTGTCGAGCCCGGCCTGGACACCGAGATTTTAGAGGACAATTTCTCGGTCAATGTTTACCGGGCCCGGCCGGTGACGGTGATTGACGGCAATAAGAAGGTGACAGTCAACACTGCTACCCAGTCGCCACGAGCTATAGCCGAAGAGGTTGGCGTCGCTCTTCATCCGGAAGATGCCGTTGAGGTAACTATTCCAGACAATCTATTGGCTGAGGGGTCGGCGACTGAACAGCTGATTATTGAAAGATCGGTACCGGTCAAACTGGTCATGTATGGCCAAACATATGATGCTCGGACTCACGCTAAAACCGTTGAAGAGCTAATCGAAGAAAAAGGCCTGGACATTGATGACGTCACCGTTCTCCCGCCGCCGGAAACACCGATTACCTCTAATATGGTGGTGTTTGTGACCTATCCGGATAAGAATATCGAGACAATCGAGGAAATTATTCCAAACGCCGAGGAAACCATTACTGATCCGTCGGTGCCGCTGGGGCAAACTGTAGTCAAACAAGAAGGTAATCCCGGCCGTAAAGTGGTTATTTACGAAGTTTCTAAAGATGACCCGACGCAGCGAGCTGTTCTGCACGAGGTCTTGGCGGTCAGTCCGGTCAACCGAATTGTTGCCAAGGGCAGCAAGGTGCCAAGCGGTTCAGTCAGCGGCAGCAAATTGGACTGGATGCGAGCTGCCGGCATCGATCCGTCACAGTACCAATATGTCGATTACATCATTGGCCGGGAGTCGGGTTGGAACCCGGCGGCAGTAAGCTCTAACCGCTGTATTGGCCTAGGACAGCGTTGTAACGCTCAGATCTTGATTAGTGCTTGTCCAAACTGGCAGACTGACCCGGTTTGTCAGCTGAACCACTTCTCTGGTTATGCCAATGGCCGCTACGGCAGCTGGCAGCAGGCCTATAGCTTTTGGAGTGTTAATCACTGGTGGTGAGCCATGAATGACTTACCCTGGGCTAAAAAGTCGCTAGGCCAGCACTGGCTGACTGACCGAGCTTCACTGGAATCAATAGCCGACGCCGCCGAGGTGGCCGCCGGGGATCAGGTTTTAGAAATTGGGCCCGGAACCGGCAGTTTGACAGAGGTGCTGCTGGAGAAGGGGGCCGAAGTGTTGGCACTAGAGTTTGACCAAGATGCCATCGAACCTTTGCATAAAAAATTTGCTAAAACTTGGGACAACCAGCTTCAGATCCAAGAGGGTGATATCCGAACTTTTGATCTGTCGTCACTGCCCGACAGCTATAAAGTCGTGGCAAATATTCCTTACTACCTGACAGCCAACTTGTTTCGAAAACTGATTGATAGCCAGCATAAGCCGGCGACAGCCGTGCTGCTGGTCCAGAAAGAAGTGGCCGAGCGGGCGGCGGCGGAGCCAGGGAAGTTGTCTTTCGTGGCCGTGGCGCTGCAGTTATTTTATGAAGTTGAGCCCGGCGAGCTGGTCCTGGCCCACTTATTTACGCCGCCCCCGAAGGTTGATTCCCAGATTCTGATTCTCCGCCGCCGCCCTCAACCACTGTTTCCGGGTATTGACAGTAATAGATTCTTCAGGCTGGTCAAAGCTGGCTTTTCACAGAGACGAAAGAAGCTCAAGTCAGCGCTGAAAAGTGGTTTGGACAAGGGAATTGACCCAGGTGATTTACTGCTCAGAGCTAGGATTAGTCCAGATGCCAGGGCTCAAGAGTTGTCACTAGAACAGTGGCATCAACTCTACCTCGCCCTCCCCTAGCCCCTACCCTTTGTTGTAAAAATAACACACTAAAGAAATTGGTGACTGGGGATGCCGGCCCAAAAAACCTAAAAAACTCCCCTATCCCAAAATTTGCTACTTCCCTACTTTCATTTCATAACTCTGAGTGTGAGCAAAGTCACAAGTAGAGCAGGGTATGATATCTTGACCGCTTATGGTATAATAAGTGTACATGGGGCTGATTTTAGCTCGACGTAGGACTTTATTGGTTAGATCCGCAGGCCGCTTGTCAGCGTTATAGGCAGTTTTTTTAGATGCAAAAACATCTATTAGTGAACGCCTAGCTGCTTTGAATCCGTTCAAAGCTCTAGCTTTCGCACCAGCTGTAGCTTAATTGCCTACAGCCGCGCCTAGTCTGACGCCGGATAGGCCTAGAGCGTGCCATATTTTCTGGCTGCGGTTGCTTTATGATCCGTAAAGCAACTTAAGACTTTAGGACTGCGAGTCGCGTGCTATTTTGTTTGTTTTTAGGCCCGGCTTCAAGTATCGAAAACAAACTAAGCCTGTAGACGACTAACCGAATAATCCCGCGGACCAGGGTGCAATTCCCTGCAGCTCCACCAAGAGGGCATCAGCAATCGCTGGTGCTTTTTTCATCGGCTTATGCTTGCAACAGGCAGACTAGAGTTTCATAATTAGTTATTATGACAGAGCAAAAGCGGAGGCGCACGCAAAAGGCTGGACTGTCTGTCCTGGGTTTTGGTTTTGCTCAGCGGCAAAGAGGGGGATCAAAATTCACTCCGCGAGAAATGCACCTAGAACTTGAAGATACAGGATATTCAGTTAAGCGGGGACTGATACTTTGTAGAGCTAAAATTCTGGCAGACAAAGGTTTATTGGATACTATCAAGGTTGTGGAAAGTCAGACACTACGCCGGGGCCCCAAACCGGTAACAAATTATGAGGTTAACGAGGCAGGCATTAACGAGCTATTTGGCGGGCTTGAATATTATGTGCGCCGTCACGGCTGCACTTTGCTCGACGTCTTACAACTGCCTTCAAGCGTTGAAGCTATCAAGGAAGATGGTCGCTTTGCTGAGGGGTTGCTGGGTGTGATCATGGGCGATCAAGCCCAAACAGACTGGAATATACTCGCTGACATCGACTAGGTTAAGAAAGCCTAGTGGTATAATGCTTCGTATGAAACAAAGGGGGGTTATCGCCAGCGCCTGGGCCTTAAGTGTGGTGGTCTGCCTTTTGGCCGTCATAGCCTGGGGGCAGGTTTATGAAGGTTTTGAATTAGCCACTTTTACTGATTTTCGGCTCTTCCCTCTCTTTGGTCTGTTGGCGTTCAGCTTGATGTGGGCTCATTACGTCGTCGGAGCCATTAGGCGAGCGGCTGGGGTAGAAAAGGAACCGCTCAAACATTACTTTAAGGTTACTGGCTGGGCGGCGTTGATTTTTATTTTGCTGCACCCGTCTCTGTTAATTGCCGGTCTTTGGCTGGCGGGGCTTGGTTTTCCGCCCGGGAGCTATCTGGAATATGTTGGAATAAGTTTGCAGTGGGCAGCCACTTTCGGGACGTTGGCTTTCCTGACCTTTCTGGCCTTCGAGACTAAGCGCTGGTTCGAGCAAAAAAATTGGTGGCCGATTATTGAGTACGCTCAAATCATTGCCATGTTTGCGATTGTAGCTCATGCTTTGGCATTGGGTGCCAATCTACAGCAAGGTTGGTACAGAACGCTTTGGCTTTGGTATGCCTTGGTCTTAGCCGTGTGCATAGGGTATATTCAAATAGTCGAAGCAATTAAAGCCCACAAGGAGGGTAAATTAATGAAGAAAGTAATAGCTATTATCGTCGTGATGGCCGTATTGGTCGGCGGTGGTTGGTTAGTCTACGGCCAGCTCAATAAGGACGAACAACCGGTAGAGGAAACCAGCACTGTGATTGAGGAATTCGAGGATGCTCCAGAGACCGAGACAGAGACGATCGAGGGAGAGGTTTTTACGGTTGCTGAAGTAGCTACTCATGACAACTCCGAGGATTGCTGGACAATAATTCGTGGTTCAGTCTATGACATCACTGATTTTATTGCCAGCCACCCTGGCGGATCTGAGATCTTGCGCGCCTGCGGCATAGATGCAACCACTCACTTCACCCAACGCCAAGATGCTGACGGCCGATCAATTGGCAGCGGCACACCGCACAGCTCCAGCGCCGCTAGTCAACTAGAACAATTCAAAATCGGCGTAATCGCTGAGTAGATCATTGGCCGGTCTGGCTGGTCGTCAGTCCCAGACCATAGTCCCAGATCATAAATATATCTTTTAAGATATATTATATCGTAAAAAGGCTTGTGCTTGTCTTTGAGTCATTGCTGGCGTAATATGGCCAGTAAAGGAGACATATGTCAGAAAGACGACTGGCACCAAAAGCTTTAGCCTTGACAGCGGCACTACTAGCTGGTGCTACAGCTTGTTCAACTGGAAACGGTGAAGAAATTGAGGCTTGCGGATTTACACATCACCCCATAGTAGATGGACGCATAACAACCCGGCGAGCCGCCGAGCATAATTGGCTGACCGTCGGCGAGTTGCTCGAATATGCTCAGTCAGGTCAATCAGGGGTAGAGGACGCTGAGCAGGGCAGTCTAGCTTGGAGTGATGATACACCCGACAAACCAGGAGAGATATTTTGTTACTACGGTGACCAGTTGCGGTTAAACTTGACCGGCATATCTGTGATGGTCGCCTATTATGACCAGCGTGACGAATGGCGAGCGGTTGCTGCAGAGGCCGAAGCAATAGAAGCGAGTCAACAACAACACCAAAGTGATTGCCAAGAACTGGCCAGGCAGCCCGACTACAGCGATTTCAGTTTCGATTGCTAGGCGAATTATTTGACCACCGAGGTGGGCCAGCATACACTAAGGCTTATGCTTGGCAAGATAAAAGACGTTGCAAAATCAGTTCTGCCGGCCGGACGCACCCGGGACCTGCAGCCGCAGGATGTGGCCAAGGCTCGAGAGTACATCGCTGCCTATTGGAAGAAGTTAGAGCGCTATCATCCAAAAGATGACGAGACTTTGATTGGCCTGCCCTACGCCTATTTGGTGCCAGCTTATGAAGAGGGTCACCCGTTTGATTTCAACGAAATGTATTATTGGGACAGCTTTTTTATGGTCCAAGGATTGTTGGACGCCGAGCACCAACAACTAGTCGAAGGCATTTTAGAAAATTTGATCAGCATGCAAAAGCGGTTTCGGATTATTCCCAACGCTTCGCGAACTTATCTGATGGGGCGCTCCCAGCCGCCGTTTCTGACGACTTTCATTTTCCAGGTTTATGACACCTATAAGAAGGATCGAAAATGGCTGGAAGAGCACATCGCTGTGGCTCATGATGAGTATTCGACTGTTTGGCTGGGAACGGCCAAGCCAAACTGGCGAGCGGTTTATATGGGCCTGAGCCGCTATTACGACATCAACATGCTTAACGACCTGGCTGAAGCCGAGAGCGGTTGGGATATGACGCCGCGTTTTAACCGCCGAGCACTGAATTATTTACCTGTCGATTTGAACTCCCTGTTATATCGGTACGAATCGGACTTTGCCCGAGCCGCCAAAATTTTAGGCCGAGACAACGAGGCCGGCGTTTGGCTGAACCGGGCTCATACCCGAAAACAGATGATGGACGAGCTGATGTGGAGTAATGCCAAAGGCTTTTACTATGATTACAATTTTGTTAAAGAGCGCCGCGGTAACATCAGTTCACTGGCTGGATTCTTCCCGCTGTGGGCCGGCATGGTCGATGACGCCCGGGCTCGGAAACTGATTGGCGCTTTGGGCCGGTTCGAGAACCGCGGCGGGCTCAGCACCACCGACAATCAGCCAGTCAGTCACTTGGTGCCGGGCAGTTTGCCAACCCAGTGGGCGCATCCTAATGGTTGGGCGCCCTTGGAATGGATCGTTATTCAGGGCCTGGAAAGATATGGCTATCACAAAGATGCCCGCCGCATCGCCATGAAATGGCTGCGCATCAATCTGGATTGGTTTAACAAACACGGAATTTTCCTGGAAAAATACAACGTCGTCAACCCCGACAAGCCACCGCAAAAAGGGCTTTATCCTTCGCAAACTGGTTTTGGTTGGACCAATGCTATTTTTGAACGGCTGTGCAAGGACTACATCGACCCTACGGAGTAATTCTTTCTAGACGTTGAGCTCGAATTAAAGCTGACACTGCAACTTTACTGAACTCTACTGGCTCTTCTGACCAGGCATTTTCAAATTGCCCCAGTGCTTCTACGGAGGTCACAACATAGGGGTGATCTTCCTCTAAATCAAAGTGCCACGGTCCACTCATATCTGATTGCACCTGCCATCTAATTTTACTGAATGGGCCGGGGCTGTCGCCAAGATAACCTCTTTCTCTTAGTGATGCAGTAACTATTTTAGCTGATTTCCAACAGTCAGCACAGGCCAGCCCCTCCTGGACACCACAGCCATTGTTATGATCCAACATAGCTCTCCCGATGGACACCACATCAAAGTCTGTATCTGCAATTGCTCCCCCCGCATTACGGGAGTGTTCCCCTTGAAACTTACCCCAATTCATATTAACAACTATATTCCCCTTTACTTCAACAAGCAAGGACTGGCGGATGGTATCAGGGCATACTTTTTGATTGGCCTTAGAAGTTCGTTATACTACCAGAGATGAACTATTATGTGACGACCGCAATTCCATATATTAATGATGAGCCGCATGTTGGCTTTGGCATGGAATTGGTTTACGCTGATGTTTTGGCTCGGTTTGCTCGCCAGCGCGGTAAGACCACCTTGTTCAGTACTGGTACTGACGAGCATGGGGGTAAAATCGCCGAGAAAGCCGCCGAGGCTAAACTGACCCCCAAAGATTATGCTGACAGCATCAGCCAGAGTTTCCAGAATCTGACCAAGCTGCTCAACATTTCTAACGACCGATTTATCCGGACTACGGATCAGGGGCACGAACAACGAGCTCAGATTGTCTGGAAGAACCTGGCCAAGCACATTTACAAAGGCAAATATGAGGGGTGGTACTGCACTGGTGACGAGGCTTTTTTCACCGAGCAAATTGTCAAGGCTAACGGCGGTGTTTGCCCGAACCACAACCGGCCGTACGAAAAAATCGAAGAAGAAAATTATTTCTTTCGCTTGTCAGCTTTCGCTCCGCAGATTAAAAAGGCCATCGAAGAAGGTAGTTTTCGAATTATCCCCAGCACCCGCAAACATGAGATTTTAGCTATTATCAACGAAGGCCTGGAGGACATCAGCATTTCCCGGCCGAAAGACAAAATCAGCTGGGGAATCCCAGTGCCGGGTGACGCCAATCAGGTAATGTACGTTTGGTTTGAGGCCTTGATGAATTACATCACCGTGCTTGGCTATCCCGAACACGCTGACTTCAAGAAGTTTTGGCCGGCCGATATTCAAGTTATTGGCAAGGATATCATCCGGTTTCACGCCGCGATTTGGCCGGGAATGTTATTGGCGCTGGGCCTACCCTTACCAAAAACTCTTTATGTCCATGGCTTCATAAATGTTGAGGGAAAGAAGATGAGCAAGTCGCTTGGCAACGTAATTCATCCTAAGGACGTTGTTGATAAATATGGTGTTGACACTTTTCGCTATTATTTCCTGCGCTATATCCCCAGTTACGAAGATGGTAACTTTATGTGGCAAAAGCTGGACGAGGTGTATAACACCGATCTAGCCAATGAGTTGGGCAATACCGTCCAGCGAACGCTGGCTATGATCCAGAGCTATCAAAACGGCCTGATCGGTACTTTGCCGGATGTCGGCCATGATGTCGGTCAGTTTGAAGAAGCTATTCTTGATTGTAAGTTTGACCGGGCTCTAGAGATAATTTGGAACCGTATCAGGGGTCTGAACCAGTATATTGAAGAGCAAAAACCTTGGGAAATCGCCAAAGACGACACCGAGGGCCACCTGCAAGAGGTGTTGAGCTATCAAGTGGCTAGTTTACTGCAAATTGCCGAGATGCTCGAGCCGTTTTTGCCAGAGACCGCTGTTCGCATCCGGCACATCTTTGAAGAAGGCGTGATTCGGGCGCCGAAGACCACTCTGTTCCCGCGAACAGATATTGATGCTACCAGCACATCCAAGCCTGCTAAAACCTGATATATCTTTAAAGATATATTGCGATTCGACCGGTCCGGGGACCGATCCGGGGACCGATCCGGGGAGGCTAGCGCCGCCGGATAGATTCAGTGACTCAGGCAAGCTCAAACTAACAGTGGTAGAATATCATTATGAAGTTGGTTGATACCCACGCACATATTCAGTTTCCGGATTATGAGCTTGATCCGGATGAAGTCCTAAAGGCCGCCGCTGATGACGAGGTAACTAAAGTGTTGTGTGTCGGCTGTAGCTTGCCTGACTCAAAATCAGCAATTGAGATGGCCGCCCGACATGACAATGTTTGGGCAACTATTGGCCTCCATCCACACGAAGGTTCGGTCTATGTCGGGGACGAAAAGGCTTTGCAGCAATTTAGTGATTTGGCCACCAAGCCCAAAGTGGTAGCCGTTGGCGAAACAGGTTTGGATTATTATTACAATCACTCTCCAAAGAAGGATCAGAAGAAGCTATTGAGGTTTCAGTTGACATTGGCCCAGGAACACGGTTTGCCCCTAGTTTTCCACGTACGAGAAGCCTTCGATGATTTTTTTGCCATTTTGGACGATTTTGAGGGGGTTAGGGGCGTGGTGCATAGTTTCACCGGCACTATTGCGGAAATGAATAAAATATTGCGTAGAGAGCTTTATATTGGCTTAAATGGCATTATGACCTTTACTAAAGAGGAGAAACAGCTGGAAATGGCTAAAAAAGTGCCGTTGTCAAAACTACTGTTAGAAACTGACGCTCCTTTCTTGACTCCTGTTCCTTTTCGTGGTACAATCTGTCAGCCTAAGCACGTTCGTGTGACGGCGGAGTTTCTGAGCAGTTTACGAGGTGAATCTCTAGAAGAAATTGCCAAAGCAACTACTCACAACGCAGAGAAATTATTCAGAATTAAGGCTTAAATGTTACAAGAAGTTATAGAAGGTATCGGAGAATTTCTGCGCGGCAGCGACAAAGAAACATCACAGGCGTCGATGGGTCTTAGCCCAGAAGTTGCCCAGTTTCTTCAGGCTCGTCTGGACCAAATAAGCTATGGGGTGGGCAATGCTTATCAAGCTTTGGTTAAAGAAGAAGAAGTCGCCCGGGCCGATGCCGCCAAACTGGAGCAAGCCAGCTCGGTAGTTGGAGTAGTAGCAACTCAGCCTGAGACTTATGCAGTGCCCAATCAGGCCGAACAGACCGACCAGGCTGAAAACAACGGGCCGGCTGATGAAGAGATTAATGAGAAGACAGCTCGACAAAAAATAGAAGCTGCCTTTGAAGAAATCGAGGAAAATTATGGCCAAGCTGCTTGATTTATTGATGCCGTCTAATTCGGGCCGGCAACAGGGTCGCCTGCAGGCTTTGCGCCAGAGTTTGATTCGCCGCGAAGCTCGAGTCGGCGGCCAGGTTTTTGGTCCAATTCCCAAGGGCCGCAAACGCGAGTTTTTCTGTCTGGATGAACATACTTGGGTCTGGCACGAAGAATGGACTGACCAAAATGGCCGACATCGGATTGTTTCGACTCGCTATAACGTCCAACCGGCTGGTGTTTTGAAGTCACAAAATGGCGGAGCCTATAAACGGGCTTCACGAGATGAAGTTCGCCGTCTGTACGATGCTGCGACTCTGTACCAGGACCGGGTTCGCAAAGAAGTTTATAACTTTGTTTCCTAAGCCCTAAAGCGTTAGGCTATAGATATGAGTGCCTCGACACCAATTTATTTGGATTATGCTGCTGCTACCCCTGTAGATTCGGCGGTTCTAAAGGCTATGGAGCCTTATTTTTCTGAAAAGTTTTTCAATCCGTCAGCTAATTATTTAGCGGCCAAAGCCGTGGCAGCCGACCTGTCGGCCGCCCGCGAGTCGGTGGCCCATTGGTTGGGCGCCAAGCCGTCTGAAGTGATTTTTACGGCTGGCGGTACCGAGGCCAACAACCTAGCGATTACCGGTGTCTTGGAGCAATTCCCAAATGCCAACCTAGTGATTAGTGCTATCGAGCACGAATCAGTTCGCGAACCAGCTGGTCAATTCGGCCGCCATGAAGCGGCTGTGACCAAAGAAGGTCTAATTGATCTAAAGAGCTTAGAAGATAAAATCGACAATAATACCGTGCTGGTCAGTGTTATGTATGCCAATAATGAAATCGGTGCTATTCAGCCCCTGAAAGAAATTGCGACATTGTTGCAAAAAATTCGCCAACAGCGACGTGTCGCTGGTAACGAATTACCCTTATATTTCCACACCGACGCTTGTCAGGCCGCCAACTATTTGGACTTGCATGTTGCCAGTCTAGGTGTGGATCTAATGACTCTGAACGCTGGCAAGATTTACGGACCTAAGCAGTCGGGTGTTTTATACGTCCGAACAGGGGTAAAACTGGTGCCGCAAGTGCGCGGCGGCGGCCAAGAGCGCGGGCTAAGGTCGGGCACCGAAAATGTGGCCGCCGCCGCCGGCATGGCCAAAGCCTTAGAGATAGCTCAGAAGATGCGCGCCGATGAAAGCCGCCGCCTCACCCAGTTACGCGATGAGTTTATCAGGGCGCTGCAGGCTGAACTGTCCGAGGTTATCATCAACGGTTCGCTTAAAAAGCGTTTGCCCAATAATGTCAACGTGACTTTTCCCGGACAAGACAACGAACGGCTGATGATGCAACTCGACGAAGCCGGAATCATTTGCGCCGTCGGTTCAGCCTGCAGCGCCAGCAAAGAGGAGTCGTCGCACGTTCTGCGAGCCATCGGCCTATCTGATGAAGCTGCTCGCTCAACCCTGCGCTTCACGCTCGGCCGAAGCACAACTAACAGCGAAATTAAGAAAACCGTTACTGCGCTCAAGGAGATTTTGAATGGCTAAGACAGTTTACGTTGGTATGTCCGGCGGCGTGGATTCGTCGGTGGCTGCAGCTCTGCTCAAACAGCAGGGTTATAACGTCGTTGGCGTTTATATGAAGAACTGGACTAAGAGCCTGCCTGGCTTTGTTTGCCCCTGGAAAGAGGATTTTGAGGACGCTAAGCGGGTGGCGGTGCAATTGGGTATTGATTTTAAGGTATTTGATTTTGAAAAGCAGTACAAGCAAAAAGTCGTTGACTACATGATTGCTGAATACCGGGCGGGCCGAACGCCGAACCCGGACATCATGTGCAATCAAGAGGTCAAGTTCAAGCTGTTTTTGGAAACTTGCCTGGAAGAAGGAGCCGATCTGATTGCCACCGGACACTATGCTCGAGCTGAAGATGGCCAGCTGCTTAAGGCTAAAGACGACAACAAAGACCAGACTTATTTTTTGTACAGGGTAACTGAAGAGGCTCTGCAGCGAACCCGGTTACCGTTGGGTGATCTAACCAAGCCAGAGGTTCGAAAACTGGCAAAAGAATTTGGCCTAGTTACAGCTGGCAAAAAGGAAAGTATGGGCATTTGCTTTGTCGGCAAAGTCGGCATCAAAGAATTTCTCAGCCAGTACGTTAAGACCAAGCCCGGCCGCATCATTGACGAGAATGGTGCCGAGGTAGGCCAGCACGACGGAGCGATTTTCTACACCATTGGCCAGCGGCAGGGCTTGGGAGTCGGCGGCGGCTTACCATATTACGTCGCCGGGAAGGATATGGACAAAAACGAAGTTTACGTCACAACGGATTTAGGTGATAAAAGATTGTGGTATAAACAACTTTCTCTGGAGGATGTCCACTGGATTAATGATACTCCTAGGGATGGGGCTAAGGTTCAAGTTCGCACTAGACATAGAGCACCTCTGGTAGGCGGGACGCTAGATATAGCGTCATCGAAGAAAGGTACGCTACAGGTAGCGTTGTCAGATGAAATCCGGGCTGCCACCCCTGGACAGTCGGCCGTTATCTACGACGGCGACAAAGTCTTGGGTGGCGGGATTATTGCTCAACAGAGGTGAATAAGGTATGATTTAATAAATTATTAACAGGGAGATAGATATGGCAAAAGCAAAAACAAATGTTAGCAGCACCGATGAGACGCTACGCTTGATTGCCTTTATTTTTAACATTATTTCAACTGTAGCGTTCGGTTGGCTACTTATTCCGTTGGCCTGGATGATTCCAATGACCGTCATTTCTTGGGGTATTTACAAAGGAACCAAGAATAACACCGTCGCCTTCGGCGTTTGCACGCTGATATTTGTGAACCCAGTATCGGGCATTCTACTGCTCTGCTCGACCAAAGACTAACCTCTGTTATAATAGAGCAGATGACAGCTCAGGAAATTCGCCAGGCATACTTGAAATTTTTTGAGGAGCGCGGGCATAAGATTATTCCGCGGGCTCTTTTAGTGCCGCAAAACGATCCAACGACGCTGTTTACTGGGTCGGGTATGCAGCCGATGATACCGTATCTGCTGGGCGAGACTCATCCCAAAGGTAAACGGTTAACAGATAGTCAGGTGTGTTTGCGAGCCCAGGATATTGAGGAAGTTGGCGACGAATCGCACACCACGACATTTGAGATGCTGGGCAACTGGAGTTTGGGGGATTATTTCAAGAAAGAGCAAATTCCTTGGATGGCCGAGTTTTTGTTCGACGAAGTTGGCCTGGACCCGAATCGAGTCTATGTTTCGTGCTATATCGGCAACGAAAAATACGGCATCCCTAGGGACGATGAAGCCATTTCTTTGTGGCAAGCTGAGTTTAAAAAGCGCGGCATTGACGCCAAAGTCGTTGAAGTTGGTCCTGCTGAAAAGGGAGCCGAACTGGGCATGCAAGGAGGGCGCATCTTCCTCTATGACGGCCAGGAAAACTGGTGGAGCCGTAACGGTGATGAGGAAGGAACCTTGGTGGGTGATCCGTGCGGGCCGGATTCTGAGATGTTCTTTGATTTTGGCGAGCAGTATCACGATGAAACGAAATGGGGTAAACCACATCCGGCCAGCGATTCACCGCGGTTTTTCGAAATCGGCAACAACGTCTTCATGGGCTATAAGAAAACCGAAGATGGTTTTGTGGAGTTGGAAGCTCCGAACATCGACCAAGGTTCTGGCCTGGAACGTATCGCTGCCGCCGTTTTGGATAATCCGGACGTTTTCCGAATTAGCCTGTTTTGGCCCATAATTGAGAAACTAGAGAAATTAAGTGGCAAAACCTACGATTCCAACACCAATGCTATGCGGGTTATTGCTGATCATCTCAAGGGTGCCACTTGGCTGGCGGTCGACGGGGTCACTCCTTCTAACAAAGAGCAAGGCTATGTGATGCGCCGTTTGTTGCGCCGAGCTATTCGTTTTGCTTTTGATCTTGGTGTCGAGCAGAACTTCCTCCAGGAAGTTGTGCCAGTGATAGTCGATCTCTACAAGGAAGATTTTCCGGAAGTTGCTAAGAATGAAACCAAGGTCATAGAAGTCTTGACCAAAGAAGAAAAAGTTTTCCGTCAGACGCTGCGCAAAGGTTTGAAAGAGTTTTTGAAGAACGAACCTCTGACGGATCACGATGGAGATAGTATTACAGATGAAAATGGAAATAAAATTCTTGCCTCCGTTAAGAAAAAAGAGATTAATGGAGAACTAATTTTTAAACTATATGATACGCATGGTTTTCCTGTAGAGCTTAGTCTAGAGGAAGCCTTTAAACGAGACATACCGGTATCAAAGAATTGGAAAAAACAGTTTGATACCAAGATGGAAGAACAGCGTCAGAGGTCACAAACGGCGGCAAAGGGTACATTCAAAGGTGGTTTGGGCGGTCAGACCATGCAACACAGGAAGTACCACACGGCGACGCACTTGATGTATCAGGCTCTGCGCGATGTCCTAGGGGATCATGTGATTCAGCATGGCTCGAATATCACCGAGGAACGCTTACGGTTCGATTTCTCGCATCCTCAAAAAGTTACGCCAGAAGAGATCAAACAAGTCGAAGACATCGTCAATCGTGAGATTGCTAAGGATCTGAAAATTACCTGGAAAGAATATCCTACCGAAGAGGCCACCGGCAAACTAGGAGCTTTGGGACAGTTTGGCGACCGCTATGGCGACACTGTCAAAGTTTATTCGATGAAAGATCCGAAGTCACCGCCCGATGAGCGGCCCTACAGTTTCGAAATCTGCGGCGGTCCGCATGTTGAGCACACTGCTCAATTGACCGAAGACGGTAAGAAATTCAAGATTGTCAAAGAAGAATCATCCTCTGCCGGTATACGCCGCATAAAAGCTGTACTCCAATAGCCGTAACTGTTTACGCTCATGCTATAATTACCAGAGATAATTATGCTTGAGAAAATAAAGAAGCTGAAACAGGCAGCTACCGATAAGGCGCCGACAAAGGTTAGTTCGGACCGCTATTTGGTGGCTTTGGATGTTGGTACCGAATTTGTGAAGGCTCTGATTGCCCGTATAACAGATAAGGGCGTTGAGGTTATTGGCGTTGGCCGGGCTCATCAGAGTTTAGGTGATATGCAAGCCGGAGCCATTGCCGATATTTCAGGGGTGGTGGCTAATTGTGACAAAGCTTTGGCTGAGGCCGAGGAGCAGGCTGGAATCAGCGCCAGAACAGCTGTTATCGGCATCGCTGGCGAACTGGTCAAAGGCACTACAACCACTGTCCGTGTCAAACGCGCCGATGCTGAAAAACCTCTGGACATCGCCGAAGTTGAGCAAATCATCAAAGTTGTTCAAAGTCGGGCCGAAGAAAAAGCCCGAAATCAGCTGGCCTGGGAAATGGGCGGCAAAGAGGTTGAGATTCGCCTGGTCAACAGCGCTCTAGTTGGCATTGAGATTGACGGCTATAAGGTGACCAATCCGCTTGGTTTTCAGGGTAAAGATGTGGTGGTTCAGCTATACACAGCTTTTGCGCCGTTGGTGCATATTGGGGCACTGGAACGGGCTGCCCAGGAATTGGACCTGGATTTGCTGGCGGTGGCTGCCGAGCCATTTGCTGTGGCCCGATCAGTTATTGGCGATGACGGCAATGCCAACATGAGCGCAATCTTGATGGATGTCGGTGGCGGCACCACCGATATTGCCGTTATCAACGACGGCGGAGTCCAGGGAACAAAGATGTTTGGCATTGGCGGCCGGGCTTACACCCGCTCTATCGAAAGGGAGCTAGACATACCGTTTGACAAGGCTGAACAACTAAAAACGGCGCTGTCGGACGGAGCTCATCCGGTCAAAGAAAACAAGGATGTCACCAGAGCTTTAGAAAAGACCTTGGATGTTTGGATGAGCGGTGTTGAATTGGCCCTGAGCGAATTTGACCAACTGGATCATTTACCGCAGAAACTACTGCTGTGCGGAGGCGGCTCGTCACTTGAAATGCTGATGCATGAACTCAACTCCACTGACTGGTACCGAAGTTTACCATTCACCAAAAAGCCGCAGGTTCATCACATCAAGCCCGGTCAAGTGGTCGGTATTGTTGACAAAACCGGCGATGTTAGCGACCATACCTTTATTACCGCTATGGGTCTTCTCCGTGTTGGTCTTGATACGCTTCAGCAAGAACTCAATGCCCCAAGCGGTTCGATACGCGAACGACTGGATAGAATTTTGAAAGTGTAAACTGAAAAATAGGTTTATTATGGCTGCTGAGAAAAAAGACACCATCTACATTGATATAGACGACGAAATCACCGCCGTTATTGACAAGCTGTCTAAGAGCGATTCCAAGATTGTGGCTTTAGTCTTGCCTAAGAGAACCGCAGCATTGCAGAGCATTGTCAATATGAAGCTTTTAAAACGGGCTGCTGACGAGGCTGGTAAAAGTCCGGTTCTAATTACATCTGAGAAAGGCTTGCTGCCTTTGGCCGGCGCAACCGGTTTGCATGTGGCCAAGAACCTGAACTCCAAGCCGGAGATTCCGGCGGCTCCCGATAAGAAGGTGGTCGACGACGAGGAGTTAGAGGCTCATCTCGAGCCAGAAACCACCCCGGCCGCCAAGACCGAAGATGACATTGACATGGAAGAGGAAACTGACGCTGCAGCGGCCTCAGCGGCTTTAAAAGGTAGCTCGGCTAAAACACCGAAGTCCAAGTCTAAGAAACCAGGCAAGGGCAAAAGTCCAAAAATTCCTAACTTTGAACAGTTCCGCAAAAAAATCCTGTTGATTATTGGTGCTGTAGCTGGGGCAGTCTTGTTATTTATCTTGGCTGTGGTTGTCTTACCAAAGGCTACAATTGCCATCGAAACTGACACCGAATCTGTCGATACCAGTTTTGAGTTTATAGCTAGCCCGGCCTCATCCCAGTTAGATGAGTCAGCCAAAGTGGTGCCAGCCAAATTAGTGACTGAAAAAGTTGACGAAACCCAGACGGCGCCGGCGACTGGCCAAAAAGATCTTGGCACCAAAGCCAGCGGCAATATGACCCTATCAATTCCTTGCTCAGCAGTCAGCGGTTCGCCGCCGACTATTCCGGCAGGAACTGGGGTAAGTACTAATGGTTTGACTTTCATAACCCAAAGTTCGGCCTCGTTAACAACGCCAAACTTCAATGGCGGCTGTAGCTTTACTGGAACAACTGTAGTTAATGCTCAAAATAATGGCGATCAATATAATATTGGTCCGGCCAATTACACCGTCTCTGGGTATAGCAATGTCAGCGGCCGCGGCGGTCAAATGAAGGGCGGTAGCAGCAAAATAGCTCGGGTGGTAACGGCTCAGGATGTTGAAACGGCCAAAGCCAAAATTGCTGCCAAAGACGACGTGGTCAAGAAAAATCTTCAAGATCAGCTAGAGAAAGATAAATTTTTCGTTATCCAAAGTTCATTTAAAAAATCCAACGAATCAACTACTCCGAGTCCAGGCGTCGATCAAGAAGGCAACGAGGTTAAGGTGACTTATTCGGCGGATTACACCATGCTTGGTATTGAACGTGATGATCTAAAGAAGTTGGTTGAACAAAGTCTCAAAGATGAAATCGATATTGAGCGACAGATGGTTCAGGAGGATGGACTAGACCAGGCTACCTTTACTGTGAAATCAGTGGCCGAGAATGGTGACACTGTCATTGAGGTCAGCACCAAAGCAGAAGTCGGTCCGGACATCGATATAGATACTCTCAAAGAAGAAATCCGCGGCAAAAAACGCGGTGAGACTGAAAATGCCGTCCGGAGTTTGCCGGGGGTAAAAAGTGTCGAGGTCGACTACAGTCCCTTCTGGGTGTCGCGCACACCGAAGGCTACCAAGAAAATAACCGTCGAATTTAATTCGGCAAACTAAGCTTATGAATGCTGTCGATGAATCTTTGATTTGCCTTGATGTTGGAGCTGTGCGCATTGGCGTGGCTAGGGCAAATGTGATTGCTAAAATTGCCGAGCCGCTTAAAACTGTGACAAATGACGATACGGTGGTCGATACCCTGAAAGAAATTATAGAGGACGAAAAAGCTAGAACTGTGGTTGTCGGCTTGCCGCAAAATCAGAATTTAGAAGATACTGAGCAGACCAAATTTGTTCGTGATTTTGTTAACCGTTTGCAAAAAGAAGTGCCGGTAGAGTTTGTCTTCCACGATGAAGCCGAAAGTTCTATTAAAGCCGAGACTGTCTTGCGCCGGCGGGGGGATGCTTATCCTAAGGAGGCGATTGATGCTGAAGCTGCTACACTAATACTGCAAGATTATATTGAGGAGCATTTATGAAGTGGTGGTCGAATATGACCAGTAAAGCCAAGAAAATAACCGTACTGGTATCTGTAGCGGTGGTGTTAGTGCTGTCCACGGCCATTTTAGTGCGTGTCATGTATGACCGGGCTTTAGAACCGGTTAGCAACTCGCAAAATATTGTCGTTGTTGAGGTGCCAAGCGGTGCCACAGTCCAGGAAATCGGCCGTGATTTAAAGGAACAAGGACTTATCCGGGAATCGTGGGCTTTTGATTGGTATGTTAAAAACCAGAGTTTGCGCGAAGATCTGAAGGCGGGGACCTATGCCTTAAGGCCCAGCCAATCTGTGCCAGAGATTGTCGAGATACTGGCAAGAGGTGACGTGACGATTGATCTGGTGACAATTGTACCTGGAACGCGGCTAGATCAGGTCAGCGCAGCCCTGATTAACAGTGGTTTTGACCCCGAAGAAGTTCATGCTGCCCTAGAGCCAACCCAGTACGAAGGCCATCCTGCCCTGGTCGACAAACCGGCTGGAGCCAGCCTGGAGGGCTATCTTTACCCTGAGAGCTTCCAAAAAACGGCTAACACCAATCCGCACAGTATTATCAAATCAAGTTTGGATGAGATGCAAAAACGCCTTACCCCAGAGGTACGGGCGGCGATTGTGGCTCAGGGATTGACTGTACACCAGGGTATAATCCTGGCTTCTATGGTAGAGCAAGAGGTGGCCCGGGCGGCTGACCGGCCGATTGTGGCCCAGGTGTTCTTGCGTCGCTTGCGGGAAGGCATGCGCCTCCAATCAGATGCCACCTCTGGCTACGGAGCAATCTTAGCCGGTCAGCCGCCGTCATTGACCTTTGATTCACCTTATAATACCTATTTTAACAATGGCTTACCGCCGGGACCAATTAGCAATATCGAGATTTCAGCACTGAACGCTGTTATCAATCCAGCTCCAACAGATTACCTATACTTTGTGTCAGGTGATGATGGCACGACCCATTTTGCCCATACCCAGGAAGAACACGAGCAAAATACTAAAAAATATTGTAAAACTCTCTGTAATTAGCTTATTTAACAGGGGTAAAAAGAAGCTAAAAAAGCCTATTTACATAAGCTCAAATGTGCTATAATTAAGCTTGCAATTTTGACGCTTTCCTATCTGTTACAACAGAGGTCAGAGTTGCAAACAATGTAAACGGAGGCTGGTATTCGTACCACTGAAGTTCTAAGTCAAGAAGTTTCCACCCGTCTGGGTAATCTAGAATCAGATATCAAGCGCAAGCGTTGGTATCGACGAATGTTTAGTAAAAAGAATCGCGGCAAAACGATTCGCTACTCTCTGTTAGTCGGTAACGCTATTCTGTTGATGGTCGTGGTGGCCTTTGTAGCTCAAAAGCCGCAAACTACCAACACTGCCCAGGCTAATAGCCTAGCGACTAGCGATGTGGCTGACGAGATAGTCAATCCGTTAGACGCTATTTCCTCGGCTGACATTGCCGTCAATGTGGCGTGGGTAGCCGACTTGCCTGAAAAGAGGGCCGTAGCCAACCAAGCCGATACAGTTAATGCTCAGCTGAACTTTGCACCGTCTGATAACGTGGTAACGGCTCGGCCGCAGATTATTGCTACAGCTCTAAAATCACGGGCTGATATCCAAAATTATACTGTTCAAGCTGGCGATGACGTCTCGTCAGTAGCAGCTAAATTCGGTGTGACCTCTGATACCATTCGTTGGTCAAACAATTTGAGCGGTGACTCTTTGACCCCTGGCCAAGTACTGGTCATTTCACCTATTAACGGTATTGTTTACAAGGTGGCCGCTAGTGATACCATCGACAGCATTTTAAGTAAATATCAGGCTAACCGCGACCAAGTTGTTGCTTTTAACGACGTTGAAAGCGGTAATCTGCCAGTCGGAGAATACATTGTCTTGCCTGGAGCTCAACCGGCTAGTCGAGCTATCAGTAACCCAAGCCTTTCTAACGTGGCTACCTCTGGTGGTTTTGCCTGGGGTAATGGCGCGATTTATGGCGGCAATGGCTATGACTACGGCTATTGTACATGGTATGTCAAAAACCGTCGTCCAGACTTGCCTAATAACCTGGGTAACGCTTCCACATGGAAGGTATTGGCTCAAAGGGCTGGTTTCTCTGTCGGTAACGTCCCTAGAGCTGGCGCAGTCATCTGGACGCCACCCCGCGACTATTACGGTCACGTCGGTTATGTTGAATCGGTTAACTCCGACGGCAGTGTTAATGTTTCAGAAATGAACGTTGTCGGTTGGGGAGTTGTTTCGCACAAGACTCTATCAGCTGCTCAGGCTGCCGCCTACAGCTACATTTACTAGAGTCACCTACAAGAGCCAGCTAGCTTGTTAAATTGCCTGGACAGAGGTGGGCAAGAGATGAGACACTGGTAAGGATGTTTGTCGATAGTGTGGAGTTGATTTTAAGGGCCGGAAAGGGCGGCAACGGAGCCGTCAGTTTTCGTCATGAGAAATATGTTGATAAAGGCGGTCCGGACGGTGGTGACGGCGGTGACGGCGGTGACGTTGTGGTTGCGGCTTCTAAAAATCAAGACACCCTGGCCAGCTATCGTTATAAGAAAGAGCTGTCGGCCGGAAATGGTCAAGCCGGCGCCAAGCAAAAACGACATGGCAAAAATGGCGCTGATCTGGAGTTGACGGTTCCAGTGGGGACAGTGGTTATGAGAGAAAATGGTGAAGTGCTGGCAGACTTGGTTGAAGATGGCCAGCGAGCAGTTGTAGCTATCGGGGGTAAGGGCGGCTTTGGCAACGCTCACTTCACTAGCTCGGTTCGCCAAGCGCCGCGGGTAGCCGAAAAGGGCGAGGATGGCGAGGAGGTAACAGTTCGGTTAGAACTAAAATTGATTGCTGATGCCGGTTTGGTCGGACTTCCCAATGCCGGTAAATCAACTTTACTGGCCACTGTCAGTAACGCTCGGCCAGAGATAGCCAATTATGCTTTCACAACCCTGCGCCCCAATCTTGGGGTAGTCGATATCGATGGGTCCTCGCTGCTATTGGCAGATATTCCAGGTTTGATTGAAGGAGCCAGTCAGGGTAAGGGCCTTGGTGATGAGTTCTTGCGGCACATTGAGCGAACGGCCGTTTTGGTCCATTTGATAGACGCTTATCAGGACGATGTCGCCAAGGCTTATAAGACCATCCAAAACGAGCTTAAAAACTACGACATTGATTTGACTAAGAAGCCTCAGATTGTGGCTTTGACCAAGGTTGAAGGGCTCGACCAGGAAATGATTAGCGATCGATTGGCCGAGCTGAAGAAGGTTGTTCCCAAAGGCACGCAAACCATGGCTATTTCAGCAAAAGTTAAGATTGGTGTGCCAGAATTACTGCGGGCGATCAAAAAAATTGCCGATAAACAACGGACTCGCCAGGCTAAACAGTCGCCTAAAATACCGGTTATTACTTTGGATCGGCAGGATATTCCATGGGAGGTTCAAAAAGGTAACAGAGGCGACTTTACGGTCACCGGAACTAAAATTGAACGGTTTGCCCATCGGACGGATTTTGATAACCCTCACGGCGTACGGCGATTGCGCGATATTATGCGAAAAACCGGTATTTTGACTGAATTAGAGAAACAAGGCATTGAACCTGGCTCTAAAATCAGCATTGGCAAGGAAGGACAATATTCTATTGAGTACTAAGTCAAAGCAAACTCTTTACTTCTACGATCTGGAGACCAGCGGGGTTAATCCCAGAATGGACCGAGTCATGCAGTTTGCCGGTCAGCGGGTGGACATGAGCCTTAAACCAATTGGCGAACCGGACAATCATCTGATTATTTTGACCGAAGACACCTTGCCCAGTCCCGACGCCATTCTGGTGACTGGCATCACTCCGCAGCAAACTCGGGCTGATGGCATGACCGAGGCAGAATTTACAAAACTTTTCCACGACAAGATTGCCACTCCTGGTACAGTTTTTGTCGGTTTTAATACCGTCCGGTTTGACGATGAATTTATGCGTTTTCTATTGTGGCGAAACTTTTACGATGCCTATGAGTGGCAGTGGAAGGATAATCGCGGCCGGTGGGATTTGTTGGATGTGGTACGAATGACTCGAGCTCTACGGCCGGTTGATATCAAGTGGCCGTTTGATGCCGAGGGCAAACCAACAAATCGACTTGAACTTTTGGCCGCTGCCAACGAGCTTAACCACGCTAATGCCCACGATGCTTTGAGCGATGTCTTGGCCACTATTGATTTGGCTCGGTTGTTGCGCTTGCGACAGCCAAAATTATTCGATTACCTCCTGAGTATGCGCGACAAAAAGTCGGTAGAAGCCTTGGTAACTGGCGGCCAGCCATTCGTCTACACCAGCGGTAAATATTCCAGTGACTTTGAAAAAACTACTGCAGTTATTCCTATTGTTGATCATCCTCGCACCGGAGCGGTTCTTGTCTATGATTTACGTGAAGATCCGGCGGCTTGGTTGAAGTTGTCGCCAGATGAACTAGTCGAAACTTGGAAGTGGAAGAAGGATAGTGACGAGCCGCGTTTGCCGGTAAAGACTCTGCGGTTTAATCGATGCCCGGCGGTGGCGCCGCTGGGAGTGTTGGACAAGGGCTCGCAGCAACGTCTACAACTTGATCACAAAAAAATCGAAGCCCACCGCCGGGCCCTGCTGGCTGATAAAAACTTTGCCAAGAACTTGCTAAAGGCACTTGATATTCTTGACACCCAACAGCAGACCAAACTGTTGAGCAATATCCGTGATGTCGATGAGCAGCTTTACGATAGCTTTGTGAATGATAATGACCGGGCAGAAATGTCCAAAGTCAGAGCCGCCGATCCGAATGACTTGTCGACGGCCAATTTTAAATTGAAGGATGAGCGGTTGAAGAGTTTGCTGCCGTTGTATAAGGCTCGGAACTTCCCCAAATACCTAACCGATGAAGAGCGAGCTGACTGGGAAACCTTCCGCCTGCAGAGAATCCAGCGCCAATTCCCGAATTTTTCTCAGCGGCTGCAGGCTTTGGCTCAGTCCACAATAAGCGATCAAAAACAGTACTTGCTAGAAGAATTACAGCTCTATGCCGAGAGCATTATGCCTGCAATCGATTAACCAATTGGTGAAGACGTTGCCTGGTCTTATCCAGCGCAGCTTTGGTATTTTGACTGGCGTGAAATTTAAGATCAGCCCAAATCAGCACTCCAAGCAGAGCAAACACAAACCAGGCGATAGTAATTCTTAGTTGAGTCCCAGGAATTTGACCCAACACAATCAATTCCAACATTGATTTAATTCTACACCAAGTTGCGTAAAAATCAACTAAGTACTATTCATGCTTAAGCTTTTTATCTACTTGTTTTGGCCCTTGAAGTAACTGGTAATTCTTCTCAGGCGACGACGATTACCAAGGAATAAACCAATACCTATAATAATCACCGAGATAGCCGAAAATCGAAGATTGCTTTGCACTTTGATAGATATGAAGATTCCGGCAGCTACTAACGCTAGAGAAAAAACGTCATAGACAGCCATTATGGCTGGATGCTCTCGGAAAAACTTTTCGGCAATTTTCAGGCCGTGTTTTTTAACTTCGTCCAGCAAGCGGTGCGCCCATTTATGATTAATGGCCAGCAGGCCCAGTCCAGCTAGGAATAGCGGAATCCCACCCGGGCCGGGTATCCAACCGGTTAAAGCTGACAATATTATCAGTCCAACACCGGCGATATCAGTCAGGATTACCTTGATTAGACGCATAAGGCTATTGTCTCATAGTCTTGGCTCTAACGCAGGGAGTGGAAAAAATGCCGATTTTTTGATACAATCCGCTGACGTATGCCGGAGAAAATTGTTGTTAAAGGTGCCCGCGAGCACAACCTGAAGGATATTTCGGTTGAGTTGCCCCGAGAGAAGTTAATCGTCATTACTGGACTGAGTGGTTCGGGTAAGTCTAGTTTGGCGTTTGATACGATTTATGCCGAAGGCCAGCGCCGCTATGTTGAAAGTTTGTCGTCTTATGCTCGGCAGTTTCTAGGGCTGATGGAAAAGCCTGATGTTGATCAAATTGATGGCCTAAGCCCGGCTATTTCGATTGATCAGAAATCGACTTCACGCAACCCGCGTTCGACGGTGGCCACGGTGACCGAAATTTATGACTACTTGCGGCTGTTGTTTGCCAGGATTGGCACGCCGCACTGCCCAGTCTGTGGCAAGGTGGTTTCCAGGCAAACTGCAGCCGACATCGTTAAACAGGTTACTGAACAGACCAAAGGTGCCCGGTTGATAATCCTGGCACCGGTTGTCACCCAGAAAAAAGGCGCTTTCGAGCACATTCCGGAACAGTACATGCGCGGCGGCTTTGCTCGGGCTCGAGTCGATGGAGTTGTTTATGCTTTGGATGAGTTTCCTCAGTTAGATAAAGCCAAAAAGCACAGCATTGAAATCGTCATTGATCGTCTGGTGAATAATGAGGAGAGCCGGGGTCGGTTGGTTCAATCAATCGAGCAGGCTCTGGATATTACCGATGGCCGCTTGACAGTTCACAATGCTGACAGCAAAAGCGATGCTCAGTACAGCCAGATGTATGCTTGCATTGATCATCCGGACGTTTTGATTCCGGAATTAGAGCCGCGGACATTTAGTTTCAACTCACCTTTTGGAGCATGCCCGGTGTGTACCGGATTGGGCTCGCGGATGGAAGTTGATCCAGAGTTGGTGATTCCTAATGGCCGCTTGACGATTGCCGAAGGCGCTATTCGCCCCTATAACCGCATCAACACCGATGCTTGGTATATGAAGAAAATGGCGGCTGTGGCCGAGGCTCATGGTTTTAGCATTCACGTGCCGACCGGCCAGCTAAGTAAGGCAGATCTGGACAAAATTCTGTACGGCACCGGTGAGCAAACCTACCGTGTGCCTTTGGGCAGTGGTCGAGCTTTTGACAGTACCTACGAAGGGGTTATCCCAAATCTGGAGCGCCGGCACAAAGAGACCGAGTCCGACTTCATCCGCCGCGATATCGAGCGGTTCATGCAGCAACGGCCGTGTCATGCTTGTCAGGGCAAGCGCCTCAAGCCAGAGGTGCTGGCTATCACTGTAGCTGACTTGTCGATTATTGATATTTGTGACTTTTCGGTCGATGAAGCCGTGGAGTTTTTTGAAAAGCTAAAGCTGACTGACAAACAACAGCACATTGCCTCACAAATCATAAAAGAGATTAAGGCCCGGATTGGCTTTTTGAAAGAAGTCGGCCTGAATTATCTGACTTTGTCGCGCAGCGCCACGACTTTAAGTGGCGGCGAAGCCCAAAGAATCCGGCTGGCTACCCAGATTGGATCAGGTCTGATGGGCGTATTGTACGTTTTGGATGAACCGTCGATCGGACTTCATCAACGCGACAATTCTCGGCTGATTAAGACTTTGAAGCACCTGCGCGACCTAGGCAACACCGTGATTGTGGTTGAGCATGACGAAGAGACTATCCGAACTGCTGATTATCTTTTGGATATTGGACCGGGTGCCGGTGTGCACGGCGGCCGAATAGTGGCCGAAGGCTCGCCAACAGTCGTGGCTAAAAATCCCAAAAGTATAACTGGGCAGTACTTGCGTGGTGAAAAGGAAGTCAAAACCCCCAAACTACGCCGATCCGGCAATGGCAAAATGCTGGTCATTAAAGGTGCCCGCGAGCACAACCTGCAAAGCATCGATGTCACTATACCTCTCGGCGAATTGGTAGTAGTCAGTGGCGTCTCCGGCTCTGGCAAATCCAGCTTGATCAACGATATCTTGGCCAAGGAATTGTCCGCCCGGTTGCACCGAGCCAACAGCGTGCCTGGCCGGCATGACGACATTGAAGGAATTGATAATTTGGATAAAGCGATCGTCATTGATCAATCACCAATCGGTCGAACACCCCGTTCCAACCCGGCAACTTACACTGGACTATTTACGCCAATTCGGGAGTTATTTGCCTCGGTTCCAGAATCAAAAATTCGCGGCTATAGCCCGGGCCGATTTAGTTTTAACGTTAAAGGCGGCCGCTGTGAAAACTGCGCCGGCGACGGAATTATCAAGATTGAAATGCACTTTTTGCCGGATGTTTATGTAGCTTGCGAAGTCTGCCACGGCCAGCGCTATAACAAAGAAGCCCTGGAAATTCACTATAAAGGTAAGACCATTGCTGACGTTTTGGCTATGACCTGTGACCAGGCCCTAGAGTTTTTTGCCAACCAGCCGGCGATTGCCCGTAAACTGCAGACCTTGGTTGATGTGGGGTTGGGCTATATCGCTCTGGGCCAGTCGGCCACGACTTTGAGCGGCGGCGAGGCTCAGCGAGTTAAATTAGCGACCGAGTTATCGCGCCGGCCGACTGGCCGCACGCTCTACATCCTGGACGAGCCAACCACCGGTCTGCATATGGATGATGTCAATAAACTGCTCAACGTGCTGCACGCTCTTGTCGACAATGGCAACAGCATGATCGTTATCGAGCACAACCTGGACGTCATAAAATCGGCCGATTACATCATCGACATGGGGCCGGAGGGCGGCAGTGGCGGTGGTCAAATCATCGCCGAAGGTACACCAGAGGTAGTCGCTCAAAACAAAAAATCTTACACTGGAAAATACTTGTCAAGTATGTTATAATATAGAGATGGTCTATAGAGAGATTGACTCAGTAAAATTAGAGGCGGCCCAAAACGCCCTGGCTTCATATTTCACGCAGGCGGCTGAGAATCCTGGCTTTCCAGATGAAAAGGCTGTGGCCGGTGCCACTTTGTTGCTATTTTGTCTTGGTCTTGGGCGTGAAATGCAACCAGAAGGTGAGCGGCTGTCGTTGCGTGAGACGGCTGTCGAAAGATTTCGCCGCGTAGGTATGGATGAAGACACAGCCCAAGATTATGCCATGAGAATAACCGACTTTAGATTGGCTAGGTTTTGCAGCAATGCTCCGGCTGCAGAATACATCAACCCCGCCGGCAGCTATGGCTATAGGCCGCACTTACTGATCGAAGGCGCCAATAAATTTCTAAAAGAAGCTTAATCGACCTTTTTGTTTAGAGCGATTTTACTGAGCTGACTCTTGATGCCGGCGACCATGGCTTTTCGAGCCCGCGGCTCACGCAGAACGTGCAAGAAGGACAGGCTAAGGCTGACAACAATCACGCCGATTAAGATGTATTCGATGTAGTGGTCGAGCCCTGGGATTTTGCTGCCCAGCCAATAACCTAATAAAGTAACGCCACCGCCCCACAGAAAGGCACCAATGATGTTATAAAACATAAATCGCTGGCGGGGCATTTTTCCGATGCCGGCTACCAGCGGAGCAAAAGTTCGGACCACTGGTACAAATCGCGCCAAGGTGACAGTTTTGCCGCCGTGTTGATGGTAAAATTTTTCGGCTCGGACCAGATGGGCTTTGTGAAATAGGATTCCGTCCTCTTTCTTAAAGATCCGATGTCCGGTGCGCCGGCCGATTGAATAGCCAACATTGTCGCCGATGATGGCGGCTAGTATGGTGAATAATAATAACCACGGCAAAGACACTACGTCTTGGGCGGCTAATAGTCCGGCACTAAATAGCAAAGTGTCACCGGGCAGGAAAAAGCCGATCAATAGTCCCGATTCGGCAAAAACAATAGCGGCTACGATTAGGATCCCGCCGCTGGCAATTAAAGCTTGGGTGTCGAACATGTAAGTGTTAGTATAGCATGGCTAACAGGTCAAAAACCGGCTGATTCTATGCTATAATACAAGCCAAACTTAAAGGAGGAAACATTGAGTAACGACCAAATTACTATATCGCTCGAAAAGCGCGAAACGGTGGGCAAAGGTCTCGGCCAACTGAAGAAGGCAGGCAAGGTCCCGGTTGTTATTCATAACCACGGACAAGCGTCGGTTATTGCTCAGGGTAATTATCAGGATCTGGTCAAGCTGTACGATGCCGCTGGCAAGCACCATGCCGTTGATGTATCGGTTGACGGGCAAAAATTTTTGACGATTATTAAAGATGTTGATTTTGAACCGCGCAAGCACCAAATTCGCCATATCGTATTTAGTGCTATTCGCCAAGACGAAGAAGTTGAAACCGAAGTACCGATTGTTTTTGAAGGTGATGCTCCGGCCGAAAAAGCTGGACTTATGGTCATTCGCCAACTCGACCATGTCCAGGTCAAAGCCTTGCCGCGCGACCTGATTGATGAGATTAAAGTCAGTGTTGAAGGCTTAGCCGAAATTGGCGACCGCATCAGCGTGGCCGACCTGCAAGTGCCAAGTGGCATTACAGTTTTGACCGAACCCGAACACGGCGTAGCTATCGTTGAAGAAACACCAGCCCAAGTATCTGAAGAAGCCGAAGCTGAAGAAGCTGCCGAAGGCGAAGAAGGTGCCGAGGGCGAGGAAAATGCCGAGGACGACAAGTCCGATGACGACAGCAAAGACTCAGAAGAAAAATCGTCTGACGAAAACTAGTCTAAGTAGCCTTCAGCCTGTTTGGTGAATAGGTCGTAGTACATTCCCTTTTTATCGTGCATTAATTCTTGATGGCTGCCCTCGGCAATGATTTTGCCCCGGTCGATTACAATAATTCGGTCAGCCCGGCGAACGGTACTAAAACGGTGGCTGACAATCAAGGCAGTTTTGCTTTGAAAATGCTTGAAGATATTGTTGAAAATATCGTACTCGGCTCGGGCATCGATGGCAGAAGTTGGCTCATCTAGAATTAGAACACTGGCTTGGCGGTAGAAGGCTCGAGCCAAAGCAACGCGCTGCCATTGGCCGCCACTTGGCTCAACACCATTTTTAAAACTGCTGTCCAAAACTGTGTCCCAACCGTGCTTGTAACGTTTAACAAAACTACTCACACCACCAAAGTCAGCTGCTTCTTTCAGAGCCTTCTTATCTGGTTTGGCTGTCGAACGACCAACATAGATATTCTCGTCAATCGGGAAGGGATACTCGTTAAATTGCTGGAACAAAGTCGCTATGTGGTTGTACCAAGATTCAATCGATAACTCCTGCAAATCGTGTCCGTTGATTAAAATTTGACCCGAAGTTGGTTTGTAAAAACGTAGTAACAACTTAATTAATGTAGTCTTGCCAGCTCCGTTTTCGCCCACTAATGCTACATGCTCTCCGGCCCCAACTTTTAGGTTAAGATTTTCAAACACCGGCTGGTTGTGGCCAGGATAGGTGAAGTAAACATTTCTAAATTCAATTGTTGGTGCTTGGCCATCGATCGGAAGGTCGATCGATCTGAGCTGGTCAACTAGTTTAGGCTTGAAGTCCGCTAGGCTGAAATAACTGTCGGCGAACAACAATGATTCTTGCATGCGCGATAAGGTCATAAATATAGCATTTAAAGCACCGCCGACCCGCAGCAAAGCTCCTGAAAGGAAGAAATATCGATCGAGTGGTATCGTCCGCGATAGTAATTGTTTTAATAACACTATCGAGCCTATCGAAGTTCCAACTACTTCTAGAAATCTGGTTGGCAAGCTGATTTTCGAAGCTTTGTTGAATTCTCGTTCCTGAGTTGAGTAGAAGTCATTGTTCATGCTATCGATTTTGTTAAGCATATAATTTGTAGCCTGGGTACTACGAAGCTCCATTTGCCCCCGAGCCCGCTTGATTATCCAATCAAGGCCCCAGAAAATATGGCGCTCATCACCTTTTTGATCCCAGACAAACCACTGCAACTTAGCCATCCGACTCTCGGCAATTAAAGTTGGCACCAAGAAAAGAGCGATCAAAGGAACCAGCCACCACGTAATTTGGGCCACCACCATAGTGATTGCTAAGAACCTCATAATTCCGTAAATCAGGTCCAGGTTCATTTCCATCAAGTTAGGAATTTGCCAGCTATAGGCGCTACCGACTTTGTTGATTAAGTTTCGACGTTCTTCATCGTAAAAATCTTCAATATCTAGTCGAGATAGCGCGGCCAGGTAACTATTGGTCGACCAGCGAACAAAAGCGAAGTACATCAATCGCTTGGCGTATCCCATAACAAAGTGGCCAAGAGCGATTATTAAGGCGGCGACAATATCAACCCACAGCCAGAACCAAATGCCCTCGGTATTACCGCTAGTAATGAAAGCAGCCAGCAAGGCACCAAGTCGAGCTGTTGCATAAACCGAGCCAATGAATGCTCCAATCTCCAATATTGCTCCAGCGAAATAGAGAATCACCCCAGCTGGACGCAACTTAAAACCTGTTCCCAACATCCGTACAATTAGCTGGATGTTTCTTTTTATGGCATCAGTGCGGTTATTCATCTATAAAGCCTCCAGATTGATGCTTCCATAAATCGGCGTACGTACCTTTTTTGGCAATCAGTTCTTTATGAGTGCCCTGTTCAACGATCTCGCCGTTGTCCATAACAATTATCCGGTCCATCTTTTGGATGGTGCTTAGACGGTGAGCAATAACAATCGCAGTGCGACCCTCCATCAATTTCCAGAGAGCATCCTGAATTAGCAGCTCACTCTCGGAGTCCAGGGCTGAAGTGGCTTCGTCCAGGACCAAAATAGGGGCATCTTTAATCATGGCCCGGGCTATGGCAACACGCTGACGCTGACCACCCGACAGCTTTACACCACGTTCGCCGACCAGGGTGTCGTAACCTTGCGGCAAATCCTTGATGAACTCGTGGGCATGAGCCATTTTTGCGACGCGTTCGATTTCCTTTTGGCTGGCTTCAGGCTTACCATAAGAGATGTTTTCAGCGAGTGATCGGTGAAAGAGCAACGGTTCTTGAGGGACATAGGAGATGCTTTTACGCAGACTTTCTTGGGTTACTTCGGCAATATTCTGACCATCAATCAGAATTTGGCCTCCCTGGATGTCAGAAAATCTTAGCAACAATTTAGTTATGGTTGTTTTACCACCACCACTTCGTCCGACCAGGCCAACCTTTTCACCGGCGACAATACTTACTGAGAGGTTTTTAAACAAAGCTTCTTGATTGTCGGCATGGGTGAAATCAATATGGTCAAGAGTTATCTCGCCGTTTTTAACTCTTAGTTCTTTGGCATTGTGGGAATCAAAGACCGAAGCTGGCAGGTCAAGAATTTCTGTCATTTCTGCAGCATCAGATAGGCTTTGTTCCAGGTTCTTTAGAACACTACTTAAATTCCACAGACTGTTAATGATTTGTGTTATGTAAATCTGTGACAAAATTAATACACCTGCAGTAATACTTCCGTTCTTCATGAGGAAAATACAGGCTATCAGAACCGTGAACTGCAGCAACACCATTAATATGCCATAAAATATGTCATTGGTAACCGTCAAATCCCAGTATCTTAAATTGGCCATAACCTTAGCCCGAACATTGACATTGAAGGCCTTTTTCTCGTAGGCTTCTGCGGCTGTTGCTTTGATGGCGCTAATGTTACTGATGCTGTCGGCAAGATTGCCAGTCAGGATGGAGTCCCGCCTAGCCCTTTCTCTACCAGCAGCAACCCGTCTCTTTGTCAGTCGGTAATTAATCACCACAAAGATAAGCGACCAAGTAATTATGATGACGCCCAGAGGCGGCGATAGAAATAGCAACACAACAGATGATAAAACCACTAAAACAAACAGCTGGAAGAAGCTCATAACAAAGGTGTCTGTTACAGTTACATATCCACTAACAAATCTGTTTGCTTGGTTCACTAAGGCACCCGTGAATGAATTGTTGTGAAAATTCTGGCTATGGCTTAAAAGTTTAGCGAAAATCTTGTCATAAAATTCCTCCATCACACGATACTCAAGTCGGCTGAGGGTGAAGAGCCCGCCATCTATCAAGGCTTGAGCAGTAAGCGCGGCCAGTACGAACAATCCGATTTCATCTTTAAACATCGAAAAATCAACGTTGCCCTGATGCTCAATCAGCTTGTCGAAAGCCCTGGCAATGACAATTGGCACTACTAGACGCTGAAGTATAAAACCAGCAGTCCAGCCAAAAATTGCCCCGAAAAATAGTTTTTTGCGGCGCCAATTGGCTTGAAAGTAAATTTTTACAGTTCGTTTAGATAATGACATTCGCAGGCTCCTTGCTGCGGTTAGTTGGTGGGGATTTTGGGAATTTTGGGTTTTAGTGTACGAGAGTCCGGGAGGCAGCTTAGCGCACATATGCGCAAGTTTGCTCAGCGACAAACGTGTCGATCATGATTGAATTTTGTACGTGGTACATCTGTCGCCTCTCCGTTACTTTTACAATCCTACAATTATAGCACTTATGTCAAATGATGACAAAACAGAGGTGCTTTGCTAGAATAACAGTCTATGGAAAAGGTGATTCTATACTACAAGTTTGTGCCGGTAATTGATCCGGAAATGACTATGCGTTGGCAACGCGAACTTTGTACCCGTCTGGGCCTCAAGGGTCGGGTTATCATCAGTAAACACGGCATCAACGGAACCTTAGGCGGGCCGCTAAAATCCTTGCGTCAATATAAGTCGGAGATGAACAAATCGGTTATTTTTAAGGGAATAACTTATAAGTGGAGCCAAGGGTCAGGTGATGATTTTCCTCGGTTGAGCGTCAAAGTCCGGCCAGAATTGGTAGCCTTTGGCCGGCCGGATGAAATTGAGGTTGACGAAAAAGGTGTCAAAGGTGGCGGCAAGCATCTCAAGCCGGCTCAAGTTCATAAATTGGTTGAAAAACGACGCGATGACGTAGTTTTTTTCGATGGCCGGAATGCTTACGAAGCTAAAATTGGCAAGTTCAAAAACGCCGCGGTACCTGATACTAAAACGACACATGATTTTGTTCGGGAGTTGGAGTCGGGAAAGTACGATGACATAAAAGACAAGCCAGTGGTGACATATTGCACGGGCGGGATTCGTTGCGAAATATTGTCGGCATTAATGAAAAATCGTGGTTTTAAAGAGGTTTATCAGCTCGACGGCGGCATAGTTAAGTACGGTGAAAAATATGGTGACGATGGTTTGTGGGAAGGGGCTTTGCACATTTTTGATGATCGGATGGTGCAGCGCTTTTCTGAAAAATCCAAAGATATTGGCGATTGCGTCCATTGCTCGAACAAGACTAGCAATTATGAGAACTGCAGTAATAAGGCCTGCAATCGCCTGGTGCTAATTTGCGCCACTTGCCTCGAGCGTCAAACACCAGTTTGCGAAAAGCTCCAGTGCCAAAAACTTCACCGGCAAACTCAAGTCCCGGCCGCTCCAGCTGGCAGGACCAGACACGCAGGTAGAACTTGAATATATCTTTTAAGGTATATTGCCAAAAGAGCTCAACATGAATCAGAAGTTTAATACTGACCGACTAAAGGACCTGCCGATGGAACCGGGCGTGTACTTGTACAAAAATAAGTCCGGCAAAATTATTTATGTTGGTAAAGCGGCCCGGTTGCGTAATCGGGTGCGGCAGTATTTTCAAAAGGGCCGGGCACCGGATCCAAAGACCGAAGCCCTGGTAGCTGAGATTGCTGACCTGGATTGGATTACGGTTGAAACCGAACTCGATGCCCTATTTTTGGAGGCCGAGTTGGTCCGGCGCTACCAGCCACGATACAACATTCTGCTGCGCGATGACAAAAGCAGCGGCTATATCCGGGTCGATTACAACTCTGAGCATCCGACAGTGACTATAACCCGGCGGCCACTGGATGACGGAGCCAAGTATTTTGGGCCGTATTTTAATGTTTTTAGCATTAAAAAAGCCTTACAGTATCTTCGGCGAGCTTTTCCTTTTTCGACTCACACTGGTGTTGTGCCAAAGCGAGCCTGTTTGCAGTATCATCTGGGCCTGTGCCCTGGTTTGGAGGAAGGTAAAACCGACGTTAAAGACTACCGGGCAAACTTACGAAAGCTGATGCAGTACTTTAAGGGTGAGCGAAAGGTTCTGATCAGCCAGGTCGAACGTGACATGATGGCAGCCGCTAAGGCTAAGCAGTTCGAGGAGGCGGCGCGGCTGAAAAAGCAGTTGTTTGCTCTGAAGGGGTTGACTCGACAGATCGTGTTTAGTGACCGCGAGTTTATGGATCTCAGTAAAGACGAAGGCCTGGCCGGATTGGCCGATCTCTTGGGGCTAGCCGCGCCGCCGCGCCGTATCGAGGGCTATGACATTTCACACATGAGCGGCACCGATACCACCGCTAGCATGGTAGTTTTCACCAATGGCTTGCCTAACAAGGCCGAGTACCGAAAATTCAAGATGCGTATTCCTGGCAACGACGACTTTGCTCACATGAATGAAGCCATTATACGCCGGCTTAGTCCTAAAAATGTCAAGCAATGGAAGCTGCCAGATCTATTTTTGATTGATGGCGGCAAAGGGCAACTCAGTGCGGCTTTGGCGGCAAGAGATAAGGCCGGCTATTCGCATATTCCGATGATTGGATTGGCCAAACGCGAGGAAGAAATCGTTATAAAAACCGATAATGGCTTTCAAATGCAGTTGTTGCCGAAGTCGTCACACATAGTTAAGCTGCTGCAGAGAATCCGCGACGAATCACATAGATTTGCAGTCAGTTACCACACGGTTTTAAAGCGCCAGCGCCAAACCGCCAGTTTCCTGGACGACATTCCAACCATCGGACCGATCAGTCGCCAAAAATTGCTGCGGCATTTTGGATCTATGAAACGTATTATGGAAGCTCGGAGCGGCGAACTAGAAAAGGTTGTCGGAGTCAAAAAAGCCGCTATACTAAAGCAGTACATCCGGGCGCAGAAGAAGTCAAAAACATGAAAGCTTCGTTTTTTGTAAATAACCGGCGCAAGTTACGTGAGGCGGTGGGCTCCGGACTAATTATCATTACCGCAAACGGGCTGATGCAACGCACCGGCGATACGACTTATCCTTTTCGCCAGGACAGCAATTTTTGGTACCTAACCGGCATTGACGAACCGGACATTATTCTGGTAATGGACGATGAGCGGGAATATCTGATCCTGCCGCCACGTGATGAGATTCGCAACATCTTTGATGGTCGCATTGATGTTGAGCAACTAAAGAAAACCTCTGGAATTAAATCAGTTCTGACCGAGGCTCAGGGTTGGCCGCCGCTTAACCAAAAACTGAAAGATATTCGTGAGGTGATGATCCTAGAGCCGCTGGCCCGGTTTGTCAGGTTTTATGATTTTTACAGCAATCCGGCTCGGCGCCACCTTAAAGAACGTCTGCGCCGTACCAATCCCGGCCTCAAAACCCGCGATGTGCGAGAAGCCTTTGTGCAGCTGAGAATGATCAAACAACCAGAGGAGATTGCCGAAATACAGCGGGCAATTGAGATAACCGAAACAGCTATTAAGTCACTAATTCGTCGATTGCCGAAAATTGAATACTCCTATGAAGCTGTGGCTTGGCTGGATTACGAGTATGTTCGTATGGGTGCCCGTGGCAATGCCTTTCAGACCATAGTAGCCAGCGGCCCCGAAGCAACCCTGGTTCATAGTTTTGCCAATGGCGGCAAAATTTACAAAAACCAGCTGCTGTTAATCGACACCGGCGCCGAGGTTAATAATTACGCCGCCGATATTAGCCGGACTTTGCCGGTGGGCAGAGCTACCAAAAGACAACAAGCCGTTTTACAGGCCTGTCTGAGGGCTCATGATTATGCCATCAGTCTGATAAAGCCGGGCGTGGCTTTCCGCGAATACGAAAAAATGGTTGAAAAGTTTGTTGGTGACGAGCTCAAAAAGTTGGGTCTGATTAAAGTCCGGTCTCGAAAAGCCATTCGTAAGTATTTCCCTCACGCCACCTCGCACTACCTAGGCCTGGACACCCATGACATTGGTGATTATCACACCGAGTTTGCCGAAAACATGGTGCTGGCAGTCGAGCCGGGCATCATCATCCCCGAAGAGAATATTGGCGTTCGCATTGAGGACGACATCCTGGTAACCAAAAACGGTAGCCGCTTGCTTAGCAAGAATTTGCCCCCGCTTCTCTGATGGCCTACAATAGAATAAGCATTATGAATAACCCAATTGCTCGATTTGTAGTCCGCTGGTTTGTCTGCGGCCTTGGTCTATGGATAGCTGCTAGCATACTTGGGCCTGATCGAATTACTTATGATAATCGCTTGGGCGTGATTGTGGTGGCAGGTCTGGTTCTGGCCTTAATTAACACCGTCATAAAGCCGATCATTGTTCTGTTGGCCTTGCCGGCATTGTTGTTTAGTCTGGGGCTGTTTATGATTGTCATCAATGCCCTTATGGTCTTACTAGCCAGCCATCTATACGGCGACTTAAATGTTGAGAGTTTTGGATCGGCTCTTATTGCTGGAATTATCATCGGGCTGGTAAACTATTTAGTGACGACTATTTTAGAGGAGAGGTAAATGGATTTTCTAGGTTACACAACAGTCGTAAGCGCCATACTGATGACCATTCTTATTTTGATTCAAGTCCGTGGAGCAACCTTGGGGGCTGGCTTTGGCGGTGGTTCAGAGATTAATACTGTTCGGCGGGGTTCTGACAAGACGATTTTTCAGCTAACTATTATCGTAGCCTTTGTGTTTGCGGCTTCGATTTTGCTTAGCATCGTCTTGGCATAACAGAGGTGGTATGATTAGTCGCGTACAAAAATTACGGATCCGCAGACGTGTTAAGAGGAGCAAGCACCAGGCTCAGGAATTGGGTCAACAAGCCGAAAAAGGTTTGGACCGATATTTGTTTAAGCGGCTTGATCACATTGTCGGTGTTCGGCGTTTTATTCTTGGATGGCTGCTATTACTAGTCTTGCTGGCCGGTAGTGTAGTGGCTCAAACCAGAGGATTGACCCGCTTTTATCAAGTCGATGGCCCAGCCCCAGGGGGCACCTACACGGAGGGTATAGTAGGGGCATTTACCAATGCCAGCCCGCTGTATGCCACTGGCCCAGTTGATGCTGCGGTATCGCGTTTGGTTTTCTCTGGGTTAATGCAGTACGACAGTAACAATCAGTTGGTCGGTGACATTGCTTACAAGTTGGATTCCAATCCCCAAGCATCTGAGTACACAGCCTATTTGCGTGATGATGTCTTCTGGCATGACGGCAGGCAATTGACAGCTGATGACGCTGCCTTTACCTTCAAGACCATACAAAACCCTGATGCCAAGTCACCGCTTTTGCCTATCTGGCAAAATGTCAAGATTGAAGCCCTGGATGATCGAACCATCAAATTTACCTTGCCGCACGGCTTGGCATCATTCCCGCACACCCTAACGACCGGATTGGTGCCGAAACACATTCTGGAAGGCGTGCCTTCATCAAGTTTGCGTTCCAGCAATTTTAATACTGTTAACCCGGTTGGATCAGGGCCGTTCAAATGGGATGCTGTGCAGGTCGTTGGTAATACTCCTGAGACCAGAGAAGAGCAGGTTGGGTTAGTCAACTACGACCAATACTACCAGGGCCGACCTCAGTTGGATCGGTTTGTCATTCGAGCTTTTCGTAGCGAGGAGTCGCTCAGTGCCGCATTGGTCCATCGTGAAATTACGGCAGCAGCTGGCTTAGACGTATTGCCCCAGGAGCTTCACGATACCGATGGAATCGATAGATATAATGTGCCACTAGCCGGAGAGGTGATGATATTTTTGAAGAACAGTGCGCCAATTTTATCTGATGTAACTGTCCGCCAAGCTCTAACCCAGGCTACCAACACCGATGCCATCATTGCCGGACTTGGCTATCCGGTCATCAAGGCTGACAGTCTGCTGTTGCGCAGTCATATAGGTTACGACCCAAGTTCAATCCAGTTACCCTACAACCCAGGTGAAGCGAAAAAGTTACTGGAAAGCAATGGTTGGACCGTTGGCAAAGACGGCATTCGCCTTAAAGCCGGACAACCTCTGCAAATTCAGTTAGTATCACGCAGCTCCGACCAGTACTCCTATGTAGCCAGCATGATTCAAAAGCAGTGGCGCGATGTAGGGGTGAAGGTTGACGTTGTCTTACAGCCGGATGCCGAGCTGCAATCGACCATCGCTTTCCACAACTACGATGCCTTGCTTTATGGAGTCTCGCTGGGTAATGATCCGGACATTTATGCCTATTGGCACTCCAGCCAGGCTGATCCAAGTGCTGACCAGCGCTTGAACTTGGCTGAGTATAAGTCGGAAGTGGTTGACACTGGGCTCGAAGGTGGACGCAGCCGGGTGGATCCGGTGTTGAGGATACCAAAGTATAAACCAATGCTAGACCAGTGGCGCAAGGATGCTCCGGCCATTGCCTTGTTTCAACCCAGGTTTTTGTATGTGACTACCGAAAAGGTTTATGGGTTTGAGCCGACAGGCTTTAACTCGGCGACTGATCGCTTTGCCAATGTTCAGAACTGGGCGATCCGTGAAAAACGAGTTACAATAGAGTAGTTTTCAGCCCCTTGTGGTTCACGCGGATGTGGCGGAATTGGTAGACGCGCTAGCTTCAGGAGCTAGTGAGCTTCGACTCGTGGAGGTTCGAGTCCTCTCATCCGCACCAATCTCCAGCTTATGTTTATGTAGGATTGTGGTCGTGGTATTATAGTGGGTAAGATGGTAATGGTTTGGCTGAGGAGGGAAAGCCGAGATCAGACATGAGTAAAATTGCGCATTATTTGCAAGAGCATTTAGTTGGCGAGGTCATCACCTCAATGACAGCTCGGAAGTATTTTTCGACTGATGGCGGGGTATTTGAAGTTTTGCCTCAGTTTGTGGTTTACCCAGAGAACGAAAACGATGTCCGCAAGACCGCTAAGTTTGCCTGGCAGCTAGCTGAAAGGGGTCGGGTTTTGCCGATCACGGCCCGTGGCCGGGGTTCTGACCAGGGCGGAGCAGCCATAGGCGAAGGAATCGTCATGGTTTTTCCGGCTCATATGAATAAACTCCTGGAATTTGATAGTCGGCACGGCATGGTCTTGGTTCAGCCCGGTCTTAACTACCGCAACCTGCAAGACACTTTGAAAACTCACGGCTACTTCTTGCCGCCGTTTCCAAGTTCAATCGATTACGCTACCCTAGGCGGAGCAGTGGCCAATAACACTGCCGGCGAGAGAACGGTCAAATACGGCGATACCCGCGGTTACACCGAGGCTCTGCGGGTGGTCCTTGCCAATGGCGAAGTGATTGAAACCCGACCATTGTCGAGGCGCGAGCTCAACAAAAAGAAAGGCCAGACCAACTTCGAGGGCGAGATTTACCGCGAGCTGGATAATCTTTTAACTGACCATTCCGAACTGATCAAACAAATCCAACTGAACACCTCCAAAAATTCGGCTGGCTATGACCTGAGCAATGTCAAGCAAAAGCACGGCGTGTTCGATCTGACACCGCTGATTGTCGGATCGCAGGGGACGCTGGGCATTGTCACAGCGGCTCAGCTAAAAGTTATTCCTAATAATACACAGCGGACTTTGACGGTGATTGGCTTTGATAACATCGAGGATGCCAGCCATGTAGTGACTGAAATTCGCAAGCTGAATCCAGCGGCAATCGAGATGGTTGACAGGCACCTGTTGGACTTTATTGCCGAGACCAACCCAAATCAGCTGAAGAACCTTATAGAGCCGCCTTATCCGGCGATTGTCATGCTGGTTGAATTTGATGACGCTAAGACCAGCATTCAAAAGAAACAGACCAAGCGGCTGCACAAAATTGTCAAGCCATACACTAATAATATCGAGACGACTTCTGATTATCACAAACGTGATGAGCTGTGGAAGATTCGCCACTCGGCGGCTTCACTGATAACCCATGTCTCGGGCAAGAAAAAGGCTCTGCCGATTGTCGAGGATGGAATTGTGCCGGTGACTAGATTCAAAGAATTTGTTGAGAGCATTTATAAATTGTTTGACAAGTATCACCTGAAGGTGGCTCTGTGGGGGCATGCTGCTGACGCAAATCTTCATCTGCAACCGTTTCTAGATTTGTCGCAAGTCGCCGATCGCCAGACAGTTTTCAAATTGATGGACGACTACTACAAAATGGTGATTGAAATGGGCGGCAGCACAGCCGGAGAACACAACGATGGCCGGCTAAGGGCCATATACCTGAAAGACCTCTTTGGTGAGCAAGTCTACGGCCTGTTCGAAAAGGTCAAAGAGATATTTGATCCGCACGGAATTTTAAATCCTGGTGTTAAGATTGGCGCAACTCGGGCCAAGCAGGTCGCTCAACTGCGAGACGAATACAACATGGATCATTTGGCAGACCACTTGCCACGCAGCTAGTCAGACGAGTAGACCTTGTGTCTCACAGTGGCCATTGCTGCGTGTTTAACATTATTGAGTAGCCATTTTCCACGCTCTATTCGCTCGTCCATCATATAGTTATTCTATTAGTTAGTTTAAGTCCCCTATGGGTTAAACGAAAAAACACCGATTTTCTCGGTGTTTTACAGATTAGCATAGTTAGAAATCTTTGGTGCGGGTGAGGGGACTCTAACCCCTGGCCTCATCCTTGGCAAGGATGCGCTCTAAACAACTGAGCTACACCCGCAAACTTAAAATGGTGGCGCCACCTGGACTCGAACCAGGGACACAAGGCTCTTCAGGCCTCTGCTCTACCAACTGAGCTATAGCGCCGAGCGGCCGCCAGACAGCGATGTCAAAAGACCCCTGTATTCTATCGTATTACCTCTGGATAATCAACGTATATGCAGGCCTGGGCCGGCTAACGGATATCGTATTGCTGTCGCTGAGACTCAAGGCGGCGCTCGGCTTCATCGGCCTCGCGGGCCTGATCTTCAAGATCTCGAATCTGATTGTCTAACTGTTTAATTTCCTGCTCCCAACTGTCAGCCGTTTTATGCAGATCTTCCATGTCGCGCTTCATCTGAGCTACAGTCTCACGCATCCGCTGGACTTCGGCTTTTTTAGCTTCGGCTGCTTGTTTAGCTGTTGTAGCTGCTTGGCGAAATTGATCTCCTGTTGGCATCGGTATCGTCCCTTCCTTAATACCCCCACTCTAGCAAACAAAAAATCTCACTGATGTGAGAATTTTGACGAACCGTTACCAGCGACAATAGATGGTGGGTTGTGAGGGACTCGAACCCCCGACCCCCTCGGTGTAAACGAGGTGCTCTAGCCAACTGAGCTAACAACCCATGAGTTTCAGCTTGCTATTATATCATCTTCGGTCAGATGCTCCAACCCGAGGTCGCGCGGCTCGCATTCAAGCAATTTCCGCAGATCATAATGCGCATAAAGCACCCCACCTTGGTTACCGCCCATAATCTCTGGTCGCAAAATTTGTCTTACTCTTCCATTTTCCAGAAACGGAAAAGATATCCTCTCTGTCGATGACACTCGAAAGGCTGCATCTGTATAGAGTTGTTCACTGCCTTCAGTTGTCCTCTGCACAAAATCATAAAGTGAGCCTAACATAAATGGAGTAAATAGACCGCTATGCCGAAAGCCGTCTGTAACCCGCATAGCAATCGTGGCCGTCCTCTTGATATTCAGCCCAAATTCTTTGCTTTGCTGCCGGATGTCGCGACTGGTCAAAGCTCCTTTTAGCGGATGAGCCCAACCAAATGCTGAAACCGGACCTTTATGTGCACCCTTCTTGGTCTCCTTGGCACGGGCAATTGTTCCCCAAAACCATCGCCCTCCAGCTTCCAATGGAGTTTGTTGAGCATCCTTTATGCCTGGGAAGCGTTGCAAATCATCTGGTGTATGGTCAATTAGTTCGGTATCATGCGAAGCCCAATAAACCAGCCACTTGGCAAATGGCTTTGGAAGTTTTTTATCAACCGGGAAGCGTACCAAATCATGAGTAAAGCGAATTGGATCGCTGGAAAGTTGAGTCGGAATAATTTTGGAAGTTTGTATTTTGGCCAGATGTTCATAATCAGCAGCCGATATAAAAGGCGGTTGTTTGCCTGGCAGTACACCTGTCAGTTTCACCTCTGGCGATACCATATCTTCTAATTATAACACAAATTTTAATCATAAGCAATATGGCTCGCTTTGGGGAGGTTGCTTTTCCAGAGGTAAATTCGTATTATTAACAGGTAAGCGCGAGTGGCGGAATTGGTAGACGCGCAGGCTTGAGGGGCCTGTGCCCCTAGGGGCGTGGAGGTTCAAGTCCTCTCTCGCGCACCAGACGACAGGCGAGCCAAAGTAAACCCAGCAGATATTTGGCTGCCTATCGTTTGCGCTAAATGCTAAACTAGGAGAGTAAAGGCCAAGTGAGGGGGAGTAGAGTAATGGGTAAGTATGTAGATGGATTCGTGTTGGTGGTGCCCAAGGGTAAAGAGGCAGAGTATCAGAAAATGGCTGAAATGGGGCGTGATTCTTGGATGAAGCATGGTGCCTTGCAGTATTTTGAATGCCGCGGTGACGATCTCGGGCAGCAAGAAATGGGGCCGGTGAAATCGCGGGCTTTCACGGAAATGGCCGGGGCCAATGCCGACGAAAATATCTGGTTTTCATTTATTATTTTCAAATCTAAAGCTCATCGCGATGAGGTTAACAAAAAGGTCATGGCCGAGATGAACGCCATGGACGTGGGTGATAACTTTGAGATGCCCAGCGACATGACCAAGATGGCTTACGGCGGGTTTGAGGTGGTAGTCGAAGGCTAAGACAGAGATGGCAAACCAACCTCTGGGTTATAAATAAAGATATTGCCGAGCAATTCGCGAAGAGGGGCTAGGTTAGATCATAAAAAACCGGCTGTCGTCGGATGTAATGGTCTATATTTAGCGATTTTCTTGAACAGGGGTTTACGTTACAATGAACAGGGATATTATGCGGCGCGTTGGCCGAGGAGTTAGGCAAAGGTCTGCAAAACCTTATACACGAGTGCAAATCTCGTACGCGCCTCCAAATTATTCACGTTTAATAGGTATTTAATATGTGTTTGGTACTCTGGCTGTATGCCGAAGCAACGCAGCTGGACGGACGAGCAATTAGTGAAAGCGGTGGCTACTTGCACTAGTTACCGAGCCGTAATAAAAAAGATTGGCCTTATTCCGGCAGGCGGCAACTATAAACAAGTTTCCGAACGAGTTGCTGAACTAAAACTCTCAACCCATCATTTTACCGGTCGAGGCTGGAACAAGGGCGGATTGTATAAATTTAATCTTCCTATTACACCTACAAAAAAGTGGCTTCGAAAAGGCAGCAAAGTCCAAAGCCATACCCTAAAGCTCCGTCTCTACAAAGATGGATTAAAAAATCCAAAATGTGAAATTTGTGGATGGGCAGAAAGAAGTATAGACGGTAGAATCCCAGTGGAATTAGATCACATCAATGGTGATCCCACAGACAATAGGTTAGTAAACCTAAGAATATTATGTCCCAATTGTCACAGTCTGCAACCAACACACCGTGGCAAAAATAAGAAAGTTGCGTTAAGATTACAGAGAGCGCGGGTGTTGTAACTGGTAGCCAAGTTTGACTTAAAATCAAATGCCCAACTGGGCGTGCGGGTTCGAGTCCCGCCCCGCGCACCAACTTCTGTTTTTCAGCCGGCGATTTTGCTATAATGAAACTACAGTTTTAACAGGGGAGAAAATTATGTGGATATACATTGGCATCGCCGCAGCTGCATTAGTGCTGATACTGGTGCTGATTTATAACGGCTTGATTCGAGCCAAAATTCGAGTCGATGAGGCCTGGAGCGACATTACAGTTCAGTTAAAGCGCCGAGGTGATTTAATTCCAAATTTAGTCAACACCGTTAAGGGTTATGCCAAGCATGAAAAGGGAGTTTTTGAAGAAGTCACCAAGGCTCGTAGTGCCATAACCAAAGCTCAAGGGCCGGCGGAAACCGCCAAGGCTGATAACCAATTCGAGCAAGCTTTGAAAAGTTTGTTTGCCGTGGCCGAGAACTATCCAGATCTGAAGGCTAGCGACAATTTCAAAGAACTGCAGGCCGAACTGGTTGACACTGAAGATAAAATCCAGGCTGCGCGGCGATTCTATAACGGTTCTGTCCGCGACCTAAACACTAAAATCCAGGTCTTTCCCACCAGTGTTTTTGCTGGCATGATGGGCTTTAAAATTCGTGAATTTTTTGAAGTTGACGAGGCTGAACAAGCCAATATTGAAAAACCGACTGACGTTAAGTTTTAACCAAACAAGTCAGGAGGCGTTTAGAGTTAATGTATAAGCAAATTGCTGGCAACAAGCGCAAAACTGTTTTTCTGATGATTTTCTTTGTGGCCTTTGTGGCCTTGTTGGGCTGGCTGTTCGCTCTATGGTGGGGTGACACTTCGATCACGGTTTATGTTTTGATCGGCGCCCTGGTGTACGTTTTATTTAGCTATTATTCGAGCTCGAAATTGTCGCTGACTATGAACGGAGCTCAGGAAATCACCAAGCGAGATAATCCGCGTCTGTATCGGATTGTCGAAAACTTGGCTATTACTGAAGGTTTGCCGACGCCCCGGATTTATATCATTGACGATCCGGCCCTGAACGCTTTTGCTACCGGCCGTAATCCTCAAAAGGCCAGTGTAGCAATTACAACAGGCCTGCTGGATAAGTTGAATGACAAGGAGCTCCAGGGGGTTATGGCTCACGAATTGGGTCATGTCAAAAACTATGACATTCGAGTATCAATGGTAGCCTTTGCTTTGGTGGCGGTAGTAGCCTTGATTTCCGACATCATCCTGCGGGCGATGTGGTTTCGCGACGACAATAACAGCAATAACAATCAGGTTGTTATGTTGATTGGCATTGTGGCTGCCCTGTTGGCTCCATTGATTGCTATGTTCATTCAGCTGGCCATCTCCAGGAAGCGAGAGTACCTGGCTGATGCCACCGGTGCTTTAACTACTCGCTATCCTGAAGGCTTGATTGGCGCCCTGGAAAAAATGCAAGCTCACGGCAGCACCATGCGGCGACAAAACAGCTCTACAGCTCATCTGTTTTTTGCTAATCCATTGAAGAAAAGTTTTATGTCGTCACTATTTAGTACCCACCCGCCAATTGAAGATAGGATTGCCCGGCTAAAGGAAATGGGAGAGGCTGCTTAAAGTGGCAAGTAAAAAACCAACCACCAAACAACCGCGCAAATTAGCCGATCCAGAATACAAATCGTTTCATCTGCAGAAGCGGATTAAGCCATCGCAAGCCAAACTGCCAAGTGTCATGGAGTTGAGCCGCCAAACCATAAGAATTATTCGTCAAAATAAACGCTTTTTTATAACCTTCTCTTTGATATACGGTGTGCTGACGTTTGTGTTTGTCCAGATGAGCAGCAGCGTCTTTGACGTCACCGAAGCCAGGGACATACTCATGGACACCATGGGATCGTTACCGGCAAGTACTATTGTCTATACTGCCTTGGTTGGGTCAAGCACCCAGCTCAGCAATCAATCAGTGGGGATTTATCAATTTGCTTTGGTTTTGTTGTTCAGCTTGGCCGTTTTGTATGGTCTAAGGCGGATGTACGGTTCTCAATCAAAGTCTAATCCGGTAACAGTCAAGGAGGCTTTTTATAACGGCATGACACCGTTGATACCAGTTATTTTGGTTATTGCGGTGATAGCTCTTCAACTACTACCACTATCTCTAGGCAGCAGTATATATGCAACAGTAACTGCCAACGGTTTAGCTGTTACTGAAATTGAAAAAATTTTGTGGCTGGTTTTTTTGATTCTTTTAGCTCTACTGAGCCTTTATCTCATCAGCAGCTCAATATTCGCCTTGTTGATTGTCAGCTTGCCGGATATGGCCCCGATGAGAGCACTGCGCTCGGCCCGAGGATTAGTGCGGTTTCGACGGATGGCAGTGATTAGAAAACTGTTGTTTTTGCCGCTGATCTTACTGTTGGTTATGGGTTTGGTGGTAGTGCCGTTTATTGCTCTGGCACCGGTGGCTGCTCAGGGAGCTTTCTTCATATTGTCCGCTTTACTTTTTCCAGTAGCTATAACTTACGTCTATAACCTTTATCGGAGTATGCTGTGAAAAAGCTTGACCGGTCGGCCGCCGCCGAGCGGGTGGCGCGCCTTAAAGAAGCCATAAACGAGTATCGCTATGAATACCACGTCAACGATCGCTCGATAATGAGCGAGGCGGCGGCCGACTCGCTCAAGCACGAACTGTCTCAACTGGAGGAGCAATATCCGGACCTAGTAACTCCGGATTCACCAACTCAACGAGTGGCCGGCAAAGCTTTGGGTAAGTTTGCTTCGGCCAGGCACACTAGTCGAATGTTGAGTTTAAACGATGCTTTTGACCAGGCTGAGCTAGAAGCTTGGGCGGCTCGCATAACTAAATTGGCTCCGGATTCTAAAATCGAATATTTCGTCGATCTAAAAATGGACGGTTTTGCCTGTGCGTTGGTGTACGAAGACGGTTTATTGTCCCGAGCGGTGACTCGCGGCGATGGTTTCATTGGCGAGGATGTTACGGTTAATGTTCGCACTCTGGATTCGGTGCCATTGCGGCTGCACAAACACAAAGGTTATGAAAAGTTTCTGATTGGCCGAACTGAAATCCGCGGTGAAATTGTCATGTATAAAAAGGATTTTGAAAAACTAAACAAAAACCGCCAGGCTCAGGGCCTGCCGCTGTTTGCCAACCCCCGTAATACAGCTGCTGGAACCATCAGGCAGCTCGATCCGAAGCTGGTAGCTCAGCGGCCGCTGCATTTTCGAGCTTATGATGTCCTGCGCGACAACCCGGATGATTTGCCGACTTATGCCGACACCTACAAAGTAGCCAGCCAGCTTGGTTTTTTGGTTAACAAGCAAGCTCCGGTCCTAAAAACCATCTCCGAAGTCAAAAAATACGCCGACCAGTGGGAAGAGAAACGCCACAAATTGCCCTATGGTACCGATGGCCTGGTAGTTAAGGTTAATGATCGCCAGGTTTATGCTCGTCTAGGAATAGCTGGCAAAGCGCCGCGCGGTGCGATCGCTTACAAATATCCGGCCGAGCAAGCCACAACTACCGTCAAAGACATCTTTATCTCCATCGGCCGCACCGGCGCGGCCACCCCGGTCGCCATGCTCGAACCAGTGGTAGTGGCTGGCTCAACCGTCCAGATGGCCACGCTGCACAATGAAAGCGAAGTGGCTCGCAAAGATATCCGAGTTGGCGATACGGTTATCATCCAAAAAGCCGGTGACATTATTCCTGAAGTTGTTGAGGTCGTCGAAAAGCTTCGTCCAAAGTCAGCCAAACCCTTCAAATTCCCCAGCACCTGTCCGGAATGCGGCACGCGACTGTCTAAGCTCAAAGCCGACGAGGCTGTCTGGCGCTGCCCCAACAACCAGTGTCCCTCGCGGGTTTACAAACGCATCCAGCATTTTGCCAGCAAAAGTGCTCTGGACATCGAAGGCTTGGGCGAGAAAAACGTTATCGCCCTACTGGACGCCGGACTAATCCGCGAGACGCCCGATATCTACAGACTAAAGGCCGAACAAGTTGAAAAACTGGAACGATTCGCCGAAGTCTCAGCCCGCAAACTAGTAGATGCTATCCAAACTAAGAAAAGCCCAACCCTGGCACGGTTCTTATACGGACTTGGTATTCGTCATGTCGGCACTCAAACTGCTATTGATTTGGCCAATCATTTCCGCAGCCTGGAGGCAATTGCAGCCGCTGAAATTGATGATCTAGCTGCTGTTGAAGGAGTTGGCGAAGTGGTTGCTGAAGCCGTTGTGGCGTGGTTCGCTGATCCGGCTAACCAGAAGATTTTGCAACAGTTCGCTAAACTCGGAGTTCACCCCCAGGAGGTAAAACAGGTTGGCGGCAAATTGTCCGGCAAATCCTTTGTTATCACCGGCAGTCTGGACTCAATGCAGCGAGAAGAAGCTGCCGAAAAGATCCGTGCCTTAGGCGGCACCTTTCAATCATCTGTCGGAAAAGAGACTGACTACTTAGTAGTTGGCAACAATGTCGGCTCCAGCAAGCTAGCCAAAGCCGATAAACTCGGCGTCAAACAAATTGACGAACGGCAACTCCTTGGTTTTCTAAGTTGACATGGCGCTATAGATGTTTTGGCGGCTATACGTCTAAAATCAGTGATAAATATTTTGATACACTCTATACACAAAAAGTGTATCACTTTGCAACTACCACTATGGCAACTATGGTAGCGTTGATAGATTGAGCCGCAAATAATCGACTGCAAGTTGACATATACTAAACATAAGCGTTTAATTGTATTCAGGAGGATCGTGCGCAAAAACGCGACGTGTAAAACAAAAACCACTAAACATAAAATTACCCGTCGCCGGGTGGGCGCGCACGATTTTCGCAATTTATTATGGCTATCAAACCACACTGTGATTTCTGCAAACAAGAATTAACCGAATTCGGTGGTATTTTATTGAGTCCACCAGACGAAGACGAAAAAGTAAAAAAGCTACACCTGTGTATAGCTTGCTATCAAAAAATTATCGATCAAAATGGTGGAGTATAGCGGACTCGAACCGCTGACCTCTTCGCTGCCAGCGAAGCGCTCTAGCCAACTGAGCTAATACCCCTTAGCATTGCCTATTCTACAGGAGTGAGAATGAAATTTCCAGGGGTGTTTGAGTCAGCTCGCCAGTGTTATAATAGGTGTCAATGGCACGCGTTAAAGATGTTCCTATGGATGGCCGGAAGTTGGCGATAGTTTGGCTGTGTATTCTTGGAACTTTGATTTTAGTAGGCGGGGTTTGGATGTGGTACTCATTTATTCACCGCAATCCCTACAAGGTTTTTTGGGATAGTGTAGCGACTAGTCTGCGGACACAAGGGGTAACCCGGCAGATCAAGCAGACCACCGGTCAGACTGAACTTGATCAGACTATTCAATTATCGCTGGGGCAGAATAATGTGGCTCGGGGGATTACAACAATTACTCAGCCATCGGCTAACGGTGAGACAAAAGTATTAACTGAAATCATCGGGACGCCGGACAATAACTTTGCTCGTTATACTGATATCCAGACTGCTAATCGGCCAGATATTTCGTCTATTCAAAATGTCTGGAGCCGGGAGAATCTAGTTCAAGGTTTTGGACAAAATCAAAGTGTCTTTGCTGAAACAGTTTTTTCATCGGTGCCATTTGCTAATCTGACTTCGGCTCAACAGCAAGAATTACTGCAGTTTATGAAGGACAACAAAGTTTATGATGTTGATTACCGCGGCGCCAAAGTCGTTGAGCGGGCTGGCAAGCAGGCTTATGAATATAAAGTGAATGTTAATCTGAAAAGCTACATCGAAGCACTGAAAAAAATTGACGAGTGGATGGGGCTAAAGCAAATGAGTGCTGTTGATCCTGACCAATACGCTGGACTTGATCCTGCCCAGCTAACCATCGTTAGCGGCATTAATAGTCGACAGGTTCTTGAGATAACTTTTGGTGGCTCTGCCAGAACAGAGAAGTATTTCGGCTATGGAGCACAGGTGCCGGTTGAAGTTCCGGACACCAACCTAATGCGTGAACAGCTTGAACTACAGATCCAGAAAATCTTTACGCCGACGGGAAACTAGGAGTTGTGATGAAAAATCTGGCCCGTCGCTTTGTCGTAAGTATCTTGGGGTGGCAGGTTCGCCGATTGCGGGCCAAGCGTTCGTTCAAGATTGTTGGCGTCGTTGGCAGCATCGGCAAGACCAGCACCAAGTTTGCTATAGCTACAGTTTTAGGACAGGCGCAGCGGGTTCGATTTCAGGCCGGCAACTACAATGACCCGGTCAGTGTGCCGCTAGTGTTTTTTGGCCTTAATATGCCATCACTACTCAATCCGTTGGCTTGGCTGTGGGTTTTTCTAAGAATTGAGCTTCAGCTATTAGGCCGCTATCCTTTCGACGTGGTGGTGGTTGAACTGGGTACTGATGGGCCCGGGCAGATCACTCAATTTAAAAAGTATTTAAAGTTGGACATGGCTGTGGTGACGGCCATAACTCCCGAACACATGGAATTTTTCCAGACCATGTCAGCAGTGGCTGAAGAAGAATTTGCGGTAGCCGATTTTTCCAAGCAAGTGATTGTCAACCAAGACTTGTGTGATAAGAAATACCTACCAAAGAATCTAAAGGCTATTTTCTATGGTGAGTCGGCCGGTAATTATCGGCTGCGGCGGCCGCAGTTTGCGGTGGCCTCGGCCCGGTTCGACATCGAAAAGTCTGGTAAACCGTGGATCTCGGCTGTTATGGAAGCCGTTGCCAAAAGTGAATTGTACTCTGCGGCCGCCGCCAGCGCTGTAGCTGACCTACTGGGGCTTAACAAGCAAACGATTACCGACGGTATAGCCAAAATCCAACCGGTCAGTGGCCGAATGCAACGCCTAAAAGGCATCAAGGATTCGCTGATTATTGACGAGAGCTATAATGCCAGCCCGACAGCAGTCATGTCAGCCCTAGATAGTTTGTATCAGATGAAGGCACCACAAAAAATTGCTTTGCTGGGTAATATGAATGAACTCGGCGATATGTCTCAGCAAGCTCATAAAAATATCGGTGATTACTGCGAGCCTAAGCAGCTTGATTTAGTGGTCACACTGGGTCCGGATGCCAATAAATTTACAGCGGCGGCAGCTCAAGCTAAGGGCTGTCAAGTTATCAAGGCTGAAAACCCGCACGATGCCGGCGAAGTTATAAAAAGACACTTAAAAACCGGGGCGGTGGTGTTGATCAAAGGCTCGCAAAACAATGTTTACGCTGAAGAAGCCATCAAACCGCTCCTGGCTGATCCAGAGGATGTCAAACTGCTTGTTCGTCAAAGCCCAGATTGGCTAGCTAAAAAGAAACAAAACTTCTCAAGGTAGTTGGCAGACATGCACCATCCAACACATCATGACCTACTCAGAGTCCCCCAGCAACTGCTGATGGGCGAAATTATTGATAAAGAACGCGAGTTTAGGCTTGGCAGAGCTTGTTTGCTGCAATGCGTATCTGTAGCCCGATTGATGCTTGATGAATCTGCCGATGTAAGTCTTGATGGTCTTGTAGGTTTTCTCGATACCTTCGGTCCTGGTCATGAAGAAAAGGGATACTATGCCGAAGGGCTTGGTTGGGTCGCAACATCCTTAGCCGATACACTGCGCTTTGCTGGCCATCCCGTAGTTTCACAGAATTTGCAATACGATATAAACTCTACGGATCTTCAGCAGAGCACCAATTCTCGACGAGTCACAACCGATAACGAGAGAAACATTTTACTTCAGCTAGGCGAATTTGGCGGCAAGGATAAGAATCGATGGATCGAGGCGCTGAAATACACCACTAGACAGCACGGATTATCGGCAGTTAGCATTTTTATCCCTTCGATTGTCGATGGACGAGCTGGCCTTAATACCCATAGTGTTTTGGTGTTTGATATTGATGATGAAACTGACCGAGTTGAATACATTGATACTGACACCCATGCAATGTTCAGGTATGAAGGTGATGCCGCAGTCCAACAAGACATCCAAACGGCCCGTGACCCTGGAACACCTTTGTACTACTCACAGCCGGCTAAGCAGTTTGCTGAACGCATGACCGGTCAGGCTTTGCATATTTTTCCCAAAGTTTGATGGGGTTTACTCCTGGGCCACCTCTGTTATAATAGATGGCGATGAAACGCTATGATCCAAAAGCCATTGAACCGAAGTGGCAGAAATACTGGGATGAACATCAAACTTATAAGGCTGATCTAGATTCGGATAGGCCGAAGTTTATTGCTATGAGCATGTTCAATTACCCCAGCGGGGCTGGCATTCATATCGGCCACGCCATGAACTACACCATCAGCGACGTACTGGCTCGGTTCAAGAGGCAGCAGGGTTATGAAAGTTATCACCCGGTGGGCTGGGATAGCTTTGGTCTGCCGGCTGAGAATTACGCCATCAAAGCTGGGATTTCGCCGCAAGAATCAATGGCTCAGATTATTCCGAATTATCACAAACAGTATAAGGCCATGGGCTGGAGCAATGACTGGTCCAAAGAAATTGCTACCCACCAACCGGATTACTACAAATGGACACAATGGATCTTTTCTGAAATGTATCGAGCCGGGCTGGCTTATCAGGATGCTCGGATGCAGTGGTGGTGTACCAAGTGCCAGACGGTGTTGGCTAATGAGCAGGTTATTGACGGCAAATGTTGGCGGCATGATGGGCCGGATGATCCGCTGGTCGAGAAGAAAGAGGTCAAGCAGTGGTTTTTCAAAATCACGGATTACGCCGACGAGCTGCTAGAGGCTATTGACGATCTGGATTGGACAGAAAGCGTCAAGCTGGCTCAGAAGAATTGGATTGGACGTAGCCAGGGTGCCGAAATTGACTTTAAGATCGATGGCCACGACGAGATCTTGACCGTCTTTACCACCCGGCCGGACACCCTGTTTGGAGCTACCTTTATGGTTGTCGCCCCCGAACACGACATCGTTGCCAAGATTACAACGGATGAGCGCAGAAAAGAAGTTGACGACTACATCAAGTCCACGGCTAAGAAAACCGAAGTGGAGAGGCAAGCAGCCAAAGAAAAGACCGGCGTGTTCACCGGCGCCTACGCTATCAATCCGGCCAATCAGGAAAAAATTCCTATCTGGATTGCTGATTATGTCTTGCTCAGTTACGGAACTGGCGCAATTATGGCCGTCCCGGCCCACGACGAACGCGACTTCGAATTCGCTCAGAAATATGATCTGCCAATGCGACAAGTTGTCATGCCAAGTGCGCCTGATGCTTCAAATCCACCAGCCCCAGGTCTAGAAGAGGTTGAAAGACAGACAGTTGTTGTTCATCTGCGTGATGAGTCAACTGGGAAGTATGCAATTTTAGATTGGCATGGAACACTGGAAGGAATAACCACAGCCATCATGGGAGGTATCGAGGAGGGCCAAACGCCTGAGGATGCGGCACGCATGGAAATTGAAGAAGAAGCCGGCCTTAAACATGTCAAAATTATCAAGCAATCTCCTTGGGTTACTAGCGCTCGCTACAATGCTTCACATAAAAATCAGAATCGAAAAAGCATTAGCCACGGGTTATTAGCGACTGTCGAGAACTTAGACCAACAAGAAAAAATTGACGAAGGGGAACAGAAGTTACATTCTTTAGTGTGGGTCGATGAATCTGAGGTGATGAATCGTTTGACGCCAAGCAATCAGAAGATGATCTGGAGCTTGCTACAAGAAACCACATCGATTGAAGGAGAGGGTGAATTAATAAATTCTGGTGAGTATGACGGTATGGAAGCCTCCGAGGCGAGAGAAAAAATTGTGTCTGATTTGGAACTAAAGGGCGTAGCTAAATCGGTAACTAACTATCGGATGCGTGACTGGAGCGTATCTCGCCAAAGATACTGGGGGGCACCTATCCCAATTATCAACTGCCCGAAAGACGGACCGGTGTTGGTGCCTGATGAAGACCTGCCAGTTATATTGCCTGAATTGACTGATTTCAAGCCGAGCGGTGATGGACGCAGCGCCTTGGCAAGGGCTAAGGACTGGCTGAAAGTTAAATGTCCAAAATGCGGCGGCCCGGCTGAACGAGAAACCGATACCCTAGATACCTATATTTGCAGTAGCTGGTACATGCTGCGTTACTTTGATCCGCACAATGACAAACAAGCCTTCGACATTAAACGCGTCAACAAATGGATGCCCCTGGATTTCTATAATGGAGCTGATCACGCCACGGCCCATATGTTGTATGCTCGGTTTGTAACCCGTTTTTTCCATAAGCGAGGCTTGATTAATGATCCCGAGCCCTTCAAGAAATTCCTGTTTAATGGCAAAGTTACAGCTAGTGATGGCAGCGCATTTTCCAAATCAAAGGGTATCGGGGCTGATCCGCTAGAGATCATCGATCAAGGGTATGGGGCTGACGCTTTACGCACCTACCTGATGTTTGCTGCACCATTAGAGCTGGGTACCAATTGGGACCCCCAGGGTGTGCCGGGTACATTCCGATTTCTGTCGCGGTTGTGGAATCTTGTCCAAGAATTTAATGATGCCCTCGAGAAAGAAGTTGACCGAGACCTAGAGAAGCAGCTTCTGGTAGCTACAAACAAAATGATTCATAAGGTCACTGACGACATTAACGAACAACGCTATAACACGGCAATTTCGGCTCTGATGACAGTGGTTAATGACTTTTACAAACTGAAGGGCGAGGCTGGAATTGCTAAGTCCAAAGTCTGGCGCGATTGTCTGGAAAAAACCGTTATGTGCGCGGCTCCGTTTGCCCCGTTTATTGCCGAAGAGTTGTGGCACCAGCTAGGCCATGAGGATTCAGTTCATGTTGGCCACTGGCCCAAGTGGGACGAGAAATATCTTGTTAGCGACGTGGTGACAGTGGTGGTGCAAATTAACGGTAAAGTCCGGGCTCAATTGGAACTTCCGGCTGGCAGCGATCAGGCGGTTGCCGAAGAGGCGGCTAAAAATGACAAAAAAGTCAGTAAGCACCTTGCCGGCAAAGACATTAAAAAGGTCATTTACGTGCCGGACAAGATTCTCAACATCGTAGTTGGCTAGCTCTTGAAACAGGGGTGATTTAGTGGTAGACTAGGTTTCAAGGATTTAGAAATTTAAGGAAAGGGATTATTTTTTATGGGACAGCCCAAGAAACGAACCACTCCGCGCCGAACAGGGGCTCGCCGCAGTCACCTGGTGGTCAAGCTGGCTCGGGCGGTGAATGCTCAATCACCAGTCAAGGCTTATACAACTCGTCGGGAGTCAGGTAAGAAGGCCAGCCAGAAGGCTGCCAAGTCTGTAAAATAAGCCACGCCGGGCTTGGTGAAGCCTGCTATACTAGTAATAACTTCCCAAATTACCCGGATATCAGGTAGATAGGAATTTAACAATGAGCGCAAACAGGCATCTTGGTCGCATCGTCGCACTGCAAACCTTGTTCGAGCAAGAGTTTCGAACCACAAGTGGTGATAAGGCTTTTGATCTTGACCAGGTGACCAAGAAAAATATCCAGCGCTATCACAAGACCCTGAAAGACACCGCTTTTGTCCGTCAGCTAGTCAAAGGTGTGGATTCCCATGTATCTGATATTGATAAGGTGTTACAGCCGTTGGCGCCGGAGTGGCCTCTGGACCAGATTGCCCGGATGGACCGCCTGGTTCTTCGAATAGGAGCTTACGAGCTTCTTTACGAGACGGACACTCCTGACAAGGTGGTGATCAATGAAGCGGTGGAGCTGGCCAAAGCCTTTGGCGGCGATAACTCTTCAAAATTCATCAATGGAGTGTTAGGGTCACTGCTCAGACAACAGAAGGAAAAGAATGAAAAGACCAAAGCCAATTGACCGGTTTCGCAAGTTTGCTCAGCGCCGCAGCCCGGCTATCAAAGAGGTCCTGCGTGAACCAACCGCCGGTGGTGTCATTTTTCGACGCCGGCCGGGTACTGACGAGATAGACATCTTGCTAATTCAGGATGCTCGTGACCGCTGGACAATTCCCAAAGGTCACATGGAAGAAGGAGAAACACCCAAACAGACCGCCGAACGCGAAGTTAAAGAAGAAACCGGCCTGAAAAAGGTCACCATGTACGATTGGCTGGGGAAAATCAATTTCCAGTATCGCCGGCAAAACAGCTTAGTGTTGATCACCCAGGACATTTATCTGGTTCACGCTGATCCGGCTGACCAGAAACTAGTCAAAGAAGACTGGATGAATGATATAAAATGGTTCCCAGCTAGAGAAGCGCTTGATAAAATAGAGTATGATGATATTGGCAAGATTATTTTGCTGGGACTCAAGAAAATTAGACAGAAGAAAATAGGGCTTAAGAAATAGATGGACATAGCACCATACGTTGAGTTTGCCAAGAAACAATTAGGTACGACCTTTAAAGATCCAGCACTGTTGTTACTGGCTTTTACGCATCGCAGTTATGTTAATGAGCACCGTAAGTCTGTCACCGAACACAACGAGCGACTGGAGTTTCTGGGCGACGCCGTTTTAGAGCTAGTCGTAACTGAGTTTCTGTATTCCAACTATTCTGAACCGGAAGGAATATTAACTAACTGGCGCAGCAGTTTAGTGCGTACCGAGAGCATTTCTGAGGCAGCCAGACGATCAGAATTTGAACCTTTGTTGCGGTTAAGCCGCGGTGAAAAGCGCGGCTCCGAGCGGGCCCGGGCCCAAATTTTGGCTAATACTTACGAAGCTGTGGTTGGGGCGCTGTACCTGGATCAGGGCTATGAAGCCGCCCGCGACTTTATTGCTAAGAGTTTGCTGCCGACATTCGATGGCATATTGGAATCTGGTTCCTGGATGGATGCTAAGTCGCATCTTCAGGAAAAGGCTCAAGCGATTGATAGCGCTACACCAGTCTATAAAGTTATTGAGGAAGAGGGTCCGGACCACGACAAATTATTCACAGTTGGCGTTTATATCAATGACAAACTAATGGGAAGCGGACAAGGGCCGTCCAAGCAAATAGGTCAGCAAGAAGCCGCCACCGAAGCCTTGAAAAAATATCAATAAATAACCCCTGTTGACATCAGAGGCGCTTATCTGTAGAATAGTCCGAGTATGTTAGCTATCCGTTTGCAACGAACTGGCCGCAAAGGCCATGCTCAATACCGTGTGGTGGTCCAAGAATCCCGTCTGACGCCGACCAGCGGTCGGATTGTTTACCGTTTGGGAAATTTTGATCCGCACACCAAAGTTTTAACGATCGACAGCGAGAAGGCCGATTTTTATCTTAAAAATGGTGCTCAACCATCCGATCGAGTGGCCCGATTATTCAAGAAAGAAGGGGTTAAGCTGCCCGCCTGGGTTCAGTTAAGCGAGCCTCTAAAGCGTAAAATCCGCAACCCCGAGAAGTTGCGCAAGAATCGCCCTGACGAGCCGGCCGAGCCTGAGACACCGGCGGCCACCGATGAACCACCCGCTGAAGATGTTGAACAGTCTACCGATGCCGAAGGCGCAAAAGCTGAACCAGAATCAGCTGAGGCCACCGACAAGCCTGCTGCCGAAGGCGCTCCCAAAGAAGACAAAAAGTCTTAAGTACCGGCATTTTGCTCGTGCTATAATCGAAGTATTACCAAAGACTGAGCTTACAGGAGGACATTATGAGCGCCAGTATTGACGAACAATTTATTGAATATGTAGTAAAAACTATTGTCGGCAACCCCGATGATGTGTCTATCAAGCGTACTATAGATGAAAAAGGTGTATTACTAGAACTGACCGTTAATCCCGAAGATCTTGGACGAGTTATTGGCAAGCGCGGTGCCGGGGCCCAGGCGTTGAGAACTTTACTGCGGGCTCTGGGGACAAAGAATGATGCTCGTTATAATCTAAAAATTGTTGATGTTGGCGGGGAGAAGCCGCCTAAACCTGAAAAATCTGATAAGCCCCAGCCAGCAGCTGAAGAAAAACCTAAACAAGATGACCATCCGATTGATGCAGACGACAGTGCGGAGAATGCCAGCGAAAGCGTCGCCGACCATTCGGATGTACAGGTCTTTGCTGACGAACAAGATGAAGCCGATGACAGCCAATCCAACTTTGACCGAACCCGCCGCGAACTGGCTGATCTCGACGACCTTGATATATAGTTTTAGAGCTGTGGACAAGCTCTAGGTAAGCGGGCCGTATTATGGTATAGTTTGACCAGAATACATAAAATCAAAAGGTTAAAAAATGAAAAAAATTGGACAGCGCGGCTTCGCACACGTAGAAGCCTTTATTATTCTAATAGTAATAGTTTTGATCGTGGCAGTCGGATTCTACGTATTCAATCGGGTGAGAGGCAATTCATCCAAGGCGGAATCGGTTACGACGGCTAGATTCACCGACACGCCAGCCTGGGCCAAAGATGCCATAACCTGGGCGACTTCCTCTGACATAGGTATGATGAATGGCTTTCAAAACGGGACGTTTAAACCAAGCGATCCATTATTAAGAGCCCAGCTCGCGAATGCGCTCTATAATTATGCTGGGAAGCCGTTGCCAGGCCAAAAGCGAGCTGGCAATAAATTAATTGCCAACCAGCTCAGAGTGTATGACGGAAATCTCAGCTCACGTGACCATGTCCTGAGTGATGTTGTAACAATTACTGCCGGACCTGAAAGCGTATGGGAGACTGGTCCTAAATGGCACTCAGACCCAGTTGTTGGCAATATCATGACGCCTGAATTTACAAAAGAATATATTCAAGTACCTAAATTTGTTGAAGCGAATTGGGGGAAGAGATTTAAAGTCTGCGCGCGTGCCCGAGTCACAGAACCGAACAAGGCATCTTCTGTACGGATTGTTGCCAGTCCAGATAAAAACCGGAAATCGGAGGACTCAAGTTATAATACACATATATTAAATAGCACAAACTTCACCGATGTCTGTAACGATATTGAGTTTGAGGATAGTGCAAAGAGTTTTATATCCCTGGAATTCTGGGCGTTTGCATCAGATTATCCTAATGAATACCCCTTTGAAGCTCCGGTTGAAGTCAGCGAAATGACCATACAGGCCTACTAAAGCGTTTGGCGTTTGCTAAACGGCAATAGGCGGGCTTCGGCCACTCCAATCAGCTCATTGATATTAATCGGTCCGTTGGTTCGAGAGTCTAGTGATTCTGGACGATTGTCGCCAGTGACAAAGATCTCGCTTTGATTTAGGGTTAAGTCAATATTCTCGTTCGGGTCAACGATATATGTTGCCTGCCAGTCACTGTTATCATCAGGGTTGAAGCCGCCAGGATGATCGCGGTTAAAAATAGTGATTTTACCGTTTTTGATCAGTACTCGCTCACCAGGCAGTCCCAAAACTCGCTTGACAACATATGTATTTTCTTCGCCCTGACTTTCCTGAATAAACAGTTCGCTATGGGCCTTTTGGAAGACGACAACTTGCCCGCGTTTAGGCACGAATTCACCGCCATTGATAGTGGCCCAGGTTTTTGGTAGTCGGTTAACATAGATCAAATCATCGGTCTGAAGAGTGTTTTCCATGCTTGGCCCATCAACCTTAAATAGCTGACCCACATAAGTGTCAATTACGCCAATGGCCACAACGATGCAAATCGCCGCAAAAACATAAGGCATGAACTGTTTAACTCGCTTTATCAGGGCCGAATCCTCAGCTATGAATTTATGGGCCGGCGGAACATAATTGGCCGGCAGCTGTTGCTGTGGCTGCAGTTTAGAAGGCGACGGCCTCAATAAACCATGACTAAGCTTCCAAATACGTCGCCGATGTAGGGTGCGAATAGCGGCCAGAGTAATCATGGCCACTAGAGACAAGATGATTAAGGTGGCTAGAATTTGCAAGCCGATGCGATTGCTGTGAAAAAGGCGGAATAACAGATTTTGAAAATCTCTGGCAAAGCTAATCCTGGCAGTGGAAGGTAAAACCACCCTCTGCCCGGACTCAAATTGCAGCACCCTGGATAGGTCGTGATCACCGCCACGGACATACCGCAGGTCAAACGGCTCTAACTTAGGCGTGGTGTAAAGTAATTGACCATCAGAAAAATACCCAACCTGCACCAAACGATCTGATTGTAGATCTTTGACTTGTTGTACCCGCAATTGATTTTCGCTTAGTAAAGTACTAGTCGGCACAAGGTATGCAGGCTGACCCTCGTACTCAAGTTCACAATTAACAACCGGCTGGCAGGGCGGACTAGTCAGCGGAAGTAACATTATCGATGGGCGGTTAGCGTCAAGTTCATAAGTAAAAGCCGGCGAACTCAGTTGAAACCGAACCGGCGCATCATCGATTGAATCCCAAGTGCCTACCCTCTGCCAGGTCTCGCCATTTGCTTCAATTGAACCGACTAGCTGGCAAGCAGAAGCTCCATTGTCCTCAATATAAAGAGTCACAGGTGCTAATTGTCCACGGCGAGCCAATTTAGCATAGATAGCATAGCTGCCTGGTCGAATCTGGTCGCGTGCATCAAAAGCAGGAACGTTGCCCAAATAACACTCACTGTCTTCATAATCAGACGAAGCTTGAGCCGAAGACACCGAACCCAATGCTGGAGCAAATAATATCACTGCAGCAATAAAAAAACCTACCGCCATTTTTAAGCTACGCATTGTATTAATATTAACCCAGACGGCCTCACAGCGATATATTCGCTAACTAGGCATCTTAATTCTACCCCTGTATAATAATGTTGTGAAGATAATTATAATCTCACTGTTTCCGGACATGTTTGAGGGGGTTTTGGGCACCAGCATGCTTCGCAAAGCTCAGGACATTGGCGCAGTAGACTTTGTCCATATACCATTGCGAGATTTTGGCCTGGGACCTCGCCAGCAAGTCGATGATATTCCTTATGGTGGCGGTGACGGCATGGTTCTGCGGCCAGAACCAATAGTGGCGGCAATTGAACACGCTAAGACCAGCTCGCCAGATGCCAGGGTGCTACTACCGACACCTCGCGGCAAGCTGTACAAACAGTCCGATGCGAAGCGCCTGGCCTCAGCCAGCCACGACCTGATAATTGTCTGCCCGCGTTATGAGGGTTATGATGAGCGAATTACCAGCTTTGTTGACGAACAGATATGCATTGGCAACTACGTCTTAACTGGCGGTGAGTTACCGGCGATGATTATAATTGATAGCGTCACTAGGTTGTTGCCCGGCGTTCTGGGAGGTGAAACCAGTGCTGAAAAAGAGTCCTTTCAAGACGATGATCAGGCCATCGAGCACGAACACTACACTCGGCCAGAAGAATTTCGCGGTATAACTGTTCCATCAGTGCTTCGATCAGGCCACCATGCTGACATTGAAAAGTGGCGCCGCCAGCAAAGCCGCTAGAGAACTAGGTATTGAAAAAGATTGACAAGTGTGATATAATAGTAATTATGACTAATGGACCCGGAGATAAATGCGGCGAAGTAATTCAATTCCCCGACAACCCCCAAATTAGGAATGGTATCGAGGAAGTCGAGGGCTTCCTCGATGTTGTGTACTCGGCTGCTCTATCTGGGGAGGCAGTTCGTCACCTAAAGGACCGATACGCCATGTCTGACGATGCCATTGATGTTGCTCATACAAAGCTGTCGTTTGACACTTCTCCTGCAGTTGATATTCATCCGCCTATGTCCACCTGGCACCGACGTAGTAAATATGATATGACAGCAACAATCGTGTCAGTATCTAAGAAGTTCCCTAGAATTCTGCAACACGCCTGTCGTACAGATATAGGACCGGCTGTTGATTTAGCAGCCACGACAACCGTATTGCATGGTGTTATGGCTGCTCAACACCGGGCTCGAAAAGTAGTTCGTGACCGTCCGGACCCTTCGATGATACACGATAAATTTGATAGATTGGTCTGGCCGTCAATCTATGCTAAGTCGGACGGCAAGCCGACTCTTTTGTACCGATTTGCAGCTGGTGAGGCCTTGCGAATGGTAGGACTCAGTCCCAATCATCTGCAACAAGCTTTGAGTCAGGACAAACGTCCATTGACGGCTGACCTGGCAGGGTTTGCTAATCCGATTTCCGGACTATTGGCTCGTGATCTGGCTATAAAATATCTCCAGTGATATACTAGAATCACATCGAAGGAGGGATTATGAGTTTGATCAAGCCAGTTTATGCACATTGTGATTTACCATGCGGAGTATATGATCCGGCTCAGGCTCGTATCGAAGCTGAATCGGTTCATGAGATTATGAAAAAATACAGTTCCGACCTTCACCAGGAAGATAAAATCCGGGCTATTTTTATCAAAGAACAGCGAGCTGAACTGGTAAAGCATCACTTATGGGTACTATGGACAGATTATTTCAAGCCGCCGCATTTAGAAAAGTATCCAGATTTGCATGATAAGTTTTGGCAAGCTACCAAGCAAGCCGGTGACTGCAAGAAGTCTGTTGATCCGGCTGAGGGTCAGAAATTGCTGGACATGATTGATGAGATCGCCAAGATCTTCCACGAAACCAAAAAGGCGGCCTAGGTTTTTAGTCCGCCGAGTGGTTGGCGACAGCATGCAGCCGACCTTAAGGCCGGGACGTCTGATTTTGGCTGTGCCCCGGCGGCATTATCGTCCCGGTCAGATCGTGGTATTTAGTCACCACGGGCTAGAGAAAATCAAACGAATTGTCGACACAGACGGTGACGGTTTTATTGTTTCGGGCGACAACCGGCCAATGAGTACCGACAGCCGAGACTTTGGCCCGATTCCTCTAGGGTCAATTACCGCGGCGGTTATTTGGCCGCGGCGGTAAGTGTCCGGCCGTTTGCCAATGCCTGGTCTGGATGATGGTTGTTTTGCAATATATCTTTTAAGGTATATCGCAAAACCTAAGGTGTTTGGGCGGCCCTTTCAGGGGGTAAATCCGAGCGGCGGAAAATTAGCTTGTGCAGGTCGACGCCAAGCAGAACCGTGGCGGCCGGTACAAACACCGTCAGCATGAGATCTGATGACGACAGCGGCACGATGCCGAAGGCTGATTGCAGCGGACCATAGACGACCAAAGCCTGCAGGCCGATTGAAATTACAATTCCGCCTAACAGCAGGAAGTTTGGTCGCAGGAAGAAATATAGCCAACTATAGCGGTCGAAAGCAGCGTTCAGGGCATTGGCCCATTGGGCCACCACAATGGCTGTGAAGGCCGCCGTCTGGGCATAGTCATAGCCTTTGGGTAGCAAACGATGGAATACGAAAAGCGTGGCCGCCGCGGTCAGCAGGCCAGTCCAGATGGTGCGTGACAACATTGGCCGTGATAACAACGGTCTGTGAGGACTTCGCGGCGGCTGCTTCATCTGGTAGCGCTCGGGCTTGGAGATGCCAATCGGCAACACTGTAAAAGTATCGGTCACTAGGTTGATCCACAGAATTTGTACGGCAGTTACCGGCAGCGGCAAGCCGGTCAGCAGGGCGCCAATCATGGTTCCAGCTTCACCGAGACTAGTTGAGATAAGATAGAATAGCATCTTTTGGATGTTAGCAATCACGGCTCGGCCTTGCTTGACAGCGTTAATGATGGTGCCAAAATTGTCGTCTAACAGAACAATATCGCTGGCGTCTTTGGCCGCGTCGGTACCGCTACCCATTGATAGACCGGCGTCGGCTTCTACCAGGGCTGGGATATCATTAACACCGTCTCCGGTCATAGCCGTAACCTCAGTGTCCTTGACGCTTTTAAGAAAGTTAAACTTGTGTTGCGGCAGGACGCGGCCAAAGACATGGATCCGTGATAGAACTGTTTTCATAAGATGACGATTGGGCGGCTTTTCCAGCATTCTACTATCAGCTACCTGGTCTGAATTTGTAACCAGTCCGGCTTGCCGAGCAATTTCTTCGGCGGTATTTTTGTGGTCACCGGTTAACATTACTACTTTGATGCCGGCTGCTCGAGCCTCGGCAATAGCCGATGGAATATTAGGCCGCAGCGGATCAGCCAAAGCCACCAGTCCATCAAACTTTAGCTTGTGTTTAGAAACATCGGAAAGCTGCTTGACACCGCTAGATAGATGACCGAAGGCAATTGTTCGAAAGCCGCGCGAGGTATAGTCGTCTAGAACCTGCATGATCTTACGCCTTTCGGCTGCCGACAGGCTGCTGATCATAACTTCAGGAGCACCCTTAACAAAGGTAATTTTGCCGCTCTTGGTCTGCCAAACGGCACCGCTCATCCGCAATTTTTGATCAAAGGGAAAATCGTCCAGCCGCCGCCCCGGCTTAACGAAATTGCCGAAAGCTTTGTCCAACAAATTATCCAGCGGATCAAGGGTTATACCGTTTTCAGTGGTAATGCTGGCCGCGGCGGCGTGAGCTACACTGGTTTTGTCCGGATGAACCGCCGCTACATCAAGTTTGTTCTGAGTCAGAGTACCGGTTTTGTCGGTAGCAATCAAGGTGATGGCCCCCATAGTTTCAATGCTGGCCAGACGCTTGACCAGAGCCTTGTGGCGGGCCATCCGTTTGGCGCTTAATAACAGAACTACAGTTAGAGTAACTGGTAAGCCCTCGGGAACTACCGAGACAACTAGGGAGAGGGTAAAGCGAATGGCCTCGGCCAAGCCGATGCCACGCAGCAGGCCCAGGCCAAAAACGATAACCGCTATTACCCCTACGCCGTAGACTATTTTTTTGGTGATTTCATCAATTTTGCGTTCGATTGGGGTTCGACCAATATCGCTTTGACTGGCTAGACGGCTGATTGTTCCCAACTGGGTATTATTGGCGGTGGCCGTTACCACAAACAAGCCACTGCCCTTATAAACCAACGTGCCCTTAAAGACCATGTTCTTTTGATCTCCAATTTCAGTTTTTTCTGGCAAACTATCAATAGATTTACTGACCGGCAAAGACTCGCCAGTTAATATTGACTCATCAACGTCTAGATTGCTGGCTTCAATAACTCGACCGTCTGCCGGTACCTTCAACCCCTCGAACAGATAGACAATATCACCAGGTACAATTCCGCGGGCCTTAATCTCAAGTCTTTTGCCGTCGCGCATAACGCTAACCGTACCAGCTTCCTGACTCTTTAAGGACGCCAGCACTCGGCCGACCGAGTACTGCTGGAAGTAGTAAATCAAAGCGTTGACAATCAAAACAGCACTAATTACCAAGGCATCAGTAGGTTCCTGCATCACCAGGCTAATTACCAAGGCCACCACCATAATAATCACAAACAAGCTAGTGAAAGGCTCGACGAGACGTTTCAGCCAGGAGGTTTTTTCGGTGGTTAAAACGTTTAGACCAAAGCGTTTTAACCGCTGCTTGGCCTTAGCTGAAGATAGACCCTCGGTACTGGTGTCAAAAGATTTCAACACAAAACTAGGCTGCTCGGCGTGCCAGTGGTGCAAATGATGATTGTTTTTAACCATAAGTGTCTTGTCATTAGTATAACAAGACCGATCAGTCGATTAGGAGGGCCGAACCAATAACTTCTTAAGACGCCGGATACTACGGGCCACCATACCTCTGGAGCGGTGGGGCTTACCATCCTTGGGATCAAAACCGTGAACTTCTAAATAGACTTGGATGGTGGTGACAATCAGGATCATAATTACCGGGCCAAGCACTATTCCTAAGAAACCAAACAATTTAAGCCCGGCAAACACCGACAGCAATGTCAAAGCCGAATCTAATTTAGCTTCTTTGGGTACCAAACGTGGTCGCAGGACATTGTCAATATTAGTAACTATAATAATGTGACCGGCGATGACCAGAATTCCTTCCCAGATATGGCCGGTTAGAATCATGACTATTCCAATCGGAATGGCCACAATGCCGCCGCCTAGGGGGATGACTGACAAGGCGCTCAGCAGCACAAAGAAGAAAAAGAAGTATTCCGGCAAACCGGCCATGGCCAGCAGTGCGGCATCAACCAACCCCTGGAGGATGGCGATGATGAATTGGCCGCGGACCATGGCTTTAGTCATGGCAGCTGTTTTGGATAGGTACAGCCGGCTGATTTGCTCACCCAATGGGTTGAGGGCGTGAGCAGTCCGGACCAAGACACGTTGATTCTTTAAAATCGATAGGAAAACGAACAAGAAAATAATGGCAGTTGAAAAGAAATTGAAGAAGCCGCTAAACAATCCCGGTAAAGACTTCAGACTGTTTTGGCCGAACTCTTTTAACGGTCCTTGAATATTTTCAGTTGCTGAAGCCTGATCAAGTCTGAAACTAAGGCCTATCCTGGTCAAAATGTCGTTGACTCCGTTAATAGTACCAGCAATTATGTTGCCGAGAGTCGAAGAATCGAAGGAATCAGCCAGTGTGTCAATTTGGCGAACGCTCAGCGCCAGAACACCGATTAGAGGGATCAGTAAAATCAGCAGAGCAATTAGGAGTGTGGCTGTTGATGAGCGATTTGGGTTCTTCCAGCGATCATTTAACCGATGATAGATCGGATTGAACATGAAAGCTACGATGCCAGCAAAGGCAATTAGGGTGAAATAAGGTTCCAGGAATAAAGCGCCGCCTACAATGGCGATGACCGTCGCAATGGTCAAGGCTTTTTTCTGCGAATCTGTCACCGTCAAGCCGATCATCTTGATAACCACTATATCATGTTGGAATAAAGTTTATTCACGTTGACTGATGTCAAAATGGTCTAAACCATAAAAATGGGCGACTTCGTGCCAGACAGTGTGGCGGATTTGCTCTTTCAACTCTTCTTCGTTATTAACACTGGCTTCGGTCGGATTTTTAAAAATTGTAATTTTGTCGGGTACCACGCCAGAATAATAGTTGCCACGCCGGGTTAAGGGCACGCCTTCATACAGGCCAAATAAAGTTCGGCCATTTTCTAAGTGAAATTTGGCTCGCTGTTCGTCGTTGGGCTCGTCCTCAACTACTATGACTACATTATTTAAGTGTTGTTGATAGCGTTTCGGCAAAGCATCCAAGGCCCGACCAACAAAATTCTCAAATTGTTTTTGGGTGACTTGGAACATCTAGTTTACAATAGCATCAGACCGCTAAGCGCTACAATTATGAAAAGCCGGGTAAATGTAAACAGCTTGGGAACGATTTTAGGAATTTGGGCTCACCCAGATGATGAAACATGGGCAGCAGCTGGCTTGATGTCGGCAGCGATTGCTAATGGCCAAAAGGCGGCTTGTGTGATTGCCACTAAAGGCGGCGCTGGACAAACAGCTGACGAAAGGCGCTGGCCTCAGGCTGAATTAGCCCGCATCCGCGAGACCGAACTTGGCCAGGCACTGGCGGTTGTAGGCGTCCATGATTTGTATTGGTTAAATTATCAGGATGGTCAGTTGGCAGCTGCTGATGACAAAAAAGCTGTCCAACAGTTAGTAAAACTAATCAACAAAATTCGGCCAGATAGCATTGTGACCTTTGAGCCTAAAGGTATTACCGGGCACGATGATCACAAAACCGTTTGCAGGTGGGCCCGCCAGGCATCAAAGAAAGCCGACCGCTGGCTGGTCGTTTATGGAGCTTGCGAAACTCGAGATCGCTATGAAAAAGTCGGTAAGGCTTGCGACAAAATTTTTGATATATACTTCAACATTAAGGAACCGTTTACCATAAAGTCGTCAGAGGCTGATTTAAGATTGAAACTAACTCTGGCTCAGACGCGTCTGAAAATGGAGGCCTTAAAAGCTCACCAGAGCCAAACCTCTCAACTTTTCGCTTCCAGCATCGGCAAAAAATATCTAAGACAGTTGTCCAGCGAAGAATGTTTCATAAAACTTAGCTAAACATTTGGGAGTGTGGTTGCAGGGTATTATAGTCGTTACCATGCCGGTAGCGGTCTGGATGTTCAAAAACCGGGCTACCAAAAACAAGTAGATCAGGCTTTCTTTTGCAACAAGCGGAAAGTCGCTGTCACCACTGGAATTCCCAGGCCAAATAGAGCAATCAGAGCCATGGATTGTTGAACATATGTCGGCTCGCGGAATTCATTAACTACGGTGCCAAAAGCATTGGCCCCCATTAAGAAAACTGCCTCGCCTAAGAATAGAGCCGATGGCTTTTTCATGAAGTCTTTAACTTTGGGAACGGCCTGCAAGTATAGGGTTATTAGACTGAAAAAGACCAGGCTTTCTAAGAACCAGCCGGTGAAATTGCGGAAGGGAACGCCAAAATAAGCCCCGCCTTCGTACCAAGTGTAGATTTTGTGAACGTATGAGGCAATCGGGTCAAAACTCATGTCCCACATGGTGGTTAGCATTGCTCCAAGTACCGGCACACCGACCAAAGCGGCGCCTTTAATTTTGCCAGGAAAACCCAGGATAATCCGGGCCACTAAATAACTGCTGTAGCCAATGGAGATGTAGCTAAATGTCACCAACGGCGGTACTCCGCCCCATAAAAATCCGTTGACAGCGTGATCGGGATTATAGAAATAGGCGCCGAAGATTTTTCCGGTATGCACGCCGAAGTACTCGGCGATGAAGGACACCACCATGATAACTGCGAAGATGACCAGGGTGTGTTTTTTGCCAAATAATTCAAAGCTGTGCAGCAGGGCCCACAGGGGAGGGAGTAAGAAAACCAGGAAACCAAGGCCTGGATTGTGAACGGTCCAAATGCCGGATAGCAAGATGGCAATCAGCATGGCCCATCGGAGTTTTGACCAATGGTCGCGGTTTTGAATTAGGGCGATGGCTCTACGCATAATGCTTGTGCTTATAATAGCACGCTTGTACAGTGCGGTTGACATGTCAATAGACTCGTAGTAACATTCAACCAAATGGTTGAATATACTGTAGCGCTCGATAATGTCTTCCAGTCCCTCTCGGACCCGATTCGGCGCGATATTATACGCCGGGTAATGGAATGCGAACGGTCAGTCGGCGAGTTAGTTGGCAATTATGACGTCAGTTTCGCAGCGATTTCAAAACATCTTAAGGTATTGGAGTCGGCGGGACTGATTCGAAAAAGAAAAGCAGGGAGGAGGCAAATGGTGGCGCTGGAGGTGACCGCCTTACGCGAAGTGGACGAGTATTTAGAGCAATATCGTCAGATGTGGCAAGGCCGCTTTGACAAATTAGAAGCAATCTTAAATGAAGGACAATAATATGCCCAAAACAGTTTTAAAGAAAGATTTGAAGAACAAAAAATTTGTTATCGAGCGGACTTTCGATGCCCCGAAACAAAAGGTTTGGCCGGCTTATGCTGATAAAGAGTTTTTTGAAAAATGGTGGGGGCCCCAGGGCTGGGAAACGACTTTGAAAGAACATGATCTGCGACCCGGTGGTCGAGTTCACTACTGTATGAAATGCGTTGATAAGAACCAGGATGAGTGGTATGGTCAAGAGTCTTGGGGACTTATGGAAGTGGAGTCGGTTGATGAGCCCAACGGCTTTGTTTATCTAGATTACTTTAGCGATGCTAGCGGAGCTAAAAAGGATGATATGCCTGGACTAAAGATCGAAGTTGAGTTGGATGAAAAAGATGGCAAAACAGTTTTGCGCAGCATCTGTTATGCTGGGTCTGTAGAGGACATAGAAAAGTTAGTTAAGATGGGCATGTATGAAGGCTTCGACAGTCAGTTGGACAAGCTGGAAAAGTTACTGCAAAACTAACTTAAAAAGTAAGGCAAATCATGGACGACAAGCCAATATCAGCGCAAATCGATGACATTATTAAGTCTCATCCCGGATGGAAAGGCGAGATATTGTCGACAATTCGCAGAGTTGTAACTAGCGCCGACCCGGCCATTTTTGAAGAGATAAAATGGCGGGCGCCTTCGCGACCCGAGGGGTTGGCAGTTTGGTCTATGAACGGCATTATTTGTTACGCCGAGATTTGGAAGGATAACATCAAGCTGATTTTTCAAAAGGGTTCTAAGTTGCCGGACCCGAATCGGTTGTTTAATGCACGGTTGAAAAGCAGCAGTGTTCGGGCAATTGAGCTCCGTGAAGGTGATTCGGTTGATAAGGCTGCTTTAAAAAGACTGGTCCAAGCGGCCGTCAAAGTTAACACCTCCAAGTAAAGCTTATCTGAGAATGCAGTCGTTAGACTGACACCGACATGTCTTTTTGGCCAGTGTAGAAAATGATACACTTTATGTGTATAGCGTGTATCAAAATATTTCAAGCCGATTTGGAGTTGATGCGCTAAACTGTTGTAAATATAACCAAAGGCAATTCTTATGAGGTTCAACATTTCTTTGCCAAGCAGCCTGGTTAGAAAGGTTGATTCAGCTGCCAAGCAGTCATTCCAGTCACGCAGCGCTTACATTCGGCAGGCGCTTGTTGAAAAGCTCCGCTACGAAGGTGAGGCCGAAATACCGAACACTATTTCTGATGAAGCCTTCCGGCGAGCCCAATCAGCCCGTACCCTAAAGGCCATCAATCAGATGCTTCACAAACAAAAGTGATATCGGAATTGGCTGAGCCTATGGGTCTGGTACCAGGCCCACTTGACTGGCCTTAGTGGGGCACCATACAAGATGCCAGGGGTAACCGAAACACTACATGAAATTGTCGTGTTTTTTTGCCTACCAAAACTAGCACTCTTGACATGAGAGTGCTAGTTTTCTATATTATCAATAGAAGCTTTTATGCTTCTCTTAACATTTAATAAATGAAAGGAGAATTATATGAGCAACCTTATTAGATGGGATCCGTTTGCAGAGCTATCTGCCCTGCAGAAGCAGTTCTTTGGAGACGATTTCATGACACCTTTCAAGGGTGTCAACATCCCTACAACCGATGTCTATACAAAAGACAATGTGATGGTCGTGGAAGCTCACTTGCCAAATTTCGTACAAGACGATGTTGACATTCAAATCGAAGACGGTGCACTTGTAATAAGTGCACAGCGTCATGAAAAAGAGGAAGACAAGTCCAAGAAGTATGTAGTGCGCGAGAGTAGCAGTAGTTTCTATCGCCGCCTTCAGCTACCAGAGCGAGCTGACGCTGACAAAATCCAAGCTCACCTGGAAGAAGGCGTTCTAAAAGTCAAGGTACCGCTGGCACCATTGCCTGAGCCAAAGAAAATAGCAATTTCTGCTAAAACAAAGCAATAAAATGAGCATGGTACTATAAACCTGAATAGCCCCTGAATCGCTTGCGAGAGAGGGGCTATTTACCCTTGTGAATATGTGCTACAGATAGGGGGAGACAAGAGGTATATAATATAAGGGTGCTATCAAAGCAACTAATTTAGGTGGAGGTATAATTATGGCCGATGGAATATGTGATATTGACGAAACTCGCCCGGCCACCCATACGGTCCGAGTTAGACAGAATGGGCGCGAAACAATCTTAGAGTTATGCCATACCCATTATCAACAACTTCGTCGTCAGCAAGCGCAGACCTCACCATTTGAATCATTATTTTCCGGATCAGGTTTCAATGATTTCTTTAGTGATGATTTCCCGAGTTTAGCATCTCGGCTTGGTACGCCTCTTCCCCGCGAACGGGAAGCTACAAATATAGAAGAGTTCATTTCCGAAAATACCAAGGAGATTATTCAGCAAGCAGCTGAAACCGCCGTTAAATTTGGCCGGCGTGAGGTTGATACAGAGCACTTGCTTTATGCTTTGGCTGGTAGTGATGTTGTCCAGGAAATTTTCAAACAGTTTAAGCTAAAAAGCGAAGACATAAAAGGCTTTATAGAAGCTAACGCACCTAAGGGTACGCAAAAAGCCAAAGATGACGAGAAAATTGAAGTCACTGTTTCCCCGAGAGTAAAACAAGTACTAGAGAATGCTTTTACAAGCTCAAGGGAGCTTGGCCACAGCTACATTGGCCCGGAACACTTGCTAATTGGACTGCTACAGGAAGATGAGGGTATGGCTGGTGATGTTTTGCGTAAGTACGGCTTAACCCCCGAGAGTCTGCGCCAGAAAGTCGTTAAAGTAGTTGGTCAAGGCGCCGAAGAAGGGCGCGTGGAATCTCAAACAACAACACCGCAACTGGACAAATACTCACGAGACTTAAGCGCTCTGGCCCGCCAAGGGAAACTTGATCCGGTAATTGGCCGTTCTAAAGAAATTGAAACAACCATCGAGATTCTGGCCCGCCGTACTAAAAACAACCCGGTCCTAATCGGCGAGCCGGGGGTTGGTAAAACGGCCATTGTCGAGGGACTTGCTCAAAGAATTTTAAGCGGTAAAGTGCCGCAAGTTTTGCAGGACAAAAGAGTGGTAGAGGTTAATCTGAACTCTATGGTGGCCGGCAGCAAATACCGGGGTGAATTCGAAGAACGTATTAAGGCAGTTTTAGATGAGATTGTGGCTCACCAGGACGAATTGATAATTTTTATGGATGAATTGCACACGGTTGTTGGGGCCGGACAAGGCGGAGGTGAAGGCGGCTTGGATGTAAGCAATGTTATTAAACCTAGTCTGGCTCGAGGCGAGTTGCACCTGATTGGCGCAACGACACTAAATGAATATCAGAAATATATTGAAAAAGACGCCGCGTTGGAACGCCGCTTTCAACCAGTGCTAATACCTGAACCGACTGTCGAACAAACCATTGAGATTATTAGGGGCCTTCGCGATAAGTACGAAGCACACCATAAAGTTAAAATTACCGACGAAGCTATTGTCTCTGCTGCCGAATTGTCAGATCGCTATATAGCCAATAGATTCCTACCGGATAAAGCCATCGACTTAATTGACCAGGCAGCTTCACGGGTACGGATTGGTGCAGATACTTTTGATCAAAATATTGCCGAACTTGACGATCAAATTAAGCGTCTGAAGCGAGACCGCGAGTACGCTGTCAATCATAAACAGATGGATAAAGCTAAGGATTTCGAAAAACAACTTAAGGAACTTGAGGACAAGAAGGAAGCTTCAGCTGGTCGCTGGCAGGCCAAGCGCGGCGTGACATCCAAAGAAGTTTTGACCGAGCATATAGCGCAAGTGGTATCGAGTATAACCGGAATTCCCGTGCGCGAACTGACACAAGAAGAAAAACAAAAACTAATGAAAATGGAGGCCCGTCTACATGAGCGCGTTATTGGTCAGGACGAAGCTGTGCAGGCTGTATCGGACGCAGTAAGGATGTCGCGGGCCGGCTTGATCGAGGGAGACAAGCCCATCGCCACTTTAATGTTCTTGGGGCCAACCGGTGTCGGTAAAACAGAACTCGCAAAAGCCTTGGCCTATACGGTTTTTGGCGATGAAGATGCCTTGATCCGCTTAGATATGAGTGAATATATGGAAAGACATTCTGTTGCTCGACTTATCGGAGCGCCACCTGGATATGTTGGTTACGAAGAAGGCGGACAATTAACTGAACGGGTGCGCCGTAAGCCATACAGCGTGATCTTGTTGGACGAAATCGAAAAAGCCCACCCTGATGTCCATAACATACTATTACAGGTATTTGATGACGGCAGATTAACGGACGGCAAAGGCCGAGTTATCGATTTTACTAACACTATTATTATTGCCACATCTAATATCGGTGCGCATGTTATTCAGGAAAACATTGTTCTTAAAAAGGCACAGCGAAAAACGTATTCAGAACTTAAAGAAGAATTGATGAAGAATCTGCGTGACTTTTTCCGCCCGGAATTCTTAAACCGTATCGACGAGATAATTGTTTTTGAGGCGCTCGATAAAGAGCAGATTGAACAAATCGTTAAATTGCAGCTCGAAAGAGTTAAGCGCACCGCCCGAGGTCAAGGAATCGAACTCAAATTTGATACCTCGGTAATCACTCATTTGGCTAAGGTTGGATACTTGCCTGAATACGGTGCTCGTGAACTCCGCCGGCAAATTAAAAGTGAAGTAGAGAACCGTTTAGCCAAGAAAATACTCAAGGGCGAAATTAGTGAAGGTAGTATTGTGGCCATAACCTATGATCTTGAAAAAGGCATTCTGCTTAATCCGGTGAAAATAAAGTCCAAGAAAGCAAAATAACTTCTGCAGCCTTTTCGAGAGAAACTGCTTCCCACTTGGCTTGTCTTTTAACTTCTCTCGTGGAAATGGCTGAGTATTTATACCAGGTTAGAACCTTTTTCTTATCAAGCCCAAGCACATGATGAAGTGGTTTGACAATGATTGTGTTTATGTTTGGGAATAAATTACTACGGAGTTATTATTTAACCATGACTAAAAAGGAAAACATATAATGGCAGCCGGTTTTAATGATAGATTTCCAGGTGAAGTAAATATTGAGCAGAGATATGATGCTGCAAGAGGGATTGGGAATATAGCTTTAGGGGCCAGTCAGCTAACTGATGATTTTTCTAATATTGAGCGAATACCAAGACTTGCAGATAGTAGGCGTGAAAATGACGTCGAGCATAGTTTTATGCTTGCACTGGCTGCTCCGGCAATAGCTGAACAATATTATCCAGAACTTGATATTGAAAAAGTAAGAAGGTTCTCACTAATTCACGACATGCTGGAAGTCGAAGTTGGAGATGTGGCTACATTTGACCTAAATGCAGCTGAATTAAAAGAAAAAGATCGTCGTGAGCAGGAAGCAAGGCGTATTGTTGTTGAGCGGTTATCAAAAGTTTCTGCGACTGTAGCTGAAGATTTAGAAGAGTACGAGCAGCAAGAATGCAGAGAAGCAGTATTTGTGCGTATGGTAGATAAATTATTGCCTGTTGCAGTAAATATTACTGGCGATGGCCTACGAGTCATGCGTGAAGACTATGGAATATCTGACCTGACGGGTCTCGTAGTCTCTCATAACCAGCTTTTTGCTCGTATGCAAGAAAAGTTTGGAAAGGACTTTCCTGATTTAGTTGCTGCCCATGCTGTGCTGGCAGTCGATTTTGAAGAGAAATATAAAGCAAATCCTGATGAAAAATTAAAAGTGAAAGAGGCTGAACGAGGGCCAATTGAAACTGAACTTAAATTTTTAGTTGATGAGATACCAGAAGAAATTGATCTTGAGAATACGCCTCACGTAGTACTTCGACAAGGTTACGTTGTTGTAAGTAGTGATGGTGCGGAAACTCGTATAAGAAGCTTCGATAATGAGCGGTTTGAGCTAACGGTCAAGTCAGCAGGTACGGTTCAGCGAACGGAACAGACTATAAAACTGCCAAAGGATATGTTCGAGGTTCTGTGGGCGCAAACTGCAGGAATGAGAGTCGAAAAGACACGCTATAAGATACCTCATGGGAAGCATACAATTGAACTTGATATATATGAAGGACATCTCACTGGTCTTATGACTGCGGAGGTTGAGTTCACGGGTCGTCAAGAGGATGCTGAAATAAAAGCTATGACATTCGAGCCACCAACATGGTTTGGGCGTGACGTTTCTAAAGATAGGCGATATAAGAACCAAAATCTTGCTCATGGTTTACCTCGAGAGCCACTTAATTTAGGTGCAAAGCAGCTGTAACGAATCAGGAACCTGAAATAAGTTTTAGTTCCAACGTCGCACCTGCTCTATCTCACTTCTACAGATTTTATCGTGGAAATGGCTGAGCATACAGGTCTAGTACCCAATAACAGGGATAAATGCTACAAATGCGACACTACATAGGCCTGTCGCATATTAGAGGATTATTTCTTTGCCGTCGGGCGTTTGAATGATTTCGTCGGACTACCGTCTGTCATTTTTGGCTTTTGCTTTCTTTGCAACTTCATGTCTCTTTCGACAAGGATTTTCAGGTCTTCTTCATGTTCGTAGGCACGAAGCCGTCCGTTCAGGTAGCCAAGGCGATACTGAATACCGTCAGTCATCAGCCGCCAGTTGGTTTCCACCAGTGCTTGCTCGATGGTTTTCTTAAGCATCTTCCTGCTGTCATAGTCGTTACGGTCACTTTTGTTGTCTAGGCAGTTGAAGCCGACAATGACATCTTTGCCTATCTCTGGTTTATCCAGACTAAACTCGATGTATCCGGCTTTTTCTAGTACCGGTGCTAGGATAGTAGATAACTCGGCAATCTTCGGCTTCTTCATTTCTTTCATGGCGTCATAAATATGTTTGTTGTCCTGCTTTTCCTTGATTTCTTTACCAAGTCGAGCCATATCTTCAAAGCCTCGCTTGATAGCGTACAGGTGGTCGCGGAATTCTTTGTCCTCTAAGCAAAAGTGAGCTCGGTCTTTTTCGTAATTAGGATCAGGTTTTTCCTTTTTATCACGGAGATCCATCTTGTCTTTGTAGCTGTGCTTGCAGGCTGGACAAGTGTAAGTAAAGATAATCGCTGCTTTGGTTTTGGTGGTTTTGTGATTCATTTCTGCATGACACTTAGGACAAAGCGTTGGCTTCACTTTCCATGTGGTTCCATCTTCCCAAAAAGCGCTGTTCTTGTCGCAATGCGGGCAACGCAACATGAACAGTACTTCTTCAGGATCGTTGTATGCAGCGTTTTCGCTACGATACATCAAGCTCTTATCAATAATCCTAAGTCCCTGCCTACCGCAATGATGACAGGATGGTTCTTTTGTAAGTCGAGCGGCGGCGATTTGGGTGTCTTTGGCCTCATCTTTCGCCATCCACTCAGCGATATATTGCTCTCGTTCCTCATGTCTACGAAGTAGATCAAGACCGACAGTCTGCATATAAAACGCGTTTAGTAAAAGTGCATTTCCGGGGCGCTCGATGGTGTCATGCTTGGGTAGTTTGGCCTTGAGGTCGGCATGAAATTTTTCGTAATGAACCATGCCACGCCGCGCGCCTTCAACGGTGTGGTGGTCGTAGATATCTTCATAAAACTGGCGCTCTTTAAGGTGTATGTACACACCTTAATCATAACTCATATAAAACTGCAGAGATTATCTGCATTGTGCTAATAGTTCTGGGAAGTTTTTTTGGATAACTTGGGTGACAAATTGAGTTTCTTGCATATTTTTGGGCAAGTCATTTTTGCCATAGATGAATAGAATAAGGAGGGTCTTTTTTGAATTATCCAAGAACACGATACAACGATTACCTGAGTTTTTTGTAGACTCTTTTCTACCGGCTATTCGGAAATCGTATTTAAATATCCACTTATCATCTTTATGCCAAAGTTCATCTACTTGCTGAGTTAATTGGAGGTCTTGATCTGTATATGAAATACGTGTCAAGTCTTCTCGTATACCATCTTCAGTAACTAGCCACTGCCTTCCCGGATTATCTTTTGCGAATCTTTTTAAGAAGTTTCGCTTAGCAAAATCTGAATATGCACAACCAAAAGGTATGTCATCTTTAGGCAACGGGTGTGTAAACATGGTCAGGGTCTTCCTGAGAAATAAGGCTGTAAGGGATATACTCGCCATCCAGACAAGCTTTCCAGGGCTTTTGGCCATGGGTGTAGTTGACGATTTCTTCTGTGCGTTTATCTTTCCAAAGTCTGCAAATTTCGTCTAGTCGCTCTTTTTCCTTTTCGGATAGTAATGAATTATCTGGCTTATATGTTGATGATTTGATTGACATCATATTGGCGCCGCCACTGAGTATGTCAATATTGATCTCACCTTTGTCATACATATCTTCCGTCATTTCGAAGAAAACATCAGCAACTGGTCCATATTCACGTCTAACATATCGAACACCACTCATTGGCTCAAGATTATCGTAGAAATAACTAAAATCTGCGAGATATAGCAATTTTGCTAGTTTAGTTTTTGGAATACCACTTTTAAAGTGCCCAAGTATATAAAAGTACATTTGTTTGAACTTGTCGTTGTTTCGTGGCTCATCAAAGAATTCAGAAATAGGAACATGAAGAATTGTAGATAATCGCTCAATAATATCAACATTGGGCTTACTTTTACCGGTTTCAATATTGTTATAAGTCGCTCGACTAATACCAAGATAATTTGCAACCTGCTCCTGCGTCAGGCCTCTTGCTACACGAGCCTTCGTAATATTATCCGATATTTGCTCACCCATTGTCGTTGTCCGTTCTTTCATTGCGCTTATATTAACACAATTGTATTGATATGTAAAGATTCTTCTGTGCTTATGCTTAAATATTAATGCTTATGGCCATATGTTGTCAATATTATCTTACATTAAAGTACCAAAATATTTGACATTACTCTGTTAAATTTGTTACATTCAAATTAGCAGAGGTATCACAAACACCAAAGCTAAAGCCGCCACCCCGCTCCTAGATAGAAAAGAGTGACGGCCTCGAGGAAGACGAGAGCCTTCCTCACTATATTAACACTAAATAAGTGAGGGTAGTAATATGGCAAATTACCATGTCACGCCAAAGGGAGGTAAATGGCAGGCCAAGCAGCCAGGTGCATCCCGTGCTTCCGGAGTCTTTGATACTCAACGGCAGGCCGAACAGCAAGCAAAAGCTTGGTCACGACAATCCGGGGGCGGCGAAGTGGTCATCCACGGCCGGGATGGTCGAATTCGTGATAAAGACACAATGCCACCGGCTCGGGATCCATTCCCACCGCGTGACACCAAACACTAGTAGGAGAAACAATGGCTTACTACTACGTTAATCGTAACGCTCAAGATGACGGGTATCATGAGGTGCATAACGACGATGCAAACTGCCCGCATCCTCCCCTGCCCGAGAACCGTGTCAGGATCGGCTACTACAGCACCTGCGCAGAGGCGATCGCTGCCTGTAAACAGGCTAACCCATCGCTAAATATAGATGGGTGTGCATACTGCACTAGTTGTCATACCAGATAGAGTGGCAAGCACCCCGTAGCAATATGGAGGAGCCCGGCTCAGTCTCGCTGACTCGGAACAGCTCCTCGATATGGCCGCGGGGTGCTCTATTTTGTTGTAGAATTTGTATTATTGATCTGTTTTTGACCACTTTGCACCTCATGTTACATTTTGTAACTAGACAACGAATATTGGTTGTTGACAAACATAATCAGAACAGGTTATTTTAGTCTTAAGCGTTAAATAGCACGTGTCCATCACGGACGAGCGAATTCATAAGCTCCCGTTGCATGACAAAGTCTCACCCAGGCTGTCAGCAACAGGAGTATTTTTATTTGACCAGGCTCCTTCTGTCAGTAGTAATAGAAAGGAGCTGGTATGGCACCAGAGACGCCTAACCTCAACATAAAAACCGTCAATATAAACGAGCTGCGGAGTTCAGAATACAATCCACGTAAATGGAGTGAATCAGCGACCGAGCAGCTTACCGAAAGCATCCGACGCTTCGGGTTGGTCGACCCGATTCTCTGCAACCAAGCACCCGGTCGAGAGAATGTGGTTATCGGTGGGCACTTCAGGCTGAAAGTTGCGAAAGAGCTCGGCTATACGGAAGTACCTGTTGCGTACGTTAACATCCCTGGCCTCGCCAAGGAAAAAGAGTTGAACATCAGGCTTAACAAGAACTTGGGCGAATGGGATTTTACCCTGCTGAAGGAGTTTGACGAATCGCTACTGGAGGATATCGGCTTCACAAGTGAAGAAGTGGATGACATCTTTGACGTAGACATGGAAGAAAAAGAAACCTTTAACATCCAGAAGGCGCTTGCAAAGGCTGGTGTACAGGAAGTTAAGGCCAAGACTGGCGACATATACCAGCTTGGCGATTCCCGCTTAATGGTTGGCGACAGCACTATTGAAGCTGACGTGCTGAAGCTCATGAACGGTGAAAAAGCAGACATGTGCCTGACTGACCCGCCCTACATCTTGGATTATCTTAATGCCAAGCGTCACGGCAAGCCGACAGACGGTTTCGGCTCCAAGAAGAACCGTCGGTACATCGGCACCGAAGAATTGCCCGACAATTTCACCGAACTTTGGATGGGTAACATTGCTAAAGTAGCCAAGTCAGACTTCAGTATCATCTGCTACGAGAATTGGAAGAACATGAAGGTTATATGGGATGGGCTCGAAGCTAACGGCTGGAAGGTTCGCAATATGCTTATTTGGCACTTGCCTAACCGCAACCAAGGCTATGCCGCCAAATACAAATTCTTTAGTAAGTATGACATAGCAATGGTTGGTGCATCCGGCACCGTTGCATATAACCATGACGAGGAAGAAGCACCTTTGCAGGAAATGTATGAAGCAGCACTGTTTGCAACGTCAGGTAACCCTCAATGGGAGGGATATAAGAAAGGCAAAAAGATTCAGCCGACCGACCACATCACTTTTAATGCTGCGGACGAGAAAAGCTCTGGCCAGGGTGTCATATTTGGCATCAAGCCACTGGAGATACTTATTCCCTACATTAAGGTACTGACCAAGCGTGGTGATCTGGTGGTTGAGCCGTTCTGCGGTAGTGGATCTACGCTCATCGCCGCAACGAAGCTGAAGCGTCGCTGCTACATCATGGAAAAGCAACCGATCTATGCAGAGGTTGCCATGACTAGGTGGGAAAAAGAAACAGGCTTAAAGAGGAAGCTTATCAATGAGGGTAAACACCAAGAAGCAACGACGGCTACTGCTGAGCGAACTGGAGAATAGCCCTATAGTTGAGCGAGCCTGCAAGAAAGTTGGGATTGCCCGCTCTACCTTTTACAGATGGTGCGGTGCAGATCCGGCCTTCAAAGAAGAAGCAGAAGCTGCGCTTACTAAAGGTCGCGAGAAAATGAATGACTTTACGGAATCAAAGCTGCTTGAGGCTATAAGTATGGGTAACATGCAAGGCATCCGATATTGGCTGGATCACAACTCTAAGCGATATGCAGGTGTAGGTGCAGCAGAGCTGAAACGGCTCCGATTCTTCGAAACAATCGTGTATGAACTGCTGGATGCGGCCGCTAGTAAGAATGATTTTGCGATCGTCAACTTATTCGCCGAACTTCGCAAACAAGCTGAGCAGCAAATAGAGGAAGAAAAGAGGCGAACTGAGATATAATAGGAATTGTCTAGATACCCAAGTTAGTTTATTGAAGCGCAGTTTCCCTGTGCGTATTAGGCCATCAAAATGGGCAGCTACGCACAAAAGAGTTGGCTTAATAAGCTAGCTTGGGATCTAGACAGTCCAGCGTGGCTGTCCTTTTTATTTGGTCTAGCTTTCATTGCTGGCATATGTCATTACTTGTCGCTTGCAAAGGAGAAAGCTATGCGAAAAAAGAACGATAAACAAGTAAAGAAACCTTGGTTCAAAAGATGGTGGTCAATCATTCTGATGTTATTCTTTGGGGCACCTATTGCAATTGCAATAGTATTTGGGATTATCGTCGGAATCGAGGAAGGCTCAAAGAGTAAAGAATCAGGTCAACCGAAGAGTCACCAAGAGACGAAAATAACTTACATACAGCCG
>CAZBPY010000002.1:0-205465 GCA_964493895.1 uncultured Candidatus Saccharibacteria bacterium | reverse complement strand
TTACATACAGCCGAGCTGGAAAATCACCAATACTGAAACCGTTGGAGCAAAATATATAGTTGCTACGGGCTACCTGGTTAACGATAGTTTTGAAACTGGCATAGCAGACTGCAATATAGAGTTCTATGACCGAGAGCTTAGTTGGGCAGGAGGAAAAGGTTTCGGTGGTCGAGAACTACAGCCTAATGAGCGATACGATTTCACTGTTCAAGTTGAAGTAGCTAACGTGGGATTAATATCTAAGCAAAACATAGATTGTGAAGACGGAGTGTTTTAAGACAAAACACTTCAAGTGCAGGCTTACAAATTAGTAGCATGACCGATATAATAAAGTGTATGACAGCTACGAGGGTAAGGCACAAAACAAAACCATTCCTTAAATGGGTGGGTGGCAAAGGTCGGCTACTGGATCAGTTATTACCTTTGTTCCCAAAAACTTTTGAGGCTTATTATGAACCATTCTTTGGTGGTGGTGCCGTATTCTTTGAACTTGCTCCTGTTGCTGGGCAGATAAATGATATTAATAAAGCACTGATGTCGGCGTATATTAATGTGCGTGATAATGTTGATGAGCTAATTACTTGCCTAAAAGAGATTGAGAATGAGTATCATGCATTGGATGAGTCAGATAGGCAAGCATATTATTACGAAAGACGAGAAGAGTATAATAGCGAAAAGTCCGATACTATTAGGAAAACAACACTACTAATATTCTTAAACAAGACTTGCTTCAATGGATTATACAGAGAGAATCGCAAAGGACACTTTAATGTACCATTTGGCAGGTATGCCAATCCAACAATTTGTGATGAAGATAATTTAAGGGCGACATCAAAAGTCCTGAAGTACGTTGTGGTTTCGACCGGTTCGTTTGATGAAGCAGTCACTAAAGCAAAAGCCGGTGATTTCGTATATTTCGATCCCCCTTACTTCCCCTTAAATCCAACTTCCAGCTTTACAAGCTATTCGATAGATGACTTTCTGGAGGAGGACCAGCACAAGCTCAAAGTTATTATCGATGAGTTGACCAAGAAAGGTGTTAAGGTAGCACTCAGCAACTCAGACACGCCATTTATTAGAGAACTATATAGAGATTATCGTCAAGAAAAAGTAATGGCAGGAAGAGCTATAAATTCAGCGGGATCTAGGCGTGGTAAAATTTCTGAACTTGTCGTATTGAATTACTCTGCAGATGAAAAGTTATTATGAGCATCCAGAATTTAGCCTATACCATGGCGATTCGCTGCAATTATTAAAAAAACTACCTGATGCATCCGTTGATATGGTATTTGCAGATCCGCCATACTATCTTTCTAATGACGGCATAACTGTACACGCAGGAAAGATGGTGAGCGTTAACAAAGCAGATTGGGACAAAAGTAAGGGTTTCGAAACTGACTTATCTTTCTTTGAATCATGGATTGCAGAAATAAAAAGAGTATTAAGACCACACGGCACAGTCTGGATTAGCGGTACATACCACTCTATATATCTGTGCGGTTACGCTCTAGTAAAACATGGATATAAAATCCTCAACGATGTAGCTTGGTTCAAGCCAAATGCATCCCCAAATCTAAGCTGCCGCTACTTTACTGCAAGCCATGAAACTTTATTATGGGCGGCGCCGGACAAAAAAACAAAGCATACATTTAACTATGATCTTATGAAGAACGGCGAATGGACAGAAGACAAAATTAAAGTTCCTAATAAGCAAATGCGTAGTGTTTGGTCTATTAGTACTCCTCCCCCAAAAGAAAAAAAGCATGGAAAGCACCCCACGCAAAAGCCGCTAAAACTATTAGAAAGAATTATTCTGAGCTCAACTAAACACGGAGACATTATTTTAGATCCTTTTACAGGTAGCTCTACGACCGGTTTAGCCGCGCACAAACACGGCAGAAGATTTATAGGGATAGACATAGAAAAAGATTACCTGGACTTATCAATAAAAAGATTTCAGGATATGATAAGAGAAGCATGAAACAACTAGAAACTTATAAGCGGCTAGGCTTAACAAGCGATGACAGTGTTTTTGATTTTATTATCAACAACCTAAAGCCAAGTAATACCCTCTGGGGATACTTTGTGAACTGGGAAAAGGTTTTCAGAAATACGAGCGCAATAGAGATCGAACTAAACTTACTAAATTACCTTATTGGCAAGGAAGACTTTGATGCTGAGTTCAGGAAGCTAATTCAGCAACACCCAGAAGCCTTAAAAGCTATCCCAGCGCTACTAGTTAGAGACGCTGTTAATAAAAAGAGGTTTGACATCTTGGTTAGCTACTCTGACGGCAAACTTCTATACCAGCAGTTTGATTTTTCAAAAGATAGCTATTCGCCTGAAGAAATAGATGCCTTTATTGAATTCATAGATAAGACGGGCTTAAAGGCGCTTTTCAGAGAAGATAAAGTTAAAAACCTTGTTGATTACATGATTGGGGTTGAGGCTGGGCTTGATAGCAATGGCAGAAAAAACCGTGGCGGAAAAGCCATGGAGGAGATTAGCGAAGCGTATATAAAGTTAATATGTGATAAAAAAGGATACAAATACATCGACCAAGCAAATGCTATCAAAATCAAGAGTGAATTTGGTTATGATGTGCCTGTAGATAAGTCCTCTCGAATATACGATTTTGTCATAAATACTCCTAACGGACTAACGATTGTTGAAGTAAATTACTATGGCGGAGGCGGCTCTAAGCTAAAAGCAACAGCTTTTGAGTATAAGGGGCTACAAGATGTCTTGCGCGGTAAGTATAAGTTTGTATGGATTACTGATGGCGCTGGATGGACTACAACTAAGCGTCCATTACGTGAGACCTTCAATAACAACGACTATTTAATAAATCTTGAATTACTAGAGAACGGCGCATTAGAAGAAATTTTAGCAAGAGATCTCTAAATTAGACTGGACTTCCTAAACCATTGCGGTACCCTTGTCCCCTACAATGGAAGTATCGCGCTCTATAAAATACTGTTTGTATGCCCGCAAATCGACTGAGAGCGATGAACGACAGGCTATGAGTATTGATTCACAAATCAAAGAAATGCAAGCAATGGCTGAGCGTGAAGGCCTGAATGTAGTAGCGATTAAGCGTGAGAGCTTCTCGGCAAAACAGTCCGGGACAAGACCGGTTTTCAACCAATTGTTGCACGATATACGAAATGGTGAATATGACGGCATCTTAACCTGGGCTCCGGATCGCCTAAGTCGTAATGCAGGAGATCTCGGTTCGCTAGTCGACCTAATGGACATGAATCGGCTCCAACGAATCCGAACCTTCTCACAGAGTTTTAGTAACACCCCAAACGAGAAATTTTTGCTGATGATCCTCTGCTCTCAGGCAAAGCTAGAGAACGACAACAGAGGTATCAATGTAAAGCGAGGTATTAGAGCTAAATGCGAAATGGGCTGGCGACCAGGGGCAGCGCCCATCGGCTACATAAACAGGTCATTTGGCGGCGTGAAAGATATAGTGCTAGATACTGAACGAGCCCCCATCGTGAAAGAAATGTTCGAGCGATCAGGCTTAATGAATCAAAGCGGCAGAACGATTAAGGATTGGCTAGATAGCATCGGATTTACAACAAAGTCAGGAGCCTCATTATCACTCAGCCAAATTTACCGGATATTAACAAACCCGTTCTATTACGGATACTTCGCTTATCCCGCTGATGGACCACTATACAAAGGTAAACATGAGCCGATCGTAACCAAAGAGCTCTTTGATATTGTGCGTGGCAGGATGGCTGCAATTGTACCGGCTGATAAACCGGCATGGGGTTCTAAAAAGTTTCCGTTCAAACATTTATTCTACTGTGGCTCCTGTGGATCTAGACTTACGGTCGAGGAACATTTCAAGAAACGCAAGGACGGTGGTAGAAATAGGCATGTGTATTATCACTGCACAAAATCTACAAAGAATCCTGATTGCCCCGAGAGATCAATAACAGCAAACATGATCGTTGAACAGATCCTAGGATTAATCGAAGCTGGAGAATTCGATGATATAGAACCAAGCGAAACGCTGTTCAAGCGAATCGAGCAACACAAGCGCATGACCAGTCAGCTAATCAAAGATCATGGACTTAAGCTGACCGAGCGGGACCACTTTAGAAATTATGCAAGTTACACGCTTAAGCAGGGCACGTTGAGCGAGCAGGACGGGTTTATAAGAGGCCTAAACATACCATTGTTCGTCAAAGATAGAACGATATATCGTAGAATAAGCGATTAAAACAAAAAAAGAATCGGGTCTGGTGCTACGATTCTTTTTTGGTTGCCGTTCAGGGATTTCTCTTAACAATTCAATTCAGTTTCTATCCTGGCGTGGATGTTGCCGATGTGAGAGCAGAATAGGGACATGGGTCTCAAATTCTGCTGTCGCATCTGGCTGGGGATGAGGGATTCGAACCCCCGATCACGGGACCAGAACCCGTTGCCTTACCGCTTGGCTAATCCCCAATGATTAACAGAGAGGATTGTATCAGACCGGGGCGTTTAAGGCTATACTAGGGGAATGATTGCAATTCTGTGCAGTTTCAGACTAACGCTAGGGCCGACGTTGCCCATGACTTCCAGGAAGCCATCGTTGTTATTATAATTCTTGCGTCGGTGACAGAGGTCGAGTCCAAGCACCTAAACTAGCACTAAGCTACTTTTTATCTTGCAGTTCATCTGGCAGAAAGCCTTTGGGGTGCTTAAAACCAGCCTCCCATTTAGTGCCTTTCTGATAGCCCAAGTCTTTCATTAGCTTGGTCGGAGCATTTCTAAGATGCAGCGGCACCGGGGCGTTGGGATATTCTTTGGCGAGTCTTTGGGCATTCATCATGGCGTCAGCTACTATTCTAGACTTGTCGGTTTTGGCCAGTACCAGGGCGCAATGATAAAGGCTATAGCTGCCCTCTGGCAGGCCGATGCGTTCGATTGCCAGGAAGGTACTGACAGCTAGGTTTAAAGCTGCCGGCGCCGCCATGCCGATGTCCTCGGACGCAAAAATTACCATTCGCCGCGCAATAAACTTGGGATCTTCGCCGGCATCCAACATTCGGGCTAGATAATACAGGCTTGCATCAGGATCGCTGCCGCGCATTGACTTAATAAAGGCGCTGATTAGGTTGTGGTGGTATTCGCCGTTTTTGTCATAGCCGGGCAGGCTGCGCTGAGCAGCCGTCTTGACTGTATCGATAGTGACTTTGCCGGTCGAGCTGTGTCTGGCCAGCTGCAGGGCTAGCTCGAGGTTGCCGAGGGCCACGCGGGCGTCGCCGTTGGATAATTCGGCCAAGTAATCGAGAGCCTTGGGGGCGACGCGCCGCGTGGCCCGCTCGGCCTTGACGGCTCGCTTTAAAATGGCCAGCACATCTTGCTTGGAGTGTGGCTCAAGAACAAGAACGCGGCTGCGCGATAACAGCGGTGTGATGACCTCAAAGCTGGGATTTTCAGTGGTAGCACCAATTAAGGTAATTAGGCCTCGCTCGACGTGGGGCAGAAACGCGTCCTGCTGAGCCTTGTTAAAGCGGTGGATTTCATCAACGAAGAGGACGGTTTGCAGGCCGAGGCGCTGATTTTCTTGGGCGTGCAGAACAATTCGTTTGACATCAGCGATCCCAGCGGTCACGGCCGAAATTTCCAGAAAATCAGCGCCGGTCTCACGGGCGATAATTCGGGCCAAGGTGGTCTTTCCCGATCCTGGCGGCCCCCACAGTATCAGGCTGGTTGGCTTCTTTGATTTAATAATCTCTCTAATGATTTCGCCGTCACCCAGCAGATGAGCCTGCCCAATAACTTCGTCTAGGGCCTCGGGGCGTAAACGATCAGCCAACGGTCTCTGCTCATCCATACAAATATTGTAACACCTCAGTGCTTATGCTATAATATATTGAGCTTAACAGAGAAAATAAACATGCCAGATGAGTTAGATAAAAAGATCCGTGAACGCGCTTTGGTCGAAGAATTTATGCTAATTTGTCCGGATTATCAGGGGTGGCAATTTGATAGCTACAGCGAAAATCCCGATCTGATCTACACCAAGGATGATGAAAAACTGGGCTTTGAAAGTATTATTGTCACCGAAGACCAGAACACCGTAGACTGCTATTTTGATCCCAATAAATGTCAGTTGAATTTGCGTGTACTTGACGGTAATCCTCAGCTGCTAGAATTGGCTACCGAGGTTCTAGTCAAAAACCTTTTCAAACACATTCGCAGCTATAAAATGCCGACAGTCCTAGTTTTTAGTGTGCTGAACGATGAGATTGATCTAAGAAAGCTGGCCGAGCATTTCGTGCTGCCGGAGTTTCGACAATTTAATATCCAAGATTACTACTTGGCCAGCAGTCGCGATTTCGTTAAAGTTAGCCAGCCTATTTGATTTCCAGTGACTGGATGATGGCCAAAGCTTGTTTGTAAGCGTTGGTTTCGTTAAAGCCTTCTAACGGCACAGAGTTAGTGGCCAGGCCAGGCTTTAAGGAAGATTCCGAATAGCCGCCGCCGATTATGAAAGTGTCAACTTCCTGGCCGAAATTGGGGCCCAGGACGTCGCCAGCCTTAAGGTTAAAGTTGCTGGTTATCAGTAGGAATGCGAAGTTGCTGGCACTATCCAGACCAAAGTTGGTCAGGTTGGTTTCAGTGCGTTGCCCGGGAGTCGGGCTAGTATAGGTCAACGACTGCGAGGGTTCGACAGCAATGCCCTTAGCAATGATTTCACTATCAGCTGTGGTGGCGCCTTTACGGATGTAAACTCGGAAATTGCCGCGTTTGGATTCGCCCTGGTCAGCTGATTGGTAAGTGAAATCTTCAGACTGAATCAGCAAACTATTATCCTGTTCCTCGTTGACAGTCCAGGTTTTAGGATATTTGAAAGTTATGCGATAGGGATCGCTAGTGAAAGTTTCGGTGTTTTCGGCTTCTGGAACGTCATCACCGACGTCAGATTGCTGTTCAGCGGAGGTTTGAGGGGCCGGCTCAGGTGCCGGGGCTGGCTGGTTGCGCAGCAAGAAGTACCAGGCAGCAGCGGCGGCGGCCAAAAGTAGAACTATCACTAAGGCAATAACCAGGCCCTTGCGTGATTTTTTGAGGTTTGGTGGTTGCGGCAGAGCCTCATCTTCCAAACTTGGATTTGGCAAATCAGATTCTGGTGTTGAGGTCACCTCGGTGGGTGCTGGTGCTACGCCGTCAGCTGCCGCCGGCTGCTTGGCTGGCGGATCGGCGGGCTGGTCTTGGTTTGGTTTTGGTTGGTTGTTGGAGGCTTTGGGCATAGGAAGTCCTTTGTTTACTGCTTTATAGTATGCCCTTATGCTTAAACAAAAACAAGCCCGCCACAGTGGTGGAAGGGTTGTGAAAAAGCTAACTGCAGATTGAAAGGCTATCTTTATACTGATAACGGTTTAAAAAGGAGGGCCAATCGAAGCGAAACCACTAGTGTAAATTTAACGGAGGATAGTTTTATTCGAAAAATCCATAATTTTAGATCACACTTAAAGCGGGCGCTGCTGATCGGAGGATCGAGTGCCTTAATTATTGCCGCGCCAGTCTCGGTGGCTGCTCACGGCAATTGGCACAAAGATGATCGCGGACGTAATAATCGCGGCGGGGTAGCACAGCAGGATGAGCGGCGAGACCGCGATCGCGGCGATCAAGATGATCGCGATAGCCGTCGTTGGTGGAAGCCCTGGGGTCATCGAGACGACAAACCAAAGCCACCAGTTAACCCTGAAGTTTGTGCTCAGTGGCAAGATCGCTTGAACCAGTGGGTTGAAAACTTTAAAAACGTATCTACCAAGGATATTCAATTTGGCACTGACTATTATGCCATGGTCCAAAATTTTGTGACAACTCAAGGTCTGACAGTTGAAAACTACGCGGCTTTGACGGCTAATGTAGATGCTAAACAGGTAGCGGCTACCACAGCGATGGAAAATGTGCAGGCTCGCGATCTAAATTGTGAAGCCGACGCCGAAGAAACCACCGAGCGTGGCGTTGAACGTAGTTCTTGGCGACAAGCCAAACAGGCTATGGAAGAATATAAACAATCACTGAAACAGCTAACGGAATCTGTTCGAGCCAGCTATGGCGGACACGGCATAATGTAAACTGGCTAAAGCTTACAAATGCCGAGAAGGGGCGGCCTGGGTCGCCCCTTAAAAAATGATGTAATAAAAGCATTTGCTTTTTAATCTTTTTCGGGTTACCGTAAGATAGTAATAATATAAAATCAATAGAAGGAAAGTATCGATTATGGACGATCAAAACAACCAAAATCCAGTACCACAGGATCCAGGAGTAGGAGGTGGCGACAATCCAGCTCCAGCACCAGATGGTCCAGCCCCTGGCCCAGCTCCAGCTGATCCAGGTGTAGCACCAGCGCCAGATCCAGGCGCAGCTCCAGCTGATGATCCAGCTGCTCCAAGCATGCCTCCAAGTGAAGGCAATGGCACGGACGGTCAAGTCCCCCCAGCTCCAGCAGTTTAGGACTATAAATACAGATACAGCAAAATTCCTACCACTTCGGTGGGATTTTGTTTTTTTAAGGGGTGATAGTGTGCTAATATAAGCACAAGGGTAATTTATTTAGCCAAGACACAGAGACAGAGATATGAGACGGAAATTAATACTAGCAACCACTCTACTATTAGTAATACCTCTTTTTCAGTTGCTTTTTTTAGAATCTGTCAAGGCCGCTTTCTCCTATTCGGCCGGTGCTCCAGAGACTGTCTACACCCACCAACAGCGGCTTGATAAGGGATTGAACCTCTGGCCAGATGGCACAATGGGATTCTTGAATAATGGTGACGGTACCTATGATGTCTATGGACACGATTCGCCGAGTTCCGCTAAAACTACCGGACCACTAAACGATATTGCCGAAACGGTTCACTACGGCAGTGCTGGCGGCGGGATATTGAATCTAAAGGATACCTATGATTATGCTGGCGGCGGACCGGTATATAAAGACCCTAACACGGGCACGATTATTAAGTTTTACCATGGCGAACGTAATGTTACCGGCGGATTTTACTCAATCATAGGCATTGCCGTATCTAAAGATAATGGTCAGACATTTACTGACGCCGGTGAAATTGTTACTCCCAATATGGCACTCGAAAATTTTGATCTGGATGAGAATGCCGAAGTATTTGCCGGACCATTTTTGGTCATAGATGGATATTTTTACCTGTACTTCAAGGATTATCACGAAGATGACACAATTGTAAATCTGGCCGTAGCCCGGGCTCCTGTCGATGATGTTCTGTCTGCTGCCGACAACTTTGAGGTAACCAATTGGCAAAAGTACCATAACGGTTCCTTCTCCGAAGATGGCATTGGAGGTTTGTCCTCCCCCCTTGAAGATGGCAACCCGATCGTCTATAACCTGGATGTAATCTACAGCCAAAAGGAAGAAAAATACTTGGCTGTTCTTATGTCAACCAATAACTACTGGTATATAGTCCAATCTGATGATGGAGTAAACTGGAGTGAACGCATCCAACTGACTAATGTTGGCTTCCCGGACGAGGAGCGCTTTTATACATCAATTGTCTCTGACAATACAGGTGACCCTAAAGTGGCTGTTGATGATTTCTATCTTTACTATCTGTTGGGCACCAGATTTGCCGATGTCGACTTGATGAGAATCAAGGTCAACATTAACACTGTTGAACTAGGACAAATTACAGTCAATTCCACGGCCGATGATGATACCGCTGGTGACGGTGAATGTACTCTACGTGAAGCCATAAATAACGTTAATGACAATAATGACTCTACTCTCGGCGACTGTGTGGCTGGAGCCGACACAGGGAGTAGCATTAGCTTTGATATACCTGGTAGTGGTGTACAAACGATCACCCCGGAGTCACCATTACCCACAATTACCGAAACGGTGGTCATTGACGGGACGACACAGCCCGGAGCTTCATGTCAACCAAGAAACCTACTGATTGAAATTGACGGAACCAACGCTGGTGATACTGACGCTCATGGAGTCTGGTTGGGTCCGGGCAGTGATGGCAGTACAGTCAATGGCCTGACTGTTAATAATTTTGCCGACGATGGAATATACGTGGAGTCAGATGATAATACAATAACCTGCAATCATTCGGGAACAGACCCCACAGCTACTACTGGTGAGGGTAACCTTGGCAGCGGTATCGACATATTCGGTGACAATAACACTATCGGAGGCACCAGTTCGACACAGCGCAATATTTTCTCCGATAATGCTATCTCAGGAGTCGCAATTAACAGCGATGACAACGATATCATAGGCAACTACATAGGCTTGAATGGTAGTGGCGACTCAATGTTGAGTAACTGCCAGACCTCAAACACCGGAAACTTGGTAATTCAAGGAAACAACAATCAAGTCGGCGGCTCAGAAACTGGATCTAGAAACATTATTGCCCCCTGTGCTATGAATACTCAGTTTGCCGTAATGATTTTAGGTAGCTTTGCCGGTACTAACACAAGCGGAAACCGTGTCCAGGGTAACTATATTGGTACTGATAAAAATGGAAACCCTTTAAGCGATTCAGCTGAAGGATCAGCTATTACTATGCTGGCAGATACCATCAACAACCTAATTGGTGGTGCTAATCCCGGGGAGGGAAACCTGATTCGCGGTAATGGAGCCGGAGTCTTTGCGGTAAGCATGACTCCTCTCCAGTCAGTTAATAACTCGATTGTAGGCAATAGTATCTATCAAAATTCAGGCAACACCCTTGTTAGCAGCCTGGGAATTGACTTACTCGAGTCATCTGATTTTGGGTCAACATTTATCAATAATGGGGTGACTGCTAATGATTTGGGCGATCCCGATGAATCAACCAATCACTACATGAACTTCCCGGTATTAAATCAAGCCACATCGAGCGACGGCAAGGTCAATATAACTTACAGTCTGGATATAAATGATGCTGAGTCAGGTGCTACGGGCTATCGGGTCGAATTCTTTGCCAATGACCAAGATGAAGGTCACGGCCAGGGTCAGATTCTCTTGGGGGCTGACATTGTTGATGGTGACGTAACTGAGCGCACGGTTACCTTAGACGTTCCAAAGGGTGTCAATGGTACCAAGTTCTTAACAGCTACAACTACAATGACAGATGATAGTGATGATGGTTTTGGACACACCAGTGAGTTTTCAGCTACCCTGGAGGCAATACTAGAAGGTCCGGACTCGGGAAGCGTCATAGATAACCTGGCCGATACTGGTAGAAGCCCGGCTGTCGTTGCTTTAATCGCGGTCGGTTTGATAGTATCCGGACTCATATTGCTGCGCAAAAATCGTAGCACATCAGGTTTGCATTAACCACCACCCAAAGATGTCTTGATGATATAATAGCTCCAAGCGTATGCAGTATTACGATAACTATGTTAACCAAAAGCGTCGCCGACCCGATTTGAGCGGTCAACGCCGAAGCAGTGCTAAGAATTCTGAAGCCGAATCTGCCGAGATTGCCGAAACTGCCGAAGCGGTTGCCATGCCGTCTCATCATGATGGTATGGCCCAGGCTGAGGATAATACCCGCGAACGCTGGAAATTGGCCGGTGTCTACGGGATAATAACCCTATGTGCCACTATCATGGCTTGGGTGCTGGGCTTTGATCTACAAATTTGGCTGGAGTGGTTCATGGGCGGCTTTTTGATTATCTTTGGAAGCTTCAAACTAATCGGTTACGAGATGTTTATCATGATGTTCCCAGAGTACGATCCGATTGGCTCCAAATACCGGTGGTATACCCTGGCTTACCCGTTCATTGAATTGTTTCTAGGATTCTTATTTGTTGCCAATTTATTGCCGGTTTTTCGCGACATAGTGACCCTGTTTATCTTTAGCGTTAGTGCCTGGGGCGTGCTGAAATACATCAACAACAACGGCGGCCAGGCTATTAAATGTGCTTGTCTGGGGAATATCATTAAGCTACCGCTGTCCACGGTTAGTCTGATAGAGGATGTGCTTATGGCAGGTATGAGCGTTATAATGTTGATTAGCTACCTAGTATTTTAAGGAGAATTAATGGAAGCTTTACTTGTTAAACTATCACGTCGCCGGACCCTGATGGTCCCAGTGGTGACCTTGTTGGCGATTGGTTTAGGGATTAGCGGTTATTACATTCAAGATCGGCAAATTGCGGCTCGTGAAGAAGCGGCTCGCCAGGCAGAACAAGCTCAACAACAGCAACCAAAACCAGTCGATCCGGTAGAATTACCGGCTGTTGAAACTGTTGAGGAATCAACCAAGGTGACCGAAGATGGTGAAGCGACTGAGGTTGTGGACGTAAAGTTATCAGTCCAGAACCGGCCGGAAAATAGCGAAGTAGTTTTAAGCGCTACTGTTGATACAGAAGAGCCTGGTACATGTGTTTTCTATCTCAAACAGGGCAATTACGGGCCGGAAGAGACTGTCGATGTGAAAGATGGCCACTGTGAAGCTCGGCTGCAAAACCCCGGTATAGGCGAATGGGAGGCTAAAATCCTATTTACTTCAGCTGGTGACGGCAAAACTCGCGGCGATGCTAAGACTACAGTCCAACTATAGCGGTCTAGCTGGTTAACACATCGCGGCGGCGGAATAAGATCAGACCAATAATCACCAGACTTATGGCTGCGGCAGTTTGAATGAGCAGTGGTGTGTAATCGATGCTGACAGCTGGCACGCTGGGTGTGTGGGAGAAGGGTGACAAATTGATCACCCAACTAGGTAGATTAAGCAAAGCTCCGATTTGGAAAATCAATAGGCTGGCTGCTAATAAACCCCAAACTGCCGAGACAAACAGCCTAGGAATAAGCCCGAAAATTACTAACGATGCACCAACCATTATCGAGACAGCAGGTACGTATACCATGATTGAGCCGCCTAATGTTTTGATATGTGCAGCTAGATTGCCATCAACAATACCATAGACAACCCCGGCAGCAAGTCCGGTAGCCGCTAAGATAACAGCGTTGGTACCGACGGCGTATAGCACATAGGTCATTAGCCACCGCCAACGGCTCAGGCCAGTAGAAAGGGTTAGCTCCAGACGACCCGTTGATTCTTCGGCCCGCATTCTAGTAAGGATCTGCAAGGCATAACCGCTGGCTGCTATGCCGACCATCACAAAAGTAGCTCCAAACATGATGTCAGAAACATCTTTACCGCCACCAATCCTGGCTAGAAGTTGCTGCATCTCCTCATTATTGGCAATCAGATCCGCAAACTCATTGGCTATGCCACCTAGGGCGGCGCCGGTCGCTACCAATGATATGAACCAGGCCATTGAGGCTGTCCGGTTGAGGCGCCAGACCAGACCAAACCGACTCAAAAGACTTTTAGAAGCGTGCAAACGGCCCTTTCTAGGCACAAACAGACCGGCGCCGACATCACGCTGGTCAAGCAGCCAATAGGCTGCAATTGTGCCAAAAACAATGAATCCGGCAAACATCAGAAGAGGCCACCACAGGTCGCCGCCGGCCGAAAATGGCTTCATGTTGGTTACCCAGCCAAGCGGACTGAGCCAGGAAGTTGGATTTGATTTGACACCCAGACCTCCTGGTAAGAGTTGGCCGAAGGTGTCGCCTATGGCCCTCAGCATAAAAAACACCCCAAAGGCAAGGCCGGCGGCGCCGCTGGCGGCTCGAGCGCTTTCAAACAGCTGGGCAGTTATGGCTGAAATGACAGCGAAAGTCATACCCAAAGCTCCGATGCCCAGACTGTAATTTAAGGAGCCGGCTAACTCATAACCGTTAAGACGAAGAACCAAAAATAACAGCGCCGAAACTAATACGTTAAGGCCCATCGCCAGCAGTAGGGCTGCTGTTAGGCTGGCTTGGCGACCAACGGGCGTAGAGCCTATAACTTCGGTTCGATTAGCCTCCTCATTAGCTCGAGTGTGGCGAACAACCAGAAAAATATTCATCAGAATGATCAGGATGGTGACGGTGAAAAAAGTTTCAATGATAGTTATTTCGCCAAGACTTGGGCCAGTTAAGGCTCCGCCCAACATACGAGTTACCACACTAGGGGATGTGGCCAAAGCGTACATGGTTCGAGCGGCTTCAGTGCCATAGGCCTCCTTAAGTTGCGGAATCGTCACGGCCACCAGCCCAATATTAGCCACCAGCCAAATCGGCAGCCGTATCCGATCGAGTCTTAGAGCTAGCCTAAGCAGTCTCCCGGTGCCCTTGATGGCTTTCACTTATCCTCCTTTACCCCGTAATGCCGCATAAATAGCTCTTCCAGGGTTGGCGGAGTGCTGGTCAGACTAATAATTTCATACTTGGTCAGATGATTCATAACCTCACCTATATCAGTATTTTCAACGTCAAAAACTGCTCGATTCTTGTCAATCTTTGGATCGTGCACACCAGGTAGCTTGGCAAAGGAAGCCAGGGGTTTTTTGGTATGGACATGAACAGTGTTTCGGCTTAAATGGCGCAGCTCGGCCAAGGTACCGGTCTCGACAGTTTTGCCTTGACGAATAATTGTTACTCGATCAGCAAGAGCCTCAACTTCAGCCAGAATGTGACTAGAAAGTAATATGGTTTTGTCTTGTGTCTTTAACTCATTAACATAGCTCTGGAAAACCGATTCCATCAGCGGATCCAGACCACTGGTTGGCTCATCCATAATGTAAAGCTCAGCATCGGTCGCCAAAGCTGCTACCAGGGCAACCTTCTGTCTATTCCCCTTGGAGTAGGTTCGACACTTTTTGCGCGGGTCAAGCTGGAAATCCTTGAGAAGCTGGGCCCGGCGTTTAGTGTCAAGACCGCCGCGGAGGCTGCTAAATAGATCGATTACTTCGCCGCCTGATAGGTTGTCCCATAAGCTGACATCTCCAGGTACATATGACAATCGTTTGTGGAGTTCGACTGAGTTAGCCCATGGATCTTGTCCGAACAGACTTGCTTGCCCGGAAGTTTTGCGCAAAAGGCCTAAAAGAATCCGGATGGTAGTCGACTTTCCAGCACCATTAGGTCCAAGAAAGCCGTGGACTTCACCACGGCGTACTTCTAAATCAAGATGGTTTAGGGCAGTAAAATTACCAAATTTTTTGACTAGTTTTTGGACTTCTATTACATGTTCGATCTCTGCCATAACCACTATTGTATGGATAGACATCAAAGCCTGCAACTGCTTGGGGCTGTGCATAAAATTTGGGTAATAAGCTTAAGCTCAGCTATCATAGTGTCATGGGAACTGCTCATGTTAAGAACGAGCAGCGCATTTGGTGGGCGCTATCAGCGGCGGCAGTAGGACTTATTGGGACGACTTGGCTATCGAGTACCCAACAGTTCAGTGGCTTGGAGCAGCAAATTTTGGATTCAATCTATAGAATCCCCGGACCGTTTAGCGAGCTGGTCTATTCGATCACTCAGACTGGCAGCCTGGGCGCTGTGCTGGCTATTGTAGCTGTGACTTTTGTCTTAAAGCGACGGCGGTTGGCAGCCTTACTGATGGCCAATGCAGCTGCCACTTTTCTGATTACCTTAGCCGTCAAATGGCTGGTAGCCCGACCCCGCCCAGCCGAAGTGCTTGTTGAAATAGTGGTACGTCTAGAGCAGGCCAGCGGGTACGGTTTCCCGTCGGGACACACGGCTGTAGCGACAGTTTTGGCAATGACATTGATGCCATACACAGCCCGGCGTTATAAATGGTTATTGTGGGTATGGATTGTCAGCGTTGGTTTTTCGCGAATTTATTTGGGAGTTCATGCGCCCCTGGACATCATTGGTGGCTTTTGTTTGGGGGTGATCGTGGCCTTGGGATCACGGCTGGCAGTCCAGAAGTTTGTGACTGAGAAGCTCTCTAGCTAAGATTGCAAAATTGGTTTAAATCGCTTATGCTGAGATAGGAAGCGAGAGACTTCCACTAAACCCTGGCATCACCGCCGGGGTTTCAAGATTTATAGGGGTAGAAGCGGCCACTTTGGAAAACGCTTATGGTATAGTGAAGGGCAATGCCCACATTTTATTTAGCTGGTTTAAGTGTTCTAGCCTTTGCCGTAATCCTGGGTTATTTGTTCGTTCGGCTGCCGGTGATTAGGTGGGCATTTTTACCGGGATCACTGGCTTCTGGCATGATATTATTAGCTCTCGGTCCAGACATTTCCGGCGTATTCTTTCCCGACTACCAGCTGCCCTCAGCCTACTACCAAATGTGGAGCCAATTTCCCAAACAACTCATTAATGTTGTTTTCGCTTGCTTGTTCTTAGCTCGGCCAGTATTACCGTTTAGAAAAATGTGGCGGCTGGCTGGGCCCCAAGTGGCCTTCGGGCAGACACTGGCCTGGGGGCAATATATGATCGGCGGCTTGTTGACACTGCTGGTACTTATGCCGGTTTTTGGTGTGAACCCGCTTAGCGCCGCCCTGATTGAAATTAGCTTTGAGGGCGGCCATGGAACTTCATCAGGTCTGGGACCGGTTTTTCACCAACTGGGTTTTCCAGAAGGCCAGGAATTGGCTCTAGGCCTGGCAACGGTCAGCTTAATTACTGCTTTGGTCAGCGGTATAATCTTGGTCCATTGGGGGCGCCGCCGACACCACATTAAAGACGTTCACAAACAAACAGCTCGGGTTCGGGCCTATCACCGGCGGATTATTTATGAGTTGCGCCGGGAAGGGATCCGGCTGCGTGACCACCTAAACTTAAAGAGTATTATCAACCATTTGATTCTGGTGGCGGTAGCGGTTGGGATTGGTTGGCTGATCTACCAAGGGCTGCTGATCCTAGAACATTACACCCTAACAGCTAGTACTGGCATCAGCATTCTGCAGTATGTGCCATTCTTCCCAATTTGTATGTTTGGCGGTATTGTGGCCCATAAAATTTGGAAACGCCTGGGTTGGTACGTTTTTCGGCCACTGGTCGAGCTGATTAGTGCAATCTCGCTTAGCATATTGATTGCCACCGCTGTCGGTACTATGTCGCTCAATTATATCGTTTCCCATATGCCGGTGTTTGTGCTGCTGGCTGCTTCTGGCATTATCTGGATCCTGTTTGGCTTTGTATTTTTGGCTCAGCGGATGTTTCAGAAAAATTGGTTTCAGAACGGAATTGTCAACATGGCTCAATCGATGGGCATGACGGCCACCGGTTTATTGTTTGTGCACATGGTCGACCCGCGTGATAAAACCAATACCGTTGAGAGCTTTGGCTATAAGCAGCTGATGTTTGAGCCTTTTGTTGGGGGCGGTATTGTTACAGCTCTGTCGATGCCATTTATTTTCACCTTTGGGCTAATGCCATTCACTCTGATTGCTGCCGGTGTTTGCCTGGCCTGGCTATGCCTAGGGCTGCTGTTATTCGGCCGCCGTTAGTGGTTAGGTCTCAAATCAACCGACACTTTGGGCACAAACCGCGGATTTCAATTTGGTGAGCTACTTCTGAAAAGCCATATTCCATAGCCAAAGTCTTGACGCTGGCTTCCAGGGTTAGGTCTTCTCTGACCGGCAGGCTCATACCACAATTCTTGCAGGTGATGTGGTGGTGGTGAAAGTTAAAATCATCAGCCAATTCGATCTTGTATTTCCAGCCAATCTGCAGCCGTTGAATGATGCCTAACTTTTCGAACATAGATATTGTGCGATACAAACTAGCTCTGTCGACCATGCCATCCAGCTTAAGTCCGAGTTCCGCCATTGATAGGGGTTCCTCGTCTTGCAAAGCTTCATAAACCAGAATTCGAGCCTGGGTTAAGCTGCGGCCATTCTGCCGCAGAGTTTTGGCGAATAGCTCATCTGTTTCCATGTATCAATTTTAGCAAAAATTGCGACAAATTTGCAATTATAGTTGCAAGCGAACTATGCTAAAGTTAACTAAATAACACCCAATTATCATGTCTACGGCAACATTGTCACAAGTAATAATCTTCTCGCTACTAGGCGGTGTAGTGTCGCTAATTGGCGGAATTTTACTGCTCAGCAAGAAAAGCCTGGCCAATAAATTGGCGCGATATGCCACCCCCTTTGCCGGCGGAGCACTACTATCGGCGGTTTTTCTTGATCTACTAAAAGAAGGCGTTGACTCGACTGATTCGCAAACTGTTCTGATGTCTGCCTTAACTGGAATCGTTTTGTTTTTCCTGGCCGAAGGATTCTTGCGTTGGTTTCATCATCATCACGCTGATCCTGGCACCGGCAACAAGTCTGGTAAGGATCACCGATCATCACTGGTGATTATTGGTGATTTGGTTCACAACGCTCTAGACGGTGTAGCGATTGCCGCCTCCTTTTTGGTCAGCGTTCCGACAGGCATCGTTACCACCCTAGCAGTTGCTGCCCATGAAATCCCCCAGGAAATCGGCGACTTTGGGTTGCTACTGTCAAAGGGTATGCCGCGCCGCCAGGTCTTAATAGTTAACTTGTTAAGCGCCCTGGCCACTGTTGTTTTTGCGATCATAACCTTTTTATTAGGCAGCGAATCAGCGATGCCGCTGGGGCTTTTGCTAGGCCTAAGTGCCGGATTCTTGCTTTACATTGCTCTTAGCGACGTGATTCCGGCTATTCATAACAAGGGCGGGAAAAGGTTTACTACTCAAGTATTGCTGCTGCTATTGGGGGTCGTGTTTGTCAGCCTGTCGATACAAATCAGTCACCGCTTTATCGATGTTGAGCATGATCAGCCGCCGACTGTCCAGTCAACAGATTAGGCTGCTATAATATAACTACATGGAGACAGCAATTATTCTTGGTTCTTTGATTGTGATTAGCTTTTTTGGGCTGGTCATATTTTTTAATCGCAAACTGGCTCGGCCGGCTGACGGTCAAGCCACCCAACTTCTTAAAACTGATCTGGATAATCTTAATAAAAATGTGACTGATCTGAAAGAGTCACTGAACGAAAATATTAACAAAAAGTTGCAAGAATCGCAGACTCAGATGGGAGCCAGCATTCAAAAGCAGTTTGCCCAGAGTGCTCGGATTATTGCTGATGTGACCGAGCGGCTAGCTAAGTTAGACGAGACCAACAAACGGGTGGTTAATGTAGCTGACGAGCTTAAAACTCTGCAAAACGTGCTGCAAAACCCTAAACAGCGCGGAGTGGTCGGTGAATATTACCTGCAAAGCGTACTAGAAAATGTCATGCCGCCAGGTCGTTATGCTATGCAGCACAAGTTCAAAGACGGCGAAACTGTTGATGCTGTTATCTTTCTGGACAAGGGCAAGGTCTTGCCAATTGATTCTAAGTTTAGCTTAGAAAACTACAATCGCCTGATCGAAGAAAAAAATAAAACTGTCCGTGACAACCTGATTAAAAGGTTCAAGGTTGACCTGAAAAACCGGATTGATGAAACATCAAAGTACATTCGTCCCAATGAAAATACCATGGATTTTGCTTTTATGTTTATACCATCGGAGTCGCTTTATTATGATCTTTTGATCAATAAAGTCGGTACAACTGTGACTAATTCCCGTGATCTAATCGAATATGCCTTTCAGGAGAGGCACGTCATTATAGTCAGCCCCACCAGCTTTATGGCCTATCTGCAAACTGTGCTCCAAGGTTTGCGTAGCTTGCAAATCGAAGAACAAGCCAAAGAAATTCAAAAGCGTGTCGGCGAGCTTGGCCGTCACATTAACTCGTACGAAACTTTTATGCACAAACTCGGCGGCAGCCTGGGCACTACCGTTAATCACTACAATGCGGCTCATAAGGAGCTAAAGAAAATTGATAAAGATGTGGTCAAGATTGCCGAAACTTCACCGGCTGTCGAACCGCTGGTTTTAGATCGACCGGCCCAAGAAGACTAGAATATCTGGTATTATAGCTTTAAGCATTATGAAACAAACAAAGCTAGTAATTGTTGGGGGCGGGTTTGCCGGGGTCAAAACAGCACTGGAACTGTCCAATAAACCTGGTTTCGAGATTAAACTGATCAGTACACATACGAATTTTGAATACCACGGCGCCCTGTATCGGTCGGCTACCGGTTATTCCCCAATGGAGGTGACCATTCCGCTGAAAGAGATTTTTAAGCGCTCTAAAAATGTTGAGCTAGTTCTTGACACAGTGGCAGCTATAAATCCTAAACGCAAGATAATGCGCAGCGAAACTGGAGAAGAATATGTTTATGATGTGGCGGTGTTGGCTATGGGTAACGACGTCAACTACTTCGGCATTGAGGGCATGGATCAGCATTCCTTCTCCATGACCACCATTCCGCAGACCATCGCTTTAAGAACGCGACTGACAGAATTGTTTAAGGTGCCAGGATCGAAACCAACAATCGCTGTTGTTGGCGCCGGTCCGACTGGAGTTGAATTGGCCGGAGAGCTACAAAATTACGCTCGGCGGGTAGCTCATCGATATGGCCGGCGCCTGGCTCATCCAAAAGTCATATTGCTTGAAGGTGCCGATCGGATTCTGCCGATGTTGGACCCGGTGTTATCAGCCAAGGCTTATAAACGACTAATAAAGCTAGGTGTCGAGATGCGTCTTAGCACTCGAGTCAACTCTTGTGAACCGGGCAAAGTTTGCATTAGCGGCGAAGATATTGAAGCTGATGTAATTGTCTGGACCGCCGGTTCGGCGCCGGTTGACTTTTACGCCAACCACCCACGCATTTTCAAACTAGACAAGGGCCGGGTCGTAGTCGACGAATATCTCCGAGTGCCCGGGCATCAGGATATCTATGTATTAGGCGATAACGCTGCTACCAAATATAGCGGTATGGCACAGACAGCTCTCCATGATGCTAGGTTTGTAGCTCGCAATCTGCTGAGGATACAAGCCGGTGTCAAGCCTGTCGCCTATCGGCCTAGACATCCAATTTACGTGGTGCCGGTTGGAGAAAAGTGGGCGGTCGTTCAAACTCAGAAAAATCTAATCAGCGGCTACCGGGGCTGGTTGGTCCGCCGCCGAGCCGATCGCTGGATATTCAAAAACTTTTTGCCCTATAAGGCCGCCATCCGTCAGTGGCGCCGCGGCAACAAATTGGCCCAGTTTTAGCTGAACATAATTGCTCGTTACAACTAAGAGGTGTATGCTTTAACCATAACTATGGAGGAGCCCATGCCAGAGGATATAAAGCCAGTGAGATCGAACAAACAAACAACCAGCAAAGCGCCAGCCAAGTCTGCAGGAACTGCCCCAAAACAAGGCCAGAAGAAGGACAACAAAACACTGAAAATCGTCTTGATAGTTGTTGGAGTGTTCGTAGGGCTGGGACTGATTGGGATTGTCTTGAGTCTGCTTTTCTTCAGTGCCCTATTCAGCCAAGTATCTGACGACGTACAGATTGGTGAAGACACTGTTACTGTCAAAAGTGAGGAGGGTGATACCACCGCTAGTTACGGAGAGGGTGTCGATCTTGCTGATGGGTTCCCATCTGATGTTCCCATTTTTGAACCGTCCACACTTGTGGCCAGCAGCCGCAGTGATGATGGCTACAGTGCGGTCGGAAAGACCAGCCAGTCAACATCTGAAGTGGCCAGTTACTATAAAGATCAGATGGTTGCACAGGGTTGGGCATTGCAATTGGACTCAACTTCCAGTGAAAATATCCTGTTGTCATTTGAGAAAGCTGGACGTTCAACCAGTGTTATAGTTACTGCTAATCCCGAAGAACCTTCTGATGATAAGACCAACTTTATTGTCACAGTCACCCAACAGTAATTAACGATTTAAACTTACTGATTTAGAAAGTCTATGGTTAGGGCAGCTGTCCAAGAGAAGTTCTTGGCGCCGGCTGGCGAACCATCGATTGGCGAAAAATACTCATAAAAACCGGCTTCCTCTACCATTTTCAAGGATTGGCTGCGAATATGGGCAGCCTCTTCTTTAAAGCCATATCTTTCCAAGCCATCAACTAACAGCCAGTTAGCATTAACCCAAGTTGGCCCCTGCCAGTAACGATGTGGTTCAAACCAGGAAGAATTTTGCGGTACGCTTGGCACTGGAAACTTTGCCTTAAAAACACCCTTATCCTTCAGATGGCTAACCAGTCGGGAAGCGTGATCTTTACTGATCTTGCCAGAGTACAGCGGTAACAAGCTGCCAATGGTGGGAATCAAAATTTTCTGGCCAGTGTTAATGTTAAAGCTGAAATATTGACTGGCCGCTTCGTCCCACAGGTCGCTAAAGACTTCTTCAGTGTGTTTGATGTCAGCTTGTAAACCTTCCGGCAATGACCGTTTTAGAGCTTTGGCAATATGTTGAAGATGAGCATTGGCTCGAATAAATATGGCATTAAAGCCGACGTCTTCAACTTTAGGTAGGCGGCTGTGCATGATTTTTTGGTGGCTATAAGCTCGGTGACGCAATTTTCGGACCAAATTAAAGACAATTAAAGCATCGATGGTGCTGAGCCTTTGTCCGGGCGGGATGAATTTAGTGTCGCGGCGTAACTTGCTAATCAAAGGTTCCAGCCCGGCAACTTTAACAAATTTTATCCACCACGATTGGTGATGAACCCGTAGGTCAGCCATCCACGCCGGCGAACTGTCCATGCCCGACTCCCAAGGGTGGACTAGCAGCACCAAGCCTTCATTTTTTGGATCACGCTCGCGGTACAGCCAGCGGTGATACTTGACCAATTTTGGGTAAACTTTGTTGTACCATTCTAGGCGTTCGGTCTTGGGTAGTTTTTTGCCAATCCGCACTACAGCTTCAGCAATCATTGGCGGCTGGGTTATTCCACTGGTTGCCACCTTGTCCGGTGAATATGGAGAAGCATAGCTGCGCCATAGCTCGCGGTCCTGCCGATATTTCAGAGCTGAATCAAATATCATATTAGGTATCATGCCGTTGCTCCACTGACCTTTGAGCAAGTTTAGGATTTCGGTTTGAGCTCGCTCAACATCATAATGGGCCAGCCCGATAGCCACGAAACAACTATCCCACAGCCATTGATGAGGATAAAGCCCCTCGGCCGGTACGGTATGCCCATTTCGATAATTGTCGGCCAAAACCTGTTTAGCCCGACCCATCAGTTCAGCCGGCAGTTCTGGTCCTTGGGATTTTTTATTCTGTGGCATTGACACCAGTATACAGGGTTATGCTTAGCGGAAATTGGTAAAGCTTAAAGGGAAATCAAAATCCTGAGATTTCAACAGTTGCATGACGGCCTGGAGTTCATCTTTTTTCGGGCTCGTGACGCGAATTTCTTCGCCTTGGATTTGAGTTTTAACCTTAGGAAACGAGTCGCGAATTAGTTTTGTAATTTGCTTAGCCTTTTCCTGATTAAGACCGCGCCGGAAGGTTACCTCCCAGGTCATCTTCAGGTTGGCAGCCACTGGCTCGGCAGAGGTGTCAAGCACTTTTTGGCTTTGGCCCCGAGCCGCTAACTTCTTACGGACGATATCGGCGATTGACTCCAGGTGAAAGTCGTTGTCGCCGGCTATACGTAGACCGGTCTTTTCCGAATCTAGCCACTCAACACCGGCATTGGTCCCCTTGAAATCATAACGATTAGCGATTTCTCGCTGGACCTGATCAAAGACATTATTGATCTCGGCCTTGTCATAATCGCTGACAATATCAAAGCTAAATTGGGCCATAGACTGCCTCTACCTTTCTCAATAAATGAGTAATTGTTTCGTCTAATGTGGAATGTATTGGCAGGCCATACTGCTCAGCGTCATATCTGTAGTATTTATCACTGCCGCTATAGCCCTCTTCTATACCTATGGAAACAATTGCTTCGCTGTCATAATCAAGCCACCCGGTTACCTTACCGAACTCAATTCTGGTAGTTTGAGCATATGATCTGTCAACAGGGTTGGGGCTTGGGCAATCAGTTGTTTCAGCCGGGCACCAAAAAGCAATCCCGCCAAGCTTTTTCGCTCGTCGAAGATAACGCTGCTCCCAACTGACTTGTGATTCATAGTCCCGGTAATCATCGGTACGGGGGTTTGCAACGATAACCTCAGCCACGGTTCGGCTACTAATAATGTCTACAGCTTCTGTCTGCCAGTCCGGAGCGCCTTGAATAGGACCGGCTAAAAATACTACTGGTCTAAAGCCAACTTTTTCCAGCCTAACTTCAGGCGGATTTATCTCCACAGCTGCCATGTCACCAGAGTACCACAGATGGTATACTATGGTTAAGTATGAGCTATAAAAATAAGAAGATAGCCGCGGTGGCTGCTGACTTGAAAAAAAAGTTGTCAAAAACGGACAAGCCGAGCGGTATTTTGCGGGCTCCAGAGCTGAAGGCTTTGGCGGCTGAAATACCTCTGTTAAAGCCAACCGAAAGAGCTGGGTTTGGAAAAGAGTTGAACCAACTCAAGGCCGAGCTGGAGGACCTTGCGGGCAGGGCCCAGGATACCAACCAGTCATTACCACCGATTGATGTGACGGCTCCAATGGATGTTAACGCTGGTCTGCCGCAACTGTTGCCAGCCGATAGGGGCAGTCGGCACCCGCTAATGACCGAACTAGAAAAAATCCTCGACATCTTTGGACGGATGGGATTTGAGGCCGTTGAGTCGCGTCAACTGGATGATGATTATCATATGTTCGAGACGCTCAACTTTCCGCAGGGCCACCCGGCTCGCGATGATTATGATACTTTCATGACCAAAGACGGGCTGATAGCTCCGGCGCATACCAGCACTATGCAAAATCGGGTTCTAAAAGCTAGTAAGGCCAATCTGAAAGCTGGCCGGCCGATCGCCACAGTTATTCCAGGACGAGTTTTTAGAAATGAGGATTTGGATGCTCGTCACGAGCACACCTTTTATCAAGTCGAGGGAGTTTATGTCAGCCAAGGAGTTAACGCCGGTCACTTAATTGCTACGCTTAAAACATTCCTAGAGGAGTATTACAAACAAGATCTTGAGGTTCGTACTCAACCATTTTATTTCCCGTTTACCGAGCCAAGTTTTGAATTTGCGATTAGCTGTCCGTTCTGCGCCAAAAAGGGTTGCAAGGTTTGCAGCCAAGCTGGTTGGATCGAACTCTTAGGTTGCGGCATGATCCATCCGAATGTGCTAAAGATGGCCGACATCGATCCAGGTGAGTACACCGGGTTCGCGTGGGGCGTCGGTATTGACCGCTTGGTAATGATGAAACAAGGCATTGAAGACGTTCGCCACTTCGAATCCGGCAAACTAGAATTCTTGAGGCAATTTAAATGAAGATAGTCGATAAGATCTCAGTTAAGGAGCTGCAAAAAATGGCTCAGTCTATGTACGGTAATTTCGTCAAAGCTGATGTGGATGTCACAAAAAGGATTGTAATTGTCGATATGGAGTTGCATGCTGATGGCGAGGCTGAATTGCTTCAAAAAGGTTCGAAGCAAAATGACCTTTGGGGCGTTAATCTTTACCCCGACCGCTTTGGTAAGCCGGATTTTATAGAGTTCGACTCGATGATCAATATTAGCCCAAGTCGCAACAATCCATCGAGAAATGTGCTTGATCCTAAAGTGCGCCAACAGATTGCTGATATTATCAATGAGGTCGTCCATGAGTAGTTTTCAAGTTGATCGAACCAAATGGGCAAAGATGAGCATTTTCGAACAGATGGGTAACATCTACTCGGAAGTTGGTAGATCATTCAGCGCATTAAAAAGCGGAGATTCAAAAAGGGCCCAAGCGGCTTCAGCGAGAGCATTGGACCTGTTTGATGCTACGGCCGAAGTCCTATCGGCTCAACATTCGCCAAAACTGAAAGAGGTCCTTCTAGTCCGCGAAGTATTTGTAGAGCAATTTGAATCAGGTGAAGATGACGGACTGGATGATTACTTCATGCCGTTCGCAATTGTTGCTAGAAAAAGGGCCGTAAAATGAAAATTAGTCTGAATTGGTTGAGGGAGTTTACCAGTATCAAGCTGCCGGTTGATGAATTAGTGGCCAAAATTGGAGCTCAACTTGGCGAAGTAGAGGAAGTCATTGACTACGGCAAGCAGTATGAGGGCATCGTTGTTGCCAAAGTTGTGTCGTGCGACCCTCATCCCAATGCTGACAAGCTGCAGGTCTGTAAGATCGATGACGGCGGCGTGGTCAAAAATGTTAAGCGAGACGACAAAGGTTGGGTTCAAGTGGTTTGCGGAGCGCCGAATGTCCGAAAGGGTCTAACCGTGGCCTGGATTCCGCCGGGCGCGGTTGTGCCGGCGACTTACGACGGCGAACAATTTAAACTAGAAGTCCGGCCACTGCGCGGCGTTGACAGCAATGGCATGCTGGCCAGTCCGCAGGAGCTCAAGATTGGTGATGACCACAATGGTCTGCTGGTGATTGATAAGCCGGCCAAGCCGGGCACGTCCTTCGCTGAACTTTATGAACTGAACGATTACATTATTGACATTGAAAATAAAATGTTCACCCACCGGCCGGATTGTTTTGGAATTTTGGGAGTGGCCCGCGAAATTGCCGGTATCCAGGGTCTGCAGTTCAGGTCACCGGAGTGGTATTTGCAAAGCTTGCCGTTAAAAGCTAGTAAGAGCCAGAAGACCATCCCATTGAAGGTCAAAAACGGTTTGCCAAAATTGGTGCCACGCTTTACAGCCGTTGCCCTGTCGGATGTCAAAGTAACGAAATCCCCGGTGATTATGCAGGCCTATTTGTCTCGATTGGGTATCAAACCGATTAATAACATCGTCGACATCACCAATTTTGTGATGCTTTTGACGGCTCAGCCGCTGCACGCTTATGACGCTGACAAGTTGCCAGCACCGTCACTGGAAACCCGGCTGTCACGGAAAGGCGACAAGCTCCAGCTGTTAAACGGCAAACTGGCTGAATTTCAGGATGACAGCACCATGTTGATCACTTCTGGTGATAAGCCGGTTGGCATAGCTGGAGCCATCGGCGGACGCGACACCGAAGTCGATTTTTCAACCACAAACATCGTTGTCGAATGCGCAACGTTTGATATGTATGCTATACGCAAAACTAGCATGCAGTGGGGGCTATTTACTGATGCCGTGACCAGGTTCAACAAAGGCCAGAGTCCGCTGCAAAACGACGTTGTTCTAACTTACGCCGTCGGTATGATGCAAAAGCTGACTGGAGCTCAGTTGGCCAGCGACGTGGTGGACACTGATCCCGATAAGTCGGTTGGTTTTTGGAAAGGGATCCATGTCAGTTCCGATTTTATAAATCAACGACTGGGGCTGAATTTGACTACCGCCCAGATTGCTAAGATTTTGAAGAATGTTGAAATGGGCGTCACGGCCAATAGCAAAAGTTTAATTGTCAGCCCCCCCTTCTGGCGAACCGACCTAGAAATTCCTGAGGATATTGTCGAGGAAGTCGGCCGATTGTATGGTTACGACCAGTTACCGCTGGAGCTGCCGCAACGTGACCTCAAGCCGGCTGCTACAAATCAGATGCTGGCCTTGAAATCTCGGATACGCGATCAATTATCAAGAGCCGGGGCTAACGAAGTGTTGACATATTCATTTGTGCATGGAGACTTGCTTAAGAAAACTGGACAGGACAGCAAGAAGGCTTTTGAGCTGGCCAATGCTTTGAGTCCGGAACTACAATATTATCGCCTGAGTTTGACACCAAGTTTACTGGACAAGGTTCATATGAACATTAAGGCCGGTTTCGATCTGTTTGCTCTGTTTGAACTCAATAAAGTTCACAACAAAGACCATAAAGACCAGGAAGGCTTACCCAAAGAGTTTGAGCGACTAAGTCTGGTCGTCGCCGGCAAGTCTGGCGGCAAGAGCGCGGCTTTTTACCAAGCTAAAAAATTACTGGAAACACTCTTGGATAGTCTACTGGTTAATAAGCGTGAATATCGCCCGCTGAGTAAAACGGCCAAGGACACGGCGTCTACGGTTTACAATCCGGACAGAGCCGCCGAAGTTTACGTAGACGATCGATTATTAGGGGCAATCGGCGAATACAAAGCCAGTGTCAGCAGCAGCCTAAAACTACCGCCGTACTGCGCTGGGTTTGAGATAGACATTGAGGAGCTAGTTAAAATGACCGGGCAGACATCTGTTTATCAACCATTGTCGAAGTTCCCTAAGACTCAACAGGACATCACTTTCAAAGTCGAAGCCAAGGTTAGTTTTGCCAAGGTCGAATCGGTTATTATCTCGGTGCTGGAAGCGGCTGCCAAAGAACATGGCTATAGAACTCATCAGGAGCCGCTTGATATCTATCAAAAGAATAACAAATCCAAACATCTGACTTTTAGAATCACTCTAGCGCACCATGAACGCACCTTGATTACCGCCGAGGTTAACAAATTACTGGATGAAGTGGCAGCGGCAGCTAAGTCTAAGCTCAAGGCCGCTAGGGTGTAGTTTTTAGATTGATAGACAGCTGCTAGATCGCTATACTACAAGGACATAAGGAGACAAAATGGCTAAAAAATCACAAAGACTTTTCGCCCTGGTGCTGGCTGTGCTGTTTTTCGTGACAACAGTTGGATTTACTGGAGTAATATTTTGGCAAATGCGACAGGAGAATAATGCAGTGAACGATGCTCAACCACTAGATAATAACCAGAATGAGAACGGTCTGGCCGGAACACAGTTAGCTGACTTTACACCAGTTACTGAAGTGACTGAACTGCAAAAGGTTGATCTTGTAGAAGGCACCGGCCCAGAAGTTCAAGCTGGAGCCATAATTACCGCTAACTATACCGGAGCTTTGGCTTCAGACGGCATAATCTTTGAAAGCTCCCTGGACAGTGGCCAACCCTTTACGGCTCCACTACAGCTGCCGACACCGGAGAACGGCGGCCAGGGTTTGATTGCCGGTTGGGTAGAAGGCATCCCCGGCATGAAAGCTGGCGGCAAACGCCGGTTAGTAATTCCTTATCAACTTGCTTATGGGGAAGACGGCCGACCGCCGGTAATTCCGGCTAAAGCCAACCTGGTATTCGACATAGAATTAATTAGTTTTGAGTAAGCTTACGGGCACCCTATGCATAGTCTAAAAACCCACAAAAGCACAACATATAGCGTATTGACTAAATCATAAGCACTATATACAATATTATGTAGAACCTAGCTTAGGTCGCTCAATTTAACATAAACAATAACCAAAAGAGGAGTTTTGCCTGCGCGAGAGACCGCAGAGGAATGCTTGCTCTAAAAATCTATAAGGGAGATATCATGCCAAAGAAAATCACAATTTATACCACCAATACCTGCGCTTATTGCGTTATGGTCAAACGGTTTTTAGATGCCAAAGGGCATGACTATGAGGTTATCAATCTTGATGAACAACCGGAGAAGCAACAAGAAGCCCTAGAAGTAAGCGGTGCTCTGACTGTACCGGTTACAGTGGTTACCAAACAAGACGACTCCCAGCAAGTCGTAGTTGGATTCAATTTGGCTCAATTGGCTCCCGCCCTGGGTTAAGGTAGAATTGAATCAAATGAGCCAAGACGACAAAGTTCATGATTTACTAATTGTTGGCGCCGGTCCATCGGCTCTGTCAGCCGCGATTTATACTACCCGCGAAGATATCGATACGGTTTTGTACGAAAAAGCAGTCCCCGGTGGTTTAGCAGCCGTCACCGACTGGGTGGATAATTATCCCGGTTTTGCCAAAGGTATTTCCGGTATGGATTTAGCCGAACAGCTGCGGCAACAAGCCGAACGGTTTGGAGCCGATATTCGCCTTGGCGAGGTCTTAGGCATAAAAGATGCTGGCGATCACCGGGTGGTTGAAACCACTGATGGACCCGTCAAAGCCCGAGCGGTTCTAATTGCTACCGGCACAGATTATAAAAAGATCGGTGTCCCCGGCGAAGCTGAATTCTATGCCCGCGGCGTCCATTATTGTGCTACCTGCGATGGTGCTTTTTACCGCGACAAACGTCTGGTGGTAGTCGGCGGCGGCAACTCAGCTGTTCAGGAAGCTCTGTTTTTAACTAAGTTTGCTAGCCACATTGACATGCTGGTGCGCAGCACTATCAAAGCCTCCGATGTGCTGGTCAAGGAGCTAGAAAAGAACGAGAAAATCACTGTTCACTTAGCTACAGCAACCGACGAAATCGTCGGAGAGAACAGCAAAGTCACCAAGGTTATCGGCACCAACGATGGCCATAAAGTCGAATTTCCAACTGATGGAGTATTTGTGTTCGTAGGTCTAAAACCCAACACTCAATTCTTAAAAGATTCTGAAGTAAAATTGGACGAAATTGGTTTTGTGATTGCTGAAGAAGGTCTTAAAACTAGCATGCCCGGAGTGTTTGCCTCCGGCGATGTCCGCAGTGGTGCCACTATGCAAATTGCCAGCGCCGTCGGCGAAGGCGCCACGGCAGCTCTGCGCATCCGCGAATTTCTTGAAAGCAAGTAATTTGCTACAATAAATCCTGAAATAAAGGAGTACTAATGACTGATGTAAGTTATGGTTCAGATGCCCCAGAACTCGTAAATGTAGTAATTGAAATCCAAAAGGGCAGTCGCAACAAAATTGAAATGGATAAAGATACCGGACGTTTGTTCCTGGATCGAGTCAATGGAACGTTAATGGGTTATCCGTCTGATTACGGCTATGTGCCTGATACTTTGTGTGATGATGGCGATCCGTTGGATGCTCTGATTATCATTGACGAATCACTGCCACACGGAGTTGTTGTGCCATCTCGACCGATTGGTGTGCTGTACTTTGAAGATGACGGTGAAATGGACGAAAAACTCATTTGTGTACCGGCTGACGACATAAGTAAAAATCACATCAAGCACTTAGATGATCTAGGTGAAGACTTCAAAAAGCAAATCGAGCATTTTTATAAAAACTACAAGGCTTACAAAAACGATTGGCAAGGAGTCAGTGCCAACCTTAAAGGCTGGGGCGGACCAGAAGATGCCAAAAAAGTCATCAGTGAGTCCATAGAAAGAGCCAAACAACAATAGACTCTTAAAAGTTGGCTAGCATAAATCTAGAGCGGTGGTTGTGGTCATCGGCAATCACTGCGTGAGGTAAGCTGCTTGGAAGCCTGACAAGTGAATCTGGGTTATCGGGAGCAGCCTCCACAGCCTGGCCGTTTATTAAGACCAGCTGCTTCGATTGAATTAGCATAACTTCAGGATCGTCAGGTGAAATACCTAAATAATACATGTCTTGCTGTCCTGCGTCGTGCCACGGCTGCTTTTCTTCTGTAAGCTTCGGATAGAATGAAATGGAAGGATTTCCTGTAACTTCGAAATAACCAAGAATAGTATGACCCTCTTTGGCATCTATGTGCGGTAGAATTCCCTTGACGGCCTTATGCCAAACTGCTGTCGTAGTGAACCTATCTTGTAGTTGTACCTGGCTGACTTCACCTAGAAAAGATATTAATTGCTGGACTCGGTTGCTTTTTGGTGGCCGCTGGGGTCTAAATGCGCCTTCAGGCTCCTGAATTAGCTCGGATTCACATAAATCAGTGAAGGCTTCATTTACCACCAGATAGCCAAGTTGCTCAGTTTCAAAGCGTTTCAAACCTTCAATACCATCGCCGGTTAAAAGCTCACTGCAGGCGGGGTACCTCTCTAGTGCAGAATCAACAACAAGCTCCATAAACTACTATTATAACATACAACCTCAACTCGTGTCAATGTATTGCCAGTAGAAGCATGAGCAGTTTATAATGGGATTTAAGTAAAGCGGGGGTGTATGAAAACAAAAGTGGCAATAAACGGATTTGGAAGAATCGGGCGCAATGCTTTTAAAATTGCTTTTGATCGGCACGACCTCGAAATTGTGGCCATTAATGATTTGACTGATACCAAAACATTGGCCTACCTGTTGCAGCATGACACAAATTATGGGTTGTACGACAAGAAGGTAACTTTCGATGAAGATCACATCAAGGTTGATGGACATAACATTCCGGTCTTTGCCGAGAAAGATCCTAAAAAATTACCCTGGAAAAAGTTTAATGTTGATGTAGTGGTAGAATCAACTGGCCGATTTACCAAGCGTGAAGATGCTGCTCAACATTTGGAAGCCGGAGCTAAGAAGGTAGTTCTGTCGGCTCCCACCAAAAGTGAAGATGTTGATACGGTTGTTTTTGGGGCCAATGACGACAAGTTGCCTGGCGCCACCGATATAGTCAGTAACGCTAGCTGTACGACCAACTCGTTGTCGGCGGTTATGGCGATTTTGGATATTGCATTTGGGGTGGAAAAGGCCATGTTAACCACCGTCCATAGCTATACGGCCAGCCAGGCCCTACAGGATGGTCCGGCCAAAGACTTACGCGAATCACGAGCAGCCGCTGAAAATATTGTGCCAAGTACCACAGGGGCGGCTATTGCTGTGACTTTGACGGTGCCTCAGCTCAAAAATAAGTTTGATGGCATGAGTGTCCGGGTGCCAACACCAGTGGTTAGCCTCAGCGATATCACCCTGCTTCTTAAAGAGGATGTGACCGTCGAGGAACTGAATAAGGCTCTGAAAAAGGCTTGTCAAGAGCCATTTTATCAAGGAATTTTGGATTATACCGAAGAGCCGTTGGTCAGTAGTGATTACATTGGTAACCCGCACTCCGGTATTATTGACGGCCTTCTGACTAACGTTGTCGATGGCAACTTAGTTAAGGTCGTGGTGTGGTACGACAATGAGTGGGGCTACTCTAATCGTTTGGTCGAGATGGTGGCTGATGTCGGCAAGCTACTTAAGGATTAGCTGATGAAAATTTTTATAGGCGCTGATCACAACGGATTTGATCTGAAACAACGACTGCATGCCTATTTGTTGGAGCAAGGTCATGATGTCGTCGACAAAGGGGGACATCATTATGATAAGCATGATGATTTTCCCCAGTACGGTGCACTGGTAGCTACCGAGGTCTTGGCCAATGACAAGTCCGTTGGCATTTTACTGTGCGGCAGCGGGCAGGGGGTGTGCATTGCCGCTAATCGATTCAAAGGCATTCGGGCCACACTGGTTTGGAACGAGGAATCAGCCTATGAAGCCCGTGATGATGACGATGCCAATGTCCTATGTTTGCCAGCTCGGCAACTGTCTTGGAAAAAAACCCGGGAACTGGTTGACACCTGGTTAAACACACCGTTTGCTGGGGCTGCACGGTATCGCCGCCGCAATGCTCAACTCGACCAATTAAATTAGGCTTTGGATGTTAGAATAGGGCTATGGCCAGTATTTGCCCGACTGTTTTAGCCGGGAACACTCACCAGTTTCGTCAACAGATCGAACGTGTTGCAGCATTCACAACACAGTTGCATTTGGATTTCGCAGATGGAACGCTGACTGACTCTGCGACTTTAGAATTATCTCAAGCTTGGTGGCCGCACACCTGCCAGGCTGATTTACACCTGATGTATAAGCAGCCCGCCGAACACATCGAACAGATTATTGCTCTTAACCCGCGTCGAGTGATTGTCCATGCCGAAGCAGATTTAGACTTCGCTGCGTTTGCTGACAAATTGCACCAAGCCGGCATCGAGTTTGGCGTGGCCTTACTAGCAAAAACACCAGCTAGCCAGTTGCAGTCCTACATCAGTGATATTGACCATGTTCTAATTTTCAGCGGCAATTTGGGGCATTTTGGCGGTGAAGCCGATATCGGTTTGTTGGAAAAGGTTAAGGATGTCAAAAAACTTAAATCAAAACTGACAATTGGCTGGGATGGCGGAGTAAATGCTGGTAACGTCAAGCGGCTGGCCGACGGCGGCATTGATGTACTAAATGTCGGTGGTTTTATACAGCGAGCTGACGATCCGCAGGCGGCTTATCAAAGCCTGCAAAAGTTGCTACAATAACCATAAGGATTATGGCGGTGGCGAAAACATATACCATTGAAGAGTTAGAATTGATTGCCAACGATATCCGGCAGGATATCATCCGTATGTTAGAAGAGGCTGGCAGCGGTCATTCGGCTGGGCCGCTAGGTTTGGCCGACATTTTTACAGCTCTGTATTTCGAAGTCTTGAAAAATGACCCCCGCAAACCCCAGTGGGATCAGCGTGACATACTGATTTTAAGCAATGGTCACTGCGTGCCAGTCCAATACGCCACCATGGCCCGAGCCGGTTATTTTGACCGTAAGGAACTAATGACCCTGCGCAAGTTTGGTTCGCGGTTGCAAGGTCATCCAGAACGCGAAAAATTACCCGGGCTGGAAACTACCAGCGGACCGTTGGGCTGCGGTTTGAGTCAGGGAATTGGCATGGCTTTGGCTCAACGAATGAATAATGATAGCCACCGTTGGATTTATGTGGTCACCGGCGACGGCGAGCTCAACGAAGGTAACATCTGGGAGGCGGCTATGTTGGCCGGCAAGGAGAAACTCGGCAATTTAATTGCCATAGTTGATCGCAATAACATCCAGATTGATGGCCCGACTGAAAAAGTTATGCCATTGGAAGATCTGAAAGCAAAGTGGGAAGCATTCGGCTGGCACGTTATCGAGATTGATGGCAACAATATGGAGGCGATTATTGATGCCTGCGCTATGGCTCGAGCAGTGGTTAGTCAACCAGTGGTGATTATTGCTCATACAGTGCCGGGCAAGGGCGTTGATTTTATGGAATACGATTATCGCTGGCATGGTAAGGCGCCCGATGAAAAACAGGAAAAAGAGGCTCTGAAAGAACTAAGGACATTGCGCGGCCGGATTAGGAGCGAACATGAGTGATATGCATCTCAATCCAAAACGGCTATCCAAAGATGTCGAGCTAGTCCCTAACCGCAAAGGTTTTGGCCAGGGTCTACTAAAAGCCGGCCAAATTGACGAACGGGTGGTGGCCTTGTGTGCCGATCTGACAGAGTCTACACAAATTAGTTTGTTTGCCGATGAATTTCCAGATAGATATGTTGAAATCGGGGTAGCCGAGCAGAACTTAGTCACAGTCGGTTCGGGCTTGGCGGCTGAAGGCAAGATACCGTTTGTCAGCAGTTATGCCGCTTTTAGCCCGGGCCGTAACTGGGAACAAATTCGAACAACCATTTGTTTAAATAACCGACCAGTCAAGATTATAGGGGCACACGCTGGTCTGTACACTGGAGCTGACGGAGCAACCCATCAGATGTTGGAGGATATTGCCTTGATGCGGGCCTTACCGAATATGGTTGTCCTTGCGCCGTGTGACGCTATTGAAGCTGAAAAAATGACTTTGGCCATGGTTCGTGACAAGCGGCCTAATTATATGCGGATTGCTCGCGAAGCTATACCGGTTATTACTACTAAAAACACACCGTTTGAGATTGGTAAGGCATACGTTTTTGATCACGGCAGCGATGTAACAATCATATCGACCGGCACAATGACATCTGTAGCCCTGCAAGCTGCTGAAGATCTATTCAAGCACGGCATTGACGCCGAAGTTATCCACTGTCCAACCATCAAGCCTCTGGATGCTATCACAATTTTGCCCAGCGTTAAGAAAACCCGTCGCGTTATCACTGTTGAAGAACATCAAATTACTGGCGGGCTAGGCGGAGCCGTGGCCGAGCTATTGGGGGAACACCTGCCAGTGCCGCTAAGACGAATAGGTGTCAATGATAAATTCGGTCAATCCGGCCCGCCGAAACAACTATTAGAACACTACGGCTTGGCACCAAAGCATATTGCTGCTGCCGCTCATGAACTTATGAAAGGTTCCAGTTAATGCCGACACTAAGCGAAATGCGATCGAATTGTATTAAAGCCCGGGCTCTGATGGAGCGCTCGCGGAAGGGCAAATTTGCTGTTGGTTCTTTCAATTTGGATAACCAGGAAACGCTGATTGCCGTGGCTAGGGCAGCCAAGACTATGAACGCACCAGTGCTTGTTGAGGTCAGCAAGAGCGAAGTCGAAGCCATGGGCCTGGAAAATGTCCGTGATCTGGTAGATAACTATAAAGCAGAGTATGGTATCGAGATGTTTATCAACTTGGACCACAGTCCGACAGTCGAAGCCTGCCAGGAAGCGATTGATGCCGGCTATGAATTTATCCACATTGATATTACTCAGGTTGATCACGAAGCATCGAATGAGGCCATTATCAAAGCCACCAAAAAAGTTGTTGACTACGCAAAAAAAACCGGCGCGCTGGTTGAAAGCGAGCAGCATTATTTTGCCGGTAGTTCTAATTTACACAAAGAAAAAATCGACTACGAGGCTGTCCGAAAAACCCTTAGCACTCCGGAAAGTGCCAAAGATTTTGTCAAAAGAACCGGAATTGATACCTACGCTGCTTCGATAGGTAATTTGCATGGGAAGTATCCGGTACCTAAGAGGTTAGACATTAATCTTTTAAAGGAGATTCGTGAAGTTATCGATTGCAATATCAGTTTGCACGGCGGCAGCGGTACGCCGGCTCATTATTTTGAAGAAGCAGTCAAAATTGGAGTTAGTAAGGTAAATATCAATTCTGACATGAGAATTGCTTATCGCAAGACTCTGGAAAAAGTCCTGGCTGATAACAAGGATGAATACGCCGTTGTTAAGTTGATGGGCAAAGTGATCGAAGAAGTGCAAGAGGTGGTCGAGAAAAAAATTCAAATGTTTGGCACAAAAGGGAAGGCAATAAAGGGGTAAGAATTGGCTAAGTTGGTTAAAATTATCTCAATTGGGGCAGCCGTTCAGGATGTGATTTTGCGCGGCCGGATCTTCGAACCTCACCGTGAAGCCGATGGCGACTTGGTTAATGAGTTTGAACTAGGTAGCAAGAACGAAGTCGAGGCTATCACTCACAGCGTCGGTGGCGGTGCCACTAATGCTGCCGTGACCTTCGCCCGACAAGGACTTAGAAGTCTATACATGGGAAAAATCGGTGATGATGTGCCCGGCAAAGTGGTCCTAGAAACTCTAAGACAGGACAATGTTGATACATCATTAGTTGGCTACCATAAAGATTTTGGTACTGGCTTTTCAGCCATTCTTTTATCGCCAAATGGTGAGCGAACAGTCCTCACCTACAGGGGCGCATCGAGCCAATACCGACTAAAAGAGTCTGACTTCTTTAATCAAACCGCTGATTGGATTTATATCAGCTCGCTGTCTGGCGACATTGCGGCTTTAAAAACCATTATGGCTTATGCTCACAAACATGATATTAGGGTGGCCATAAATCCGGGTAAGGGCGAGCTTAAAGAGAAAAAGCTGTTCAAAGAACTGTTGCCCAAATTCACTATCTTAAGCCTTAACAAGGAAGAAATGCAGCTGCTATTTAGGGGTGAAAGCCTGGAAGAATTAGCCGCGGCGGCTGCTAAACTTGTGCCGATAGTGTTGGTGACTGATGGCCCCAAGGGTTCAATAGCTTGTGATGGCCAAAAGCTATACAGAGCCGGCATGTATGAGGATGTGCCGGTTATTGACCGCTTGGGAGCCGGGGATGCTTTTACTAGTGGCTTTGTGGCGGCTGTGGCCCGAGGCGACAATCTCGAGCAGGCTTTGACTCTGGGTAGTGCTAATTCAACTAGTGTAGTAGGTAAAATTGGATCGAAAACTGGTATCCTGCCAGCCAGCAGGCGGCTGCACAGCATGCCGATCAAAGTAACCGAGCTTTGATAAGTCCAGGGGTAGTGATAAGCTAGAAATAAGCATGAGCAAGTTGTTATCAGAGTTACTATTGGCCCAAGAACCAATGTTTACCAACGCGCTTAGGCAGCTAGAGAAAGCTAGTGGTAATCCTAGCGCTGATATTCGTTTGGCGGCTGAAATTGTCGGCAAAGTACAGATGAAAACTAAGGAACTGGGTCTGGATCAGGATGATACGACACCACAAGAGCTATATTACGCCTTGGAAACCCGGGTGGCGCGAGACAACGAACGGATTATTGAAGAAGTCCTCAAACTGCCGAAAAAGACTACCTTAATTCGCGATCTCGTGCCGCCCATGGTAGATGTAGTGGAAAAGGCCAAAGTGCCGCGCAGATGCTGGGCACTTAAAAGGTCGGCTGCTAAAAAGTTGCTTAAAAAGATGCCGCCAAAGCAGATGATGAAACATCTCGGCTATCGATCGATTGACAGTATGCTCAAAAACGAGCCGTTTGACGAAATGTACGCGGCGCTGCGTTTTTCTGAGGGTGCCGATTGGCTGAATCAGTACAATGAGTTATTTAAATCGGTTAAGGCCTCTGATTTTCAAGAGCGCAACATCAAAATCGTCATCATGGATCACGACAAATGGGTTGATTTGGCCGCGCCGTTTGCGAAGAAAAAGCTTCACAACGTGACTCATGTCAAGGAGTTGGGCGTGATTATCGTCATGCCCATGGAACAAGAGCACATGCGGGGTCTGCCCCTTAAAACTATGTCGCTATTGTTTCATTACATAAATGAGATCCGTTTGTACAGCGCCTTTTTCAAGTTAAAGTCGACCCAGCCTAATTTCGGTAAAACTATCATCGATACTTTAATTGGCAAAACCACAGCAGCAAAAGTTGCCGGTCAAGATATTCAGTGGCAAGTAATTCAACAATACCTAGGTCGTCACAAGGACAAATCGCACCATGAAGCCTTTCAACCGCACGTTCAACCGGAGGATTTGCACTGGCGTCGAGCCGTTGATGCCCTGTATGATCTAGACCCGGAGCTGGAGTTTTGGTTAGATTTGGATTATGTGGCTAGGCCAGTCCGAGCCGGTGTTGATCCTGTGGCCCTCAATCTTATGGATGTGGCCTTTGCTTACTCTAATGAAGAGCCATTTGAAAAGCGTTATGTCTATCATTTCCGAGAATCTTTATGGAACGAGATTTTTATTCGTTATATGGGCCAGCAAAACCTAGAAGAGCAAATACTTGAGCAGCTGGATAATGACATGATTGATCCAAGCGAGCTGGAGCCAAGTCTATGAGCCGCCAGCGAACTAAGAGCTATCTGTTTCAAGAGCGTCGCCAGGGAGATAAAACTGTCATCGAACTGCGATTTACCATTTGCGTTAGCGGTGCCGCCGATGGCCGGACTGTCGAAACTTCTGCCGATGAGGCCATGGAGCTTGGCCGAGCCATCGCCCGAAAAGGACATATTCTAACTACCGGTGCCTCCCGCGGGCTTGGCGAAGCTGCCGCTGAAGGAGCCAAGGCCCACGGTGGCATGTGCGTTGGTTTCTCACCAGCTTCGAGTTTGCGAGAGCATATCCGCAAGTACCGCTTACCATACAAACATTATGACTTTTTAAACTTTACCGGCATGGACTATGTCGGCCGCGACCTTTATCTGATTCAATCCAGTGATGCCGTTATAACCGTAGGGGGACGGTTTGGTTCTTTGCACGAATTTACTTCAGCTATCGAAGAGGGCAAACCCTGCGGTATTTTAATTGGTACTGGCGGAACAGCCGATGTTATTCCTCAACTGATGGAAATTCTGGAGCCTCCCAAAAAGTCCCTGGTAGTTTATGACGATGACCCCGACGAGCTTGTGGCCAAAATCGAAGCCATCCTAAAAGAAAAGCACGACGATCTTTTAGCAGAATTTACCCAGCCTGACCAGTTTTGGTATCTACAGCCGGGTAGCAAAAAGAAGAAATAAACCTGTTAGAATAAGAGGATGGCTAAATTCAGGCTGACCTCTAAGTACAAGCCAACCGGCGATCAACCGAAGGCGATCGAGGCTTTGGTGAAGGGCTTGAATCAGGACGCCAAAGAGCAGACTTTGCTGGGCGTGACCGGATCGGGGAAGACCTTTACCATGGCTAATGTTGTCCTGCAGGTACAAAAGCCAACACTGGTCCTGGCTCACAACAAGACTTTGGCGGCTCAGCTGTACAATGAGTTTAAGCAATTCTTCCCAAACAACGCCGTTCACTATTTTGTCAGCTATTTTGATTATTATCAGCCCGAGGCCTATATTCCGCGCAGCGACACCTATATCGAAAAAGACTCGCAGATAAATGAAGAGATCGATCGGTTACGTCACGCCGCCACTGACTCTTTGTTAAGCCGGCGTGATGTTCTGATTGTAGCTTCGGTTAGCTGTATTTACGGCATCGGATCACCATCTGACTATGATTCCATGGCTGTTGAAGCCAAAGCCGGTGAGCGACGGATACGAGATAAATTCCTGCGCCTATTGACCGATATCCAGTATCAACGTAACGACCTCGATTTTCACCGGGGAACTTTTCGAGTCAGGGGTGATGTGGTCGATGTTTTCCCGGCCTCTGAAGAGTTTGGTTATCGGATTGAATTTTTTGGCGACGAGATCGAGAGGATATTAAAAGTTGATCCGCTTACCGGTGAAATTATTGAAAAATTGAATTCGATTAAGATTTTTCCGTCTTCGCACTACGTCACACCGGAGATGAAGCTGAAGATGGCCATAAGTAATATCCGCCGAGAATTGGAACAGCGGCTGCGCTATTTCAAGCAAAACGGCTTGTTATTGGAGGCTCAGCGCCTGGAACAACGGACCAATTTTGACTTAGAAATGCTGGAGGAAACCGGCTTTGTAAAGGGCATCGAGAACTATAGCCGCTATCTGACTAACCGCGAGGAGGGTGAGCAGCCGGCCACACTGTTGGATTATTTTCCAGACGACTACTTAATGTTTATTGACGAGTCGCACATGACCATTCCGCAAGTGCGCGGTATGTATAACGGTGACCGGGCGCGCAAAGAAGTCTTGGTAGAGCACGGCTTTAGACTGCCCAGTGCCCTCGACAACCGGCCATTGACCTTTAGCGAATTTGAACGTCACATCAACAAAGTTGTTTACGTTAGTGCTACACCGGCTGATTATGAACTTGGCCGCAGTCCGGCACCTATAGAGCAGGTAATTCGCCCGACAGGCCTGATTGACCCGCCCATCGAGGTTCGCCCGGTTGATGGCCAGATTGATGATCTAATCGAAGAAATCAAGCAAACTGTCGAAAAGCGCCAGCGGGTACTGGTGACCACCCTAACCAAGCGCATGGCTGAAGACTTAACTGATTACCTAAAGGATATAAACATTAAAGTGACCTACTTGCATAGCGACATCGATACTCTAGAGAGGACGGATATCCTTCGCGATCTGCGGCTGGGCACATATGATGTAGTGGTTGGTATAAATTTGTTACGCGAAGGGCTTGATCTGCCGGAAGTTAGCCTGGTAGCCATTCTGGACGCTGATAAAGAAGGTTTTCTAAGGTCAGAATCAGCCTTGATTCAAACGATTGGCCGGGCAGCTCGTCATGTTGAAGGTCACGTTATTATGTATGCCGACCAGGTCACCGGCAGTATGAAACGAGCCATCGATGAAACCAACCGTCGACGCCGAATCCAAGAAGACTACAACCAAAAGCACGGCATTACTCCAAAAGGTGTGGCTAAAGCAATCGAAGATAGCATGCGCAGTGAAGAGGAGCGTAACAAACCGAAGAAACTTGATCTGAAGAAAATTCCAAAAGAAGAGTACGGGGCTATGATTCGGGATCTGACGGCCCAGATGGACTTGGCGGCGGCCAATTTGGAGTTTGAAAAGGCAGCTGAACTACGCGACATTATTTCGGATATCAAGAAAAAAGTCTAAGCCGCCCAACCCCTTTTTGGCAAATCCGGATCCTTTAGCTGTTCAAATATTTTCACAACCTGGTTGGCGACTTCTCTTGGCTGGGTGATAGGCGCAGCATGAATTGCCTTTCCGGTTTCAAACGTCTCATGTAAGTCAGCTTCAGCTATGATCTTAGGGTCTGTATCCTCGGGCGGTATCAAGGTGTCATTAGCCATTTCCAGGACGGCTGTATTAACACCTAAAAAGCCAAGAGCCTGTATACGACCGCGTAAGTTGGCGTCGTGTATGGTTAGGACTTCGCCAATAGTGCGATGAGGCCTGATAGCGACATGGTTGACAAACGATCCCAATAGACGCCACGACTTTTTCTCCCAAGCAAATTTAGCGATGGCTGGAATTTCGCGGCGGCCAAAGTTAACAATTCGGTCAGGAAAATCCCATAAGTGATTGTGGCCAGTGCCGACGCTGCCCATAAAAATTACGGAACGGATATATTCCGACAAGTGGTTGGCTACCCACATCACATCTCGTCCGCCTTTGGAATGGACTAACAGATCGAATTGCTCCACACCAAAATTATCATGCAAGTCTTTCATGACTGCCTTAGTGCCATAGGAGGCCAATCGATGAGGGTGCAATAAATTGCCAGGATGCAGCTCGTGCGGCAGCGGCAACGACCTTGGCACGTAGGGGTTAACGGCATGACGACCAAGGTCAGATAGGCCGTCTTGGAAATCTTGATAGGCCTCAGGAATGCCGCAAAAGCCTTTTATAATAACAATCGGCACCTCGTCTGTAGGTTTAGCCGCCGGACGGGTGGTGTAGTCGACCGGTCCCCAGGGCGACTCAGCTTGAGCCAGTTGTAATTCCGGTCTAGCTACTTGAAGTGCCATATTGGTTTTATTGTACGCCTTATTGCTGGTAAGTTTAAGCTTTTTAGTAACCAAAGGAGTGATGGTATACTAGATGGTACCGATGGCGAAGTTATCTAGAGAAGATGTCTTAAAGTTGGCCCGATTATCGCGGTTACGGTTGACTGATGAGGAAATCGAACAGTTTGGTGCTGAAATTTCCGAAATCCTGACCTATGTCGAGCAGCTGTCGGCAGTAGATACTAGCGGTCTAGAGCCGACATCGCAAGTCACCGGATTGACGAATGTCATGCGTGAAGACGAGCCAATTGATTATGGTATCAGCCAAAAGGATCTACTGAAAAACGCTCCGAACCAGGAGGGTAACCAGCTAAAAGTTAAGCGGGTTCTGGGTTAGACATGAAGAAGTGGCCGGCGATTGTTGCTATTGCTGATGGAGTCCAGAACGGACAGTTATCTGCAGTTGATATGGTGGAAGACGCCCTAGGCAGACTGGACGATAACAAGGACTTTAAGACGACTGTTTCTGACACTAAGAACCGGGCCTTAAAGCAAGCTAAAGAAATTGACCAGAAAGTCAAAAAAGGCCTATCAGTTGGACGTTTGGCTGGTGTGCCGTTTATTGCTAAAGATAACTTCCTGACATTCGGCAGCAAAACCACAGCCGCCAGCAATATCCTAAAGCCATTTGAGGCCCCATATCAGGCTACGGCTATCGAGAAGCTTGAGGCCGAGGGGGCGATTTGTGTCGCTAAGGCCAACATGGATGCTTTCGCTCACGGATCATCGACTGAGAATAGTGACTTCTTTACGACTAAAAACCCGCATGACAAGACGCGGGTGCCGGGCGGGTCGTCTGGTGGCTCGGCGGCTGCGGTTGCCCTGGATGTGGTGCCGTTTGCACTGGGTACAGATACCGGCGGTTCAATTAGACAGCCGGCTAGCTTTTGCGGTGTGGTTGGATTGAAGCCGACCTATGGCTTGGTGTCGCGTAGTGGTGTGGTGGCTATGGCCAGCAGTACGGACGTCATTGGGCCGCTAACACGAACGGTTGAAGATGCTGCCTTGGTGTTAGATGTGATCAGTGGCAAGGATCCTCTGGACAGCACTACTATCGAACGTGATCACACCCCCTACATTGCTCTGCCACCCGATATGAATGGTAAAAAAATAGGCATCATTAAAGAGTGGATGGGCGACGGGCTTGATCCAGGTGTAAAAAAGGTAGTCGATGAGGCAATTTCTAAAGCAAAAAAGGCCGGTGCCGAAATCACAGAAGTCAGCCTGCCGTCAACTTCGCTGGCATTGGCCTGTTACTACATAATCACTCCAGCCGAAATCAGCAGCAACCTTAGCCGATACGATGGACAAAGGTATGTTTATAGCGACAAAGACGCTAAAGACCTCGATGAGAGTTATGAGTTAAGTCGGTCTAATGGCTTCGGCCGCGAAGCCAAGCGCCGGATAATGATTGGTGCTTATGTATTGTCGAGCGGATATTACGATGCCTACTATAAGAAAGCTCAGACAGTTCGAACCAAATTGGTCGCTGAGTTCAACAAGGCTTTTGAAAAGGTGGATTTCCTGGTCGGTCCTGTGTCGCCAACCACCGCATTTAAGATTGGTGAAAAGACCTCAGATCCGCTTAATATGTATCTGCAGGACAGTCTAACGGTCAGTTCAAGCTTGGCTGGGATACCGGGAATTAGCCTGCCGGCCGGTAAAAGTAATAATTTACCGGTTGGGTTGCAAGTTGTGGCTCGGCAGGGCCATGACCGAGATTTACTAGGAATAAGTTATCAATGGGAGCAACTAATTAAATGAGTCCGGAAGCAATCATCGCTATTATCGGTTTTGTGATCGTCAGCTTAACAGTTCTGGTAGTAACGCTAAAGTTTTCTCTGCGCCGAGCACCGCTCAAACCGCGTAAGAAGTCATATCAAAAGCGCTGGAAGGAGCTCCAGGCTTATTGCAAGACCAAGGAGACCTGGCCACAAGCGCTGTTCGCCGCCGACAAGCTGCTTGATAAAGCCATGATTCGTCGCGGGATAAAAGGTAAAACTATGGGTGAGCGGCTGGTTAATGCTCAGCGTAAATTTACTGATAATGATGAATTGTGGTTTGCTCACAAGTTGTGCAAAAAGCTGTATGACAATCCTGATTTGAAATTAAAAGAACAGGATGTCAAAGATGCCTTAATTGGTTTTCGGCAAGCCTTGAAAGATTTAGGAGCCCTCTAGGATGAGCCCGGACTACAGCCAATACCAAATTGACGGCTATCTGCCGACTATAGGTATTGAATGTCATGTCCAACTAAAAACTCGTACCAAATTGTTTTCTGGATCCGGCAATGATGCCCGGGAGGCTCCTCCCAACACATTGGTTAATCATATTGATTTTGGCATGCCTGGGGCTTTGCCGGTGTTGAACAAGGCGGCCATTGAATATGCCACCCGAGCGGCTCTGGCCCTAAAAACTAGGCCGCAGAAGTACAGCTATTTTGAACGAAAACACTATTTTTACCCAGATTTACCGATGGGCTATCAGATCACTCAGCTAGAAAAACCGATTATTGTCGGTGGCGAGGTTGAAATCACAATCGATGGCCGCAAGCGCAACATCAAATTGAACCGGGTTCAACTGGAGGCCGATGCCGGAAAGTCTACTCACCCCGCCGGAGCTGATTACACCCTGGTCGATCTAAATCGAGCCGGTACGCCACTACTTGAAATTGTGTCTGAGCCGGATATTCACTCAGCCGAAGAAGCCAAAGCCTATGCTCACGAACTTTATCTGTTGATGCGCTATGCTGATGTATCAGACGCCAATCTGTACTACGGCAACATGCGTTTCGATGTCAATGTCAGTGTCGGTAAAGCCGGTCAGCTGGGTGTCCGCACTGAAACCAAAAACTTAAACTCTTTCCGGGCCGTTCAAGGAGCAGTCGAATACGAAATAAAGCGCCAGATAGAACTACTAGAAAAGGGTCAATCAATTGTCCAGGAAACTCGCGGTTGGGAAGATGCGACTCAGCGAACCTTCAGCCAGAGATCCAAGGAGGATGCCCATGACTATAGGTATTTCCCGGATCCGGATTTGCCACCAGTTGTTCTTGATGACAAGTTTATCAATCAGGTCGAGAAATCCATGCCGGTTATGCCCGGAGTTCTGCGCGGTAAATTAGCTAAATTGAATCTTGATGATTCAGTAGTCGAGACTTTAGTTGACGAGATGCCAGCCGGCCGCTTTATGATGGGCATATTGCAGTCAGCCAAACCTGAAGAAGCCAAACGGATTGCTAACTGGTTGGCTAGCGATGTCCAGGCCCTTGTTGGCGAGGAGAAGGTTGCTTGGGATGATGCAGTTTTGGAACCTGAGGCTTGGTTGCGGCTGTGCAACATGGCTGACTCCGGTCAGGTCAGCTCAACTAGTGCCAAGGCGGTTATTGCAGTTTTGATCGAGCATGGCGGCGATCCGCTGACCATTGCCAAGGAACGTGATCTGTTGCAGGTATCTGACGAAAGCGAAATCGAAGAAGTTGTAGCTAAAGTTATTGCTGATAACCCCAAGGCTGCTGAGGACATCAAAGCCGGTGAGACGAAAGCTGTGGGCTTTCTAGTGGGTCAAATCATGAAAGAATCTCGCGGCAAAGCCAATCCGGCTCTGGCTCAAAAGTTGATAAAGAAGCAACTGCGCGTCGACTAATTAGTAAAAATGCTTACAACACTAAGTAATATCTTGAGATACAATTGCAAGCGGAGTAGAATGTGATTATGAATTCATTTGATATTTTAGTCATAATTCTCTCGAGCGCTCTAGGGCTGTTTTTGATAGCAGCAATTGTGCTGACAGTCAGCCTGATCAAGTTGGTCAAGCAGTTGAGGGCCATTAGCTCTAAGGCTGAAGAAATTGTTGATGATGTCGAGGCAGTTAGTGGCTTTTTTCGAAAAACCGCCGGGCCAGTCGCGGTAACTAGCTTTGTCAGCAACATTGTTAGTAAAGTTGCAGAACTAAGTAAAAAGAAGGGGAAATAATCGTGGCAAAAAACAGTGACACAGGACGAAAGGTTGCCCTAGGAGCAATAGTTGCCGGAGTGGCTGGCTTTGTGACCGGTATTTTGACGGCTCCCAAAAGCGGCAAAGAAACCCGACAAGATTTAAAGAATACGGCCAACAATTTTAAACGAGATGCCGAGAAGAAACTCAAAGAATTATCAGTTGAGATTGGTGAGTTGCTGGAAAAGGGTCAGAAACTGGCTAAGGAACAAAAAGGTAAGGCTAAGGCTGGCCTGGATACGGCTATGGAGCAGGCTAAGGTTTCTCAGCAAAAAGTCAAAGAAGTCATTAGCGCACTAAAAAGCGGTGAGACTGACGAGCCGGAACTAAAAAAGGCCATTGCTGAAGCCAAGAAAGCTCGCGATAATCTGGTCAAGTACTTCAAGCAGTCCTAACATCACCAATCCGTACGAATAATATAAAGTAAATATTACGACAAGCCGGCTGGACAGGCCGGCTGTTTTAACAGGTATAATATAAACATGCGGAGGGACAATTAAATGGCTGAAACGCCACTGTCAGTTTCAGACTTTGTGCACCTGCACAACCACACTCAGTATAGCCTGCTTGATGGGCTGACCAAGATTCCGGCCCTGATGGATCGGGTTAAGGCCATGGGCATGACATCGGTGGCAGTGACCGATCATGGCACGCTTTCTGGCGCCATTGAATTCTATAAGCAAGGCATCAACAACGAAATCAAGCCGATAATCGGCATGGAAACTTATGTAGCGGCTCGCGGGCACCTGGACAAGGATCCGGCCAAAGATAAGCTGAATTATCACCTGACGCTGTTGGCCATGGACAACCAAGGGTATCAAAATATGATGCGATTGAGTACGATTGCTAATCTAGACGGCTTTTACTATCGGCCGCGGATTGATCGAGACTTGCTAGAGAAATACAACCAAGGCTTGATAGTACTGAGCGGTTGTATTGGTAGTGAGCTGGGGGATGCATTGAGACAGAATCAAATGTCCAAAGCTAAGGAAATTGCCAAGTGGTACCAGTCGGTTTTCGGGGATCGCTATTATCTAGAGCTACAAGACCACGGCCATCCGGATCATCCTTCGACCTGGCCAGAGCAGACCGATGTCAACAAGCAGTTGCTGAAACTGGGCAAGGAACTGGGTATAGAGGCCGTTGTGACCAGTGATGCCCACTATTTGCACCATGAAGATCAAGAAGCTCACGAGATATTGCTGTGCGTTCAAACTGGTTCGTTTTTGTCTGATGAAAAGCGGATGAGCTTGGCCGATTTCGATTTACATGTTGAAGATCCCCGGAAAATTATTGAGCGTTGGGGGGATAAGTACCCTGATCTAATTAAAAACTCCAGTATCATAGCTGAACGTTGCAGTGTCAACATCGAGCTTGGCAAAATTCTGATTCCGAAGTTCCCAACGCCGAAAGGCGAGACCGAGAAGTCACTGTTGGAGAAATTGGTCTATCGCGGTTTGGCATGGAGATACGGCGGCAAGACTGAAGCCACGGCCAATAAGATGACCATTGCCAGCGCTAAAAAGACCCTGTCCAAAGATTTACTAGAGCGGGCCAAATACGAACTTGATGTTATCGAAAGCATGGGCTTTAGTGGCTATTTTTTGATCATCTCGGACTTTATTAACTGGGGCAAAGATAAAGGCATAGTATTTGGCCCGGGGCGCGGTTCGGCAGCTGGTTCAATTATTTCCTATGCTCTAAAAATTACTGAGATTGATCCGATCAAGTACGACTTGCTGTTTGAGCGGTTCCTAAATCCCGATCGTATTTCTATGCCGGATATCGACATTGACATTCAGGACACTCGGCGAGATGAGGTAATTCAATATTGTGTTGACAAATATGGCTCGGATCGGGTGGCCAACATCGTGACCTTCGGCACGATGGCGGCGAGGAACGCCGTGCGGGATGTGGCACGGGTGCTGCAGGTGCCCTACGCCGAGGCCGACCGCCTGGCCAAGATGATCCCGCCGCCAGTCCAGGGGCGCCACATCCCGCTGGCCACCAGCCTAGAAGATGACCCGGACTTAAAACGTGAATATGAATCCAATCAAGGCTCCAAAAGAGTGTTTGATTTGGCCATTCGCTTAGAGGGCACTATTCGTAGTCACGGCGTCCATGCCGCCGGCGTGGTGATTGCTCCGGATGACATTGTCAAGTTTGCACCCCTGGAGATGGCTCAAAAGGGTGTGGTTTCGACTCAATATTCGATGGGACCGATCGAGGAGCTCGGCCTGCTTAAAATGGACTTCTTGGGCCTGTCCAACCTGACGATTATTAAAAATGCTCTGAGGATTGTCAGAAAGGTTCACGGCAAAGACATTGATATTAACAACATTTCCTTGGATGACAAAAAAACTTACGAGCTGTTCCAGCGCGGCGATACCACCGGTGTGTTCCAGCTGGAATCGGCCGGCATGAAACGCTACCTGAAAGAGTTAAAACCGACCGTGTTTGAAGATATCATTGCCATGGTGGCCCTGTATCGCCCGGGCCCCATGCAGTTTATTGATCAGTTTATTCGTCGTAAACACGGTCGTGAAAAAATTAAGTACCTGCATCCCAAAATGGAGGATGCCCTGTCCAGCACTTACGGCGTGCTAGTTTATCAAGAGCAATTTATGCAAATTTCTAAAGACCTGGCCGGCTTTACCGGTGGTCAGGCTGACACCTTGCGAAAAGCAGTCGGTAAGAAAATTATGTCAATGATGCAAAAAGTCAAGCCAGAGTTTGTCGAAGGCGCCGTCCAACATTCCAAGGCCGACCGTAAGCTAATGGAGCAATTTTGGGATCAACTGGAGGAGTTCGCTAACTACTGTTTCAACAAATCTCACGCCGCTTGCTATGGTTTGATTGCATATCAGACAGCTTACCTCAAGGCTCATTATCCAGCGGCCTTTATGGCGGCACTAATGACTAGCGATTATGATGACACTGACCGTTTGGCGATTGAAATTAAAGAGTGTCAGACAATGGGTATCGAGGTTTTGCCTCCAGATATCAATCAGTCTTTCCTGGAATTTGCCGTGGTTCCAGATACGAAGGATATTCGATTTGGTCTGAATGCTATCAAGAATGTTGGTACAGCTGCAGCCGAGGAAATTTTGCGAGCCAGGGAAGAGGCGGGCGGTTTTAAATCTCTGGAGGACTTCTTCGTTCACGTCAATCCGCGAATAGTTAATCGTAAGACTATCGAGGCTCTAATTAAGGCAGGAGCTTTCGACAACCTAGATTCGCGCACTAAGCTGTTATCTAATATCGATGTGCTGGTGGCCTTTGGGGCCAAGATTCATAAAGACGAGATGTCCGGCCAGGCCGACTTGTTTGGTACCCAGGATGATTTGGCCCATCATTCTAAGCCGGCTTTGCGCCTTGACGATGGTGTCGAACCGATTTCGCCGCGCCAGCAGTTGCAGTGGGAACGCGAACTTCTCGGTGTCTATCTATCCCAACACCCCCTGGAAGACTTTAGAGCCCTACTAAGCGAGCAGGCCATCGCACTAACGTCTTTGACCAGTGATCACCACAACCGGGTTGCCACTATCGGAGGTATAGTTACAGCCTTTCGGGAAATTACTACTCGCAATGGATCAAAAATGGCTTTTGTGACGGTTTCCGATGATCAACACGAACTGGAGATCGTCCTTTTCCCAAGCATTTATCAGCAGACAATTGGTATTTGGGATCAGGACAAGGTGGTTATCGTAAAGGGCAAAGTTTCGGCTCAAGATAAGGACGGAAATGTTACCGGTGATATAAAAATTTTGGCCGATGAAGCCCGGGAGGTGACTTACGAACAGGCCTCAGCTTATCAAGCAACTGGTCGTAAACCAAAACCGCCAAAACCCAGCCAGAAGGCGGCTGCTGCTAAAAAGAAAGCTTTGGCCAAAGAGAATCGATTGTTTGTTCGAGTAGTCGATTCTAACGATCAAGAACTATTGTTAAACCTCAAAAAAGCTATAGAGGATAACAGCGGCGAAACAGAGGTCGTTTTAGTGGTCGGACCGGACAAACAAGTTATACGTCTGCCGTCTAGAGTCAAAGCTGTTACAACGACCATAAACACCCTCAAAGAGTTGGTCGGCGACAACAATCTTAAACTGCAATAGGTCTTTTACTTCACCGATACTTATCGGATAATGCCCGTCTGTTGACTGACTAGGGCTACTAGTACAACTACAGCCACTAGAGTTATGTCAAGCAAAGGATGGTGCAGGACGAAGCGCTCTCCTTTGGCAAAGGCCCGCTTCAGAGATCGGCTGTGCTTTAGGATAAGGTAGACAATCAAACCACCGGCAAAGGCTGCTGCCACATAATTAACCCACATCGGTAGATGCAACCAAGCCTGCATACGGCTGATAGCGGTGTCTTCCGGCTCACCGGCTAAACCTAAGGTGTTGTAAGCTCCCCGGACAACGGTTGGCTCCGCCACTGAAGTGACTACCGTGTCTGCAGCGCTAGAAGGCTGTCCGTACATTGCGACCACAATGGTGGATGGCCCTTTTCCAAGGTAATCTGCGGCGTTGGCAAATCCAAAGCCAACCTCTTGATAGCCGCCGTCAAGCATATTGGCTCGGTGGCTTGGGCTATTCATCCAACCAGCTATTACGCCATCTTCATCAGTAAAACCGTAAGCCAGATTCTCGCCGGCCTTCTTGTAGGAATAACCAGCGTTATTGATAAACTCCCACGGAGCATTGCCGTCAGGAGTGTTGTGTGACCAATAATTGCGCTCGACCATATCTTGAGCCTTGATTTGAGCTGCCTTAGACAATTGTTCATTGTGCTGCAGAGGCGATTGTTGGCTAGCTGTTCGCCGCTCATTAGTTTCTTCTATCAAGCCCTCAAGGCTCATCTGCGTGGCATAGGGCAGGACATCCTGGCTCCGCTGTAGCAGGGCTTGCCACGGCTGAACTATCGATAAAATCATTAAAGTAATCACTGCCAGCGGTAAATAAGGATAATAGACCTTTAAAAAGTCACGAGAGTGTCTTTGTTTTGGGCGTAAGTTTGAGTGATTTCTCGTTTTGTGTTTTTTGGATTTCGCCCTGTGCGAACCAGGCATAAGCATATTCTACCCTAAAATGGGTAAAACGTGCAATGATATAGAGCCACAGCGGCCGCCTGGACGACATTAAATGATTCCTTACGACCACGCATCGGTATTTCGATCACTTTATGGCATTGAGCTAAGAGTTCCGGGGCAATCCCTTCCACCTCACGGCCCAGTAATATGGCCACTTTGTCAACTGGCTGGTAATCCGGTAGTTTTATGGCTCCAGCAGCTTGCTCTAAACCTACAATTTCAAACTCATCATCAAGCAGATCTTCGAGGAGTTCACTTATGTCCTGATGATGAGCCCAAAGTTTTGTGTCTTTTTCGGCTCCCAGAGCAGTTTTGTGAATCTGAGCTGTCAGACGATCGACAATGTGAGGCAGCCGCCGGTCATGTTTGGTTTCAGGATAAGGAGTGTAACCTGTCAAATACACTCTTGCCCCAAAGCCGTCGGCTGTTCGCAGCAAGGCTCCGACATTATGGCTGCTGCGGATATCATGAGCGATGATGACAAGTTTTGACATGCTTTTACTATAACAGGGCAAGTACAACTAACTGGTCAAACCGGCGGCGGTTATGCTTAAATAGGGGTATGCGAATTTTGGTACATCAGGGAGGGCTTGCTTAGATGAGCCAAGATGCCCGCCGCGACGAGGAACAAGCCACCCTAAAGCGAGCCAGTATTTTGGGCTTGCCCTATATCGATACCTCGGCTCCAGGCAACAAACAGATTTATAAAGACATATTGTCAGTCCCGGAACTCTACGAGTTGAAAGTCATTCCGATTCGAGCCGATCGCAGCACTATCCAGTTTGGCGTCACCAACACAACTTCCCAACAGACGATGACCTCATTGCGGCAGAGGTTCTTGGACCAACGAATTAGCTTTGGACTGATATCAGATGCAGGCTATCGCGAGTACATGCGGCTTTATGATCCGCCAAAGCAGGTGGTTTACCAGGATATTGAGCTAACTACGGCCGGATCAGACGAACTGGTTGATCAGGTTTCCAGGACGCTCGAGCAGGTTAAAGCCAACGATATGCTGGCCTATCTTGTTCAGCAGGCTCACCGTTTGGCGGCTAGCGATATTCACATTGAATCTGAGCGTGGTTATACTCGGATCCGGTTTAGGATTGACGGTGTGCTGCACCCGATCGCCAAGTTGTCGATTGAAAAGACTCGGATTTTGATCTCAGCTATCGCCAGTGCCGGTAACATTTCAACTGCCGCCGATGATGCCCAGCAAGGGCACATCTCGCAAAAAGTCCAGATGGCCGATGGCAGCCAGGTCGATGTCAACTTGCGTATCGAAACAGTGCCGACTATTAATGGCATGGATGTGGTAATGAGGCTATTTAACATGCGTCAAGATATGTACCAGCTGGACCGGCTGGGCCTTGACCCTAAGGAGCGCAAGGTTATTGACGAGATCATTGCCAAGCCAACCGGTTTAGTGCTAGCAGTTGGTCCGACTGGATCGGGAAAAACCACCACTCTTTATTCAATGCTCAATTCGCTTAATAATGAAGAGCGGAAAATTATCACCATTGAAGACCCCGTGGAGTATCAGTTTGGTGGAATTACTCAGATTTCGGTGACATCCAAAAGTAGCCAAGAGTTAAATTTTGCTGAAAAATTGCGGGCAGTTTTGCGCCTAGACCCCGATATCGTCATGGTTGGTGAGATTCGAGATATGGACACGGCCCGGACGGCATTGCAGGCCTCGTTAACTGGTCACTTGGTGCTGTCAACTTTCCACGCCAGTTCGGCAGCCGCAGCCCTAACGCGATTAATGGATGTTATTGGTTCGAATCCATTATTCGTTTCGGCCATTCGCCTGGTTATGGCTCAGCGCCTAGTGCGTCGGCTGGATGATGCCAGCAAGCAACCATATAATCCCGACGGGGCCGAACTGAAGGTTATACAGGACGTTCTAGCGACCTTGCCTGAAAGTGCCGATAAGCCTAAACTTGATGACTTTAAGTTCTTTAAACCTGGTAAGTCAGCCGAGAACCCATATGGTTACCGCGGCCAGATCGCTGTTCGCGAGCAATTTCAAATGTCCGGCGAGATACAAAAACTGCTTCAAGCCGGCAATTTAGCTACCAGCACCGATGATATCGAAGCTGCCGCCGTCAAGTCCGGCATGATGACTATGAAGCAAAACGCCATACTCAAAGTCTGTGCCGGTGAAACAACCCTAGAAGAGGTGCTGCGAGTTCTTGGCTAACATCGGCCAATCATATTGCTATTGCTTAAACTTGACAACTGTGGTATAATACAATTATGAGTGCAGAACAGATGCCTAAGACAAATCCGTTTTTCGAGTTTGACTGCGATAAGGATGGTCCAGCCAGCATACATTCATCTAAGATTGAGGCGGTTACCACCCAGTATGGCATAGAGCCTGTATATGGTGATGGACAGGCGTCCCGTGGTGGCTCTATGATTGTTGGCATGGTGATCACTGTTAGAGAGTGTCCGGTCTGCCTTGAAGAGCATACACGTGCTCTTAGTAATGACGAGATCGAGCGGGCTAAACAACTTACATTCAGAGACAATTCTATAGGGATTAGTAATTTGGACCCAAGCCGACTTATACCAATCACAGACTATGAAGCCAATCAAATATTCACAGCAATTCGCGGCGCTGATCCCACTGATTTTAAATAGTAACTTTGGCTATTGTTGGCACTAAGCGTTCATCTTGAACTGAGGGAATAATCTCATTGGCACTAGGCTTGTCAACCAGAGTGGCGATGGCTTCAGCGACAGCAATTTTATGCTGATCGGTAATGTTCTTGACTTGGTTATCCAACGCACCGCGGAAGATTCCCGGAAAAGCGATAGCATTGTTGACTTGATTTGGGAAGTCGCTGCGGCCGGTGGCGACTATGGCGGCGCCGGCCTGCTTGGCCTCATCCGGCAGAATCTCCGGATCCGGATTGGCCATGGCGAAAATTATCGGATCCTTGGCCATGGTTTCAATCATCTCTGGTGTTAGCAGGCCGGCGCGGGACACCCCGATGAAAACATCAGCGCCCTGAAGGGCGTCCTCCAGGCGGCCACTCTGACCTTCGGGATTGGTTAGCTCTAGCAGCTTTTTCTTCTGTACATTCAGATCAGTTCGGTCAGACGAAATGATACCCTTGCTGTCAACGGCTAGAATATTTGGCTGAGCATAATCATGAAGCAACTTAATGACGGCTGTGCCGGCGGCGCCGGCTCCGACGACTACGATTTTAGAATCATTTAATTGGCGGCCGGTTAACTTCATGGCATTTATTAACCCCGCCAACACTACAATGGCCGTGCCGTGCTGATCATCGTGAAAGACCGGGATATTAAGTTCAGCTTTTAAGCGCTCCTCAATCTCAAAACATTGCGGAGCCGCAATATCTTCCAGGTTTATACCACCGAAACTTGGTGAGATGGCCTTAACAGCGGCAACTATTTCATCAGGGGTGTGGACATCCAGAACAATTGGCACGGCATCAACGCCAGCAAAGTGTTTAAATAACATGGCTTTACCCTCCATAACTGGCAGAGCACCAGCTGGGCCAATATCACCAAGACCCAAAACGGCCGATCCGTCACTAACCACTGCCACCACATTATTAGTCCAGGTGTAGTCGCGAGCTTGTTCAGAGTGTTTAGCCAAATGCCTGGAAACAGCCGCTACTCCAGGGGTGTAATAAAGGCTCATTTTTTCCTGGCTATTTAGATCGTCTTTTAGGCGAAGACTGATTTTACCGCGCAATTTTTTGTGCTTGTCCAAAGCATCTTGGTCGAAATCGCTGCTCATTTAGATATCATAGCATGCTGAAACTGGCTACACTGTTGTAAAGAGGGTCAAAATGCGCTAGAATAGGATGTCTATGAGCACTGTTGTACGTGAAGTTGAGCAGCAATTTACCAAATCGCAGGTTGTTGACGTTAGGTCTGGCGATACTGTTCGGGTTCACCAAAAAATTAAAGAAGGCAATAAAGAGCGAGTCCAGGTTTTTGAGGGCTTGGTTATTCGCACTGATCGAAAAAATAGCCACACTTCGTCGATCACTGTCCGCCGAATTGCTAGCGGTGTAGGTGTTGAGAAGTCCTACTTGCTTCATTCGCCCCTGGTATTAAAAGTCGAAGTTGTCAAGCGAAGCAAAGTCCGCCGTAAGTATCTTAGCTACATGCGCAATCTAACCGGCAAATCAGCTCGTTTGACGGGTGTAGAATTTGACCGTGAAAAAGTTAATACCGTTGTTGATAAGAAGGCTGAAGAGGAAGAAGCCAAACTGCACGAAGAAACTGCTAAAGCCGCTGCCGCCGAAGCCGCCAAAAAAGCCGAAGAGGACGCTAAACTAGAAACAAAAGCTAAAGAAGTTGAAGCTCGCCACCAAGCTACAGAGTCGACTGACAAACCGTCTGAAAAAGAAGAATCTGACAAAAAAGAGTAGTAATGCTGATTGGCATTGACGAAGTCGGCCGAGGTTGCTGGGCTGGACCGGTGTTGGTGGTGGCTGCCAAACCTCGGGACGAGCTACCTGCCGGCCTAGCTGATTCTAAAGTGTTGACCAGGCTCCAGCGTCAACGACTCTTTGAGTTGCTGGTTGAAGTATGCGACTTTGGCGAAGGTTGGGTAGAGCCAGCCGAAATAGATGAACTAGGCTTGAGCGAAGCTATGCGAGTGGCTGTGGACAGGGCTCTTAAACAACTTAGCGCCTCGGTTGATGATGATATCATTATGGATGGCCTGGTCAATTATTGCCGGCCTTCGTTTGAGCGGGTTCGGTGTGTGGCCAAAGCTGATGCAATACATCCGATTGTCAGTGCCGCCAGTATTTACGCCAAGGTGCTCAGGGATAAAAAAATGATTGAATTAGCCCTAAAACATCCCGAGTATGGCTTTGACAAGCATGTCGGTTACGGAACAAAAGATCACCTGTTGGCCTTGCAAAAACACGGTGTGACAGCGTTACATCGCCGATCCTATAAACCGATCCGGCAATTTTTATAAACTGTTTTTAGTTAAGAACTATTTAAGACTTGACTGCTAGGCTGCTGTTATGAGCACCACCGCGATTGGACGCCAGGCCGAACGAGTGGCAGCGGTCTATTTGCAAGACAAAGGCTATCAAATTGTCAAGCAAAATTGGCGGACCAGGTGGTGTGAAATCGATATCGTGGCTGTTAGGGGTGATACAGTCATATTTGTTGAGGTCAAATATCGACAACGTGATTTGTGGGGCAGCGGCATTGACTATATAGGTCCAGTCAAGTACAAACAGCTGGCATTTGCTGCCGAATTCTGGATGGCTCAAAACAAGTGGGCTGGCCCATGTCACCTCGCCGCCGTGGAAGTCAGTGGCCCGCAGTTTTTAGTTACGGCTTTTGTGCCTGAGCTTTAAAGAAGTCAACAACCAGCTTCTCGTCTCGCTGGCGCCAGGCAATACGGCTTTTGGCGTCCGAAATGCCAATGGCTGTATTATGTTTCAACTCCTTTATGCCAAGCTTGGTGAAAAAAGCCTGATATTTTTTTAGCCAATTCTCGGTGGTAATGGCTGAAGCGACGTAGGTAGGCAAGAAGTCAAATGACTTGCTGGCCGAGAATTTAGCCTTAAACCAGTCCCAGTTATCGCCGAGATACTGCCAAGCCACACTGCGGACATAAGGGTTGCGGTAGAAATTGACAAACCAACGCATCAAGTCTTGAGGCCGGACAATGCCGTCGTCACCCAGAGCTGTTTCAAGTATGTGCTTAGCTATCTTGGGATCACGAGTACTGGCCAGGGCAGCAGTGATATCACCCTGAATTTCGGCGCTACTCTCTGGGTAGGCACTTAGCAGCCGGTCGACAACGTTATGGTTGCCAAAACGAACTGCAGCTCCGAGAATGGTTGAGCGTATTTCGGCTGGCAGATCTGATAAACTAGCGGCACTTTGATAACGCTTGATAGCTTCAGCAATGGCTGACTTATCTTCGCCGCCGACCATCAAAGCCAGTATGGTGTGGCGGAGTTGCTTGGTGTTCATGTCATCACCGGGTTTGTCATCCCAGCCAAGCTGGCTGTACAGTTGATTAGCGATTTTGACTTTGAACTGCTTGATCAGCTTCAAAGCCTGTTCGTCTCCTTCGGTCAGTTGTTGGGCTGCGCCGATTGCCCGCAGCATCATGCTCCAGACACCGTCGCGGGTCTCTTCGGTGTTTTCAGCGCAAATTTCTAGACTATCAACCAGCGATCGAGTGCCGCCACGAGCCAAGACATACATATCATTTAGGCTGTTGATTCGCCCGTCAGTCGGTAATTTTTGTTGCTTGAACTGATCAATTAAGGCCTGGCGATGAGCTGGCTCTTCGTAGTCGACCAGATAATGACCGCTGCCATGCTGGTTTAAGACAACGAAGCCACTACTGTCTAGTTGAATGTTCTCTTGAGCTTTGGTAATGATGGTTTTTGACAGGCTCTGGTCAGACAAAAGGGGTATCGGCCAGGTAGATGCATCATCACTGGCGTCCAGGGTGAAACGCTCTTGCCTTAGACGCAGTACCTTGTCGTCCTGGTAAACATGAACCACCGGCATACCCGATTGAACTAGCCACGGCGTCATTAGCTCGTCAATATTTTGACCACTACTTTCACTTAGAGCTGCCCACAGATCGGCTCGACCGGTATTTTTATAAGCGTGCACGTCAAAATACTTTTTCAGACCAGCCCTAAAGGCTTCATCACCGATGTATTCGCGTAACATTTTTAGCAATCGAGCTCCCTTGGCATAAACAATACCGGGATCAAACAGCGTCTCAATAAGGTCTGGGTCGGTAACTTTTACGCTGACCGGTTGGATGTCACGGTAAATATCTCGAGAGGTAGTGGCTGTAATATCATCCGACGCATACATCTCCCACTGATGCCAATTGGGGTGAATAGCGTCCAGGGACAGGTGCTCCATAAGAGCCGCAAAGCTTTCATTCAACCACAAATCATCCCACCACTCCATGGTTACCAAATCGCCAAACCACATGTGCGAGGCCTCGTGAGCAATAACCAATGAAATGTACTGCTCGGTAGTCACTGACCGGTTGTTAGGGTCGGATAACAGCAGGACTTCACGGAAAGTTGGCAGACCCCAGTTTTCCATGGCTCCAGCATCAAAGTCCGGCAGAGCCACCTGATCGTATTTGGCCAGCGGATAGGGCGTGTCAAAGTAGTCTTCAAAAAATTCCAATATCTTTACAGCTTCACCGACTGAATATTCGAGGTGTGACTTAGAGTGATTTTCGGCGCACCAGCTTCGGACTATGACACCATTTTTAGTTTTGCTCTCAAAGCTGTGAAGCGGCCCGGATATAAAAGCCACCAGATACGGGGACATAATCGGCGAAGTCAAAAAGGTGGTGGTTTTGGTTTTGTCGATTGATTTGACCTGTTTTTCCGGCATGTTCGATAGCGTCACCATGTCCTTATCATCGGTGACAGAGATGTCAAAAGTAGCTTTAGCCAGCGGCTCGTCAATACAGGGGAATGCTTCTCGGGCGTGATTAGCTTCAAATTGTGTGGTCAGAATAATTTTCGGCTGTGTTCGATGCTTGAATCGTGAAGGATAAATACCCTGCATGCTATCTGTGACTTTACCGCTAAAGTCAATTTCAACCGTGTAATCACCAGGATAAAGCAGTTCATCGGTGTGCAATCGGACTTCATCGAAGGATTTCTGCAGGTTGATGCGGCTGACTGGTATTTGGGAGTCACCTGACTTACCGTGCTTTGTCAGTTTAGCGCTAGTGATTTTCAGGTCCTTTTGATGGAAAGTCAGGCGCTTGGCCGGCCGACCGACTTTTTGACCTCGAATAAAAACTTTACCGCTAAAACTTAGATCAGCGTGATCGAGGCTGATGTGTAAGTTGTAATTTTGCGGCTGGAATTGTTCAAAAAGACGTCGGACACTTTTGCTCATTTAGGTAATCATAGCACAATGAAATTAATGTTTGCTTGGCTTGTGTTTTTACTCGGACTTTGCTAATATGAAGTTAGTAATTCCGGCCGGCAGGTCGGATTTTTTAATGCTAAGACTGTCCAAAGAAAGGAAAAATATGGATTTAGACATGAAACAACTAGCACTGGCCGTACGGACCATTGCCGAGGAGAAAAACTTAGACGAGCCGACAGTCCAGGAAATTGTCGAACAGGCCCTAGCGGCAGCATACAAGCGTGATTACGGTGACCGCGAACAAGAGGTGCGGGTGACCATGAATCTTAACACCGGTGAAGTTGATGCCTATGTCACTAAAGATGTGGTCGAAAAAGTCCACGATCCCAAAATTGATATTAGCCTAGCCGATGCTCAAGCTATGAAGAAAAATGTCAAACTTGGTGACGAGATTGAGGTCCATGAAAAAGTAGAATCGTTTGGTCGTGTTGCGGCTATGACTGCCAAGCAAGTGATTTTACAGCGCCTGCGTGAGGCCGAGCGTGAGATCATCATGGAAGAGTACGAAGATAAAATCAATACAGTAATTAATGGGATAGTGTCTAGAGTTGAAGGCCGATTGGTCCGAGTTGATCTGGGAAAAGCCCAGGGCATCATGCCGGTTTCCGAGCAAATTCAAGGCGAACATTACTACCCAGGCCAACGAGTTAAAGTTTTTCTAAAAGATGTTGAGCGTGGTCCTCGCGGTCCGCAACTCATCGTTTCTCGCGGTTCAGTTGACTTCATCAAGTGGCTGTTCCAAGCTGAAGTTCCAGAGATGGAATCCGGAGCTGTTGAAATCAAGGCAATCTCACGCGAGGCTGGCATCCGCACTAAACTAGCCGTGGCCAGCACTGTACCCGGCGTAGATCCGGTCGGCACCTTTGTGGGCGGGCACGGTACTCGTGTCAACGCCGTCATGTCTGAAGTTGGTGATCAGGAGAAAATCGACATTGTAGTTTGGGATGAGGATCCTAAACAGTTCATCATCAACGCTCTTAGCCCAACCAAGGTTGACCAAGTTGACCTAGACGAAAAGGAAAAGAAGGCCAGGGTGGTTGTGCCCGAAGACCAACTCAGCATAGCTATAGGTAAAAGTGGTCAGAATGTCCGCTTGGCCAGCAAATTAACTGGCTATGAAATCGATATCGAATCAAATCAACAGACCAGTGAGGCAGCACCTGCCGAAGAAGCTAAGCCCAAAAAACTGAAGAAGAAATCAGAGTTAGAGTCCAGTCTGCTTGAGGCCATCGAGGAGCACGGCGAAGACAGCCCCAAAACTACCAACAGCTAGACATTTCGCGTGATTGGTAGCATAATTATAGGTATGTTAACTGATGGAATTGGTCAAGTTTCTGCTGAGCGCTGCCCTTTGCGTGACTTTGAGAGAGGCATGTGGATCCAGAGTGAAGATCAGGAAGTTTACGTCTTCGATGAGAGCATCCCACTTCAATGTCGGGGCTGCATCCAGGCAGCCATAGATGACGTTACAATCGATAAAGTATCTATAGAAAAAGAGCTGGATGAAGAAGATATCAAAAGAATCAATGATCAAATACCCGATCCAGATGATCCTAAGTACCAAACTCGATATGTTGGGATTTATTTCAATGAAGAAACAGGAGAGCGGTGGGGTACCCTAAATTATGGTCTTGTTGGAGATTTTGGAGCAATAATTTGTACGCCGATAGTCTATAGACTGAAAGTGCCGTGCTTAATAGAAACCACTGCTGCAGAGCGGTTCGCTTGACAAAACGGTTAAGTTTAGAATTAGCACTCTTGACATGAGAGTGCTAATTTTGCTATTCTGAGGTTACCTATGATGCCACCAAACTCAGAATTTCAAGAATTTTTAAACCACTTGTCAGAAAATGCCCTGCAAAGCCTCAGGCATGCTGATGCCATTGCTCGGGCAGCCGGCAGTCCTTTTGTCGGTACAGAACATCTATTGATTGGTATTTTATCTCAGGATGGCTCGATGGGAGCCAAGATCCTGCAGGATGCTGGTGTCAGTTTGGATAAGGCTAAGATTGCTTTGAATCTCCAGCCCAATACAGTGGTGATTAACATGGGCAACAAGGGCATGTCGGCAGCAGCTAAATTGACTTTGAAAATGGCTTATGAGTTGAGTCAGGAATTTAATCAAGACTTTTGCGGCACCGAACATATTTTGTACAGCATTTTGAGCCAAAAGAATGCTCGGGCCACGGTGCTATTGCGCGATATGGGTATGGACATCGACGCAGTGACCAGTGAACTGGAACAATTTATGAACCGCCAGCAATATGACGGGTCGCGTCAGGATGGTCCGGGTGCTACTTCCAAAAAGCGCTCCAGCAAAAAGGGCCGCAAGACGGCTTTAGACTTCTTTGGGACCGATTTGACACAAGAGGCTCGCAACGAAAAACTTGACCCGGTGGTTGGTCGAGAAGCCCAAATCCGCCGCGTCATTACTATCCTTAACCGCCGAACCAAAAATAACCCGGTCCTAATTGGTGAACCAGGTGTCGGTAAGACAGCTATCGTTGAAGGCTTGGCTCAAAGAATTGTTAATGAAGAAGTCCCCGACGCTTTATTGGAAAAGCGGATTGTCATGCTTGACCTAGCTGGGATGATTGCCGGCACTAAGTATCGCGGCGAATTCGAAGATCGTCTTAAAAAGGTTATGGCTGAGCTTGAGTCTGACAAGGGCACCATTGTCTTTATTGACGAGCTGCATCTGATTGTTGGAGCTGGTTCTGCTGAGGGCTCAATGGATGCCGGAAACATTCTGAAGCCGGCTTTGGCTCGCGGCAAAATCCAGCTGATCGGAGCAACAACCACTGCCGAATACACCAAACATATCGAAAAAGACGCTGCCCTCGAACGTCGTTTGCAGCCGATTCAGGTTCCAGAAACCAATATTGCCGAGACTCTATCGATTCTGAAAGGCCTGCGTAAACATTATGAGTCGTTCCACGGGGTGACAATTAGTGATGAGGTTTTGGAGGATACCGTTAATTTGGCTAAGCGCTACATCCGCGATCGGTTTATGCCAGACAAGGCTATCGATCTAATTGACGAGACGGCTGCTCACCTGCGCTTGGACAAAGGCCGCACACCACCAGAAGTTCGCAAATTGCAGAAAGAATTGAAATTGGTCGAGGTCCGCAAAGATGAGGCCAGCGACGCCGAGGATTATGCAAAGGCTGCTGAGTACAAGCAGCGGGCCAGCCAGATTCAAGAAGACCTCAAGAAACTTCAAGCCGCCGATCGAAAAGGCAAGAAGTTGATTATGTCTAGTGATGATGTAGCCGGCACTGTGGCTCGTATGACGGGCGTGCCGGTACAAAAGGTGATTCGATCTGAAGCCAAATACCTGATGAACCTGGAAAAGACCTTGTCCAAGTACGTGATTGGTCAAGACGAGGCGGTCTCAGCCGTGGCTAAGGCTGTTCGCCGCAGCCGCTCTGGTGTCGGCAGCAGCAAGCGGCCAATTGGCTCATTCATCTTCTTAGGCCCGACTGGAGTAGGCAAAACCGAACTAGCACGAGTACTGGCTCGAGAGTTTTATGGTTCGGAAGATGCTTTGGTCAAGATCGACATGAGCGAATTTGCTGAACACCATAACGTGGCCCGACTGGTCGGTGCTCCGGCCGGTTATGTCGGCTATGACGATGGCGGCCAACTAACAGATAAGATTCGCCGCCAGCCTTACAGCCTGGTGTTATTTGACGAGATTGAAAAGGCTCACCCGGAAGTGTTCAACATGTTGCTGCAGGTGCTTGAAGATGGCCACCTGACTGATGCCAAAGGCCGTAAAATTGACTTTACCAACACAATTGTAATCATGACCAGTAACATTGGCGCCGAGAAGCTCCAAAAAGAGGCTAATCTAGGCTTTGCCGCCAGCGACCAGCGCGATATCGATGATTTGGACAAGTTGCACCAGCGCAACAAAGACAAAGTCAACGACGAACTGAAAAAGTTGCTGCGGCCAGAGCTTCTTAACCGAATTGATAAGACGATTGTGTTTAGGGCGCTAACCAAGAAGGATATTTCTAGAATCCTTGATTTGCAGGTGCAAGAGCTGCAAAATAGGTTGGTCAAGCATGGCCTGGGAATTAAACTGACACCACAAGCTAAGAAATACATGCTGCAGCATGGCTATGACTCGCTAAACGGGGTGCGCCCAATGCGCCGTTTACTGCAAGACACCTTGGAAGATTATATTGCCGATGAACTACTGCAGGACAGTTACAAAAAGGGCGACATCATAGAAGTCACCTCAACCAAAAAAGATCTAAAATACGCAGTAGTCACTGAATAATATTGTAGTTATACTAATTAGGGTATGGCGACAATCTTACATCCCCATTACCAGAAGCACCACAGGCGCCGTCTCGGCGGCCTGATATTTAGTTTCCTCCTTCTGGCGGTGTTGGCGGGCGGTTGGCTATTTCGTCAGGACATTAGCGATTGGTGGCGGCTGCGGGAGTATCAGGCTCCGCCGGCGGTCGTGGCATTGGCAGATGAGACTACCATGACTGACAAGGGCCGGCGGATTTACTACACTACACATCCGCAGATTACTGACCGCGAGCAGTTTAATTCCAGTTGTCGACAGGGCACCGCCGCCGAATATTCAATTATTCTAGGTTGCTATATCAATAGCGGCGGTCTTTACGGCAGTATGTATCTCTATAACGTTAACGACCAGCGATTAGACGGCGTTATGCAGGTGACAGCAGCCCACGAAATGTTGCATGCCGCCTATGACCGCTTGTCGGACAAAGAACGCCAGCGAGTCGACCAACTTCTCAGACAAGCCTATGAAAGGCTGCCGGCTGATAGTCCTATCCGACAAGCAATCGCTCAATATGAAGCCTCAGATCCGGCAGCTGTTCCGAGTGAACTGCACTCGATCCTGGGTACCGAACTGCGTGATTTGCCAGCCGAGTTAGAGGACTACTATCGACGATATTTCTCCGATCGGCAGGTGGTGGTAGGATTTGCCGAAGCATATGGTAACGAATTTTTGCGCCGCGAGAATCAAGTGGCTCGTTATGACGAACAGCTAGCTAATATAAGAGCAACCATCGATGCTAATCAGATTGAAATTGAGGCCCAACTTGGTTTGCTACAAGCTCAACAAGCTGAACTTGAAAGCCTGGAAGCAAGCGGCAATTTTGAGGCCTATAATTCGATGGTGCCAATTTATAATCAAGCGGTCAATAGTTACAACGCTCTAGTTACTCGCACTCGCGATCTGATTGATCAATATAATCAGATCGTAGCCGAACGGAATAGCCTTGCCGTTGAGGTGCAGTCATTACAGCAATCCATAGACAGCCGCCCCCAAACATTGTAACCTTGCTTTTTAATCGAAAGTTAATCTCTGTTTGCTAAACTAAGAGTTGTGGCTAAGGAGAAGAAGAAATACGTTTGCAATAATTGCGGAGCTGAATCCAGTGTGTGGGCCGGCAAGTGTTTTAATTGTGGTGAGTGGAACACTTTTGAAGAAGTTGTCGTAGCAACCTCACGTTCTTCCGGCGGCGATTTGTCTGGCGGCCAGGCTTTGACACCGACCGATAGTAAACAAGCAGTTAAAACTGATGAGAAACGTCTACAAAGCGGCCTTCAGGACGTCGACACAGTTTTAGGCGGCGGAGTAGTGGCTGGCAGTGTGATTCTGCTGGCCGGCGAACCTGGTATCGGTAAAAGCACCTTGCTGCTTCAACTGGCTGATGCCGTGGCCAAAGGTCACCGAGTTCTGTACGTCAGTGGCGAAGAATCTGTCCATCAGGTTGGCCTAAGGGCCAAGCGCCTGGGGGCCAGCAGTCCTAAACTACAAATTGCCGCCAGTACCAGAGTAGAAGATATCCAGGCCAGCATTAACAGCGGCCAATACGATCTGGTGGTGGTCGATTCAATTCAAACCATTGGCACTGACCGCTTAACTAGCTCGCCAGGCAGTGTCAGCCAGATCACCAGCTGCACCACCATGCTGATGCAAGCCGCCAAAGCCTCAAACACGGCGTTGTTGCTAGTCGGCCATGTCACTAAAGAGGGTTCAATCGCTGGACCGAAGCTTCTGGAACACATAGTTGATGTCGTCTTGCAATTAGAAGGCGATCGTTACGGTGGATTCAAGGTGCTGCGCGGGGTCAAAAACCGCTTTGGGTCGACAAACGAGGTTGCTATCCTGGAAATGCTGGACAGCGGATTGAAAATTGTCGATAACCCATCGAAAGCTTTGTTGGCCGAGCGCCAGATCACCGATGGCTCAGTCGTCTTAGCGACTATGGAAGGCAGCCGACCAATCCTGGTTGAAGTTCAGGCCCTCGTTAACTCCACCAGCTACGGTTATCCAAAACGCACTGCTAGCGGCATCGATCTAAATCGGCTCAACCTTCTGGTGGCGATGTTGGAGAGGCGAACAAAATTGAACCTATCCGACAAGGACATTTATATAAACATTGTCGGCGGCATCCGCATCACCGAGCCGGCGGCCGACCTGGCCATTTGTATGGCTATCGGATCGGCGGCTAAGGGACTGCAATTAAAACAAAACGCTGCCGCTTTCGGAGAAGTCGGCCTGTCCGGCGAGGTTCGCCAAGTGCCCTATGTTGAAAAACGCCTAGCCGAAGCCAAGAAAATGGGCCTAGAAGTAGCCATTGGTCCAAAGCCGCGCACTGGCGGCAAGGATAAGATGTTGCACCCAGTCAAAGACGTTCGCAGCGCCCTCAACACCTTCCTCCAAAGCTAAGATTTGTGAGAGGGAGGCCTTGATGAGCCAAGGCCTGTGGCCCTGACAAGGGCCAGCCGACCGCCACGGGCGGACCGTTAGGTCCCCCGTAGAGGGTGCCTTGGCTCATCAATGCCGTCTGCTCTAAAAGAGTAAGCTTAGTCGGTGATTGTTACGACTGGAGACTGACTACCAGACGCGTCGCGAGCATAGACCTGATCGCCTTCGTCAAGGGTGTTGGGGTTGCTGGAACAGCTACTACCGCCCGACGAGCAGACGGCATTACCGTTGTCAGCTCTGTATATTGTGACGTTACCGGTGGCCCCGGTCCAGCTGAACTGGGCAGTGTTGCCATTCATCTTGGCTTTGGATATGGAGAGGTTGTTGCCGGATATTGTGCCGCTGGCCGTGGCATCGTACAGCACACTGTCGACAATTGTGGCGGTGACGGTCTTGCTGCCGCTAAACGGCGGCGAGTAGTTGCGGTAAATGACTGTACCGGGGCTGTTGATCTGGAAGCTGCCTCCCGGCAACTCCTGGCCATCGATGGCAAAGGTGACCGTACCCTTGAAGCGGTCACTTGATAGGGGGTGAGTGCCTTGACCGACGGTAGCAACTAGGTTATAGGTGTTGCCCTCCTTTTGAACCGTCAAACTAATCGTTGGTTTGATATCAGAACATTTATGGACATCGTCTTGCTGACTGGTGTTGGAGCCGCCCCCGTCAACGAAAGTGTCGCCAGAAAAGCTAGAGGCGTCGGTTTCGGTGATTTCCTGTTTGGCTCGTGGCGGCGTACATTCAGTGGCTAATTTATTAGAAACCCGGTCGATAGTGCGCTTGGCAGTCGAGCGTTTACGGGTATTTGTATACCAACTTGGATAAATATCTTGAGCTGGGCTGGGTTCAACCGAACCTACGCCTACATGAGTTCTGACCACATAGGCAGCTTCAGTTTTAACTCCAGGCGGTTGTTCCCAGTTCTGGGCCGGTTGATTAGCGTGAGCGGCTCGCATCCAGCCCTGCCAGATTGGCTGGGTCATTGACTCCATAGTGCCGCGCATTTCTACGCGGCGGGTGTGATAGCCAACCCAAACACTAGCCGAGTACTTGGTCGAATAACCAGTCATCCAACCGTCCTTAGCATCGTTGGTGGTTCCGGTTTTCATGGCAAACTTCCAATCGCCAAATCTCTGAGGCTTGCGCCCGGCCGGGAAGTAGCTGGCGTTTGGATCGGACAACATGTCATTAATTATGTAGGCAGTATCCGGTCGGACAGCTTGCTCGCCCTTTTCTTCTTTCCACTCGTAAACCGGCTTATCTTGAGCATCGTTAATCTTTAAGATGTAAGTTTGCGGAATATTCTCGCCCAAACGCGACAGAGAGGCTTGGGCGTGAACATGTTCATCAAGTTTCAAATAAGCACCATCACCAATGGCAGATGAAGCGTAGCATGGACCTTCTTTTGTCAGAGTGTCATCGATATAGCAATTATAACCGCTCTTTAGACCGAGCTTTTCAGAAGTCTCAATAGTTTTATCTATACCGGTTAAGAGCATCGCCTTAACTGCTGGCACGTTGCGGGATCCACCGAGGGCATAACGCAAAGTCAAGGGGCCAGGGTAACGAAAATCATAGTCCCATAAGCAGTTTCCACCCTGTTTTGGCCGCTGTTTATTAGTGCAAGGATAGCCTTCCAGCGGGCCTTGAGTGTCATATAGAACTGAGCCGGCACCGAAGTTATCCTTATGTTCTATCAAGGCAGCATAGTCGTACGGCTTGTAGCTCGAACCGGGCGGCAACTTTATGCGGGCATAATTGTTCTGTCCGAATTCGGGGTTAGAGAAGTCAACACCTCCGACCAGGGCAACCATTTGACCGGTAGCTACATCTTCGGCCGCGAAGGCAGCAGTGTCCCCGCCCTGACGCTGGATTTGAGCCAGTCCGGCCTGAACTTGCTTTTCGGCTTCTTCTTGCAACCCAAGATCAAGTGTGGTGGTTACCCGCCAACCGCCTCGCTTTACGGTCTCAGCACCAAACTGCTCTTCCAGCTGCTCTTTGGCGGTTAGAACGAAATACGGTGCCTTAATACCATCATATTTTGGCTTGCGCGGCTTGACGGTGGCAATGACGTCGACTTGCTTTGCCTGGTCACGCTCTTCACTGCTGATGTACCCCTGTTGATGCATTAAGTCAAGGACGTAGTGAGAACGTCCAATTAGACCCTCTCGGTCGAAGCTTTGGCTATAGGGTGACAACAGAGTCGGTGACTTCGGAATAGCCGCTAGAAAAGCCGATTCGGCCAGGGTCAGATCTTTGGCGGACTTGTCGAAATAATCGCGTGAAGCAGCTTCTACGCCGTATTGAATTCCACCGTAAGGAGCGGTGTTGAGGTAACCATTGAGTATCTCGTGTTTAGAGTAGCTTCGTTCCAGCTCAACAGCCAGGATTAATTCCTTCAATTTACGGGCTAGGGTGCGCTCTTCGGTCCAGTTTTGAGTCAGCTTAACCAACTGCTGAGTAATGGTCGAGCCTCCCTGGGTAGTGCCGCCAAAAGCGTTATTCCAAGTGGCGCGGGTAATACCACGAACATCGAAGCCGCCATGATTGAAGAAATCCTTATCTTCAAGAGCCACTGTAGCATCCTTGATGTATTGGTTCATCTCTTCCTGCTTAACAGGGATACGTTTAGCGGCGTCATAATCTTCCCATAGCAATGTTTCACCGGTGCGATCATAATAGCGAATACTTCCGCCTATATTATTACCAGTGATATCGCGTAGGTTGGGCAAGTCTTTTCGGAAATAAGCAAACAAACCAACTAACAACAGGAATCCGGCGATAAAACCGACGCCCATAACTTTAAGGGCCATGATGCCGCCTTCTCTAGAAAACCAATAGTGATACAGGCGCTTGGGGTGCATACGGTACATGAAACCCTTAATGCGGCCCTTTGGCATACCGGCCAGGCGACGAGCCTTGGCCTGAGCCCGAGCGTTGCGTCCGCTCTTCATTCTCTGACCAACCGATCGTTTCAACTTGATCACAGATCCACTCCGGGTTACAAAGGAATTTTTGGAAACGCGACCACGCCTTAGATGCTTACTCATAACCAGTTAACTTCTCCGTTTCAACACCAGTTTTCACTGATATTTAATTATAACAAAAAACGGCTTATGTTTGTACAGCCGGATTTTATATAAGGTCGTCAGAACCCGGAGTTCATCAGCCCATCAGTCGCATCATAGTTTAGCTTGATTTCATCAAGATCTACCCATTCGATCAAAACCGGATCGAGTACAATTTCCATCAATTGTTGACAAGCTGACTCGTCTAGTCGGTGTGGATGTGGAACGTTTCCTCTTCTAACAAGATCTAAATAGGCAGTGCTATACGGGCTATCAAAAGCACTATATCTAGAGCTGGCAAAATAAGGTAGAGCTTCCTCTCTTAATGCCACAATATCATAAAGGTTTGCCTTATCAAGAGAGGGAGCATCCAGGTCTTCTTCAAATGCATAAGGTGACCCGTCACTAAATAAATGAACCCCCACCGTAGACAAGTCTGATTCACCCATCATCATATCTAGCTGGATTGAGTCTACCTCGCCACAGCTAAATGGCACTCGGGGACTTCGATCAAAGGCCACCATGCTAGGGTCATGGTCCCCAGTAAAGATCTCGGTGTCGATCCTATCAACAGCTTGTCTGAAAAGTTCATTAGCCCGCTCTTTGATGATTTCTGGAAGTTGTATCGATGCCGGAACCTGACGACCACTATTTTGATCGTGCTCCCCTGCATTAAAGCCGCTCATATTCATATTATAACACAAGGAGTTATTAATGACAATATGTTTAATCTGTTGGTTTAAGGTATACTATTGACGAGTATGACGTTATCTGAAGAGCTAAAATGGCGCGGTTTTGTTAAGCAGACCACCCTTAGGGATATAAAAGACCTTGATAAGCAAAAGCGGACTTTTTATTGGGGAGTGGACCCTAGTGCTGCCTCGATGACAATTGGGCACCTGGCCCCGGCCATGATGGTAAAGGTGTTTATCAAGCACGGATTTAAGCCTATTTTACTGGTTGGCGGCGCTACTGGCCTGATTGGTGATCCGGACGGCAAAGTCCAGGAGCGAGACCTTAAGACGCCTGAGGAGGTAGCTAAGAATAAAAAAGGCTTGGCTGATCAGTACAAAACCATTTTTGAGGGACAGAAGTTTGAGATTGTTGATAACTATGACTGGTTCAAAAACATTGGCTATCTGGAGTTTTTGCGCGATGTTGGCAAGCATGTGCCGATGCGGACGATGTTGGGGCGAGAATTTGTCAAAGAGCGCTTATCGGAACAGGGCGCTGGCATCAGTTACGCCGAGTTCAGTTATTCCCTGATACAGGGTTACGACTTCTTGCATTTGTTCGAGAAGCACGGCGTGACCCTGCAGTTAGCCGGAGCCGATCAGTGGGGCAACAGCATTGCTGGTGTTGATTTGATTCGGCGCAAAACTGGTCAAGAGGCTCACGTTTGGACAATACCCCTGTTAATTAACAATGCCACAGGGGTGAAGTTTGGTAAATCAGAAGAGGGTGCTGTTTGGCTTGATCCAAAACTGACCAGTCCGTACAAGTTTTACCAGTTCTGGCTAAATATTGATGATGCTGATGTTGAGGGTTATTTAAAGATATTTACAACTCTAGATAAACCAGCGATACAAAAAGTTATGAGCGAGTTCAAGTCTAATAAGGGACAAAGAGCAGCTCAAAAGCTATTAGCTTATGAGGTGACAAAGTTAATCCATGGCAAAGATCAAGCTGATGGTGTACGAAAAGTTAGCGAAGTGCTGTTTGGCAAAGGTGAATTTCTAGATTTGAACGAACAGCAGAAAGACAGTCTGACCAAGGAACTGCCGGTGGTCAAAGTTGGCAAATCGTTGGCTGAAACTTTGGTGGCTGCTGGTCTGGCATCATCCAATTCCGAGGCTAATCGTTTTGTCGAGGCCGGCAGCGTCTCGATAAATGGCCAGAAAATCGTCGGCCAGATGGTTGATTTTCAATCCGGACTGAATCTGCTCAAACGCGGCAAAAACTCTTTTGCTATCGTAAAAGCTTGAACCTGATATACTAGGAATCCTATGGCTAAAAAATCCAATAAATCTAAAACAACAAATAACTCCAGGAAGAAAGCTGATCAGTATAATGACCCCAAGCATAACTATCTCCAGTATTGGGAGGGTCGTGATTATGAGCATGCTTCGGAAAAGCTAGCTATTAGACGGTTTTTGAAAGGCCGTCGCTTTCGTCACGCTGTCGATATTGGTGGCGGCTATGGCCGATTATGTGTGATGCTGGAAAAATATGCCGATAAAGTAACCCTGGCCGAACCTAGCCAGCAGCAGCTGGATATCGCCAAGGAGTTCTTAAAAGACCACCCTAATATTGACCGCAAATTAATGCAGGCTGATGATTTGAAGTTTAAGGATGGCAGCGTTGATCTTATAACTATGATCCGAGTTATGCATCATTTGCCGGATCCGACTACTGAATTTAATGAACTGGCCCGAGTTTTGTCGGATGACGGAATTTTGATTTTAGAGATGGCCAACCTGGCTCATGGCCGCAACCGTTTGAAATACTTAATGAAACGCAAGAAATTGCCGACCAAACCGATTGATATCCGCAGCCCCCAGAATCAGAAAGACGACGAAATTCCGTTTGTTAACCACAACCCCAAGACCGTGGTTAAACAATTGGCTCATGCTGGACTTAAAGTTGAAAGGGTGTTGTCAGTATCGAATTTGCGTTCCCGAGCTCTGAAAAAAGTCATACCACATACCGTCATGGTGCGGATTGAAAGCTTTTTGCAGCGTCCTCTAGCCAGGACTCATTTTGGCCCAAGCGTTTTCTTCATGATTCGAAAAGCCAAATAGTTAAATTTCAACCAAACACTCTATAGCAACACTGCCGTGGCTGACAATTTTTGCTAAATCGTCCAGCTGGTGTGAGTTGATATGAGCTTTTGCTTCCTCTGGGCTAAGCTTGGCTCTCCCTTTTGTGAAGTCGTGAGATGGTCGGGGACAGGCAATCTCTCGTCCATTCAAGCCGCTTAAAGCGTAGGTTACCGCATCTATAATGCTATTTGCTTTAAATCTTTCTAGTATGGAGACAATTTTAGGGTTCTCAATTCGCATTCTGGCCAGGCCAAAACCAGACTCCTTGGCCGCATCAAGCATTACCTCGGCTATTTGACTGCCCAGACCCGGCGATGATTGGGGGTGTTGAGCTGCTATGTAGGCAACATCAAAAACGTCCTCCTCAATCACTGGACCATCATGGTCATCTGGGTGTAGCGCAAAGCCAAAGAAGCCACAGCCATAACTCTCACCGGAAAGATGGGGCGGCCATACATATATGCCGCTCCTGCCAATGGCTTCAGGGAAGATTTCTGGGGTAAACTCCTCTACATACAAGCGGGCATTTGACATCAGCATACAATAACATAAATGACACAATGATCAATAGATCGGTCGGCATGGCGTATACTAACCGGTATGGAGTTGAGCGCTTCGGTCGAAGAGTTAAAAGGGGTTGGTCCTACTCTAGCGCGCAAGTTTAGGCATCTGGGCATTGATAGTATTGAGGATTTGCTGCGTTATTACCCGCGGAAGTATCAGGATTATTCAGTTTTAACATCGATTGCTAAATTAAAGCCCGGCCAGGTGTCAGTTCGAGGTCAGTTCAAACAGGTTAAAGGCCGCTATGTCCGCCGCGGCCTTCACATCACCGAAGGGGTACTTAGCGACCCAACAGGCAGTGTGCGAGTAGTTTGGTTCAATCAACCTTACCGAGCCGGATCAATAAGGGCTGATGAGGAGTATTTTGTGTCCGGACCGTTTGAGCTTAGCCGCCAGCGGCTACAGATTATGAACCCGTCAGTCGAAGCTGTCAGTGATTTCCCGGCTCATACGGCGAGAATTGTGCCGATTTACCGTGAATCCAAGGATGTAAAGTCAACCGAAATTCGGCGGGCGATTAGGACTGCTCTGCAGTCGGCAAAAAAGGTCGAGTCAGCTCTGCCGGCTGATATTGAACTAGACTATAAACTGAGCGGCATAAAAAAGGCTTTAACTCAGGTTCATTTTCCTGAAAGTTCTGCAGATATCGAAGCTGCTAAGTATCGATTTGGGTTTGAGGAACTTTACGAACTAATTTTGGCCCATATGACATTGAAGGCCGAGTTGACCCAGGAGACGGCTTTGCCAGTAGAATTCAAAAAAGAGTTGGCCCAGGAGTTTGTTAAGCATCTGCCGTTTGAGCTAACTACCTCGCAACGGGTAGCCACCTGGGAGGCCTATCAGGATATGGCTCAACCTAAACCCATGAATCGACTAATTGAGGGTGATGTTGGCTCAGGAAAGACAGTGGTAGCGGCGATGTTGGCGGCGATGGCTATGCGAGCTAATTTGCAGGTGGCAGTTATGGCTCCAACAGAAATTTTGGCTCGGCAGCATGCTAAGACCTTCTTTGAATTGCTAAAGCCTCTCGGACTGGCTGACCAGGTTTCACTACTGGTTGGCAGTATGACAACGGCTCAGAAAAAGACTGCCTATGCCAAGATTAAGTCCGGTGCAGTCAAATGTCTTATCGGCACACATGCTTTAATTCAAGATAAGGTTGACATGCACAAGCTGGCCCTAGTTGTAGTTGATGAGCAACATCGTTTCGGTGTCGAACAGCGAAAGAAACTGCTAAAAAAAGCCGGCCACATGCCTCATATGCTGTCGATGACGGCCACGCCAATTCCGCGTAGCCTGGCCCTGACAGTTTATGGTGATCTGGATATTTCGATCCTAAAGGAGAAGCCGGCCGGCCGCCAGTCCGTTATCACTAAACTAGTTCCGCCGCAGCACCGGCTGAGTCAATATCAACAAATCGATCGGCAACTGGCGGCCGGCCATCAGGCCTTCGTAGTCTGCCCGCTGATTGATGAATCGACAGCTGTTCAGGCTAAATCAGCTACGGCCGTACATAAAGAACTGGTTAAATTACTGCCGAAGAGAAATATTGGCCTGTTGCACGGCAAGATGAAATCCGACGACAAGCAACAAATTATGCAGGATTTCATTGACCAAAGCTACGACATGCTGGTTTCGACCACTGTAATTGAGGTTGGTGTTGATGTACCCAACGCTACCATGATGTGCATTGAGGCACCAGAGAGATTTGGATTAGCTCAGATCCACCAATTAAGGGGGCGAGTGGGTCGCGGCGAACACCAGGGCCACTGCTATTTGCTGCTGTCTGATGACCAGCCGCCCAGCCGCCGCCTGCGGGCCATCGAACAGAACAATGATGGTTTCCGACTGGCTGAATTGGACTTAGAAATTCGCGGTCCCGGCGCGATTTACGGCACAGCTCAACACGGTGCATTGGACCTTAGAATGGCTAATTTAACAGATACAAAGCTAATCAAACAGGCCCGACAGGCGGCAGCTTTGACTATCAAAAAAGACCGACATCTGCTACAATATCCTCGACTGAAAGAACGTATACAAACATTGCAGAAAATCGTTCATTTGAATTAGCTTCCCAAAAAGCCAACCAATCATGTATTCAGGAACTTCACTTACTAAAGTCTCAGGTCGTGTTATGGGCGCGCACCAGAAATTTGACCGCGTTGCCCGGGCGCATCTAGCCAAAATTTTAGGTGATGACGTGCCTTTTCCAAAAGCTTCACGCATCTTACAGTTCGAGGGACACAAAGGGCCGGATGCTATCAAGCTGAAAAGTCCGTCCAAGGATGAACCTTGGCACTATTACAGTCCGTTTGATAAGAATGATTCCCAGATCATCTACCTAATCCAAAGTCATTTCGACAGTCTAGTAACGGAATTAAAAGAGGGAGACCCTGAACGCACAGCTTTTGAAGCCGCTTGGCTGGCGCATGCCATTGTCGATGGCTTGACCCCGGCTCACCATTATCCATATGAACAAAAAGTTGAAGAGTTGTGGCAGTCTCGCAACCTTGACCGCGATACGCGGCTGAAAAAGATGGTACCGCCAGGTCAAACCCGTCGCGAACGAGCCAAAAAGACCTGGAAGTACATCGGTGCCCGCGGCCTCTTAAGCACCCATTTATTATTTGAAATGGGAGTGGCTTCAATATTAAAGCCACTTAGCCTAAATGATGCCATTCCCACGCCTGATCGGCTTGAAGAAGCCAAAGAGTTGGGTCCGTTAGAAATTTTTCGCCGAGCTGCCCGCGAAATTGCTGTGCTGGACATGTACGAACGCTATTTAAAGCGCGGCTGGAGCACCAAACTAATTTACGATACTCGCCACAAATTGTGCCCGACAATTGCTCAAACTGTAACTTTGATCTGGTACCTAGCCCTGGTCGAAGCCGAATTAGTTACAATAGACTCATGAGAATCATTGCGGGCCGCTTGCGCGGCCGTCAGTTCAAGAGTCCGTCTGGCCATAGGTCACACCCTATGAGTGAAAAGGCCCGCGGTGCATTGTTTAATACTTTAGGTGACATGACCGATTTGACTGTTTTGGACGCCTACGGTGGCAGCGGAGCTTTGGCTTTTGAAGCCGTCAGCCGTGGTGCCAATCAGGCTACCACAGTAGAGAAATCGGTTCTGGCTTACCGAACTATCAAACGCAACATCGAGATACTTGGCCTCGAAGAGCAAGTTAAAGCCACCAGGGCCAACGTTAGCACCTGGTCGGATAATAATTCAGAACTAGAATTTGATGTGGTCATAGCCGATCCGCCCTATAACGATATCCGCCCCAATATTCTTAAGAAGTTGGTTCGTCATGTGCGAGCCAGCGGCACCTTTGTGCTATCGTGGCCAGGCTCGGAAGAACCACCGTCGTTCGATGGGCTAGATTTGATAAAAGTTAATGATTACGGCGATATAAAGCTAATTTTTTTCAGAACTATTTAATATTTGCAGCGTATACTTAAGGGCATGAGCCTAACCAAAGCCGATCTTAAAGCCATCCAGTCTGTTGTCGACGAGGCCCTTGATAGAAAAGTACCCATTATGGTTGATGAAGCGATTGACCGAAAAGTACCGACCATGATTGATGAAGCCCTCGATCGAAAAGTCCCTGGAATCATGGATAAGGCCTTTGACTACAAAGTACCGGCTATGGTGCGAAAAGTGGTAGACGAAATCATAACTGAGCGGATTGACCCGCGTTTTGATGCCCTAGAACAAAGAATTGGCATGGGCTTTAATGAGGTTAGCGGTCATTTTGACACCGTCTTTGACAGACTGGATAGCGTCGAATTGGAAACCAGCCGCCTAAGCAGCAATATCACTAGCCTGAAAAGTCGGTTGGACTTCTAAAATAACTCTAGGCAACCAGGGGAAAACAGGTTAAAATCAAAGCACGCGGATGTGGTGGAACTGGTAGACACGCTAGTCTTAGGAACTAGTGCCTCAGGGCGTGAAGGTTCGAGTCCTTTCATCCGCACCATTGACTCTATTGACAGAGTATGTTATAATACAATGACTATGAAATATTTTCGCTCTAACCAACACCATGTACATCTGTTGCCGGAGGTGATCGGTTAGTTTCCTTTTGTCCTAAAAAGACAAACAAAGCGCCAGGATCACTCCGGCGCTTTTGTTTTGCTTACTTAAATTTTAGGAGAATGAAATGAACCGAATTGAACTTATTTCGGCAAATAATGCCGAAAGAATTGATGCGATCGGACCAGAACTGGCCCAGACCTATAAGGTAGCTTTTGCAGGATCGCCCTGGTTTGAAGTTAGCCGCTGTGGGTATAGTGATTGCCAAGTCGAGTTTACACCTGACCAGCCAGGTTGCATGTGTATTGAATGTGGCCAGCCACTTTGTGAAGCCTATAGCGAGACCAAACTAGTAGACACTTGGCGTAGCCAAATTGTCGGCCAAGGAGCACTATTGGAAGTGGCCTTTGACGGAGAATACCCGCAAAGAGCAACACTGGTAAGACCAACCAATCCGGATGAGCTTTGGACTCGCAAGTATCAGGACCAACCTGCTATGGCTCCTGTACTTAAAGGAATACTGCCAGCCGAGTTTGCTTGGATCGAAGATACGTTTGCTAATCGAGACCGCATTCCAACCGGCAATTTAAGAGACCGAGGGCAGACGCTTGATCGGATTAGTCAGTTTTATGGTGGCGATACTGTTATAGCTACTAGGACGCTCGCCGAGGGCATCGTGGCCTCGACACTGCGTGACAAAGGCAGCACCACCAGTGTTTGGATTGGTAGCCAGCGAGCCGGGACGAGCATTGTTAACGACAGGCTTAAAAATCATGGCTACGAGCTGCCGACCATCCCTGATAGACGAACATTGCTGGTGGTGAGGCCGGGCGGAGGTCGATAATGATGATGCCGAAACGCATCCTGGTCATTGGTGGCATGCACGGCAACGAAAGACTTGGCGTAGATCTAGTCAAGCTCCTTAAAAAGCAGCCTATCAAGGGTGTTGATGCTGTGATTGGCAATCCTCGGGCAGTTCATGCTAATAGGCGCTTCGTTGAAACTGACTTAAATCGAAGTTTTAACCAATCTAATTTAGGTAGCTATGAATCCGAGCGAGCCCAACGATTAGCAAGGTTATGTGACGACTATGACTTGGTGCTGGATTTCCACAATACTTTGACGCCGAACAATAATTCAGCGTTTGTGGGCGTGGCATGCAAGCCTCTGCTATTCCAGGTTTGTAAACAGTTTGGTCTGGCAGACTGCATTGAAGCCACCTATGATTGCATCAACAAACATTGTCCAAACGCTTTGTCGGTGGAGATCAGCATTGGCGATCCGCTGGACAATGCCGAATATTGGTATGAAGAAATTAAGTCTATGAGGCAGGGCACTATCAAAGCAAATACGCCCACAGTGCAGATATATCGGTTTGCTCGACGTGTGACATGGGATGAGAAGACCAGATTTAGGTCACAGACCTGGAAGCCGTTCAAGCCTCTTTCAAAGGAGGATGTAAAACAGGCTAATCTCAAGGGAGAAATCGTACCGATTTTCATAGGCTCTACATTAACGGAGTATTACGCTACACTATTAAGAAAGGAAAGAACTGAATGAGTAAACTTTCAACACAACCATATAAGGGTACTCGGGATTACTATCCTGAAGACATGCGCCTGCGCAATTGGATTTTTGAGACTTGGCGCCGTGTTTGTCAGTCATTTGGGTATGAGGAGTATGACGCCCCGGTTTTAGAGCCACTAGAGCTTTACACCGCCAAGACATCTGAAGAAATCGTTAACGAGCAAACCTATTCGTTCACCGATCGCGGCGGTCGCAAAGTAGTCATGCGGCCAGAGATGACGCCGTCGGTGTCACGGATGGTGGCGGCTCGGCGCCAAGAGCTTAGTTATCCCCTGCGCCTTTTCAGTATCCCAAACTGTTTTCGGTATGAACGGCCTCAGCGTGGGCGGACACGAGAGTTTTGGCAGCTTAATGCTGACTTGTTTGGCATCGAAGGCATTGAAGGCGATGTCGAGATAATTTTGCTGGCTGATAGCGTCATGCGGGCTTTTGCGGCCAAACCAGATCAATATGAGATCCAGATTAACAGCCGAAAATTATTTGAAGAGGTTTTCGACGATATGGATCTGGATAAAGCAACTCGCATAAGGGCTATGGGCTTAATCGACAAGAAGGAAAAGGTTGAATCGAATGAGTGGGAAAAGCTCTTCGATGATTTACTTGGGAGAGCCAAAGCCGCCCGTCTTTTAGACTTCCTGGCTGATGAGGCTGTGCCGAAAGAGGCTCAAACGGTAATTGAGCAGCTAAAACAACAAGGTGTTACGAATGTGCGCTTTAATCGGTATTTGGCTCGGGGGTTCGAGTACTACACAGATATCGTGTTTGAAGTGTTTGACGCCAATCCGGAAAACAATCGTTCGATGTTCGGTGGCGGCCGCTATGATGGCTTGATCGGTGAGTTTGGGGTCGAACCTGTGGCGACAGTTGGTTTTGGCATGGGCGATGCTACATTAGTCAACTTTCTAAAGAGCAATGGACTATTGGCGGAACTTGAGACGGAAACTGATATATATGTGGCTGTTATTGGTGAAGCCGCTGAGGGAGCTCAAGAAATAGCTCAAAAACTTCGAAGCCAAGGCCAGAATGTCGCTGTAGATTTCTCGGGACGAAAACTGGACAAGAAAATCAAAACTGCCGAGAAAAAAGGCATCAAAAAATTGGTTGTGATTGGCGAAGAAGAACTGAAGTCGGGCCAATTGAAGGTTAAGGATCTGGAGACAGGCAAGCAGTCGCTAATCCCTCTGCAGTAATTGTATATCTTTCTGGGTTGGAGTAGTATTTTTATATGTTCAGAACGGCTAGCCTCAGCCCTGAAATCAATGATGCGATATACAAGACCGAGCGTGGCCTTTGGCAGCCTAGAGAAAGATACACAAACGACCTAAGGCCATACTTCGGATCACCTATAGATTTGGTTTCAAAGGCCCGCTTTGCCAATCGACAGTCAGAAAGGAGGGAGTCATTAGCTGAAACACGGATGGATTATGCTAGTGAATATACAAGCTCAGTTGAACGCATACTAGATGCCGCCAATGGCTCAACTGGAGTGGTTGCAAGTTTTTTAGCTCAAGAAAGAAGGCATAGGGCGTCTCAAGCGATGACCGTGGCTCAAAGCGTCGTCGACGGGCATTTCCCCCCGTTCCTAGGAGGAATTATGTCAAGATTTGGGCTTGGTATTGTAATTAGTCAACACGGTGAACACGATTCGATATTGGATAATGGGTTCGAAGTTATGGTAGCAGGTGGATTGGTTCTAGATCTAACCGCACTAGCATCATCTTCTATTGGTAAGCGTGTTGCATTGTTTAGAACATCGCAGCTGCCTTTAACCAGTCCAGACAGTCCCTCGTTGGCCAATACTCTAGAGGTTCTCGAGCAAGAAGAACCAATCTATGACTCCATTAGACGTGGGCAAGACCGAGTTTGCAATGTCGGAGCCGGAGTTGGTCTTAGCGCCGGTGTAGCCATATCTTTGGTAACCTAAGGCGCTCACCCGGCTGGCAACAACTAGATTTCAGAGGTGAACTCTGTTACAATAGCCGCCTATGCATATAACTCGGAAAAATCTATCTGACAATAAGGTTGAGCTGACTATCACTGCTGGCGAGGACCAGCTGGCTGAGTATAAAAACCATGTTCTAGAGAAACTGGCCAAGGAGGTCAAAGTTCAGGGCTTTCGCGAAGGCAAAGCACCGCTTAACGTAGTCGAGAAAAATATTGACCAGCAGCGATTGCAGGCTGATGTCGTCGAGGATGCCATCAATCACCTGTACACCGATGCTGTGAATCAGGAAAAGTTGCGGCCGGTAGACAATCCGAAAGTAACACTGAAAAAATTTGTGCCGTTTACCAATTTGGAATTTAGCGCCGAAGTTGAAGTGCTTGGTGAGATCAAGCTGGCAGACTATAAGAAAATCAAGAAGACACTGCCTAAAGTGTCGGTTAAGGACAAAGATGTAGATGATGTGGTCAGGAGTCTGCAGCAGAGATTGGCGAGCAGTAAATCCGTAAAGCGAACTGCGGCCAGCGGCGACAAAGTTGAGATTGACTTCAAAGGTGTCGACGCTGACGGCAAAGTTATCAACGGCGCGGAGGGCAAGGACTATCCCTTGGTGCTGGGCAGTGATCAGTTTATACCCGGCTTTGAAAAGAATCTGATTGGCGTAAAAGCCGGCCAGGAGAAAACCTTCAGCCTAACCTTCCCCAAAGATTATGGGGTCAAAGCTTTAGCCGGTTCAAAAGTTACCTTCACAGTTAAGGTTAAGAAAGTCGAGGAGCAAACCTTACCCGAAGTGGATGATAAATTTGCAACTCAGGCTGGACCGTTTAAGACTGTTAAGGAGCTGCGCGACAATATCAAGGCCGAATTGAGTCGAGAGCGACAGAGCCAAGCTATGCAGAACCTCGAAGGTGAGGTTATAAAAGAGGTGGCGGCTAAGAGTAAGCTGACTGTTCCAGAGGTGATGATTAACGATCAGGTCGAGCGACTGATGAATGAGCTGCGCCAAAACCTGGTTTACCGCGGTCTAACCTTTGAGGAGTTTCTAAAGCGTGAAGATAAAACAGAGGAAGAGTATCGCCAAGAAATCCTAATCCCCGAAGCTGAACAACGGGTACGCGCTGGACTGGTGCTGGCTGAAATTGCTGATAAGGAAGGACTGGAAGTTAGCCCGGATGAACTTGAGATGCGAATGCAAATGTTGAGGAGCCAGTATCAGGATGCTGCTATGCAGGCCGAGCTGGACAAGCCGGAGGCTCAACGAGACATTGCCAGCCGCATGCTGACTGAAAAAACCATTCAGAAATTGGTGGAATACGCCACAAAATAGACAGCGGCACTCTTTTATGGTAATTTGTGCTTGTTGAAAGGCAGGTGAAGTGATGGCAGTTGAACAATTAGAACAAACCATTCCCCAGCGCTACGAAGAAAATAATCGAATAATTGATGGGATAACCGGGAAGCCGGCAGTGATTGTTGGCGGGCTTGGGGCTGCCGCATTGTGGGCTGGCCGGGTTGAGGAGGTTACGGTTCATCTACCACAGGGTGGTCCACAAATGCTAGCTGATGTTCAATTATTTGATTGGTCAGTTTACTCTGAAGAACTGATCTCATTTGGCGCTGCAGGGGTTGCCGGCGGCGTGCTCCTGGGTGCATTCTGGGCCGGAGCCCGACTTGCTAATATGTGGCAGCGAAATCGTCAGGAAAACCAGTCGCGAGACCTAGAATCTCAGGTATTCGGACTTCATAATTAGCACTCTCACTTGACGAGTGCTAATTGGTGGCTTATAATGCTAAACATGAGCAAACCATCCAATATTCTTGTTCCAACAGTTATTGAAACTGAAGGCCGCATGGAGCGGGCTTATGACATCTATTCACGTCTGTTAAAAGAGCGCATTATTTTTCTTGGTACGCCGGTTGATGAACACACTGCTAACTTAATTGTCGCCCAGCTACTGTTTTTAGAGGCTGAAGACCCCAAAAAAGACATCAAGCTCTACATTAATAGCCCCGGCGGCAGTGTTTATGACGCATTAGCGATTTATGACACCATGCAATTCGTCAAGTGTGATATTGAAACAGTCGGCATTGGTGTTCAAGCCAGTGCGGCGGCCATATTGCTAAGTTCTGGCACAAAGGGCAAGCGGTTTTTGCTTAAGAATTCGACCGTCATGATACATCAGCCTTCGAGTGGCACCCGCGGAAAAGTTACCGATCAAGAAATCGATCTCAAGGAGGCCTTGCGTATCAAGGGCTTAATCGAAGATATTATGGTCAACAATACCGGCCAGAAAAAGGCTAAAATCCATGATGACATGGAGCGCGACCGCTGGATGACCGCCGAAGAAGCCAAAGACTACGGTCTTGTCGACAAGGTTATCACCAGCCGTTAATATTGACTCATAGACTATGATATTATAGAACATTATATGTCCCGATAACGAGGAGATTATTAATGGCTGATAGCATCGAGAAACCTAACGCCTATAGATTTGAGAGGTGGAATGGCGATGCTGTAGTCGTTGAGAGAGTCCAAAGGTCAAGACGTCGCACCGCGGAGCACATTACGAACATTATCCGGAGTGCTTACAGGCGCGAATTTGTCGGCAGACAAGGACTTGTGAAACAGGCAGATATTACCAGAGGGTTAATAAGTGATTTTGCCAGCATTCGCCATAGGACCAAACGAATGAACGAGCAAATCGCCCAAGGTACATCATCATATTGGCTGGCCTATGAAGAATTAGTTGACGACCTAGGTCAAGAACGAGTTGGCGTTGTTCAAGCCAGTCCATTACCCAGACGTTGGCGGATTTTGGGCGCAGACAGATGCTATATCGATGAAGTTGCCACTACTGTTCCGCAGCAGGGTATTGGCAGCGCTATGCTTTACGCTGCGACAAGTGATTATGATCTCAGATCTGAAGTTATGTTAGATGCCTACAAGGAGTCTACTCGAACAAATGAGTGGTTCGAGTCTTTAGGCTTACGACCGAAACCACGCAGCCGGGTGGAGCCGGTTGAATTCGGCAGTAAGTCACTGGAAATGATTCGTTATGGCGACGTATCAGTAAGTGACTTTTTAATCGCCTTGGAAGGCCAAGCACCCTTTCTTAAAACTGCTGAACATTTCTAAAATTTAGTGTTGACTCCTATTTATAAAAAAGCTATACTAGACATTAAGAAGTAGGGTAAGCGGGCAGTGCTGGAATTTCCCTACGTTTCGGCACATATACCCCTTAGAGATCTTCGAGCGCTTAATCAAATAAATCAACGGAATCCTCTTTGTTGACATGGCTGATGTCGACAGAGTGGCTCTATCTATAAGGAGCAGATAACGCTTTTATGCCAAAACAGTCCAAGACCTCAACCTCAATAAAACCAACTAAACGCACGTATTTTACTAAGGCCGATGACATCATCGACTTGCCAAACTTGGTAGATCATCAAAACAAGTCCTTTCAGTGGTTCGTAGAAGAAGGGCTCGGCGAGCTATTGGCTGAAATCAGTCCGATCGAAGATTACACCGGTACCAAGCTGACCTTGAGTTTTAAGGATTATAAATTTGACAAGCCAAAAGTTACCGAATCTGAGGCTCGCGAGAATAACGTTACTTTTGATGCTCCGTTGAAGGCCACGGTAGTTTTGACCAATAAAGTTACTGGTGAAGTTAAGAAGCAGGAAATTTATTTGGGTGACTACCCATGGATGACCTCTCGCGGTACTTTCGTGATTAACGGCGCCGAACGAGTGGTAGTTAGCCAGCTGATCCGTTCGGCTGGCGTTTTCTTCACGGCCGATCAGCATGGTTCGCGAAATCTGTATGGTGCTAAGGTAATCCCTGGCCGCGGAGCTTGGTTAGAGTTTGAGACGGCTGCCAACGGCGCTATGTACGTTAAAATTGACCGCAAGCGCAAGATTCCTGTTACAACTCTGCTTCGGGCTTTGGGATTGACAGAGAATAAAATTCGCGAAAGTTTCGCTCACGTTGATCAGGGAGAAACTAACTATATTGATGCAACCCTGGACAAGGATCCGGCCAAAGGCACCAACGATGCCTTAATTGAGGTCTACCGCCGTCTGCGCCCGGGTGATTTGGCCACTGTCGACAACGCCCGGTCACTGCTAGAAAATATGTTTTATAACTTCAAACGTTTCGATTTTTCCAGGGTCGGTCGCTATAAGATTAATAAGCGCCTTGACCTGGATGTGCCCAATACGGCCGAAAACCGGGTTATGCGACTGGAAGATTTGATTGCCATCATTGCTGAAATTATTCGCCTTAATAACACTCAGGAACCAGCAGATGACATTGACTCGCTAGCAAATCGGCGAGTCAAGTTAGTTGGGGAGTTGGTCCAGCGCCAGTTCCGCATCGGCTTACTACGCATGGAGCGTAACACCAAGGACCGCATGTCGATGTCGGAAATTGAGACAGTTACCCCTGGACAGTTGGTCAATGCTCGGCCAATCGTGGCGGCTGTTCGCGAGTTCTTTGCCAGCTCCCAATTGTCTCAGTTTATGGATCAGATTAACCCTCTGTCCGAGCTGGCTCACAAACGCCGTTTAAGTTCAATGGGACCCGGCGGATTATCCCGCGAACGAGCCGGTTTTGAAGTTCGCGATGCTCACGCCACTCACTATGGCCGAATCTGTGCTGTGGAAACGCCTGAAGGCGCCAACATCGGTTTGGTGTTGAACATGGCTGCCTATGCCCGGATTAATGACTACGGTTTTATGGAAACGCCTTACCGCAAAGTTATTAATGCAGTTACAGCCAAAGATGCTTCCGGACACATTGCCGCAGTTGATCTGGAAGATGAAAAGGGTAAAGTTATCGTTAAAGCCGGCAAGACTATCACAGCAGCTGATGCTAAGAAACTAGCGGCTGTAAAAAGCCAAATTACCTGGCCCGTAAAGGCTAAAGTCACTGATAAAGTCGAATATCTTGATGCCGCTGAAGAGGAAAAAGCCGTAATTGCCAGCGCCGATGAAAAGTTTGGCAATGATGGTTACTTTATTGATGATCGTGTCTCGGCTCGCATTCGTCTGAAATCAGGTGAAACTGACGCTAATGAAGTGACTCATATGGACGCCAGCCTCAGGCAAATTATTGGCTCCAGTGCCGGTTTGATTCCGTTCATTGAAAAGAACTATGTTTATCGAAGTTTGATGGGAAGCAACCAGCAGCGCCAAGCGGTGCCGTTAATTCAGCCGGATTCGCCAATTGTCGGTACTGGTCTGGAGTCTACAGTGGCACAAAATACTGGCCAGCTGACCGTAGCTGAAGAAGATGGCGAGGTGGTATCGGCTACTGCTGAACAGGTTGTTATAAAGTACAAGAAAGCCGGTAAAGTAACTTATCAACCCCAGCACTTTGTCCGCAGTAACGAAGGCAGCTGTATTAATCAAAAGGTTGTGGTTAGCGCTGGCGATAAGGTTAAGAAAGGCCAGCCAATCATTGAAGGTATGTCAATCCAGGGTGGCGAACTGGCACTTGGTAAGGATTTGATTGTAGCTTTCATGCCGTGGAAAGGTTATAACTTCGAGGATGCTGTAATTATTTCGCGCAAACTGGTTGAAGATGACAGCCTGACATCGATTCACATTGTGGATTACATGACTGAAGTGCGTGAGACCAAATTAGGTCCGGAAATTGTCACTCGCGACATTCCTAATGTTTCCGAAGATGCGCTGCGGCACCTGGATGATGATGGAATTGTCCGAATAGGTGCTGAAGTTCACCCCGGCGACATCTTGGTTGGAAAGATTACGCCAAAGGGCGAGCAGGAACTGAGTTCGGAAGAGCGCTTGCTTCGGGCCATTTTTGGTGAAAAGGCCAAGGATGTTCGTGACACCTCCCAGCGCATGAGTAACGGTAAACACGGCAAAGTTGTCGGTGTTAAAGTCTTCTCTCGCGAGAACGGCCACGAATTGAAGGCTGGCGTGCTAATGCAGGTTCAGGTCTTTGTGGCGCAGATGCGCAAGATTGCGGTTGGAGATAAATTAGGTGGCCGTCATGGTAACAAGGGTGTTATTGCCCGAGTCCTACCGGTTGAAGACATGCCGTATATGGAAGACGGAACACCGGTGGACATTGTCCTTAACCCACTGGGCGTGCCAAGCCGTATGAACATTGGCCAGCTGTTTGAAACCCACTTGGGTATGGCCGCTCGGGCCCTCGGAATGAAAGTTGTCACACCGCCGTTTAATGGCGTGCCAATTGACAAGATCCGCGAACTCTTAAAGCAAGCCGGCTATCCGGAAAACGGCAAGCAACAATTATTTGATGGCCGAACCGGTGAGCCATTCTCGGAAACTACAACTGTTGGTTCTATGTACATGATCAAACTTAACCACATGATTGTTGACAAGATTCATGCCAGGTCAACTGGTCCATACACTATGGTTACCCAACAGCCATTGGGCGGCAAGGCTCAAAACGGTGGTCAAAGGTTTGGTGAAATGGAGGTTTGGGCTCTGGAAGCTTATGGCGCGGCTCATACTCTGCAAGAAATGCTAACCATTAAATCTGACGATGTGTACGGACGATCCAAAGCCTATGAATCAATCATAAAAGGTACAGATATTGTTGGACCAAAGGTTCCTGAGTCATTTAATGTGCTGGTCAAGGAATTGCAAGGTCTGGGTCTGAAGGTTGATCTGATCACCAGCGAAAAAGTTGTCGACGCCGAAGCAGTTTTGGCTGAAAACATCAAGGACGAAGCTAAACACCAGGCCGAAGTTGATGTGCCGCAGCCAGAAGTCTCCGAAGTAGATATGACTAAAGAAGACGGTGTTGATGAGTTCGATATCATGGACATTGAAGGCGACATGGCCAGTGTGACTTCCAGTTCAGGAGAAGAAGATACCAATGTGAGTGAAGGAGAGGAGGCTTAAGATGCGACGATATTCAAGCGGTCCAGACATTGCTGATTTTGATGCGGTTCGGTTGGCTGTAGCCAGCGCTGCCGATATTTTGGAATGGTCACACGGTGAAGTTTTAAAGCCGGAAACAATTAACTATCGAACTCAAAAACCAGAACGTGATGGCCTATTTTGTGAGCGCATTTTTGGTCCGGTCAAAGATATTAATCCTCACGACGCTAAGTACAAGGGTGTTCGGTCAAGAGAAGCCGCTGTCGATAAGAATGGCGAAATCGTTACTCGCTCAATTGTCCGCCGTGAACGAATGGGTCATATTAAATTGGCCAGCCCAGTGGCTCACATTTGGTTCTTACGCGGTACGCCATCAGCTATCGGCTTGCTGCTTAATATGACAGTTAAAAACCTGGAACGGGTGGCTTACTTTGCAGCATACATTTTTAAATCTGTTGATGAAAAGGCTCGCGACAAATACCGCGAGGATAAAGAGGCCGAGTACAAGGCAGCTGTTGAAGCCATTAATGCTCGCTACGAAGCTGAAGGCAAGAAAGAAGACGCCGATGTCAAAGCTTTGGCAGCAGCTCGAACTAAAGAGTTGGAAGAGCTGGAAACTACTCATCTTGAACTAATGAATCAGCTGGATATGCTGGTCAAGTATGGTCTGATTTCAGAGGGAGACTACAACAACTTGCCTGACGAACTTCAAGATATCGTCGAAGTCGGCATGGGTGGCGAAGCCATTAAAGAGCTGCTAGACGAAATCGACTTGGCTAAATTGATCAAACAATTGTCTGATGAAGCCGAAGAGGCCAAAGGCCAGCGGAAGAAGAAATTGATGAAGCGCCTGCGCTTGCTAGAGTCTATGGAGCGGGCTGGGATCAAACCAAATTCTATGTGCGTGACTATTTTGCCAGTAATACCTCCGGATCTAAGGCCAATGGTACAACTGACCGGTGGTCGATTTGCCACTTCCGATCTAAATGATCTTTATAGGAGGGTTATTAACCGCAATAATCGGTTGAAGAAGTTGATTGATTTGAATGCTCCTGAGGTTATTTGCCGTAATGAACAGCGTATGCTGCAAGAAGCCGTTGACGCCCTTATCGACAACGGTAACGCTCGGAGTGGCCGAGCCGTGGCAGCCAGCGGTCAACGGCGTCGACTAAAGTCGCTGTCCGACATGCTGAAAGGTAAGCAGGGTCGTTTCCGCCAGAACTTGCTTGGAAAAAGAGTTGACTACTCTGGCCGTTCGGTGATTGTAGCCGGGCCGGAACTTAAGATTGACGAATGCGGCCTGCCAAAGATGATGGCTTTGGAACTATTCAAGCCATTCGTGATCGGTCATCTAATTGAGAACGAATTTGCCCACAATATTCGATCGGCTACCCGCATGATCGAGCTGGGTGAGACTCCGGTTTGGGATGCCCTGGACGAAGTCATCAAGGGCAAGTATGTTCTGTTGAATCGTGCACCGTCACTGCACCGTCTGTCGATTCAGGCCTTCCAGCCAAAGCTAATCGAAGGTAAGGCGATTCAACTGCACCCATTGGTTTGTAAAGGTTTCAATGCTGACTTCGATGGTGACCAGATGGCTGTACACTTGCCGTTGTCGGTGGCTTCACAGAAAGAAGCTCGCGAGATTATGGCTAGCAATAAGAACTTGCTAAAACCGGCCGACGGTTCACCCATTTTGCATATTGAGCAAGATATTGTTTTAGGCTGTTACTACTTAACCTACGAACGCCCGGGAGTAGCCGGTGAAGCCGAGGCTTTTGCCTCGTTGGACGAAGCTGTTATGGCCTATGACGCTGGTGAAATAATTCTGCAAAGTCGAGTCAAGCTACCTTTTCGCGGAGCAGTCCGCGAGACAACGCTGGGCCGCCTGCTGTTCAATGAAATAATGCCCGACGACTTTAAGTTCAAAGACCAGACCATGACCAAGAAGCAACTTTCAGACGTGATGTCGGAAATATACGAGCAATATGGTCCAGACGTGACCGCCCAAATTGCCGATGATTTGAAAGACTTAGGTTTTGAGTATGCCACTTTCTCTGGTCTGAGCCTGGGTATGGACGACTTCAGCGACATTAAGGGATTGCAGCAAATTCTTGATGAAGGTGAAAAGAAAGTCACCGAAATTAGTGAACAATATGACCAAGGCTTCATTACTGAGGATGAGCGTTACCGCCTAACGGTTGATGCTTGGATGGAAGCCGATGCCGAAGTTAAGAAGGTCCTGAGTTTGCAATTCGATCAGGAAGACAGTTCTATGTCTACAGCCGTTGTGTCTGGAGCCCGCGGTAACATCGGCCAAGTTAAAAACGCCGTCGGTATCTTGGGCGTAACCATGGATACTACCGGTCGGGCCATTGAGCTGCCGATTAAGTCTGGCTACAAACGCGGTCTAAGTCCATTGGAGTATTTCACCTCAACTCGCGGTACCAGAAAGACCATGATCGATACAGCTCTAAAAACCGCTGATTCTGGCTACCTGACTCGTCGTCTGGTTGATGTTTCTCAGGATGTCTTTACGGATAATGAGGAAGCCCCAGACCCTGGCTTTACTATGAACCGAGCTGACGCCGAGTTTATAGGTGTCAGTTATGGTTTCCGACTTGAAGGTCGCTATGCTGCTGAAAATGTGCCAGGCCATGTTAAGAAGGGCGAGCTCATAACCCGAGCAATTGCTAATGCTATCGATAAGGACACTAAAGTTGACGGTGTAAAGATCATGTCGGTGCTAAGCTGCAGCAGCCCGCGCGGTGTATCGCGCAAATCTTACGGCATTGATCCAGCCACCGGCGAAGTGGTTAGCTCGCACTATCCTATAGGTGTCGTGGCGGCACAGAGTATTGGTGAGCCTGGAACCCAGCTGACCCTGCGGTCTTATCACGGCGGCGGCTCGGCGGCGGCTGATGACATTACTCAAGGTCTGCCGCGTGTTGAAGAAATCTTTGAAGTTCGAGCTCCAAAAGGACAAGCCTATTTGTCAGAAGTCGCTGGTACGGCCAATGTTTGGGAAGAGGGAGATCAGTACATAGTTCAAGTGACAACCGATGACAAGCAAAAGGTCGAGCTGAAACTGGAAAGCCGCACACCGCGGATTGAATCCGGCACTGAAGTGGCCATCGGTGATGTGTTAGCTAGTGCCGAGAACGACTCTAACCCGTTGATTGCGCCGATAGCCGGTAAGGCTTCGGTCAACAAATCGGCTATAACCATTTCACCGGCTAAGCAGGAAATCGAGCGCTATGAAATTCCTGGCTACAAACAACTGACCATCAAGGATGGCGACAAAGTTGTAGCTGGTCAACGTTTGACCAACGGTTCGATCAACCTGCACGAGCTGATGCGCCTGCAAGGTGTTGAAGCCACCCAACGTTACATCATGAACGAAGTTCTGCGTATCTTTGCCAGCCAAGGTCAGCACATTGCCGACAAGCACCTGGAAGTGATCGTTCGACAGATGTTCTCTCGAGTTCAGATCGAGGATGCCGGTGATAGTGAGTTCGTAACCGGTGACATTGTCAGTAAAGTTGATGTGCTCGATACCAACGAAGAGTTGGCCAGGGCTGGCAAGAAACTAATTCAGTACAGCCAGTTACTGCTTGGAATTACCAAGGCTAGTTTGTCGACAGAGTCATTCTTATCGGCGGCTAGCTTCCAGGACACAACACGAGTGCTAATTGCTGCTGCTACCAGTGGCAAAGTCGATCATTTGCGCGGCCTGAAAGAGAACGTTATCTTGGGTCGAATGATCCCTGTCGGCACAGGCTACAATGCTTACGCCAAGGACGATGCTGATGCGACCTCTGTTGACGAAGAAGGTGAAAACTGATAGGATGATACGCTGATGCCAACAATCAATCAATTAGTTCGAAAACCGCGTGCCAAGGTGACTAAGAAATCGAAGTCTCCGGCACTGCACCGCGTGGTTAACAACCTGACGACGACTAACTATGAAAAACCATCACCATTCAAGCGCGGGGTTTGCGTTAAAGTGACTACCAAAACACCTAAAAAGCCGAACTCGGCGCTTCGTAAGGTGGCTCGTGTCCGACTGCAAAATGGTCACGAAGTTTGGGCTTACATCGGTGGTGAAGGCCATAACCTACAGGAACACGCCGTAGTCCTAATCCGTGGTGGACGCGTAAAGGACCTCCCGGGTGTACGCTACCACATAGTCCGTGGTGCGCTTGACCTACAAGGTGTTCAAGACCGTAAACAGGGCCGAAGTAAGTACGGCACCAAAAAGGCTGGCAAATAATGCCCAGGAAGAAGACCAAATCACTAGTTCGAGACATTCCGGCCGATCGCGTCTACAATAGCGTGATGGTTCAGCGTGTCATAAACCGCATTATGCATGACGGCAAAAAACAGGTTGCCGAGCGATTAGTATATAACGGCATGCAAAAGGCGGCAGATCGTTTGAAAGTTGACAATCCTCTGGAGGTTTTTGAGCAAGCTTTTAAGAATATTCAACCCAGTGTTGAGACTCGGTCACGACGAGTAGGTGGTGCTAACTATCAGATTCCATTTGAGGTTAAAGGTCAACGACAGTCTCATCTGACAATCCTGTGGTTTGTCCAAGCTGTACGAGCCAAGTCTGGTATGTCAACTGAAGATCGAATTGCTGCTGAATTGGTCGATGCTTACAATAACACCGGGACTTCTGTTAAGAAGCGCGAAGATACACATAAGATGGCCGAAGCCAACCGAGCTTTCGCCCACTTTGCGAGGTAAACTATGGCCAGGACTTTTGAAAACTGTTCGGAGTGCCCTCGCTTTCTTCGGAATTATATAAAGCCACAAGAAAAAATTGTCGACATCTATCGTAGTGGTGCTCAACGTACGGCCGAATACGGAATGCAAGCCGGTGAGAATCCCCTTTTTGTCGGAGATTCAGATTATGCTAGAAGTATGAAAGCTTTCGCAGAGCGCAAGTTTGCAGAGGCTGATGATTTGGAAGTGCTTATAGGCTTAGAAACTCAGTTGGGCGCCGACTATTGTGAGGGACCAGAGCAATTGAATATTGGTAAATTTACTGTTAAGAGTTATTGCAGCACTAGCTTGATAGGCCGGAACTTAGCTCGGTGGGGTCTGACGCAACGAACGCAAAGCGAAGAATAGGGTATAAATGGCAGATAAGAAAATTGATTTAAAAAACTATCGTAACATCGGCATTATTGCTCATATTGATGCTGGTAAGACAACCACGACTGAAGGCATTCTGTATCGGACTGGTTTAAAGCATAAAATTGGTGCGGTCCATGAAGGTGAAACTACGACCGATTGGATGGCACAAGAACGAGAGCGTGGTATTACAATCACGTCAGCTGCGGTGACTTGTTATTGGAAAGATCACAAGATTAATATTATCGACACGCCTGGCCATATTGACTTTACAGCTGAGGTAGAACGATCTTTGAGGGTTCTTGATGGCGCTGTGACGGTTTTTGACGGTAAGATGGGTGTTGAATCGCAATCTGAAACTGTCTGGCGCCAGGCTGACAAGTACGGCGTGCCGCGAATTTGCTTTATCAACAAGATTAACCAAACCGGCGGTGATTTTTACAAATCACTTGACACGATTCATGCTCGCCTTAGCAAACACGCTTTTCCGGTTCATTTGCCAATTGGCTTCGAGCAGTCGGTTAACGGAGTGGTCGACCTGATCACCATGAAGGCATATACCTACAAAGAATTTACCGATAAGAACCTGGTAGAAGGGGAAATTCCCGAAGATATGCTGGACAAAGCTAAAAAATACCGCAGCCTGCTAATTGAGAACGCCGTGGCTGAAGACGAGGCCATGCTGGAGAAATACTTCGAAGTTGGTGAAGACGGTCTGAGCGAAGATGAAATTCGTCAGGCCATCCGAACGGCGACTCAGACTGGCAATTTTTTCCCGGTGACTGGCGGTGATGGCCGGGGTGTCATTGTTGAGAAAGTACTCGACTTGGTCAACGATTTCCTGCCAAGCCCGTTGGATCGTGGCTCTGTGTGGGGAGAGAATCCTAAAACTGGCGAGGAGGTTGAGCGCAAACCTGACGAATCAGAGCCAATGGCAGCTATTGCTTTTAAGATTGCCACCGACCCATTTGTTGGTAAATTGTGCTTCGTTCGAGTTTACTCGGGTGTTTTGAAAGCCGGGTCGTATGTTTACAACTCGGTAACCGGCGAAAAAGAGCGAGTTGGCCGGGTAGTCCGCATGCAAGCTGACAAGCGTGAGGACATTGACTCAATCGGTGCCGGCGACATTGCCGCCATTGTTGGTCTAAAAGGCACAACGACCGGTAATACCCTGTGCGATCAGGCCAATCCGGTAGTGCTTGAAAATATTACTTTTCCTGAACCGCCGGTGTCGATTGCTATCGAGCCCAAAACCAAAGCCGACCAAGAAAAGATGAGTTTGGCTTTGCAAAGATTGGCTGAGGAAGATCCGACCTTCCAGGTAAATGTTGATGATGAGACAGCCCAGACCATCATTAAAGGTATGGGTGAGCTGCACCTGGAAATTCTGGTCGACCGCATGAAGCGAGAGTTCAATGTCGAAGCCAACATCGGTCAACCACAAGTTGCTTACCGCGAAACTATCCGCAAAGACGGTGTTGAAGTCCAAGGTAAATTCATTCGTCAATCTGGTGGACGCGGTCAGTACGGTGACGTCTGGCTGCGACTTAGCCAGAACGAAGCTGGCAAAGGATTCGAGTTCATCAACTCGATTAAAGGCGGCGTGGTTCCTCAGGAATACATCAAACCTGTCCAACAAGGTATCGAAGAAGCTATGGCTAATGGTGTCTTGGCTGGCTATCCCGTGGTGGATATAAAGGCCGAGCTGTATGACGGAAGTTACCACGATGTTGACTCCAGCGAGATGGCCTTTAAGGTGGCTGGCTCGATGGCCCTTCAAGAAGGGGTTAAGAAAGCCAACCCGGTTCTTTTAGAGCCGATCATGAAAGTTGTGGTTGTGACCCCTGAAGAATTCATGGGTGATGTCATTGGTGATCTGAACTCCAAGCGTGGTCGGATTGAATCTATGGAGGACCTCCAAGCCGGTATTAAAGAGATCACGGCTTTTGTTCCATTAGGCGAGATGTTCGGTTACACCACCAATCTTCGCAGTATGACGGCCGGTCGAGCCAGCTCCAGCATGGAACTTGACCACTACGCCGACGTGCCGCCAAATGTGGCAGAAGCAATTGTAGCTAAAAACGCCAAAGGATAATTATGGTAGAGAGAATATCGTCAGATGAAGTGATTGATTGGGACGATGATGCCCAACCCTTGCCGCGCCGTAGTGTCTGGCAACAACTTATTGAAAGAGCAAGGCAAAGCCGCGGCCAATTTTTGGCCGGAGTAGGAAATACTGCTCTAAGAGAAACCTTTGATCGGATAGGCAGTCATCTAGAAGGAGATGAGGTATTCGTCCGTGGCAGCGGGGAGGCGGCTAATCTGACTCCTCCTCCACACCTAGAAGACGGCAATATTGGCGACCAGATTGAAGGAATATAAGATAAGAATTTGTTAAATTTATGACACAAACTCCCTACCTTTCTCTAGAAGAATCACGAACCGAAACTGTTGGTCAGTTTCGCCAAGCCAGTGCCGAATTGGCATCATATGTGCTACGCAGTGATAAATCCGGTTCAGTATTAATGAATGATCCTGTGTATCAAATTCTGGATGAGCGTTTTGAATTAGCTGATCGAAGTTTAGCCGAGATTCTTAAAAGTTTAGGGCGCGAGGCAATAGGTGAAGATTGGCAATCTTAACCTCTTTACAAACCCCGAGCAATTAGCTAAAATACTTAAGTATCTCGCATAGGGGGCGTTGCTCGAGTGTGCGAAAAGAATAATAAGTTTTAAAGAAGGAAATAAACTAATGGCAGATTTTGACAGAAGTAAGCCTCATGTAAACGTCGGAACCATGGGTCACGTTGACCACGGTAAGACGACCTTAACAGCGGCTATCACATCGGTCTTGGCTAAGAAGTTGCCAAGCGAAGTTAACAAAAAAGTCAATTATGACGAGATTGACAAGGCTCCAGAGGAAAAGGCTCGCGGTATCACCATTGCTACTTCTCACCAGGAGTATGAGTCTGACAAGCGTCACTATGCTCACGTCGACATGCCCGGTCACGCCGACTACGTTAAGAACATGATTACCGGTGCGGCTCAGGTTGACGGGGCAATTCTAGTTGTTTCAGCAGCTGATGGTCCTATGCCGCAAACTCGCGAGCACGTTCTATTGGCCAAGCAAGTTGGTGTACCAAAAATTATCGTGTTTATGAACAAGATGGATCTCGCCGATCCTGAACTAGTTGAGCTAGTTGAAATGGATATCCGCGAATTGCTTGCTAAGAATGACTTCGACGAAAACGCGCCAATTATCAAGGGTTCTGCTACTAAGGCTCTTGAAGGTGACGCAGCCAACGAAGATGCCGTCATGGAATTGGTTAAGGCTATGGATGACTACATCGAAGAGCCAAAGCGTGACATGGACAAGCCTTTCCTAATGGCTATTGAAGACGTCTTCTCAATCAAGGGTCGAGGTACGGTTGCTACCGGTCGTATCGAGACAGGTGTTGTTAAGCTTAACGACGAAGTTGAAATTGTTGGATTGAAGGATACTCAGAAGTCTACTGTGACTGGTATTGAGGCCTTCAAGAAGAATCTTGACCAAGGTCAAGCCGGTGACAACGCTGGTATCTTGCTTCGAGGTATAGAACGTGATGATATTGAGCGTGGTCAGGTTATCGCCAAGCCCGGTTCAATCACTCCGCACACTGAGTTCGACGCCGAAGTTTATGTTCTAAACAAAGACGAAGGCGGACGACATACGCCATTCTTCAAGGGCTACAAGCCGCAGTTCTACTTCCGAACTACCGATGTTACGGGAGAGGTTGAGTTGCCAGCCGACAAAGAGATGGTTATGCCTGGCGATACCGTAACCTTCAAGGTTAAGCTGATCCAGCCTATTGCCATGGACCAAGGTCAACGTTTCGCCATTCGTGAAGGCGGCCGAACTGTCGGCGCCGGCGTGGTTACTAAAATTACCAAGTAATTCGCAACTACTAGATTGCAAAACGAGCTCTCGCCAGAAGAGCTCGTTTGGTTATGGTATAATATCTGTGATTAGTGGACAAGGAACAGACAATGCGGGGTATTGAGTTTAACGGACGTGTTACACCTCAGGAGCAGGGCTATATCGAGGGCCTTGTTAATCGTCTTGGCTTTGAAGTTGAATATGATGGTACAACTGGGTTACTTAGTGCAACTAGACCGGATGTAATAACTAGGGAAGAATTTAGAACAGCAGCTATTGACAATGCCGATGAAACTCCGCTGTTTGCCAGTGTTGTATGGGGCACATTGGTAGATTTGTTCAATAGGTATCGCCGCCTTTCTGAAAATTTTCCAGTTGCTGAAGACATACCGACCAGGTTTATTTATGGCGGATGGAATGGCCGATATACATATAAGCCCAGTCTTCTTGTTTTGGGAACACTTCAACCAACCGTAGACTGGCTAGAGGATGGAAATGCACAACACTTTTGGGGGATGACCGAAAGAAAAATTTCAGCTATGAAATCGGTCAGTCAGTCATTGCCAATTATTGAATAATCACTGGTGAGGATGATATCAAAAAGATACACCAAATGTTTGATTTTAAGGTTGACAAGACGATCTAGCCTGAAGAGTGGCTTCATGCTATAATATGGCAGTAAATTAATGGTGATGACTAAAAGTCGCCTCTGTCGTTCTTTATAGCGGCTCGGGAGATGTTACATCACAAAGGAGATAGAATGGCGGAAGCCAAGAAATCAGAAGCAGCCAAGGCCACTGCTTCAACTAGTCAGCGAATTCGAATTCGCCTTAAGGCTTACGATCACAAAGTTATTGATCAAGCTACCAAACAAATTGTTGATACGGCTCTAAGGAATGGGGCTCAGATTGCTGGCCCAATTCCATTGCCGACAAAGCGCACAGTTTACACTGTCGTCAAAAGTCCGGCTCAATACAAAAAGGGTCGTGAGCAGTTTGAGATGCGTATTCATAAGCGATTGATTGATGTACTGGAACCAACCCCAAAAACAATTGATTCGTTAATGAATCTGTCGCTGCCGGCAGGTTGTGACGCCGAAATTAAGATGTAAAGATTTTAAATCATGATACTTCCCACCCCATCAGAACTTAGCGGAGAAAAACCTAAAGAAATCGGCGGGTCCAAGCTGCTATAATGGCTCTAATGGCTAAACAAAAATCAAAAAACTCTGATGAAGGCTATATTCTAAAACTTGTTCTGTTCTTGGTGCTGGGGTCGCTCTGGCTTAAAGTTAGCGACGGACATTCATGGCAAGTGCCTATTCCGGTGGGCTTTATACTGGGTATATTTTTAGCTGGGCATGATCATTTCAAAATTGACCGAAAAATTGAATATGCTGTATTGCTTATCGCTATGTTAGTAGGCTTTTGGGCGCCCATCGGCATCTTTATCAATTTGTAGAATATACAACATATTGACAGGGGTGCGCGTTTTCTGCTAATCTGTATTGGTATCTATTAAATCTTGGTTACTTTGAGGCAGGTTTACCTTAGTCCTTACAGAGGTAAAAACCACCGGTAACCGAGTGTTTTTATGTCGAACCTAAAACTTCGACCAGATATAGGAAGTACAAATAGTGGATGTTAAATCTCTAATCACCAGAAAAATTGGCATGACCAGTACCATCAACGAGGACGGTACAGTTCAGGCTGTGACTTTACTGTCTGCCACACCAAACACTGTTACCCAGGTGAAAAGTGATGAAAAGGACGGCTATAACGCCCTACAAGTTGGCTTTGAAACGGCTAAGCACTTGGTCAAGCCATTGAGTGGACACCTGAAAGGTTCCAAGACCGAGGCCAAGATTATTCGAGAATTCCGTATTGATGAGCTTTCAGAAGACATGAAGATCGGCGCCAAACTAGCGGCCGATTCTTTTTCTGTTGGTGACACCGTTGATGTCATCGGTACCAGCAAGGGTAAGGGTTTTGCCGGCACTATCAAGCGGCACAATTTTCATCGCCAGCGCAAAACGCACGGTGGCAAAGGTAATACTCGCAAAGTTGGTTCAATCGGATCAATGTACCCGCAGAAAATTTTTAAAGGTAAGAAAATGGCTGGTCAATTGGGACATGAGCGCGTCACAGTTAAGAATCTTAAAGTGGCTTTAGTCGACACCGAGCGAAACTTAATTGGTGTTACCGGCGCCGTCCCCGGACCACGAAAATCTATCGTTTTAGTAAAGGGAGTTAAGGGATAAGTTATGCCAGTCGCTACTTTTACTAAGTCGGGAGCCAAAGCTTCAACTCCAGCCAAGCTGGATAAGTCGGTGTTTGGCCTAGAGGTGGATAATCACGAGCTATTGAGGCTGGCTTACGACGCTTATTTAGCCCAGGCCCGTGTGGGTTCGGCTCATGTCAAATTGCGCGGCGAAGTCCGCGGCGGCGGCCGTAAGCCATGGCGCCAGAAAGGTACTGGCAACGCCCGAGCTGGCTCTATTCGCAGCCCACTATGGCGCGGCGGCGGTATCACTTTTGGCCCAACCGGCAATGAGAATTACGCTAAAAAGCTTAGTACTACTGCCAGGCGTCAGGCTTTGCGCCAAGCTCTAAGTCTGAAATCGGACAACATCATCGTCATCGAATCTTTTGATAATAAAGAGGCTAAAACGGCTGCCACTGCTAAATTATTGTCTAAATTAGGGGCAGATCGTAACGTCTTGCTGGTAGTTGACACCAAAGATAAATTGATCGAGCGATCCACACGAAACTTGCCGTACGTAACGCTGGTTCAGGCTAAATATGTCAATGTTTACGATGTAATTAACAGTAATTGCATTGTATTTACACGAAAAGCACTTGATATTGTGCATGATTGGCTGGGAGGTGCTAAATAATGAAAACTTTACCTCTCAGACCGCGAATGAGTGAAAAGGCTTACGCCACCAGCCAGGACTTAAACACCTTTGTCTTTGAGGTGCCAATTACGGCAAATAAGGCCCTGGTCAGCGCAGCTGTTGCCGAACAATTCAAGGTGACTGTCGAAGATGTCCGCTTGAGTGTTGTTAAGGGCAAAGCTAAGAAATCTTACCGCAAGCGGCAGCGGTCAATTGAAGGTCGCCGCGCCAATATGAAGAAGGCTTATGTTCGCCTAAAAACCGGCGACAAAATCGCAATTTTTGAAGCCAACGAAGAGCCGAAAGAGACTGTCATGTCCAAGGCTGTCAAGAAAGCTGCTGAGAAAGCTGCCGCCGAGACAACAGAGAAAAAAGAGGCTCCGAAAAAGGGCGGACGATTGCGCCAGGCTTTGGGACGGGCTCCACGGCAAGTTCAACAGAAAGGCGGAGGTAAATAATCATGGCGGTTACTAAATACAAGCCAACCACTCCAGCCCGCCGCGGCATGACTACCCAGGATTTCTCTGAAGTGACGGCCAAGCGACCGCTGAAGTCGTTGACACGAGTCAAGACTCGAACCAATGGCCGCAACAATCAAGGGCGGATTACTACTCGTCACCGCGGCGGCGGTGCCAAGCGGTTTTACCGCGTGATTGACTTCAAATTGACGCCCGGCACCAAGGCAACAATTGAGGCTATTGAGTATGACCCGAACCGCAGCGCACACATAGCCCGGATAAAGGATGACAAAGGCGTGTATCACTACATTTTGGCGGCTCAGAACATGAAAGTTGGCCAAACTCTTGAAGCTAATGATGAGGCACCGATTGAGCCTGGGAATCGCTTGCCACTGAAAAATATCCCCGTTGGAAGTGTTATTCACAGCCTTGAATTGCAACCTGGCAAGGGCGCTCAAATGGTGCGCAGCGCCGGGGCTAGCGCACAATTGACTGCCCGCGAAGGAGACTATGCCCAAATCAAATTGCCAAGCGGCGAAATCCGGATGATCCATGTTACTTGCACTGCCAGTATTGGCGCCGTAGGCAATGTTCAGCATCAGAATATCAAGATTGGTTCGGCCGGCCGCAAGCGACACCTAGGATTTCGGCCATCAGTTCGTGGTGTAGTTATGAACGCAGCCGATCACCCGCACGGTGGTGGTGATGGTGGTTCACATGGTGTCGGTAAAGATCCGCGTACACCTTGGGGGCAGAAGACTCTGGGGTACAAGACCCGCCGGCGAAAAGTTTCTAATAAGTTTATTGTCCGCAGTCGACATGAAGGAAAGAGGCGTTAAGATGATTACTAATGTAGCAAAGTTTGACACGAGTTCTGTTAAGATTATCCCTGGTGATGATTGGCCGGAGGCAGTGGAGACTGCTCGTGCAACACATCGTCGCAGTTGGGATGGCGATTATGGACACCATGCCGAATTCCGTACGCTTGGGATTTTGATTGGCGGCAGAGCTCTAGAAGGCGGCGAAGTTGATCTACGAGCTTTTGTTGAGAGTGTCGAACCACCACTTGATCAGAAGGAGCAGAACAATCTACGCTCAGGCTATAATGACGTAGCGCGTCTAGCAATGCAGATTCGGGTACTTGAAGGAGCCACTGTATGAGTAGGTCTTTGAAGAAAGGACCGTTTGTAGATCCAAAGTTAGCTAAGAAGGTGGCTGCTTTGGGTGCTGAAGATCGCACCATCGTTAAGACTTGGGCGCGGGCGTCGACAATTGCGCCGGAATTTGTTGGTAAAACTATTGCTGTACACAACGGCAAAGTTCATGTGCCGGTGTTTATTTCAGAGAATATGGTTGGGCATAAACTGGGCGAATTTGCGCCGACTAGAAAATTCCGATCACACGGCGGTAAGCTAGCGAAAGGACAAAAATAATGAGCGTGCAAGCCATAGCCAAAGGAGTTCGCATGAGTCCACGAAAAGTGGGCGTGGTAGCGGCTTTGGTCCGCGGCCAGTCGGTTAATGATGCCTTGACTATATTAGAGCACACTCCGCGGCGCAGTGCTGAGCCAATTCGGCGAACTATCACTTCGGCTAAAGCTAATGCTGAGAAGAACCACGGCCTGAAGCCTGACAGCCTAATGATTACCGAGATTTCTGTAACACCAGGTGCCAGATTAAAGCGCTACCGACCGGCGGCCAGAGGCCGAGCGTTGGCATATCAACTGAAAAGTTCACATATTCGTGTCGTTGTTGACGGTGAAAAACGATCCGTTAAGAAACCAGCGGCCAAAGCTAATGCATCCGCTAAGAAGGAGGCCAAGTAATGGGTCAAAAAGTTAATCCAATTAGTATGCGCCTTCAAGTTAACAAAGACTGGCGCAGCAAGTGGTTTGCTAACCGGCGCGACTACGCTACCTACCTAAAAGAGGATCTGGCGGTTCGTAAATTGATTGACACTAAATTGGGTACAAGAGCGGCTATCAACAAGGTAGACATCGAACGGTCGCCTAACTTGGTTACTGTGACAATTGTGACCGCCAAGGCTGGTGTGGTCATTGGCCGCGGTGGTTCTGGTGCTCAAGAACTAAAGACTGATATCGAGAAAATCTACAAAGTGCCGGTTCGCGTCAACATTGAAGAAGTTAAAAAGCCTGAACTATACGCCAAATTGGTAGCAGAAAACATTGCTTTCCAACTGCAACGACGAATTTCTTTCCGCCGGGCTATTAAGTCTGCCTCGGCGGCGACTATGCGCTCCGGCGCCAAGGGTATTCGCATCGAAGTATCTGGCCGTTTAAACGGAGCCGAAATGGCTAGGCGCGAGAAGGAAATTGCCGGCAGTGTGCCGCTTCATACCTTGCGAGCTGATATTGACTATGCTTACGTTCCGGCTCAGACACCGGCTGGCATTATCGGTATTAAAGTTTGGATCTACAAAGGAGAGGTAGCCTAAAATGTTGTTGCCGAAGAAAACTAAGTACCGAAAGGTCATGAAGGGCAAGATACGCGGCGTAGCTTCGCGCGGCACGACGGTAGCCTTTGGCCAGTACGCTCTGCAGGCCCAAAGTTCCGAACGAGTCACATCTCGTCAGATCGAATCGGCTCGCCAGGCCATGACTCGCTACATCAAACGCGGCGGTAAGATTTGGATTCGAATTTTTCCTCACACCCCTGTTACACGCAAGCCCCAGGATGTCAAAATGGGTAGCGGTAAGGGGAATCCAGAGTTCTTTGTGGCTAAGGTTCGCCCGGGCACCGTTATGTTTGAAATGCAGGGCGTTGACGAAGAGACTGCTCGCGAAGCAATGCGCTTGGCCGCTCACAAATTACCGGTCAAAACCAGGTTTCTGATCCGTGAAGGCGGAGGTGAGTCATGAAAGTAGCTGATATCCGCAAGATTTCAACCGCTCAACTGACTAAAGACGTTACCAAGCTGCGTGAGGAAATTGCCGAGCTGCGCCAGAAAATGGCTCTTGGCGACATGCAAAATACTCGGGCAATCCGCAATAAACGTAAAGATTTGGCTCGAATGTTGACTGTTTTGGCTGAGCAACTAGCAAAGGAGGCCAAATAATGGCTAAGCAACTAATCGGGATTGTCAGCAGCGACAAGGCTGACAAGACTATCACCGTGACTGTGACTACTCGAAAGACCCATCCGCTGTATAAAAAGCAGTACTCCTTTTCCAAGAAGTTCCTGGCTCATGACGAGAAAAACGAGGCTACAACAGGGGATAAGGTGGCGATTGTTGAGACTCGGCCGCGCAGTGCTCGGAAGCGCTTTGAACTGCTAAAAATCATTGAAAAGCCGCGCTTGCGCGATGAAGATTTGAAAGTTGAAGCTGAAGTAGCTGTCAAAGAAGTGACTGAAAAACCGGCTAAGGTCGAAGAGTCGGCTGAAGAAGAGAAAGACAAGGGAGACGACAAATGATCCAGCAGGAATCACGACTAAATGTTTGTGACAACAGCGGTGCCAAAGAAATTTTGTGCATCCGCGTGTTAGGCGGTACCCGCCGCCGCTATGCTGGTGTTGGCGACGTCATTGTGGCCACCGTCAAGGAGGCTTCTCCTACTGGGACTGTCAAGAAGAAATCAGTTGTGCGGGCTGTCGTAGTTAGAACGCGGAACCAAATTCGGCGTCGTGATGGCTCAACAATTAAGTTTGACGATAACGCTGCGGTCATCATCAATGAAGAGAGGCAGCCGCGCGGAACTCGCATTTTCGGCCCAGTTCCTAGAGAGCTGCGTGAAAAGGGTTACGCCAAGATTATTTCTCTAGCTCCGGAGGTACTGTAATGACTTACAAGATTCGATTACAGAAGGGTGACATGGTTATGGTTCGATCCGGTAAGGACAAAGGTCGAACGGGTAAAGTTTTGGCTACGCATCCGAGCACGAATAAAGTGACCGTTGAGGGCATTAACGTCGTTAAAAAGCACCAGAAACCAAACCGACAGTATCCTCAAGGCGGAATCATCGAGCTAACCAAGCCGATTGATGTCAGCAAAGTGGGGATCCTGGATGCCACCAAGAAGAAACCTTCACGAATTGGCTATAAAGTGACTAAAGATAGTAAAAAGCGTGTCTATAAGACAAGCGGAAAGGAGATTTCATAATGGCTAAGGCAACTACTATTACTACTGCGCCGAGATTGAAGAAGTCGTTCATGGACTCGTTCCGTAAGGAGCTTTTGAAGGAATTGGAGCTAGCCAACGTAAATCAGGTGCCAGTTTTAGAGAAAATTGTCATTAACGTCGGATTAGGACGAGCTAAGGATGATAAGAAACACATGGAAGTAGCTACCACAACTTTGAGTAAAATTACCGGACAAAGACCTGTTGAGACTGTGGCCAAGAAATCTATTGCGACATTTAAGTTGCGTGAAGGTAACAAAATTGGTCTGAAGGTAACATTACGTGGTGATCGAATGTACGAGTTTCTAGATCGTCTAGTTAATATTGTGCTGCCAAGACTTCGCGATTTCCATGGTGTTAAGAACAAGGCTTTTGATCGCCAAGGTACCTATAGTATCGGCATTGCTGATCAAACTGTTTTTCCGGAAATCAATTTTGAAGATGCTCCAATCACTCATGGCTTGCAAGTAGTGATTGTGACTACAGCTAAAACACCAGAGCAGGCCAAAGCGCTATTAACTAAGTTTGGAATGCCGTTTGAAAAGGAGAATACATAATGGCTCGAAAATCGAATATTGCCAGAGATGAAAAACGTCGAAAGATGCATGCTAAGTATGCAAAAAAGCGTGCAGAATTGAAGGCTATGGGTGATCTTGAAGGTTTACACAAACTACCGCGCAACTCTTCTCCGACCCGACTGAAAAATCGTTGTGCTGAGACTGGACGACCAAGGGCCTATATGCGAACTTTTGGTTTATCACGTATTTCCTTCCGCGAACATGCAAGTAAGGGAGAAATCCCAGGAGTTACCAAGTCAAGTTGGTAGAAAGGAGCGAGAGAACTATGAGCATGACATCAACCGATCCGATTTCAGATATGCTAACCCGCATCCGGAATGCCATTTTGGTGCACAATCACCAGGTCAACCTGCCGCACTCTAAAATTAAGGAAGAGGTGGCAAAGCTGCTGGCTCAGAACAACTTCGTAGACAAGGTCGAAATCAATGACGGCTTCCCTAAAACCATGACCATTACAGTCAATCCCGAGAATACTAATGCCCGTATAACTGAAATTAGTCGTATCAGTAAACCTGGGCGTCGCGCTTATGTTGGCGTTGATGATATTCCAACCATCAAGCGAGGTCGCGGTATTGTTATTGTTTCTACCTCGAAAGGTGTGATGACTGGCGCCGAGGCTAAGAAGCAGCGTGTCGGCGGTGAATTAATTTGCAAGGTTTATTAAAAGGATTAAGTATGAGTCGTATAGGAAAACTACCGATCGAAGTTCCATCCGGTGTGACAATCGTGAGCGATTCTGACCAAGTTAAAGTAACTGGTCCGAAAGGCGAATTAAGCACACCGCTGTTAGATGGAATTTCGGTCAAGCAAGAGGAAAATCAGCTGGTTTTATCACGAATTGACGACGAGCCAGTTCACCGGGCCCGTCATGGGTTGCTGCGCAGCCTGATCAATAACATGGTTGAAGGTGTTACTCAGGGTTTTACTAGAGAACTAGAGGTTAACGGCGTTGGCTTTCGTGTTAATATGGCCGGTGCGGACTTGAACATGAAGCTGGGCTTTTCTCACGAGATTAAATATACCGTTCCTCAGGGTGTCCAAGTTAGCGTTGAGCAGAATAAAATTAAAGTCTCCGGCATCGACAAACAACAGGTTGGCCAAGTAGCTGCCGAAATTCGCTCTTACAAGAAGCCGGAACCTTACAAGGGTAAGGGCATCAAGTATGTGGACGAGCGGATTATTCGAAAGTCCGGAAAGTCAGGTAAGGAATAGATATGAACCGTTTAGCACACACTAAAATGAACCAAAGGCGGCGCCAAATTCGAGTTCGGAGCCGAGCCGGGGGCACGCCGCAGCGGCCTCGATTGAGTGTTCACCTCAGCAATCGGCAGGTTGTGGCCCAGATTATTGATGACTCTAACGGCCAGAGCCTAGCTTTCGCCACTAGCGTTGGAATTAAGGCTTTGGATAAGAAGTCTATGACAGAAAAGGCTATCTATGTTGGTGAACAGATTGCGGCGGCCGCTAAGAAGGCAAAAGTTGAGAAAGTAGTTTTCGACAGAGGGGCTCGATTATATCATGGTAGAGTAAAAGCTCTGGCTGACAGCGCCCGTGAGAAAGGACTGAAGTTTTAAAATGGCTGAAAATAGACAAGAAAGACGCCCATTGACTAACCGCCCGACAGATGTGCCGGAGGAAAAGCAGTTTGATGAGCGAATGGTGAACATTGACCGCGTTGCTCGGGTAGTTAAGGGCGGCCGCCGCTTCCGCTTTCGGGCCTTAGTAGTTGTTGGCGACCATAAAGGCCGCGTTGGGGTTGGCACATCCAAGGGTGCTGATGTGACCTCAGCTATGACTAAAGCCACAGAGGTCGCTAAGAAGAATATGGTTAGAATTAATCTCTTCAACGACACCATCCCGCATGAATCTGAGGCTAAGGTGTCTGGAGCTAAAATCATGGTCAAGCCAGCCAGTCCTGGTACAGGCTTGATCGCCGGTGGAGTAGTCAGAACCGTACTTGAGGTGGCCGGCATCAAAAACGCTTTGTCGAAGTCATTGGGTTCGTCCAATAAGATCAATATTGCCTATGCGACTGTTGAGGCGTTGAAGTCCATTGAGCCTAAGAATAAATGGGTGACAAGCCAATCTGAGAAAAATGAAGTCAAAAAGGTAGCTAAGAAATGAAATATCACGAATTAAATGTCCAGTCTAAGGCCAAGCCGACTAGGGTCGGACGAGGAATTGCCGCCGGCCGCGGCAAAACGGCCGGACGCGGCACCAAAGGCCAAAATGCTCGGTCTGGCGGCGGTGTGCGACCTGGTTTTGAAGGCGGTCAAAATCCGCTGATGAATCGCTTGCCCAAACTGCGTGGCTTCCGAGCTGTGCGCCCCAAGGCCGAGGTTGTTTATACAGGCCAGTTAAACAAACTTGGTAGTATTGTCGACAATCACAAATTAGCCGAAGCCGGGTTAATTTCAAGTCCATACGTCCGCGCAAAGGTGGTCTTAAACGGAGAACTAACTAAGAAAATTAGCTTAACCACTCAAGGCGCCAGCGCTGCAGCAGTGAAAGCCATTGACAAGGCTGGCGGCTCATTCAAGTCTGCTCCTGTACCACGCCGACAAAAAACCAGCCAAAAGAAGGCCGCTAAAAAGTCAGAAAAATAATCCCAGCTGGAGCTGACGGCTGCTATAATAAAGGGTAGTTGTATGAATTGGAAAACGGTTTGGAAGTCGCTGAGTAACCAGGATATGCGAAAGCGTATCCTAGCTGTCTTGGGCATGTTGTTTATTTTTCGTGTCTTAGCCCACATCCCAATCCCCCTAGCGGACGGTCAAACTCTAAAACAACTCCTCGAAACTTTGTTTACAACTGCTGATACACCGCAGTTGTTAAGTTTTATTGATGTCCTATCCGGCGGCGCGTTGGCCAATTTCTCTATTATGTTGGTTGGCCTGGGGCCCTATATTAACGCCTCGATAATTATGCAGTTATTGACCAAGGCCATACCCAAGCTTGAAACCTTGAACAGCGAGGGTGAGTTTGGGCGCAAGAAGATTAATCAATACACTCGAATGCTAACCCTACCGCTAGCAATTGTTCAATCAATTGGAACCATCTATCTAGTACGACAAACGGCCACACAAATCGGTGGAATTGGTGATATTGCGGCTGGAGCCGGGATAGCCCAGTGGGTATTAATGGTATCGGCTTTGACTGGTGGCTCAATGTTACTCATGTGGCTTGGGGAGTTGATAACCGAAGAGGGTATAGGAAACGGTATTTCTCTAGTTATTACTGTCGGTATCGTTAGTCAACTGCCATCAACTGTATCGAATATATTTAATGGTATCTTCGCCGATAATCCGACTTGGACACTGCTCGGAATTGACTTGCCGGTTGATCGTGACGCAACACTGTTAGCTCTGGGGATTTTAGCCGGGGTATTAATTGCCACAGCTTTGGTGGTCAAACTCAACGAAGCAGTTCGTAATGTCACGATTCATTACGCTAAACGCATCCAGGGCAACCGGGCCTATGGCGGTGTAAAAACTGTTTTGCCTATCAAGCTTATCACCGCTGGGGTCATACCAATTATCTTTGCCCTGGCGTTCTTAAGCGTACCAAGTTTTGTCGGACAGCTACTAAGCGGTAACAGTAATCCACAATGGGCAGATTTTGGTACAAAATTAATGGTGTGGTTCCAGCCACCGACAGCTCAATCATTTGCCCTTGGAGGTTGGCAGCCTTATGTTTATCCAGCAGCTTATTTCTTCTTTGTTTTTGTATTTACATTTTTCTATACCAGTATCACCTTTAACGCTCAAGAAATCGCCGAAAACTTGCAAAAACAAGGCGGTTTTATTGAAGGAGTTCGGTCTGGTTCGCAAACTGAGAAATATCTATCCAAACTGGTTAATCGCTTGACATTATTTGGAGCCTTTAGCCTTGGCCTGCTGGCTGCCGTGCCGGTGGTCATACAGGGCTTTGTCAACGCCAACATTGCCTTGCAGGGTACCAGCATCCTAATATTGGTAGCCGTGGCGCTTGAAACTATGCGTCAAATCGAATCGCGAGCCCTAATGGTTACCTATGACCAATATGAACATCCGGACTTCTTCTACGAAAACACCGAAGAGAACGGTAAAAAACAACGGCGCATGCGCTTTTTAACCACTCGTTCTAAGAAAAAGTAAAAAACCCTTTGCAAACAGGGGCGTTGTCTGATACAATTATTCCCTGTTATACATTTATGGCCGGAAATAAGGAAGTTATCGAGCTCAAAGGCACCATAATTGAGACGCTTCCCAGCGCTCAGTTCAAGGTCGAACTCGAAAATGGTCATCAAATTATAGCTCACGTCGCCGGTAAGATGCGGAAACATTTTATCCGAATCGTCCCCGGAGACAGCGTGACGGTCGAGTTGACCCCTTACGATCTTACGAAGGGAAGAATCACCTATCGCCAATCATAAATTTAAGCAGTGTGTCATTCACTCAAAACAGGAGAAATGATCCGCATGAAAGTGCGTGCCAGTGTCAAAAAGATTAGTCCGGATGACAAGATTGTCCGCCGTAAAGGACGTGTCTATGTAATTAATAAGATGAAGCCAAAGCACAAGCAGAGGCAGGGATAAGCTATGGCTCGAATTTCCGGTGTTACCATTCCTGACAACAAGCAAGTTCATGTGGCTTTGACTTATATTTACGGCATTGGCCCGACAATTAGCCAAGAGATTATTGCCAAGACAAAGGTTGATCCAACTGTTCGCGTCAAAGATCTAACCGATGCCGAGATTGCTAAAATTCAGGACTACATCAACGAAAATTACACCGTCGAAGGCGATTTACAGCGAATTGTGACAGCTAATGTTAAGCGGCTGAAAGATATTGGAGCTTACCGTGGAATGCGGCACCAGCGCGGCTTGCCGTCACGCGGCCAGCGAACCAAAACTAACGCTCGAACTCGCCGCGGTAAGAAAGTGACAGTTGGCGGAACCAAGAAGAAGGTGGCGGCTAAGACTTAAAGTATAGATTATGGCAGACGATACAGTTAAGACACCAGTTGAAAACAATGAAGCAGTCGCCGAGGCGCCAGCTGAGGCTTCTGAAGCAACAGAGGCAGTTAAAAAGGCTCCAAAGCGCAAGAAGTCCAAGCGACCAGTGCCTTATGGCCAAATGCACGTCATGGCCTCATTCAATAACACGATTATCACTTTTACAGACAGCAAGGGCGGCACCCTGACTTTTAGCAGCGCCGGAGCTTGTGGTTTCCGCGGTAGCAAAAAGGGCACTGCCTATGCTGCGCAAGTGGCAACTGAAAGAGCTGCGACGGCCGCTAAGCAGGCTCACGGACTAACTAAAGTCGATGTATTCATCCGAGGCATTGGTTTGGGCCGCGAAGCAGCCGTTCGAACATTGTCCAATTTGGATATCAAAGTTGAGAGCATTTCTGATGTTACCGGTGTTCCGCATGGCGGTGTACGGCCACGAAAGGCGAGGAGAGTCTAATGGCCCGAGATAGAAGCAGTATTGTCAAGATGTCGCGTCGCGAAGGCTATGCCCTGCATCCTAAGGCTCACAAGGCTTTGGTTAAGAGGACCAATATGCCAGGACAGGCGCCAAATTATCGGAGTCGAACCAAGCCCAGCCAATATTCGATCCAATTACGTGAAAAACAGAAGGTAAAACGGCTATATGGTCTATTGGAGCGTCAATTCCGTAAACTAATCGCCGAGGCTGAACGCTTACCCGGCCAGACTGGTCACATCCTACTTCAATTCCTGGAACAGCGAGCTGATAATGTGGTTTACCGAGCCGGCTTGGCCGTTAGCCGCCGAGCGGCTCGCCAGCTAGTGACGCATGGTCATTTTACGCTGAACGGCCGGCGCGTCGATATTCCATCAATTCGTATGAAGGAGGGCGATGTTTTGACAGTTCGCGATAAAAGCAAGCAGACTGACTACTTTAAGCGTATCGACGATGTTAGCCCTAGTGGCGCTGAAAGCGCCGTAACCTGGCTTAAAGTCGACCGCAAGAAGCTAGAAATTAAGATCACCGGCGTGCCTCCTCGAGAAGAGGCTGAGCCAGACATCAATGAGCAACTAATTGTTGAGTACTACTCACGCTAATCAAGGAGGAAGCAACCCTATGTCAAAATCAATTCACACCCCTGGTATCGTCAAAACCGACGATCACAGCGCCACATCAGCCACCTTTACAGTGGAGCCGCTGCACACCGGTTATGGCATGACTCTGGGCAACAGTTTGCGTCGAGTATTGCTATCCAGTATTGCTGGTGCAGCTGTCACAGCCTTCAAAATTGAAGGTATTACTCACGAATTCACTACTGTTCCCGGTGTTAAAGAAGATGGCGTCGACATCATGATGAATCTAAAGAATGTTCGGTTTCGTGTTTTCTCTGAAGAGCCCCAGACACTTCGCCTGGTTAAGAAAGGCAAAGGTGTAGCTAAGGCCAAGGATATTCAAGTCAATGCTGATGTTGAGATTGTCAACCCAGATCAAGTTATTGCTACCATTGACGACCCTAAAGCCACTTTAACTATGGATATCGTGGTGGAGACTGGCCGCGGCTATCGCCCAATTGAAGAAGGCGCCAGTCGCAAACCAAGTGACATGATTGCCTTAGATGCTATTTTCGGTCCGGTGCAGCGAGTTCGCTATAAAGTTGAGAACACCCGCGTTGGTCAGATGACCGATCTTGATAAGTTAATTATCACAGTTGATACCGATGGCTCGATCAGTCCAGCTGATGCCTTTGAGGAAGCAGCTGCAATTTTGGTTAATCAATACACTGCTCTGGCCGGTCAAACTCGAGTCAAGGCTGAGGCGCCACTAACCAGTGAGACTGGAGACGGAACTGACAGCGACGAGCCAACCGAATTAATGACCCCGATTGAAGATCTGAACTTTTCTGCCAGGACCACCAATGCCCTAGTAAATAACGATATCCACACCCTAAAAGATCTGTTTTCACTAAGTGATGTAGAGCTGCGAGAACTTAAAGGTTTTGGTGCCAAGGCCTTAGATGAAGTAAAAGATAAACTAGCGGAGTTGGAGCTGTAAGATGCATCGCCACGGATATAAAGGTCGAAAATTCGGACGCCAACGCGATCAACGCCGAGCACTTATAAAGAATTTGGCTGAGTCGCTGATTATTAATGAATCTATCGAGACCACACTGCCAAAAGCTAAAGAAATCCGACCATATGTCGAAAAATTGATTACCAAGGCTAAAAAGGGTGATTTAGCTTCGCGGCGCCAGGTAATTGCAGGTGTAATGACGGTGCAAGCCGCCCATAAATTGGTCGATGACATTGCACCGAAGCTAAACAGTCGCAATAGTGGTTATTTGCGGATTGTGCGGACTCGTTTCCGCCGCGGCGACAATGCTCAGTTAGCCAAAGTTAGTTTTGTTGATGATTTAAGCAAAGCTGCTGTCAAGGCTGAATCTGAGGCTAAGCCAAAGACAGCGGCTAAGACAACCACTACTGCTAACAGCAAGTCAGTTGCTAGCAAACCAGCCGCCAAAAAGGCTACTGCTAAGAAGACGGGGGCAAAGAAATGACCGCCAAGACATTCAGTCAAAAGCCAGCTGAAGTAGAGCGCGTCTGGTACCTTGTCGACGCTTCAGAGGTGCCCTTGGGTCGCCTAGCCACTCAAGTGGCAACCCTGCTGACAGGCAAACACAAGCCAACTTACACGCCTCATGTAGATGGGGGTGACTATGTGATTGTAGTTAACGCCTCTAAGATGGTGGTTAGCGGTGACAAGCAATCCAAAAAGAAGTATTACCGTCACACGGGCTATCCTGGTGGCATCAAAGAGACTGCTTTGTCGGATATGGCACCGGAAAAAGCCATTGAAAAGGCCGTTCGAGGCATGATTACGGCTAATAAATTGCGACCGGGACGCCTAGCTCGGTTGAAGGTTTACAGGGATGATCAGCACAACCACCAGGCTCAAAAGCCAGCCGCGTTTTCATTGAAGGAAGGTAAATAATGGCTAAAGACACCTATTTTTACGGATTAGGGCGGCGCAAAAGTGCCTCGGCCCGAGTTCGTCTGACAAATGGCAAAGGCGAGATCGTCATTAACGACCAGCCAGCTGAAGATTACTTCATGAAAAGTAAAAAGTTTCTTCTAGAGTTGCAAAAGCCTTTTATTGCCGTTGACGCTGTCAACAAGCACAATGTCTCGGTCAAAGTCACCGGCGGCGGCCACTCCGGCCAAGCCGATGCCATCAAGTTGGGTATTGCCAAGGCTTTGGCAGTCATGAATGAAGATCTGAAGAGCACCTTGCGCAAAGCTGATTTACTAGGTCGCGATCCGCGCGAAAAAGAGCGCAAGAAGTTTGGTCTTAAGGGCGCCCGAAAACAGCGCCAATTCACCAAGCGTTAACCTCTTATTTTCCCATTGACATAAGCAGCCATAGGGTGTATTGTCTTAAAGTTATGATTAGATTAAACCAAAACTCAGCCTTTTGGTTTACCGGCACCAACTAGTGGCGGACTAATTAATATTGATTAAGAGAAGAAACCGCCACCAGGCGGTTTTTTAAATGCCTAGAAAGGATAAATATGTCAACTATCATTGGAATACAGGGTCAGCCCGGTTCCTATACTGAAGAGGTAGCGCTGTCTGTGCACCCTAATGCCAATCTGCATTATTACGAGACATTTTCAGATACTTTAAAAGCTCTGCACAATGAAGAAATTGAATCAGCCATCATGGCTATAGCCAATAACCGCATCGGTTTTATCGGGCCGGTCTATGATCCGATCAGATCAAGCGGCAGCAATTTGACAATTGTAGGCGAGGCTTATTTGCCAGTCAACCATGCCCTACTCGGGCTTCCCAATGCCAAGCTAACTGATATAACAGAGGTGCATTCGCAGTCAGAAGCGCTTGATCAGTGTACTGTATTTTTGGAAACACAATTGCCGCAGGCTCATCCAATAATTGAGCATGACACTGCTGGCAGTGCCAAGCTAGTTGCTGAAACTGCTGATCCTCGTATGGTAGCGATTGCCAGTGAGCGAGCTGGTCAACTGTACGGATTAGAGCCATTAGCACAGTCAATCCAGGATGACCAGAATAATATTACTCGTTTTGTAGAAGTCAAGCTGCGGAACGGTGAAGTACCGGTTATCTCAGAGGCTAATAAAACCTCAGTGGTTATGACTACTGGGGAGAAGGCTGGCGCTTTAGTGGACATACTAACTCCGTTTAAAGAAGCTAGAATTACTTTGACTGATTTACAATCTGCCATTATTCCAAACAGCCCTTTTCATAATGAATTCTTTGTCGAGTTTCATGCTGGCTTGTCTGAGGATAGAACCAAACAGGTTTTAGACAAAATTAAAGCCACTGGATGCAAGGTGCAGATATTAGGTTCATACCCAGCCGGACAGATACCGTATGAGGCACAGGCTCAATGAGATATAATGAGGAGTAATATGAGCCAACCGGTGATTTTAACTGGCTTGAGAGCCAACAATGATTTGCATCTCGGTAATTACCTAGGGGCTTTGCTGCCAATTGTTCAGCTGCAGCGACAATACGCTGGTCAGTATCAGATTAATTTGTTTGTGCCAGATTTGCATAGCTTTACAACACCGGTTGATCACAGCAAGTTGCATGACCAGATCATGCATAATTTAAAGCTGTTTGTGGCACCTGGCTTAGATCTTGATGATAACAGCACCTACATTTATCGTCAGAGCCGAATTCCAGCCCATAGCGAGCTGACAGTGATTCTAAACTGCTTTACCTATATGGGAGAATTGTCGCGTCAGACCCAGTTTAAAGAGAAGGCTGATCAGCAAGAATCGGTCTCAGTTGGACTGTTTGATTATCCGGTGCTTATGGCGGCTGACATCTTGCTTTACGGAGCTAAATATGTGCCGGTAGGTGCTGATCAGACCCAACATGTCGAACTGGCTCGTGACATTGCCATTCGGCTAAATAATAAGTTTGGTGAGAACTTGCTGAGCCCGCCAGAGGCCGAGAAAGAACAAATCGCCTTCACTGCTCAACAACAGCGAATAAGAATTAAAGATTTGTTAGAGCCAACCAAAAAGATGAGCAAATCAGACGCCTCTGGTAAAGGCGTAATTTTCCTTGGTGATGAGCCCGATGTAGCGGCCAAGAAAATTATGGCAGCCACAACTGATAGTCTTGGAAAAATCAATTATGATCATGTAAAACAACCTGGAATTAGCAATCTGATGGATATTTATGCTGCTTTGTCAGACGAAGATCTAGGAGCTGTCAAACAAAAATACCAGGGTCAAACCCAATATGGGCCCTTCAAACAAGAGGTGGCCGAGGTTGTTAAAAACTTCTTAAATGACTTTCAAAGTCGATTAGCCAAAGTTGATGAAGCCAAGCTTCGGCAAAAATTAAAGCAATCTGAGTCGTCGATGAATGAAGTTGCTGATAAAACCCTCAGGCGGGTCCAAACAGCCGTCGGCCTAAGAAAGTAGTCCTTATGCAAACTTTCACTGTTGCAACAGATGAGGCTGGGGCGCGTTTGGATCAGTATTTAGCCGGCAAAATTACTGAACTGAGCCGCAGTCCGATTCAAAAATTGTGTACTGATGAGAAGGTTAAAGTCAATGGCTATAGCCAGCCAAACAAGTACAAAGTTAAAGCCAACGATAAAGTCAGCGTCGAGTTTGACCCGGCCGATCTAGATGATATCCCGGATATTGACTTACCAATCTTATATGAAGATGATGACTGTATTGTAGTTGACAAGCCTACCGGAGTTTTGACTCACTCCAAAGGCGGCTTCAACCCAGAGGCAACGATAGCCAGCTTTATCCGGCCTAAATTAGTTGATTTGGAGGGAGAGCGGGCCGGAATTGTCCATCGACTGGACCGAGGAACATCAGGTGTTATTATCTGCGCCAAAACCTCCGAGGCACTGAGCTGGCTGCAAAAACAGTTCAGCAGCCGAAAGGTTCACAAAGAGTATGTAGCGGTTGTAGGGGGATCTCTCAGCCCACCAGAGGCGGTCATTGAGGCCCCAATTGCCCGTAGCCCCAGGAATCCTAAGACATTTACTGTGTCTTCTAAGGGCAGGGCGGCTATTACCGAGTATCAGACAATTGGAACCGGTAACGGCTATTCACTTGTCAAGTTGTTGCCGATGACTGGCCGTACTCATCAGCTGCGTGTGCATTTAAAGCACCTGGGGCACCCAATTGTCGGCGATCCGTTTTATGGCGGCCCGCCGGCTGATCGCCTAATGTTGCACGCCTGGCAACTGAAAATTAGATTGCCAAACAAAAAACAGCAGATCTTTGAATCACCAGTACCACCGGTGTTTCAGGAGGTCGTCAATGGATAAACTTTTGTTGGCTGAACAAACCGCCAAAGCCGTTGACAACGTTGTCGCCACGCCCAGTTCAGGACTGCTGATTCACGGCCCATCTGGCAGCGGCAAGCAGTTTTTAGCACTGAATATTGCCGGGAGAATCCTAAAAGTTAGCGAAGCAAGCCTAAAGTCTTACCCATACCTGATTGTTGTCAAACCGGAAGAGGGCAAAGATTCAATTTCAATAGATCAGGTTCGCCAAGTACAGTCACAACTATCTAGGGTAGTTCCGGGACAAGCTGCAGTGCGCAGGCTAGTGATGATTACAGAGGCGGCTCGGCTGACACCAGAGGCTCAAAATGCATTGCTTAAATCACTGGAAGAGCCGCCGGCGGACACTATATTCATTCTATGCGCAGAACATCCATCTCAGCTATTACCAACAGTGGTGTCCAGAGCCCAGACATTACCAGTTTTGCCGGTGTCTGAAACCACGGCGGCTGCTCACTTTGGCAACAGCCCAGAATTTAAGCGAAATTTTATGATTTCCGGCGGGCGAGTCGGTCTGTTGCAGGCTTTAATGACTGACGAAAGCCATCCGCTGCTGGCGGCCATCGATCAGGCTAAGGAACTGCTCCAACAGGACCCCTACAAGCGATTATTAAAAGTTAATGAACTGTTAAAGAACAAGGAAATGGTGAGTAGGTTACTAGATGCTTTGGCTTTGGTGTCGCATGCCTCATTGAAAGCAGCCGTAAAAGCTGGCAACACAAAGTCAGCCAAACAGTGGCAGAAAGTGAATCGCAGCAATAGTCAGGCTCAGAAAGCTCTAAAAGCTAATGCTAGTCCAAAACTGGTCCTAACAGACTTATTCTTGCAACTTTGATATAATGGTCATTTAGAATGCTAGCTTTAGTACTTGTATTCGGTTTCGGTATCCTGGCCTATCGTAGCGCTACCATTCGTGACGAAGATCTATCGCCATTGCCGCGAAAAATCAGCGATAAACTCGGTCAATTATGGAAAATTGCCCATCAGGGGATGAAAGATAACCGTCTGGTTCGAGCCGAGAAGGCTTTGCTGACAATTCTTAAGATTGACAAGCGTAATGCCGCCGCCTACAACCGCCTAGGTATTCTGTATGCCAAACAAAAGGAGTACAAGGATGCCATTGACTGTTTTGAAATTGCTTCGAGCATTGAGAACAGCGCTTCAAGTTTGCATAACCTCGGGCTGATTTATTACGAAACAGAGAACTATGATAAGGCGGCCACGGCCTTTGAACAGGCGTTGAAGTTAGAAGATGATCTGGCAGCTCGGCACATTGCATATGCTAAAGTCCAAGAGAAGTTGGGCAATGACAAGTTGATGTTCAACGAGCTAGAAAAGGCCGTTGATCTAGAGCCGAACAGGGAATCGCTGACGCTGTTGATGCGGGCTTATGAGACGCGTGACATGGAGGACCAGGCTAATGAGGTAGAAAAGCGCCTCAACAAGTTGTCACCAAATAAATCACGTTCAAAGCGGGTTTTGCGTCCGAAACGCCGTGTTGTCATTTAACCTCTGTTTTGGTACACTTTAGCAGTCATTCAGGCCGCCTTAGCTCAGTTGGTTAGAGCGACGGTTTTGTAAACCGTAGGTCGTCGGTTCGAATCCGACAGGCGGCTCCATTTAAAAATTTGGATAGATATCACTGCGAGAGATATCTAACTCCCGAACGACTTTGTTCATGGGGAACAGTCAGGGAGGTGTTGCACGACTCTGAACTGGAGTCGTCTGCGCAGGGGTAGTGAAGCGGTCAAACACGGCAGACTGTAAATCTGCTGGCTTATGCCTTCGGGGGTTCGAATCCCTCCCCCTGCACCATAGCTAGGATAGACATCATGAGTTACAAAGATTATCAGAAGAGTATTGAGGTCACGCTATGCCAGGCATGTCCTGCAAGAAGAGGCGAAATTTTTTTAGCTCGATTGCGGGGTTCGTCATTTCGTGGCAGATTGATTGATGACAGAGAGGAATTTACTGTAGATAACTGCCTTTTCTTTGTTGGCAAAGTGGTGATTGCTAATGTGCAGATTGCAAATCTGGATAGAGCATCTGCCGAGCAAGATGCTGAGGTTATTACATCTAGCTTTGAAGCCAATGCCAGGCAATGCATTGGACCGGACACAGTCTCAGGTGATGCCGGCTTGCAAACCTTCTGTGCTCCAATTAATTGTGCCGTAGATGAATTCATAAGCCTTAACTATACTGTTGAGCAATAAAGCAGGCTCTTTCTGAAGCCTTAAGGCTGCACCATTATCGCTGCAGAGCTTCGCGCATCGAAAAATAAGCTGGCTTAGGACGGTATTTATCATCGAACGGCAGCGGCCTAGGATCTTCCAGGCCAACATAGTTATACCAGGTTTCCTTATCGGTTATGCCAAGTAGAGCAAAACTTTTACAGGCATCAACCTCCAGACAAGCCGATAACATCTCGTTATAGATCCGGGCCTGAACCTGGTTCTTATTACTGCTGCTGGCCTGCAGATCGTTCATGTTGACGTCAAACTCAGTCACATACACGTCAAGGCCTAGCTCTTCAAAGCGCTTCATATTAGAAACGACCTCGTCTTTCGTAGGCGGATGTGTGCCATCAATATGCATTTGCATACCAATTCCATCGATTGGCACGCCGCGGGCCAAGGCGCTTTTTAGATATTCATACATAGCATCAGAGATGTCGTTGCGGCTTTCATTGAGAAAATCGTTCAGAATTAGCTTAGAGTCGGGGTCAGCCTCACGAGCCCATCGGAATGCTTGATCAATGTAATCAAGCCCGCCGGTGTTGTCGGCCCACCAGTCACGCAAACCATAGATGTGAGAATTGCGGCTAAAGGCTTCGTTGACAACGGTCCATTCACGAATTTGACCCCGATAGCGGCTGCCAACTGTTTTGATGTGCGTCTCTATCAATTTGTTGAGCTCCTCCGGAGAAAAATTACCTTCTTTGAGCCAATCCGGCAGCCACTTTTCTTCACCCCACAAGTAATGATGAGCCTGTACCGGCATATTGTTCTCTTGAGCAAAACGCATGACTTCATCCATTTGCTTGAAGTTGAACTCGTCTTTGCTGGGGCGCAGACCGCCGTCGGTGAAATGCCAATTAGGGGTGTTATCAGCCAAAACAAAATCAAACTCGCTGGTCAAAATGTCGCGATAAGGCTGCTCATCCAAGCGATTTAGAATTGCGAAATTGCCCAGCTCGACGTTGTGTTTATCTGCCAGCTCTTTCAGCGGCGGATCGGGTAAATTCGGCGTTCGTGACCTCTGAGTATAGCCGAAAACAATGGCTCCAATTACAATAGCGATCAGTAAAATACTCACTGGCAAACTAATTTTGTTCACCGTGGCAGAGTAGCCTACATTTAGCCTAATTACAGTACGTTATATTACAAACTTGGCACCGACGATTCCATAAGTGGCCAATATTTGGTAAAATCAACATCTGTCGGGCCGACGTAGCTCAGTGGTAGAGCGCATCCATGGTAAGGATGAGGTCACGAGTTCAATCCTCGTCGTCGGCTCCACTTAATTGTCTTATGAAACAAACTCCTGAACAAATTGAACAACGGTTTAACACCAGTCTATTTATTGCCTCGTCGGCTATTGCTCTTGGCGGGGCAGTTTGCGAGGTTATTGGTGTTAGCACCGGAGCAGAAGGATTCATCAGAAATGGACATATGCTGGAGTGGACTGGGGCTATAGCCCTATTTGGCGGAAAAGGCTTTTCAGAGGTGCTCATTATGGCAGAGCAGACCATGGGACTCGAGGTTGAAAATTAAATCTACATCTGTTAAAATCTTTAGGATATGGCTAAAAATACCAAGCGCAAGATTGTCGGTTTAGTGTCAGAGCTATCTGGGCATCGGACTTACTACACCATGAAGAACACCATGAACTCTCCTGACAAACTGTCAGTGCGGAAGTATGACCCGATTGCTCGTAAACATGCTTTATATGTCGAGACTAAGAAAAGTCTGGGCCGTAACGAAGTAAAACCGCGTAAGAAATAGCCAACTCAATATTAAAGATCGACCTTCTGAGAGGTCGATTCGCTATTGTCATATGGCAGGGGAGACAGGACTTGAACCTGCAACCAACGGTTTTGGAGACCGCTACTCTACCAATTGAGCTACTCCCCTATGCCCGCTAATAATAACCGATTTGACCGCTGTTGTCATCACTGAGTATACATCTATACTGGCCGCCGGTTTCGTGCAAGCTTTTTATTAAAGTTAATTGATGTTATACAATATATACATATGGGCAAAATTCAGCTTAGCAAACCTGTTTTGATTATGAGTTACGGCTTTCCAGGGGCCGGTAAGACGTTTTTTGCTCGGCAACTGACTGACTCGATACATATTGTTCACATCAGCAGTGATCGGATTCGCGGCGAGCTTTTCGAAAAGCCTCGCTATGACAAGGAGGAGAACCAAGTTGTTGACCATCTGACCGAATACATGATTGAGGAATTCCTAAATGCTGGCGTAAGTGTTATCTACGATGTTAACGTTGCTCGAGCTTCACAGCGCCGTCGTCTGCGGGAGTTGGCCGCTAAGGTCCATGCCAAACCAATTCTATTGTGGTTTCAGGTCGATCACGACACAGCTTTTACGAGAATCTCCAAACGCGATAAGCGTCGAGCTGACGACAAATATGCTCGTGATTTTGACCGCAGCGGATTCGATGCCTACATAACCTCAATGCAAAACCCTAAGTCAGCCGAAGATTTTATTGTTCTTTCCGGAAAGCACTCATTCCCAATGCAACGCAGTAGTCTGGTACGCCGCTTGTACGATTTGAATCTGATCAGTCCTGAATCAACATCGGCTAACGTAACCAAACCCGGCCTGGTTAATCTAGTGCCTAGCCGAGGAGATCTCCAGCGTCGCAGCATCAGGATCCGTTAAAACCTATCATGGCTCAAAAAATCGTTAATGTCGCCGGCATCGGGCCGGTTATCTTCCAGAAACGCTCAGGAACCCGATCTATTCGACTGCATATCCAGGGCAGTCGGGCAAAGGTTACTCTACCGCAGAGCATTCCCTACATAGTGGCAGAAAGGTATTTGTTATCGAAAAAGGATTGGGTACTTAACAACATTGAGCCAACAGAACTGATATCCGACAGCGTATTTATTGGTAAAAATCACCGGGTCCATATCGTCTATAGTCAATCAACTCGACCAACCACCAGAGTTACGAACAATCTAATCAGGATAACCCTTCCGGCCGGGTTGGACGCCGCATCAAGCGAGTCCCAGCGGATTATCAGAAGGGCTTGCGAGAAGGCTTTGTTGCAGGAAACGCAATCACTGGTTGTACCAAGGCTGAAAGATTTGGCCTTTGAACATGGTTTTTCGATAAAGTCAGTTAAGGTGAAGCGCCTGCGCAGCCGCTGGGGCAGTTGTGACCAGCATAGAAACATTATTCTCAACTCATATTTGGCGCAACTGCCATGGCCGTTGATCGATTACGTATTGATCCATGAACTGGCTCATACCAATCACCTAAATCACAGTCGAGCATTTTGGGCAGAGGTGGCGGAAATCATCCCAAATTATAAAGAGCAACGCCAACTGATAAGACGCTATTCGCCTCATAGCATAAGAAGTATGCCATAATAGTGCTATATGCCTCCGAAACTTCCGAAGCCATCTCTGTCCAGGATTATTTCAAAGCCGGACGGTAAAACCAGCCTCGAGCATGAGCGGCTGAACAGTCTCATCAATAGTATGGGCGATGGTGTGATTGCTATTGATGAAAAGCAAAGAATTGTCATATACAATGGTGCTGCGTTGAACATTCTTGACCGCAACGACAAGATTACAGGCAAGTATCTATCCATGGTGCTGCCCTTGGTCGATCAAGATAATAATCCGGTTGATGTTTCTAGCATAGTCAGCAAGTCGTCAACAGCCACTTTTAGCCGTGATTACCTATTAGAGTATCCGGATAAGAGTACAATTAACCTTTACCTTAGCGTGGCCCCAGTGCGTTTGGGTTATGGCCAGCAAGGCGCTAAGGGTTACGTCGTTCTGTTAAGAGACATCACTAGGGAAAAATCTCTTGAAGAAGAAAGGGACGAGTTTATCAGTGTAGTCAGTCATGAACTGCGCACACCGATCACTATTGCCGAAGGCAATGTCAGCAATGCTCAGATAATTGCCGATAAAACTGGTAATTTAGAACAAATCAAAGACGCTTTAAAACAAGCCCATGATCAGATTGTCTTTTTGGAAAACATGATTAATGACCTGTCTACTTTGTCTCGGGCCGAACGCGGTAAGCTAGCGGTTGACGTTGAATCTATCAATGTTCACGAGCTGCTAAGCGGATTGAGAAACCTTTACCTGCCTCAGGCAGAACAAAAGGGCCTGACCTTATCGATTGAACTCGACCCAGATTTGGAACTCCTCCAGTCATGTCAGTTGTATGTCCGGGAAATACTGCAAAACTTTATTACTAACGCTATCAAGTATACCGAAGAAGGGGGTATAACTGTTACTGCTCGACCAATAGACAATGGCGTTATGTTCACTGTCCGTGATACTGGCATTGGCATTAGCAAACCAGATCAACAAAAGATTTTTGATAAGTTTTTTCGTTCAGAAGATTTCCGAACCAGAAAATATAACGGTACCGGCCTAGGCCTTTATGTGACGATGAAATTGGCCAGATTGATTCGTGCTGAAATAACCATGACAAGTGAACTAAACAGGGGTTCGACTTTTGTGATCAATGTTCCCAATCTTAGATAGCTAATGTTACTGTGAAGCTACTTTAAAGCAGCTGTGCTGGAAACACTGGCTTGGAGCAAATCTGCAGAGCCACATTGCCATGATTAATCAGCAGCCAGTCAATCAACTATTGACTGTTTCAGTCACCTCTGATACACTTGACACAGATGCGCATACAAACTGTATGCGTTTTTTAATTTGAGAGGTGAAATAGGTGGCCAAAACCCCAGATAAGAAGCCGAAGCAAACTCTGCGTCAAGCAGCGGCTCAACAGGATAAGCCTAAGAAACGGCGCCTGAGGGCTCCGGTTGGATCTGTCACTCGACTGCTTGGCCGAGTCAAATCTACCGCCGCCAAACCGCTTAGCAAAATCGGGCGAATTATCGTACCGAAGTATTTCCGCAATAGTTGGCGCGAGCTCAAAGAAGTTACCTGGCCCAATGCCCGTCAAACCACCAAGCTAACTTTTGCCGTAGTCGTTTTTGCCACTATTTTCGGTGCACTGATTGCCATCGTCGATTATGGCTTGGACAAGTTATTTAGAACGTTACTAACTTAATAGAGTTTAAGGAGTTTATCAATTGTGAGCAGACGTTATGATACCACCCAAAAATGGTACGCTATTCACACCTATAGCGGCTATGAAGAAAAGGTCGCCGAATCAATCCGCCAGCGAGCCGAGTCTCTGGACATGAAGGATAAGATTTTCCAAGTCTTGGTTCCTAAAGAGAAAATGATTGAAGTAAAAAACGGTAAGCGCAAGGTCGTAGAAAAGCGCATTTTCCAAGGCTATGTCCTAGTTGAAATGAAGCTGACCGAAGACGCCTGGTTTATTGTCCGCAACACTCCCAATGTGACTGGCTTTGTGGGCACCGGTACCGAGCCCACCCCTGTTTCCAAGGACGAGATGGAAAAAATCATGAAACGCATGGGCAGAGCAGAACCAAAGCACAAAATTGACTTTAATGAAGGTGAAGTCGTCAACATCGTTGATGGTCCGTTCAAGGGTTTTGACGGTACAATTAATGAAATCGATGTGGCTAAAGGTAAATTGAAAGTTCTAGTCAACATGTTCGGCCGTGAAACCCCTGTCGAACTTGACAGCCTGCAGGTTAAAAGAGTCTAAATGTCACAAGTCCGAAGTACCCTTGACCAAATTATCAGTTCAGGAAGCGATAGTGACGTAGTTAATCTCTATACGCGCATTCACGAGACACTGGCCAAGGATCCTGTTGATTTAAATGTTTTGGGGAAACTCGGACACAAAGCGCTATTGAAGTCAGCAGACGAACTTGAAGCGAGCCAAAGTGCTTATAGTGAGTTGTACTGGATAGCTGAAATGGCTTTACTTGAAGCTGAAGGCTCTCGACAACTGGGATAATTTCTTTTATTATTAGCCTATGTCATCGCCAGAAGCCCAAACCTCAGATGGAATACCTCAACTCTCAGATCACCCGTTCATTTCGGCTAACATGCTCGCGGCTGGCCTTTTTCATGCCTCGGAAGCGGCTCAAGATTTCGTCAGTCTAGAGCGGGGAGTTGACTTAACTACGCTGCCTCAACTAGGCCTGGGAACAGCTGCAGTAGCTACTGGCGTATTGCTTTAGACGCTTACCTTGAAAAGGACAGCCGTATTAGAGATTGGTTACACCATAAAAATGAAACCATCATGGAGTGGTTGTCGATGAACGAAGAGTACTCGTCATTTACCACTTTGGCAGGATTACTTGCTGGATATGTGAGCTGGAAGGGTATGGCTACAGGAGATGTAGATGTACCTACCACTTTTTTGGCGGGCGTGTCATCAGCAAGTTTATATCTCGGCAGCGGCGCTCTAAGACGGGCTTTTGGTCGGCCGCCGACTAGACAACAGGGGTAATCTTTGCTAAGATAGGTGGGTTACGCACACGGTCGGAAGCTTCACCGACCTTGCAAAGGAGAAAATTAGATGGCCGATAAAAAGGTTACTGCCAATTTGAAAATGAAAATTCCAGCTGGTAAAGCCAGTGCCGGTCCACCGGTGGGTTCGACACTCGGACAGTACGGAGTGAATATGATGGACTTCGTCCAGCCATTCAATGACCAGACCAAGGACATGAAGGGCACTGTAACAGCTCATATTAGAATTTATGACGACCGCAGCCTGGACTTTAGGGTGGTTTCTCAGCCAACAGATGATTTAATTCGTCAGAAGCTTGGCATTGACAAGGGTTCTGGCACACCAAACAAGGATAAGGTTGAAAAAAAGCTGACTGATGCTCAGCTAACTGAAATTGCCGAGGAAAAAGCCAAGGACATGAATACCGATGATGTTGAAGCCGTCAAAAAGATTGTGGCTGGTACGGCTCGTAGCATGGGAGTGGAAATAGCTTAGGATGCCAGAGCAGGAACAGCAACCACAACATTGGGAAGACACCATGGACAAAATAATGAAAGCGTGGCTAGTAGGTGGGTTGGCGCTTGTCGGCGGTGTGGCGGCTTTTGATCATGAAGGACCCCTCATAACAGAAGCAAGCGATGCTGTTTTGGGTGCCGGGCTAATGGGTCTGGCTGGGTTGTGTGTTGTAGCCATTGCTGACAATTTGCGAAAAGATTAATTTGTGGGAGAGCCTTAGGGCTCGCTTGAACCACGAAAGGAGACAATCATGGCTAAAAAGGCCGAATTACTAGAAAAAGCTAAGAAGTTAAAACTTGATGTTAGCCCAAAAAATACAATAGCCGAAATTGAGACAGCTTTAAAAGCAGTCGACGCCTCAGAAGCTAAGGACGCCAAGCCAAAGGCAGCTGTGGCTAAGGCTGGTAAACGCAGCGCCAAGGCAGTCAAGGAAGCTGAAGAAAAGCAAGCTAAGGAAGATCGAAAAACTGACACTGAGTCCGAACCGGTTGAAAAAAAGCCCAAGAAATCTGTCAAGCCAACTCGCAGTCGCCTGGAGCGTCGCAGTAAAAGCTACAAAAAAGTCGCCGAAATGATTGATAAAAGCAAAGAGTATGAACTTGGCGAAGCAATAGAATTGACCCTAAAGACCAGCACTGTAAAGTTTGACGCCAGTGTTGAATTACATGTTCGGCTAAATGTCGACCCTAAGCACGCTGATCAGAATATTCGTGACAACGTAGTACTACCGGCTGGCACAGGAAAGACGGTCCGTGTTGCAGTTTTTGGCGATGAAGACGATGTTAAAACTGCCAAGGCCGCCGGAGCCGATGTTGCCAAAGCTGATGAATTCTTGCAGCAGCTGGACAAGGGCGAAATTGACTTTGATGTCCTAATCGCCAGTCCTAAATCTATGGCAAAATTGGGCAAATATGCCCGTGTTCTGGGTCCGAAAGGCCTGATGCCCAACCCTAAGAGCGGCACCGTCGCAACTGATATTGCCAAGGCCGTCAAAGAAGCCAAGGCCGGCAAGGTTGAGTTTAGGGTTGATAGCAACGGCATAGTGCACCTGAGTTTGGGCAAGGCCAGCTTTACAGCTGATCAGTTGCGTCAGAACCTCGATGTAGTCCTAGCAAGTATTAAAAATGCCAAGCCAGCTTCGGTCAAAGGTACCTATGTTCAGTCAGTTTATTTGACCACAACCATGGGCCCTAGTATCAAAGTTAGGCCAAACGTCTAAGTTCCTGTTGTAATATTTGGATATCTTATTGCTCAGTTGACAACTAGTTGCGTACAATATAGGTACGAGAGGGGAGAGCTGTGGGAGTTTACAGTAACTTACAGATTAAGGTTGCCATCGACGCCGGACATATTGTCTATCACCCGCGAAATGATGCTCATATAGCTGGCAGCAGCATTGACGTGACGCTGGGTCACAATTACTATCGTACCGAGCGAGCCAGTCAGGGCGGCTTTTACAACCCCTTTGACGAGAATGATGTTAAGTGGTATTTTAGCGGCCCCTACAAGGCTGAAAAACACCAAGACTGGGCCAAGAAACATGGCCGGGCGTTATTCGAAAATATTCCCAAAGATCATCCGATTATCGTGCTGCGGCCGGGCGAGCGAATTTTGGGCCACACTCATGAGTTCATTGGCATAAAGGCCCCGGGAACCAGCACCTTGCAAGCCCGCAGCACGTGGGGCCGCAATGGTATAGTTGTTTGTCTGGATGCCGGTTGGGGCGATCCCGGCTATATCAACCGCTGGACTATGGAAATCTACAATATGAACCAGCACGAAAGTGTAGTGCTGCCGGTTGGCGAAAGAATTGCTCAGATGGTGTTTTATGAAACAGGACCAGTTGAGCAAGAATATAAAAAGCTAAGCGGCAAATACCAAGCTGGTACTAGCGATGAACTGCAAACTATCGTTCAATCTTGGACTCCAGATCAAATGCTGCCACGAGCTTATCGGGACAAACGGCAACTGCCGCTGAAAATCAAAGGTCTAAAAGGAGATTAGTCCATTGACTGACGATAAGAGCAACCAACATCAGGGTGTTTTTCTTGTTATTGAGGGAACTGATGGCTCGGGTAAAAATACACAGTTCAACCTACTGCGTGATCAACTTATCGCCGATGGCTATGATGTCGTCACCTTTGATTTTCCCCGTTATGATGAGCCATCCAGTTACTTTGTGCAACAGTATCTCAACGGTGAGTATGGTGGCCCAGAAGATGTCGGACCATATACGGCATCACTGTTTTATGCCCTCGATCGTTACCAGGCCGCTCCAGCGATTCATCGAGCTTTGCAAGAAGGCAAGGTGGTGCTTGCCAATAGATTTACAGGCTCAAACATGGCTCATCAGGGCACAAAATTCAATAACACCGAAGAGCGCCGCGGCTATTTCATCTGGATAGATAACCTAGAATTTCAAATGATGAACATTCCACGACCGTCTAAAAGCATCGTCTTAAGAGTTCCGGCAGAAGTAGCTCAACAATTAGTTGATCAAAAAGATACTCGCAGTTATACAAAAAAACGCCGGGATATCCACGAGGCTGATCTGTCGCACCTCAAGCTTTCGGTTGAAGTTTATGACGAACTCTGCCAGTTGTTCCCAAAAGATTTTGCTCGAATTGACTGTACCCGAGACAACAAGATGCTTGATGTTGATACGATTAGTAAGTTGGTGCGTGAAACGATTCAGCCGCTTTTGCCGGAAAAGAAGGCTTCGACCGAGTCTAGATCAGCTGGTAATCAGGTAGAGGAGGAAAACCCTTATGTAACCAAGACAGATTCCGGCTACGAAATTACCCCCAGTGGGCGCGCCTTTTTGGCCAAGGCTATCACCGACACTGAAGGAGATGTCTATGTCTTCTCCGGAAAAGGTGTCAGTCCAGTTACAACTGCCGCTGCTATGGCTCGGCTGAGCCGCCGAGGTGATGACATGCGGGTAACAATCCTGGACGAATTCACTCAGGCAGCCGAGAAAGACGAACAGCTGTTACATCGAGTAATCACAGCTTATGGCGATGATTCCGTCCAGCAACTAGTCGGAACTCATCTGGTGGTCGAAAATGCTTCCAATTTGCTGACTAAAAAGTTGGAGTGGGGGCGACTGGCGGCTTATCTTGAGCAGTCAACTCGCTATATTTACTTCGATCGCAAGGATAAAAACGGCAAATATCGGTATTTTACACCCAAGCAGTTTAATATGGCGACTCAGGCACTGTACAACCAAGATATGGATACAATTTTTGATCTGTATTCGACAATGGTTCGCAAACTAACCGACTATATTCAGAATAATTCCAGCACCCCAGAATCCGAACGAGACGGAGCCTGGCGCAGCGCTACACGGGCTCAGGCTTGCGATGCCATTCGGCCGGTACTGCCAGTAGCTACAACGTCTACTGTTGGCATTTTTGCTTCCGGCCAAGCCCTGGAGAGCCTAATTATGCACTTGCAAGCTGATGAACTGCTAGAAGCCCGTGAAACCGGCGATAAAATTCTGCGCGAAGCCCGAAAGGTTATCCCCGCCTTCTTAGAGCGAGCTGACAAACCAGAACGCGGCGGCGCCATGATTGCTTACCGGTCAGATACCAGAAAAATCATGAAAAAAGTTACCGAAGAACTGCTGCCAGCCTCACTTGCCCCTGAAACGACAGATGTGACACTAACTGATTATTGGCCACGCAATGAGCTGGACTTGGCGGCTGATATGCTTTACGAACACAGCAACCTGCCATTAACCGAGATTCGCAAAACAGTCGCTGATTGGAAATACAGCCAAAAAACCAAGGTCATAGAAGCCTACATGGGTGAGCGGCTAAATCGCCGGCATCGACCAGGACGGGCTCTGGAAAAAGCCCATTATAGTTTTGACCTGGTCTGTGACTATGGGAGTTTCCGTGATCTTCAACGGCACCGGATAGTTGATGACCTTCAGTGGCAAGCTCTGACTCCACGATACGGCTATGAAGTACCGAAGCTCGTCGAAGAAGCTGGCTTAAGTGAACAATTTGAACGGTGCTTTGATATCAGTTTAGGTCTGTACAGTCGCTTGCAAAGTGCCGGCTATCATTTAGAAGCTCAATACGCCACGCTACTTGGGCATAAAATGCGCTGGAAGGTGACCTACAACGCCCGTCAAGCTTTCCACTGGCATGAACTACGGACCTCGCCACAGGGACATCCCAACTACCGAAAACTAACAAAGGCCATGCATGATAAAGTTGCCGAGGTTCACCCGATTCTAGCCAGCCATATGAAGTTCGTAAACCAAGACGAAGATCCCGAGTTAACCCGTTTGGCTGCTGAGCGTTACACGCAATTTAAACTAAATCAACTGGACTAAAACTAGGTAGATGTCCAGCTGGACGCGCAGCCTGATAGGTGATCATTATCTCCTGGCCGTTAGGGTCAGTTTCAAGAAGCTTATGCAGACGCACGTCATGGGCTGTTTCGAACAATGTCTCTTTTTCCGTCAAAGCAACGGCACCGATACCATACAATAGCATCTCCTCAGCCTGTTGGTGCATTTTATCCATGTCAGGGTTACCAGTATTTCTTGGAACCAGATAACGAAAGCTATTCCGACTGTGTTCGGGGTCAATAAATTCAGCAAAGTCCTTAACAGCGTTCAGGTACATTAGGTTTGCTGCTTCTTTGCAGGATAGCGGATCAATTTCAATTGTGCTCACAAGTACTAAATCATACGCGTTTGGCTATAAAAATCAAGCGTAAGCGCTTGCATGCGGTCTGTCGGTGTGATATAACAAATGACGACATGAACTTCATTCAGGTTGCATTGATTGTGTTGCTCGGCCGGACGCGGCTGTGCTTCAATATGATTGAAGCCTGATCTCATCCACGAGAGAAGTACAGCCGAAAGAAATCCAGGCTTCAAATGAGAAGCTTTTTTAATTGATAAGGAGAAAATTCAGAATGATGTTCGAACTAGATGGAAAAACTGGCTTTGGTGATGGCGGTGTTTCGCCACTGGATGCTCAAGCACGAGCTCTAATGAATAGTGATCCGTCATGGACTAGGGCTGGCCGTATGCCAGAGGGGTCTACTGGTGCTGAAACAGATAGTGAAAGTGCTACTGCTAACCCAGACTTAACCAGTACAATTGGAGCGACAGCTATAGTCGAGGCTGAAGGGACTGTAGGCAATATGCGGAATCCTCATCGAAGATCTCAAGAAATCGGACCTGATAATTTCTATGGCCGGGGCGGCCCGCTAATCTAATAGGAGCTCGAAACCATAATGTTGTCTACCACAGATCACAACTTTGAACTACGGGGGGAGCGTTTTAAGTTAAACTTCAGACCCCAGTCACTGCGAGATATATGGGAGATGGAACCGGATCCGGTAGTAACCACTTTGGCATCTGGCAATCCGGAGTTTTTGGCTCGGCTTATTTGCTTGGACGGCTTGCGTAATCTTGAAGGTGGTGAGGATGCTAAATTGCACAAGCTAGCCACGTTCACACTGTTTTGCACGCTAACTGATGCTGAGCCAGGAACAATCGATGCTGTGGCTGAGTGGACTAATCCGGATGCACATCCGCCGCTGGCAGCTGATTTCACTTACAGCGAGTTGTGGTGGATTGCCAATAATCGCCGAGCTAGCCGTTTTGTTGATCTCGTGACTAATTTTGTACCCGGTTATTCTGAATTTCCTAACCCCGAGAACCGGCCCTCTGTCATAGTTGAGACAAATGGCCATCTCTAACTTGACCTCGATCTGAATTCAATATAAAATAACAGGGTATTCGCCAAAGACAGCGACGGCCGAAGAGCAATCTAGGCTTAATCATGTCGCCGAGGTTATTACAAAGTAATTTGTAGTTTCTCTTCGTCCTTGGCTCGTCCAGGGACTTTTTTAGGCGCGAAGTACGTTAACAACTAGGTCGATGCTAATAATCAAGGAGGAACAATGGCTCTAACAAAAGATCAAAAGAATCAAGTTGTCGCCGATGTATCCGAGCTATTAAGCAAGTCGAAGCTGACCGTTATTGCCCAGTATCAAGGTACCGCCGTCAAGCAAATGCAGGAGCTGCGCCGCAGCGCTCGTGACAGTAATACAACTGTAAAAGTTGTCAAGAACCGCTTGGTTCGCCAAGCTATTCTGGCAACTGAAAGTTTGAAAGATACTGACACCAGTGCACTAACCGGACAGCTGATGTACGCCTTTAACTCTGACGATGAAGTGGCTCCAGCCCAGGTGCTGGCCAACTTCGCTAAGAAGAATCCATCGATTCAATTCGTCGGAGCTATCACCCCAGATGGACAGTTTATGTCGGTTGATGATGTCAAATCACTGGCCAGCTTGCCAAGCAAGGATGCCCTAAGAGCACAACTGGTTGGTACATTGGGAGCACCGCTGAGCGGATTTGTCAATGTACTGAATGGAAACCTGCGCGGTTTCTTAAATGTATTAACTGCCAAGGCAGAACAAGGATAGAAAGGAACAGATATGGCTGAAGAAGATAAGAAAACAGTCGAAACTCCAAAAGAGTTCGAAAAATTGGTGGCTGAGCTGGACAAAATGTCGGCTCTAGAAATCAGTAAATTTGTAAAATTCCTCGAAGAATACTGGGGAGTAAGCGCAGCTGCGCCAGCAGTTGCCGTAGCCGCAGCTCCGGCTGCCGGCGGTGACGGTGAAGCAGCCGGCGGTGAAGAAAAGTCTGAGTTTGACGTCGTTCTAAAGGACGCCGGAGCTCAGAAGGTGGCCGTCATTAAGGCTGTTAAAGACATCACCGGTCTAGGCCTTGGTGAGGCTAAAGCCGTTGTTGACGGGGCTCCAAAGCCTGTGCTAGAAAAGGCTAAGAAGGAAGACGCCGAAGCTGCCAAGAAAACCTTGGAAGAAGCTGGCGCCACTGTCGAGTTGGCTTAATAACCGCATCGACCTGGTCACAAGTCCGTCTGCATTAGAGGCGGGCTTGTTTTGTTTGCGGTCTATCTATGATTTTGTGACTTAAATTTTTTGATACACTTTATACACACTGAGTGTATCGTTTTGCGATAGACGAAACTTTTATTGTATTTTTGGGCAAGAGTTGTCCACAGTTATAGCTGGCTGTACTTTACTAATGGCCGCAAGCATGGTACGGTGTGGCTAGAAGTGTACCTTTAACAAACACTCGAGAGACATTAGAGAGACAAACATGGCAGACGTATCCGACAAGCAGATTAAACGCCTTAGAGCCCTGATTCAAGAAGCTGAAACTAGCATGGCTGCAGCCAAGGAGCTGTTGGTTAGCCTTATTGGTGATGACGAAACAGCACCGATAAAGCCAACTGAAGATATCGCTGGCAAAATTGTTGAGGGTGTTTTTGATGGCCAAAATATGGTTGGTTCGGATGGTAAAACCTATCCGGTGCCGGCTAATTACGCTTCAAAATCTAAGTTGGTGCAAGGCGATATCCTAAAATTGACTATTGCTGACGATGGATCGTTCTTATATAAGCAGATTGGCCCAGTTGCCCGTATCCAAAAGGTAGGCACATTGGTGATGGAAAACGGCCATTACTATGTTGATGTCGAAAAACGTAAGTACCGCGTGCTATTGGCTTCGGTTACTTACTTCAAAGCTAAGCCAGGCGACCAAGTTAGCATCAACGTTCCTGAAGATGATGAATCAGCTGAGTGGGCCGCTCTAGAAGCTGCATTGTAGCTTTTTACAACGCTACTGATAGCCAAACTTCGCTATAATTAATAGTCTATGGGGAAAGCACTTTACCGGACACACCGGTCCAAAAAACTGTCTAAAGTTATCGGTCAAGAGCACATAACCGACACACTTGATAAAGCCCTGAAATCGGGTAAGATCAGTCACGCCTATTTGTTCACCGGCCCGCGTGGTGTCGGCAAGACTAGTGTAGCCAGGATTTTGGCTCATGAGGTCAATAAATTGCCTTATAAAACTGATGATTCGCAGCATATCGATATTATTGAGATTGACGCCGCCAGTAACCGCCGGATTGATGAAATCCGTGACCTAAGAGATAAAGCCCGCCTTAGCCCGCTGCAGGCTCCGTATAAGGTCTATATTATCGACGAGGTGCATATGTTAACGCGTGAAGCTTTTAATGCCCTCCTAAAGACTCTTGAGGAACCACCGGCTCATGTAATTTTTATCCTGGCCACGACTGAGGCCCACAAACTGCCTGAGACGATTGTTAGCCGGACTCAGCGCTACAGTTTCAAGCCAATCGACACTAAACAGGCGGCATTGCATCTGCAAACTATTGCCAAGAAGGAGAAAATCAAACTTGACGATGCGGCCGCCCAAATTATTGCTCGTCATGGTAACGGAAGCTTTCGTGACAGCATCAATTTATTGGATCAGCTGCGCAATATTAGCGATCAAATTTCTGAAGATGCCGTCCGCCAACACCTTGGCATTCCGCCGGACGACACTGTTGAGAAAATTATCAGTTCATTAAATGTTAATAATCCTAAAGAGCTGCTAGCCGAGTTGGATGAAGCTCAATCTCGGGGAATTCAAGCCACAGTTTTGGCTCGGCACTTGGCTGATTCTGTGCGAACGGCTCTTTTGAAGGGCGAGTTGCCGCGTAGTCAGGCTTTGAAGCTACTGCGCGGGCTTCTTGATGTGCCTGGTTCTTTGCAACCATACCAAGAGTTGGAACTAGTTTTACTGGAAAACACCCTGGGCAGTCAAGAGGCCGTGGCGGCAAAACCTGCATCGGTTGCCGCCGAACCAAAGAAAACAAAGGTTATCCAAGACGTTAAAACTACCTCAAAGCCGGCGCCAAATGGCGATCTGGAGGCTGCTTTGGAAAGCGGTCTTTGGGATCAGGTGTTAGATAAGCTGCGTGGTTCGCATAATACGCTTTATGGTATTGCCCGGATGGCATCAATATCAATTGAGGGTGGGGTATTAGTGCTGGGTTTTGCCTTTGATTTTCATCGCCGGCGGTTCGCTGAAAGCCGCAATCAAGACAAGGTTCAGGCTATCATTACCGAAATCTACGGCCAGCCGGTTGAAATGAGGCCGGAGATCGATAAAAATGCCCGAAAACAGGCTGCGCCAGCTCCAGATGAACCAAGACAGCCGGCTAAATCTGATACACTGGAGTCAATAACAAAAGTTTTTGGCGGTGGGGAAGTACTAGAGGACTAACCTATGGACGACAAAACTCACCCCAGCCGCATACCGCCGCAGAACACCGACGCCGAAGCCAGTCTGCTTGGCGCCATTCTAATCGACAGCGATGCCATTGTTAAGATTGCTGATGCTTTAAGTGCAGATGACTTTTATGATGAGCGGCACCAACGTATTTTTGAAGGTATCAAGCAACTTTACGATAAGCACAGTCCGATTGATGTCCTAACTCTGACTGACCAACTGAAAGCCAATGGCCTTATTGATATGGTTGGCGGTCCGTCATATTTGAGCGAATTAACAAACTACGTGCCGACGGCAGCTCACATTGAGCAATATGCCGGGATTGTGTCGCAAAAGGCTCTGCGGCGGAAACTAATTAAGTCCAGCCAAGAGATCGTGACTCTCGGTTATGATGAAACAAAAAACCTGCAGGAGCTAATTGAGGAGGCCGAGTCCAGCCTCTTTCAAACCAGTCAACGCTATGTCGGGCAGAACGTTATTTCGTTGGAAGAAATCCTGAGCGATAGTTTTGAACGACTTGATGAACTCCATAAAGACAAGGACAAGATCCGCGGCATTCCAACTGGCTTTAGAGATCTAGACAATATGCTGGCCGGACTGCAGAGATCAGATTTGATTATTCTGGCTGCCCGTCCTGCTATGGGTAAATCGGCTTTGGCGCTGAACTTGGCTCACAATATTACCACCAAAGCTGATGAGTCGGTATTATTTTTCAGTCTGGAAATGAGTAAGGAGCAATTAGTCGACCGCCTCCTGGCCATGGAGTCCGGAGTCGATGCCTGGTCACTGCGTACTGGCAACCTTAGTGACACTGACTTTGAAAAAATCGGCCAAGCTATGGGGACGTTGTCCGAAGCCCAGATGTTCTTTGATGACACGCCGGGCATCACAGTTAGTGACTTACGAACCAAGGCCCGGCGCGAAGCCCACCGCCGCCCGATTAGCCTAATTATCGTTGACTATCTTCAGCTGATGAGCGGCGGTGGGCGCTATCAGAGCGAAGGCAATCGCGTCCAGGAAATTTCTGAGATATCGCGCGGTCTTAAGGGGATTGCCAGAGAATTAAACGTACCGCTGATTGCCCTTAGCCAGTTAAGCCGCTCAGTAGAGAACCGCAGTCCGCAGATTCCAAATCTAGCTGATTTACGTGAATCAGGCTCCATTGAGCAAGATGCTGACGTGGTGGCCTTCCTCTATCGTGAAGACTACTACAATCCAGAATCAGAGCGAAAGGGCATAACTGACCTGTTTATTAAAAAGCACCGTAACGGTCCGGTCGGGGCTATTGAACTTTTCTTCGACAAAGAACGCCAACGTTTTCGCAGCCTGGACAAGCGCCGCTCCGAACAGCCTTTCCAGGGTGAATAGTGTATACTAAGCATAAGCAATGAGTAAGGTTCGAAGCTATTTTTCCCAGCATTGGTCAGCTCTTTTAACCACTGCGTTGGTGCTGTCAAGTTTAGCCTTTTTGTTATTTTTCCAAATCGGCTCGCTGACCAATTTTAAGCTAAGTGCCCTTGAAGCTGAGACCATTGCCAGCGCCGCCAACCTACGAGCCATTCTAGAAAATTCATTATATCTACCGCTAAAAATTCTAATCTATCTTTTGGGTTTCATGCCAATATCCGATGTATTTTTACGATTTGCATCAAGTATTGTTGGCTTCATCACCGCAATTTATTTCTATGTAATCTTGCGCAAGCTCCACACCAAACGCATTACCGCTGTGGCTATCCTGCTGTTTGTAACTGCCAGCTGGTTCCTGCAAGCCGCCCGCGTTGTCACCCCAGTAATCATGAGCCTTTACAGCGTCACAGCTTTAATTTTTCTAAGTCTTTGGCTGCCACACGCCAAGCACACTAAAACCGCTTTTGTTTTTGCCACCTCTGTGGCTGCCAGCCTAGTCTATACCCCTGGATTTTTGCCACTACTACTGTTGCTTGTCATCCTCAAACCAAAGAAATTTGCTTCAGTATTGTCAGGGGTGCCCAAAACATTGGTGGTTTTGATGGGCCTAGTGTTCCTAGTAATGATTGGGCCGCTAATTTATAGCCTGGTTCTCGGAAGTCTGCCACTCCGTACCTACTTGGGCATTCCGCTAGTCTTTGAACCATTGGAGTGGTTGAAGCGCTTGCTGATTATCCCAGCGTATCTGTTTGCCCGAGGACCGCTTGAACCGGTATTTAACGTTGGTCGACTGCCAATTTTAGATATATTTACTACTATGCTGGCTGTTCTTGGTGCCTATCTGTATTACTATCAGCGGCGACTATCACGGACAAGCTTATTCGTAGTCCTGGCTATTTTTGGCTGTATCATGATCAGCCTCAACGGACCGCTGTGGTTGCCGCTACTGATGCCGATTATTTACATCCTGATGGCTATGGGCCTGGCAGTTCTGCTGCAAAAATGGTTCACAGTTTTTCCACGCAACCCACTAGCCAGAGGTTTTGGTATGATCATTTTTTGCGCTGCTCTGGCCACTGTCCCGATTTACCATCTGACTCGCTATTTTGTAGTTTGGCCCAATAATCCGGTCACTAAAGCGACTTTTGACCAGACGAATTAGCCGCTGACTGCTATAATATTAGAGTAAAGGTAAGGAGTTAATAATGAGTAAATTTGATCAGGCCAAGATGCTATTGAAAGTTAAAAAGCTGGAGAAAGAGCTGCAGAAGCAAGTTATCACAGTCGAGGCCGGCGATGGAGCTGTCAAGGTGGAAATCACCGGTGGTCAAAAAATTAAGAAAGTTCACATCGATCCGGAATTTGTCGATCTGGATGACATTGGCCAGCTGGAAGCTTGGATTGAAGATGCTGTCAGAGACGCCGTTGCGCAAAGTCAACGAATAGCCGCTGAAAAGATGCAGCCGATGATGGGTGATCTACGTAATTTTGGGCTCTAGAAAGCCTTTGGTCTAGTCACATGGGGAAAGTATTGCCAGACAGTTTGCAAGCCGCAATTGAAGCTCTCCGCATGTTGCCAGGTGTCGGACCGCGGTCGGCCGAGAGATATGCTTATCATCTATTGCGAGCTGATCCGCACAAGGCTCGAGAAATTGCCGATAACCTGGCCAAACTGCACGCCAATATTGACTACTGCCAGAAGACCTTTGCTTTGATTGAAAAAGGACAGAAACTGTCGCCTCTCTACAGTGACCCTGGGCGCGACAAGACAGTCGTAGCCGTAGTAGCTGAGCCGTTTGACATTAATGCCCTGGAAAGTACCGGAGCCTACCAGGGCACTTATCATGTGTTAGGCGGCTTGATTTCACCTATTGATGGTTTTGGGCCGGAAAATCTGCGCATTAAGGAGCTAATCAAGCGTATCGATGATGACGGAGTTAAAGAGATAATCCTAGCTACCAATGCCGGAGTTGAAGGCGAGTCGACAGCCCTGTTTATCCAGCAACAAATTGGTGATCGCAAAATCAAAATAACCCGATTAGCCCGCGGTCTGCCGATTGGGGTAGACTTAGAGTATGCTGATCAAATAACGCTGTCCAGGGCACTAGAAGGGCGTACCAGCTTATGAAATATGAAGAGGCTGAGCAAATAGCTAAAATCATTGACGAAGCCAAGACTATCGTTGTTATTCAAGGCAATAATCCGGATGGCGACAGCCTGGCATCTAGCCTGGCTTTGGAACAAATCTTGCATGACATGGGTAAGGAGCCGTTTTTGTACTGCGGTATGGACATTCCGGCTCATCTTAGATACTTGCCCGGTTGGGATCGTGTCGAGCATGATATTCCATCTCAGTTCGATTCCAGTATTATTGTTGACTGCAGCGCCCGCACTTTGTTAGAGTCGGCTGAAAAATCCGGTCAACTGGCTTGGATAGCGGCCAAGCCTTGCATAATTATTGACCACCACGATGCACCAAACACCATTGATTTTGCTAATGTAGTCTTGAATCGGCCCGACGCTGTAGCTACTGCCGAGGTCATATATGAATTAGCTCAACAACTAGATTGGCCGCTGGCGGCTAATGCTCTGGATATGATTGCCGTGTCAATATTAGCCGATTCACTGGGACTTATGAGCCAGGCCACCACGCCGCGCAGCATCCGAATCATTGCCGAATTAGTCGAAAAGGGCGTTGATTTGCCGGCCATTGATAATGCCCGGCGCGAACTAATGCGAAAATCCGTGGAGTTAGTGCGCTATAAAGGCCGGTTATTGCAACGCATCGAGTACAGCCCGGATAACTTAGTGGCTACTGTGGTTATCCCTTGGGAAGAAATCGAAAAGTACAGCAACCAATACAATCCATCGATGCTAGTTATTGACGATATGCGCCTAACCGAAGGTACGGCTGTCTGTATCGCTTTCAAAGAATATCCAGACAAAAAGATCACCGGCAAAATCCGAGCCAACTACGGCCATCCAATCGCCGGTAAGTTAGCCGAACATTTTGGCGGCGGCGGTCATCCTTACGCCGCCGGCTTCAAAATTCTCGATGGCCGACCTTTAAGCGAAATAAAATCCGAAGTCATAAAAATCGCCACCGAGCTCGTCAGCGTCTCGAAAGAGGAAAGATAAATGCAATCAGTTCCGTATCACGCCAATCCAGGCAATGCCTGCGCCTTGGCCTGCTACACTATGGCAGCCCAGTATCTGCTGCCTGATAAGGGTGTAACCTTTGAGCAGTTAGGTAAAATAGGGAACTGGCACAGGGGGTATGTTGTCTGGGCTTACCCAATCTGGAAATGGTTAATGGATCATGGCCTGAAAATCACTGCCATTGAGGATTTTGACTATGAGGCCTGGGCTAGAGAGGGAGAGCACCATCTACGCCGCACTTTGCCCGAAAAAGAATACAATTACTACAAAGATAACAGCTATGATCTTTCGGCCGTCAGTCAGCAGCTAGATGTTGTTTGGAACCATCCAAACTTTAAATTTATCAGAATGAGACCGACCTGGAAAGTTGTTGTAAGCGAATTTAATAAACCTGGGATCTGCGATCTTACGGTGAACGGTCGTAAAATTGCTCGAAAAGGCGGTCTGTCTATTCATAGGGTGGTTATAGTTGATATTACTGATGAAGAAGTAGTATTCCACGATCCAAATGAAGATGGTTCTGGTGCCTATCGCCATGAACCGATCGAATTCTTCCGAACATGCTTTGAAGAACTTGATAGCACAGATTTAGCTCGCTATAGTTTGGAATGATATGAAGCTGCATAATACGTTAACCAGACAAGTTGAGAACGTTAAGCCGTTGCACGATAAGGTGATTAAACTGTATGTCTGTGGCTTGACGGTCTACAGCCATCCGCATATTGGCAACTGGGTGGCTTATATTTACTGGGATGTGTTGGTGCGGACGCTGCGGGCTAGCGGTTTCAAAGTCAAGCACGTTCAAAACATAACCGATGTTGGCCACTTGACATCTGATGAAGATGCCGGCGAGGATAAGATGTCGGTGGCGGCTCTTCGAGAAGGTAAAACTGCTTGGGATGTAGCCGAAAAGTATATCAAAATCGCTGATAAGGAAGGCTACGAACTGCTGGGCCTGACGCGGCCTGATCATCTGCCGCGGGCAACGGATTACATCTCGCAGCAAATTGCTTTTGTGCAGGATCTGGAAAACAAGGGCTACACCTACACGCTGCCCGATGGAGTTTACTTTGACACCAGTAGGCTAAAAGACTACGGCCAACTGGCCCGTCTAGATATTAAAGGACTGCAATTCGGGGCTCGGGTAGCTGATACCGGCAAGAAAAACCCGACAGATTTTGCCGTTTGGAAGCTTAGTAGTCCCGATGAAAAACGTGATATGGAGTGGGATAGCCCGTGGGGCAAAGGCTTTCCCGGTTGGCATTTGGAATGTTCGGTGATGGCCCGCGAGCTGTTGGGCGATCAGATTGATATTCACACCGGCGGTATCGATCATATTCCAGTCCATCACACTAACGAAATTGCTCAGACTGAATCTGTCACTGGCAAGCAATTTGCCCAGCTGTGGATGCATGCTAATCATATGAAGGTTAATGGCACCAAGATGGCCAAGAGCCTTGGTAACATCTATACCCTGCAGGACCTGCAGGACAAGGGTTTTGATTTGCAAGCCTTCAAGTTAATGGTTTTGAGTAAGCACTATCGGACCGAAGGTAATTTTACCTGGGAGATTTTAGAGGCGGCCCAAAGCCGATTAAATCGTTGGCAGGCTACGGCTGATCTTAGGTGGCAACTGAAGTCTGAGGCTCACGGATTAGAGCCTGGCGATATACTTGAAAAGCTTCAGGACGATCTGGACACGCCAGGGGTGTTAGCAATGATTGATGAATATTTTGACAAAGCCGAGAATCGGTTGGCTGCACCTTCTCAAGATGTGCTAAAAGCTATCGGTGATCTGCTGGGCATCAATTTGCTGCAAGATGATGTTTCACAAAAGGTTAAGGATTTGATGGCCAAGCGCCAGCAGGCCCGGGCCGAGAGAGACTGGGCAAAATCAGATGAACTGCGGGATCAGTTGGCTCAAGAGAGGATTTTGGTGCGCGATACCGAGCAGGGAGCTATTTGGTCTCGCGCGAAGGTTTGACGCTAAGGCGCTCGCCGTAGTACTCAACCAGACAAACTCGCAAACAACCTGCTACCGGAATAGCAATAAAGGCCCCTAGAATTCCGCCTAGCGAGATGCCGATTAAGGCAGCTACGAAAACTAGCAGCGGCGTCAGTTCGTTCTGGCGAGCTTGAATTCCGGGTTGAATGGTTGCGTTTTCAATCTGTTGGTATACCAAGAAAAAGGCGGCCATGATCAATGCCAGCGGCCAAGACACAAAGGCACACAGCGCCACCACAATTACGGCACCGATGGTTGCTCCAAACATTGGTATCAGGGCTGTTAGGGTGATGATTAGAGCATAAACCACGGCGTTGACAGAAACACCCAAAACCGTACTGGCAATAATTAGAGCAATCAACGAGAAAAATCCGGCAATTAAAGCGATGAGCAGCTGACCGTTAACGTAACCGGTCACAACTTTATACATTTTGGTCAGAACCCGCCTAGTACGTTCACTCTTTTTAGCGTCTTGGGTCTCCCAAAACTTTTCTAACCACATGGGTCCTTCAACAAGCATCATGAAAGTCATGACTAGAACTGCAATCAGCGAAACAATCAGGCTTAATACCCTGCCAGCCGTAGAGATTGCCGAACTGCCGAAGGTACGTACATGGTTGCGCAGGTTCTGTATACCTTCTTCTACATCTTGCTCAAGATTATGTTCGCGAACCAGGCGCATAATCGCACTGTCTTCATTGGTATATCGTTCGATCGTATCCGGCAGGTTTTGAATAAATGCATCTGTTTGCCTCATTAGAGGAGGAACAATCAGCGCCAAGAATCCGACAATAATGGCCAGAACAATCAGATATGCTATACCTGTTGCCCGCAATCGACTTTTGATGTGTAGTCGACGACTCAGCCAACTGACAGCTGGGTTCAGAGCGATTGCTAGGAAAAATGAAAGAAATATTAACACTAAGGCATCAGCAATTCGATTGAAAAATAAGATACCTAATAGTGTTAGCACGATAATGACAACAATTCGAACGATAGTGCGGTCTGTAAACGTTACAGTAATTTGTTTGTCATTCAAAAAGCTCATGTTACTGACTAGTATGCTGCTTTTCTGTCCGTTTATCAATGGCCTTTTGGTAAATATTGACAATCTGTTTGCTAACCACACCAACATCAAATTGTTTGACTAATTTTTGCTGCTGCTTGTAGAGCTTGTCGGCTACCGATGGATTATTAATTACTTCGGAAATCTTGGCAGCGAATCCCTGATGATCAGTTGGATCAAACAAACTATCAGGCGCTTTGCTCATAACACTGGAGTAGCCAGGGTTATTACCGGCTAGAACGACGCAAGATCCGGCTGACATGGCTTCAATTAGGACAATTCCGAAGCTTTCGCCGCCAGTTGAGGGAAAGACTGCTATATCAGCCTGGCTAAGGACTTGGCGTTTACGGCTTTCGCTGACAAAACCAACGAATTCTAACTTTTCATTAAGTCTTAATTTTTCGGCTAATCTTTGGAGCTTGGAGCGTTGGCTTCCGTCGCCAATAATTGTGACCTTAAACGGCCGATCAAGCAGCGCCAAAGCCCGAAGAAAATGATGACAACCCTTTCTTTCAACCAAACGACCGATGAATACCAAGTGAGGAACTTGGTTGTCAGGCTTCTTTTCGACTAGCTTGAACTCCTTAATGTCAACCATATTAGGCACTACCACTGATTCAAGTTTTAGAGTTTGTCTGGCAAACTGTTGAGCTGGTGGCGAAACGCTGATAACTTGATCGAAACGTCCAAGCGTTGGCTTCAGCCAATAGCCCAAGACCTTGGTTAAAAATTCCTCGGTCTTGGCGTAGGGCATAATGTGAAAGGTTCCGATTAGTGCCGTACCTGGCGGACAAAGCCCAACCACTCTAGCTCCGAACGCTGGATTATAGGGCAGCTGAATATGCAGCACATCAAACTTTTCCCAATCTAGCACTGAAGCAATTTTTCTAGCTGATGTCGGTAAGGCTAGGGGCACCACATTGCGATTGAACTTAACCCTAAACTGTCGAGCCAGAGAGCGAATATTAGGTCGATCGTTGCGCCTGGAGGTCGCGACCAGGTAATGAACGTCATGCCCGTGATCGGTCAGCCACGATCCCAGCAATAATATGTATTGCTGAATACCATCAGCGGTGTCCAAAGTGTCATCCAAAACAAAGCCAATTTTCACTTTTGGTCCTTTGACTCAACAATTCGTTTGTACAGGGCCTCATATTTGTCGACGATTTTGTCATAGCTGAAATGCTTGACATAAGTTTTGGCCCAGGACTGCCAAGCCTGGCGCTCCGTCTCATCGTTCAACATCAGCCCCAGCCGCTGAGCAAAAGCTTTGATGTCCTTTGGATCTACCAGCGATATAGCACCCTTGCCCTGCATTACTGCGGCATAGCCGTCATTATTGCCAGCCACCACCACTGTACCGGCGGCCATCGCTTCCAATAGTACAATGCCAAAACTCTCGCCGTACAAAGCTGGTGAGCAAAAGACCGTTGCCAGCTGCAACATTTTGATCTTAGTCGGCTCGTCAACATAACCGTAAAAGTGTACATTAGAAAGTCGTCTAGTTTTAACAAACGCTTTTAATTTATCGCGGTCAGGCCCATCGCCAACAACCTGTAAACGGAGTTGCGGATGAGTCTTTGTTAAACGAGTAAAAGCTCGCAATAGATACTGCACCCCTTTTCGCTTTTCCAGCCGGCCAACATAGAGGATAGTTTTAACATCGTCAACTGGCTCAACTGGCAGATCCGACTTATATTTTTCTAAATCGATGCCGTTAGGGATTATCCTTACCCGGCGACCAGTCTGCTGCCGGACAAAACTAGCAGCCACATCAGAGACAGCTGTAATTCCGGAAAGTTTGGAAAAGATTGATTTGGAGTAGGGAATGCGCAGAGCTTCAATACTGCGAGCTAGCGGGGTATCCGGGTGGATGGCATGGAAGGTGGCTACCACCGGGCAGGTTGCCTTGGCGATGACTTGGCCGCCTAATACTGGGACCTCGGGTTCGTGAACATGCAATATATCGAAACGTCCTTTTGAGAGCATGTCGTCTATGCCGTCACGGGTGAAGGTGGCACCCAGCTCCAACGAAGTACTAATCGGTGTTTTAAGGGTGGTTGAACTACCCATAAAGATTACATTAGCGGGCGGAGTTTTAGGAGCCTTTAACGGTCGGGGGGTGATGATTTTGACTATGTGTCCGCGGCGCCGCAGCTCGGCAGCCTGGGCCAATACATGCTCTTGCACACCGCCGCCACGAAAAATATCGTAGGGACAAACAATCCCAATTCGCATAAGTCCATTATACATTACTGTTTGTTAAGTAGTCGTCGAAGCTGTGATGGAATGAACACGCCAGCCTCTTTGGCGGTTGCCAAAATTGTTGGCGCGTGAACTTTTGGCCCCGTTAAAGGCATTTTTATAAAGTCGCTATATATTACCTGCATGTGCTGCTCGACAAGATAGTTATTGATATAATGATCGTCCTCAACTGCCACGTGATAAACTGGCAAATTGATTTTTTTAGTGCACAAATTCATGCTCAACATTTGATAAAGGGTGTAGAAGTGAGTTCGAATATCGTTGTTGCGCCATAGCCAAACTTCAAACTCGATGCGATAGCGCCGTCTTTCTTCGGTTTCAGTAGCGTCATGTGCCTTGATATTGTTTTTTCGGTACATCCAGCGGATTAGGGGCGGCTGCATAAGAGAGCCAGCGATTATGCTGGGAAGCTTGAAAGATAAAAACCTGGCTAAGCCGCGAAAAATCGCTTTTTTAAACTTGGCGATTGATACATCGTCACGGTGAACAAAACCTATTGCACTAATGTTAGTTGTAACCTGGTTAGTCAAATTAGGATATTTTTGCAACATTCGGGTTGTCACCGCAAAACCCAATGAAATAGCAATTATGGTGATGGGTCGCCTTTTATAACGAAGCTTTATGAAAGCTGCTAAATAGTCAGCCATGGTATCAAGATCCGGCTTCTTGCCAATTTTATATAGACTGTCCATGCCACCAAAGCCCGGCATATCCGGCACTGTCACGGCCCCATAGCGATTAAAAGCCGTAGCAAAGCCATACATCCGCTCGAGGCTGGCGTGATGACCGTAAATTAGCAGGATTTCTCGTTTTTTATTCTTGGGAGCTGGCATATGCATGACCCGGCCCCGTAAACCGTTAATGGATAGAGGCTTGACGAATTTATCGATGTTCAACTTTGGAACACCGTCCATTGATGTTTGTTGCATATTTATTACTATAATTTTGTTTGAGCAATTTTGCTATACTAAGTCGACATGTCATGGTTTCGAAAACACCAACAAACTTTGCTTTTGGTTGGACTTTTTTGCTTGGTTGTCTTGCTGGTTTTATGGAGGTGGTCGGGCAGCGCTGGAGCACCAACCTGGCTGTTTGGCCAACAGCCTAATGATAATCCAAGTCAAGAGCAGGCAGCCGGCTTTAACAAAGGCCTATACTCGATAGATGAACCAGCCAGTTTGTGGTTTATCGCCAACAAACAACGGCCAATACCGGCATCTTATGTACCAAACGGCTTACGATCGCCTCAAATTCGGCTTCGTTCCAGCGGCTCTAATGAAATGTTACTGCGTGACGAAGCTGCCAGCGCTCTCGAAAGGATGGCCACAGATGCCGCCGGCCAAGGCATCAATTTAGTGCTGGTCAGCGGCTATCGATCATATGGTCTGCAGCAAAGTGTTTACAGTGGCAACGTCGCTAGAGAAGGGCAGGCTAGCGCTGACAGAACTAGTGCTCGTCCTGGCCACAGCGAGCATCAGACCGGACTAGCTGCCGATGTCGGCACAGTATCGGGGTTATGTCAGTTGGATACTTGCTTTGATCAAACACCAGAAGGGCGATGGGTGGCGGCAAATGCCTACAAGTATGGATTTGTTATTAGATACCCCAGTGGTCTAGAAGCTATAGTTGGCTATTCCTACGAACCCTGGCACCTAAGATACGTTGGTCCAGAACTTGCAGCTGAGCTTAATAAAGCCAGTCAGACACTAGAGCAGTTCTTTGGTTTGCCACCAGCTCCAAATTATTAGCCAGACACGAGTTTGTTGTTTTTTGGTATTATGTGACAATGACAAGGTGGCAGAAGCTTACACTGTTATGCGCGCCTTTAGTTGTGGTGTTTGAGTGGTTCTGTTTCGTTATTGTTCTAACTTTCTCCAACCTCGACTTCAATAAACCGCTTTCGGCGTTGCCGTATTACTATCCAGAACTAGCCACTTTCTTTGGGTCAGTACTAACCATAATTGCCGTTTTGTTTACAATCTTCACTCTGGCACTCCGACATTTCTGGAAAGATGTATTCAAGTTTGCGATTATTTGCTCAATCTTTTTTATCATCGCCGGCTGGAGTCCTTACAACCCTTTTGATGAAGGAAGTTTTTGGAGCGTTGTCCACGCTGGTGCAGCTAATCTATCGGTCCTTGGTTATACATTTGTTATTTTCCAGATAAGCCAGCGAGCCCATGGCGCCCTTAGGCAGGGGAGTAAGGTTTTCTTTCACATAGCCCTGCTGGGCATCCTGGGGGTAACTTTAGCAATTCATGTATTAAATGCCTACGCCGCCTGGTTCCAGATGTTTTTGGTGCTGAACGTACAAGCCTGGTGTTTATATACAGCCTATTGCATTTGGCAGGATCAACAGGCTACTCGGTAACTTGGGCTAGTCCAACCCAGACATATTCCCAGGCTTCTGGTTCGGGTCCCTGTTCTAAAGCATCTTCAGGATAGCTTGGTATCCAACCGGCTCGTTTGGTTTTATTATAATTATCGGCGCTTAACCACCTAAAGCATGGTGAAGTCTTGAAGTTTCCGCTGCCTTCACACATCAAATCAATTGTGTAACCTGTATGATGTCTAGAATAGCCCGGCGGAGCGGTTAGGGCTAGGGTTTGCACCACAGCGTCATCAGCCAAGCCAGCAGCAATTCGAGCTGGATCGCCGCCATTGGCTAGGAGTCTGGACAGAAACAACTCACGTTGGGCCTCAATTGACCGATAACCTGAGTTTAACCGAAGCGGAATGCCTTCCTTGGCAGCCATATCCTTTAGAACCAACCAGCCGCTGTAAGCTTTTGGCTGCAGGAGGTCGTCATTGGTCAAGCGCGGTTCATTTGTTTTGATAATTGGCAGAACCGGCACACTGCGCAAAGTATAGCCCCGGCTTTCGGCAATGATTTTTATTCTGGCATCGGCTGCCTGGTTGCCGGTGATCTCTGGCGGCTGAAGCAGTTTTTGAGTGTTAGGGAAGTTTAATTCTTCATATAACCGCTGGAACTGGTCCCCGGTAAAGAATTTGAACTTTATGTCCTGGGCGCTGGCGACTTGCTCTAATTCTTGAACTGAGGTGGCCGTAGCAATTTGTTTCGAATTGTCCGGCCGTCCAAGTGCTGTGTTCTTGTAATTATTAGCCAGCTGCAGCAAACCAACACTGGCCGCCACTAAAATAGCTAGACCTACCATAGTCTTGATCGGCCGCTTTTTAGGCTGCTTCTTAGCCGTCGGCCGCCGAACCGGTTTGCGGGGCTCAATCACACGCATATTAGGTATATTATACCGCTAAAGCTGCTGTTTTGGTAGTAGCTTTTTTCTCTGTTGTAATGTACAATTCATCTGTTAATTTGAGCCTGGCCGGCCAAAAGCAATGGGGCGTGGCCAAGTGGTAAGGCACCAGGTTTTGGTCCTGGCATTCGGGGGTTCGAATCCCTCCGCCCCAGCCATGAGGAATTTTTAGGAATTGGTCGCCGTTCGGGCGGCTTTTTCTTTTGCAGCGCGGAGTGTGAACCAACTCCGCCCGACGGCACCTTTCAATTTTGATACACTCTATACACACTGAGTGTATCATTTTATTTGGTACAAAAAGCACGATGCATCGCTTCAATTGGCAGAGAATAGGCGTCAAGCTAATTCTTGTACCTGGTCGTCGTAGAGAACGTCGTGAACAACTAAGCGGCCCTTTTCAGCAAATACAACTAAACGCTCTTCATCAGTTAAGTCATCATAGTAATCTTTTAGAGCCTGCACTCCTAAGTAGAAGTCTGCTAAACGCAGATGGACATTGGGTGTTGTCCAAACAGTCATCCCCTTCGGGCTACCTGGCAGTCTATAGACGTGCAAGAATGGATCTTTATATGGCCCGTCATTATCTATATGCGTTGAATCAGATGAAGCTGACCTTACTGCCATGATTGCCTCTTTAAAAACTCGTGTACCTAGCGCTATGTGTGAACCAATGCCCAAAGCGGAGTTTTGGAAATCAACCAATTCAAGCAATTCGCCGGCGGCTATTTCCTCGGTTGGGTGGCTAAGGGTGTATAAGCAGCCTGGGGCTTCAGCATGGTTCACTACTAATTTGTCTTGTTCTGGAGAGAACATCACAGCTCCTAGTATAATGCAATGTATACTTTAATATATTAGGACCAGAAAGTCCAGGTTGCTGCCGTAAGTTCCTGGTATAATATAGTGTGCAAACAGGAGTATAAGTGTGAAATCCAAGAATTCTGACATTATCAACCAAGACGCCGCTTTTGGGTGGGTAGCGATTGGAACTGCAGGTGTTTTGCTCATCCCGTTGATTGCTATGCAGTTTAGCAATGAGGTGGTCTGGAGTCCCTTTGACTTCGCCGTCATGGGCCTGCTGCTGTTTAGCATGGGTAGTTTATTTGTGCTTTTGGCCAGGCGAACTAAGATCAATCGACTTATTTTAGCGGCGCTGGTTGGGATTTTGACCTTATGGATCTGGGCCGAGTTAGCCGTCGGTGTGTTTACTAACATCGGAAGCTAGAAAGTATCTGCTGCTCAAAAAAATGTCACGGATATCAGGACTGGTACTGGCCGGGTTAAAGGACGCTCAATGCCAGCCCCTGAAAACTGAGGCTGGCTTGAGCAGGTCTGTGACTTTATCGATTACTGATTAGAGTACGTCGATTAAGTCGTTGTCTTGGTTGACAGTGTTGCCGCTGTTGACAGTGTTCCCGCTGGCTACGTTGTTGCCGCTAGCAACTGTGTTGCCGGAGTTGACTACGTTACCACTGCCATTGTTGTTGTTGGAACCGTTTCCGTTGTTAGAGCCGTTACCGTTGTTAGAACCGTTTCCATTGTTAGAGTTGGTAGTGTTGCCATTACCATTGTTGCTGGCGACAGTATTGCCGTTGTTGGAGCCATTGCCATTGTTGCTGGCTACGTTAAGAGTGTTTCCATTCCATGAACCATTACCATTGTTGGAACCGATGGTGTTTCCATTATTCCAAGCGTTGCCGTTATTCCATGAGTTAAAGCTGCCGTTGTAGGTGTAGTTATTTTCAGTTTGGTTCTGATTGACCGAGCTGGCTGCTACATAGCCAAGTAGGCCGCCGCCTGAAGCGCTAGCGCCGCTGGCACTGGCTGAAGCCTCACCGCCCGCAGCTGCTGCAGCTGCTGCGCTTGGGTCAACGCATCCGCCGCCAGCCATGGCAAATGGTGCTGGATTTTGATTAACTACAGCGCTTTGGGTAGCGGCTGAAGCAATCTGAGCTTGTATTAGTTTGTTGGCTACGTATAGAGCCACTGGGACTGCTACAAGAATTGCGACTAATGTCGAAATAAATGTAGCCATCATATTGGCTCGCATTTGATTATATTGTGTTTGTACCATGTGGATACCCTCCTTGGTTTATTAAAGTACCCACCGCGTGTGCCTAAAAGCCTACCATAGTGCTAAACTGATCAGTCAACCATTAGCAGTACTTTTTGTACAAAAACACAACAATGTACTTCGAGTAGGGTAGTGTTGTAAGATTTTTCACACGACTTTTGAGGCGAACAGTATTAGGCTGAAAGGGTATGTTGTTTATTGCTGATTTAAAAGCCGGAGCTCGCAAGGATTGGATGTTGCATGCCTTACCAACGGTGATTGTCTTCCTTGCCTTCTTGGGCGTCACTCTTTGGTCGTGGCAAGCCAGTAAGGCCAGAGTCGCCGATCAACGCGATCATGCCATCAGCCAAGAAACGACAAGAATCGAGTCTCAAATTGCTGATAGGATAAGTGATTATCAGCAAATACTAGAGTCAGCTAATGGCTTCTTCCAAGCGTCTAGTAATGTCAGCCGATCTGAGTGGCGAACTTTCTATGAGAATTACGACATACCTCGTCAACTCCCAGGTTTGCAGGGGATTGCTTTCGCCGAGCGCGTTCCCCGAGACCAGCTAGAGAATCATCAAAACCGCGTCCGTGCTGAGGGATTTAGAGATTATGCAGTAACACCGCCTGGCGATCGAGCAGTTTACGTGCCAATAGTATATCCAATTACCCCTGTAACTCCGGCAAATTACAAAAGCCTCAGTGGATTCGGCTTTGACATTTCTACCGATCCAGCCCGGAACGCTGCTTTAGAGAAAGCAAGTAGCAGCGGTAAAGTTGCCATGACTGGCAAGTTAGTTCTTAGCCAGGATGAACAGAACGAACCGGCCTTCATTCTGTATCAACCTCTGTACCAAAGCGCCGCCAAGCAGACTGTTGCCGGCTTTGCCTATGCGCCGTTTACAACCCGCAACTTTTTCGAGGGTATTTTTGGGCCAAACGCCGAGCGAGCCGGGCTAGGCTTTAGAGTTTATGATCAAACTGCCGAGCCAGAAAATGTCATGTTCGAGAATCAGCTATTTAGCACAATTAACGAACCGGCTAGGCAACAAACTCTACATCTGGCTGGCCGCGATTGGGTGATCGAATACAAGGCACCTAACAACATCGTCAGTGCCGCTAACCGGCGCAACCCGACCACGACACTGATAGCCGGTGTAATTTTTAGTGCTCTAATTGCCGGCTTGGTGCTGAGCCTGCTGCTGGCCCGGACTAGGTCGCTGGCGTTCGCCGAGAACCGCGAACTGGCTCAGGCCAAGGACGACCTGTTATCGATCGCTTCACACCAACTGCGAACGCCAGCGACCGGCGTCAAGCAGTACATCGGCATGCTGCTGGAAGGCTATGCTGGCAAAATCACCCCTAAACAGCGCCAGCTACTCAAGGAAGCCTACAGCAGCAACGAGCGCCAGCTAGGTATCATTGATGAAATCCTGCATGTTGCCCGAATTGACACCGGCCGTTTGGTGCTGCAAACCGAACGACTAAAGATTCGTGATTTGATTGACCAGTCGTTGCGAGACCATGCCGCTGATATCAAGGCCAAGAAACAGGTAATCTTAACCAGTTTTCCCAAGAAAATCCTCTATGCTAACGGTGACCCGCAGTATGTCCGGATGGCTGTTGACAACATTATCAGCAACGCCATCAAATACACACCAGAACACGGAACTATTACTGTCAAAATCAAACGTCACGGCGACTTTGCTGCTGTGAGCGTGGCTGACACCGGCGTCGGTATAGCCAGGGATGACCTGGATAAGCTATTTCAAAAGTTCTCTCGAATCTCTAACGAACTATCCAGGCAAACCGCCGGCAGTGGTGTTGGTCTATATATCGCCAAACAGATAATCGAGATGCACGGCGGCACTATCACTGCCGAAAGTGAGGAGGGTCAAGGTACGACCTTTACCTTTATGCTGCCGCTGGCATTGCGTAGCCAGGTGCCTAACCGGCCAAAGCGAAAGACTAACAAGGATCAGGGAAGTGTGTAAGTTATTTAATTCAATTTACGAGAATAATAGTGCTATGATAGGAGTCGACTATGGCTAAACAAACTATATTAGTTGTTGAGGATGAGAAAGCCCTAAATGATGCCTATGCCACTATTCTAAAGAAAGAAGGCTTCAAGGTGCTATCAGCCTTTGATGGCGAAGAGGCCATGTCAATTGCTGAATCTAACCATATCGATTTGATACTTTTAGATCTAAGAATGCCGAAAGTCAACGGTATCGAGTTCCTGAAGGCTTTCGACCTGCCATCCCAAGATAATCCGCCGATTGTTATTGTCTTCAGTAACCTCGATATGCAAGCCGAAATTGACGAAGCTTTCTCTTTAGGAGCCACCAAGTACATGCTCAAGGCCTGGGCTTCACCAAAGGAATTGGTCAAGCTAGTCCAGGACAATCTAGCAGTCAAAAAGAAGTAGCTTGACTAGGCTAGCCATACTATACTAGCTTTATATCGGTAAAGCTTTCATCACCCATCGATTCCAGCAATTTCTTGGTGTTGACTTTATAGACTTGATTGTCATATCTGACGATGCCTTGCTTTTCGAGTTTTTTCATTTCTGTAGCTGTGGTTTCACGGGTTAAGCCAACCAGACTGGCAAATTGCTGGTGAGTTAATTGAATATTGATTTTTGAGACATAAGAGCTGATTGGCCGGCCATATCGCTGGGCTAAATAAAACAGAGTATAGCTGATCTTGGAATTAGCCTTTGCCTGCTGTAAAGCTGTGACACGCAACATCATACCGGTGTAATGGCGGGCATACGAATCCATAAAGAACCGCAGGCTTGCTGAATTTTTGTTAATTATCGTGGTCAGGTTTGATTGGGATATAAAACAGATCTCGCAGTCGGTAAATGTTTCGTAGAAATAAACCGTACTGACAGTTTGACCGAATAGCCAAGTGCTGGGGAAAAACTCGCCGGCAACATGAAAGGTAACTAACTGCTCTTCGCCATCAGGACTTAAATTGTAAACTTTAACCACCCCTCGCTTGATTAAAGCCGCCGATTGCGGCACCTCACCTTGATAGAAAATGACATTGCTTTTGGGCAGGCTTCGCGTGCTACCTTTATCTAAAACCGATCTTAAAATCTGCTGCTGCGTTTTATTACCTGCCATATCAATAGTGTACTTAGATAGACGGTGGTTGTCGACGACTGCCTCTGTTATTACGGCCCGCTTGTATAAATTCTTACAATGTTGGTGTAACTAATTTTATAGAGGGTCGCCTAGATCCCATATACCATGAAGCAACATTTAATAAACAGGAGGATCGATATGAGCCAGCCTACACGAACCAAAATTATCGAGTTTCTGGACCGTAAAGCTAGCCAGTACCCGCGACTAGATATCTATAATGAAGTTCAAACTGACGACCGCTTGCATCGGTTCCTTTGAATTGTAGGGGGAGAATAAATTGAATATAATTCTTTGGATTATTTTTGGTGCCTTAGCCGGCTGGATAGCCTCACTGGTAACCGGCACTAACGCTGAGTACGGCTTGGTGAAGAACATTTTAATCGGTGTCGGCGGCGCACTTTTGGGAGGCTTCATCGCCCGATTGTTCGGCTTAGGTAATGTCAGCGGTTTTGATGCCGTCAGCTTGCTAATTGCCGTTTTTGGAGCTGTGCTTATCATTATGTTAATTAGAGTTGGCCGCTCCAACAAATAAACAATATGTGACTTGTGAGATTTCTTATAGCTGATTTCGGATAGCTTTATTAGACTGAGGGTGTCGTGCTGGAGCAATAGGTGCGACCAAAAGAAAAGGAGGGTTGTGTGCTTGTAACTACCACCATCACTAATCGGGACATAGTCGATTTGCCCGAATGGTTATACGATGAGCTGGGAACACCATTTAACCCGCTAGAAGCTCCGCGAGATAGCCCGGTAACCTCAATAGGCTATCAGCATTAAGGGGGATAGATGATTGACCGCTATGATTACTATCACGCCAACTACCAAGACGGCGAAGAGGATGATGAGGAAGGAGCAACAGAGTGGCAAGCTCCTTATGAGTACCCATAGAAGGCGAGAGCCGCGGGCACCACCTTAGCCACAGTACATTGACAATTGCGAAAAACCTTTGACGTACGGACGTATCACTAGAGTTATGAAATGCAGCCTAGTTTTGTAAGCATACAGTCGCAGTTATCAACTGGTTTTTCGATTCAGGAGGGATACCAAAGCGGCCCCAAGGGAAGTGGGGTCGCTTTGGTTTTCTGGCCTTTTATCTGCCAAGTCCGCTTCGGAGGAAGTCCACAAAGGGCACCTGGTCAATCAGGCTTAATATCCAAAGCAATATTGCTATCAGTATGGTGCCGCCCAAAAAGGCACCGAAGCCAGTAGCTAGCCCCTTAAGAAAGGCAAAACTCAAGGCCTGCTTTTTATTCACATAACCGGTTTCATAAAAACTAACCATCTTTTTACCCAGGTCCTGGTAGTCTTTGTCTGATAATTTTGACATTGGTTTTAGTATAGCAAATCCAGCGACATCATTGGTGTATAATGGAAGTCATGAAGCGAAGGTACCCCTGGATACTAGCGGTTGGCGCTAGTATTGGATTGCTAGCCGCCTTTGTGCTTACGGTTGAAAAGTTTGCCGTGCTCCAGAATCCCAGTCATCAACTGTCGTGCAGTATAAATCCGGTGCTGAGTTGCGGTTCAATAATGTTATCCGATCAGGCCGAAGCCTTTGGTTTCCCCAATCCATTTCTGGGAATTGCTGCCTTCAGTGTGGTTTTAACTATTGGTATGGCCTTGGTTGCCGGGGCTAAGTTTAGGCCCTGGTTCTGGCGCGGGCTGCAGATCGGCGCAAGCCTGGGTATGGCCTTTGTAGTTTGGCTGATCTGGCAAAGCCTATACAGTATCGGCGCTCTGTGCGTTTATTGCATGGCTGTCTGGATAGTGACTTGGCCAATTTTCTGGTATACCACCTTATTTAACCTGCAGGAGAAGAACTTGCCGACACCCAAACCACTGCGGGGTATCGTTGGCTTTGCCGGACGCCACCATCTTGATATCTTGATTGCCGGCTACGTGCTGGTACTCGTTTTAATTATCGAAAACTTCTGGTACTACTGGCAAACGCTTATTTAGACTTATTTAGACTTTTTTGAAGCCGAACCTTTGAACTGGCTGCGGACTTGGAAGATAAAGTATAAGGAGACTACTAACCAAATTAGATTCCAGAATAAGCCCATGACTGAGGCAGCGGTGACATATGACAGGGCATAGACAACATCATAGGCAAAGTAAGCTAGGGTAGCATAGTAAATCAGATTCCAGCCTTGAGCTTGACGGGCCTTTAATTTTGGAATGGCTATACCCAAGACTACCAGATAAGCCGCCATGGCTATCAGCGACAGCCAGGCTAGTGCCCAAAATCTGCCCGATGCAAACACCACTCCAAAAGTAGAGATCAGCCCCAGACCGGCCAGCAGCGGGAAGAAGGCCATAATGCCGATGATAAGACCAACCACGGCAAATAACCAGGCCCACTGCGCTATCCACTTTCTAGCACTTTCCGGTAATTGAAAGGGTGCTTTTTCGACAAATAATTGATTGAGTTTGTTTTCTAGTTGCTTCATGTCTGGATTATACACCGCGTAGCTACCAAGGTACAATAGAGGTATGGAGTTAAATGAGGCTCAGACCAAAGCCGCTAATCAAAAGTCTGGAAAGTTACTAGTAGTTGCCGGTGCCGGCACTGGCAAGACGCGGGTAATCGTGCAGCGAATCAGCAATCTATTGGATGAGGGTATTGAGCCGGGCAGGATTCTGGCAGTGACTTTCACCGAAAAAGCTGCCTCCGAGATGTTAGAGCGAGTCCTGGAAAGCCGACCAGACCTGCACGCCGATCTGCCGATTTTGACCTTCAATGCCTTTGGTGAAGGGATGCTCCGCGAATTCAACACCGAAATCGGGCTTAGTAGTAATTTTTTGCTCTTAGGCGAAAGTGCTCAGATTGTGTTTTTAGAACAGCACCTAGATGGGTTAGAGCTAGACTTTTATGCTCCGGTTACCAATCCTAAAAGTTTGCTGCCAGATCTGGCGAAGTATTTTTCGCGCTTAAAACAGCATGTTGTCACTCCAGAAAGTTATCAAAAATTTGTTAGGGGCCTGCCAGCCACAGACTCCAGTCAGCGCTTGGAAAAAGCCAAACACAAGGAGTTAGCCAGAGCTTATGCTAACTACATTCGTTTATGCAAGGAGTTCAATGTTATTGATTATGATGATCAGATTTACCGGGCCATCGAACTGCTGCGGGCTCGGCCGAATATACAAAAGCTGTTGCAAGAACGTTACCGGGCCATAATGATCGATGAATTTCAGGATACAAATCCGATGCAATCGGTGCTGATTGATTTGCTCAGCAGTCCCGACAATAGTCTGATGGTGGTCGGTGATGATGATCAGAGTATTTATGGTTTTCGCGGTGCAACCCTGGCCAATATCTTAGATTTTAAAAAGCGTCACCCGAATGCTAAAGAGGTGGCTTTGATCCAGAATTACCGCTCGGGCCAAAAAATCTTAGATGCTGCCTACACTTTGGTGCAACATAACAACCCTCATCGGCTGGAGGTACAGTTGGGAATTGACAAGCGATTGCGAGCCCTTGAGGCGGGGCGCCCGCCAGACGTTCGACAATTCTCGACACTGGACTATGAGCTGCAGTGGCTGGTCGATGATGTCACCGAACGTCTGGCGCGCGGCGAAAGCCCGGATTCCATAGCCGTCTTGGCCAGGCGCAACATTACGGCCGAGCGCGTCGGCCAAGCCTTTCATTTAGCTGACATTAAGTACCGACTGGTGGGCGAGCGCTATCATCTTTACAAGACTGAAGTTGTCCGCATGATCATCGAAGCCCTGCGGGCTATTGCCGACCCTGGGGCCAGCCTAAGCCTATATCACACTTTAGGCAGTGGCCTATTTAATATTCCGGGTTCGTTGCTGGCCGAGATGTCCGGGCAAGCCAGGCTAGCTCAAAAAACTCTAGAGGAACAGCTTAGATCCGATTCGAATAACCAGGTCATCGCCAAAGCCCTAGAGACCATTACCCAGTGGCGTGACCAGGCCACCATTTTACCGGTAGGAAAGCTGGTTTACGCTATTCTAGACGACACCGGATACAAGGGCATGCTGTATGGCCGGGCAGCTAGCGACCAGGAGGCCGCCAATACCGTTGTTCAGCTGTCCGAGTTTTTTCGAACCTTGAGCGAGTTTGAGTCAATTTCACTACAGCCAACAGCTGCTCAGTATCTAGAGTCGTTTCCAGTTTTAGAAGCCGCCGGTGAAAGCAGCCAGGACAATAGCCTGCAAATCAGCCACGACCGAGTTAACATACTGACCATCCATAAAGCTAAAGGTCTGGAGTGGGACACGGTCTACATACCGGATTGTGTGGAGGGTTCTTTTCCTCTACAGGCGATATCTGGCGGAATTGCTTTGCCAGAAAAATTAGTCGCTAAACATTCCTCGGCGGCCGATGAGCACATTGCTGAAGAGCGTCGTTTAATGTACGTGGCCATGACCAGAGCCCGCCACAACCTCATCTTAACCTACAGCCGCAGCCACAACGGCCAAACTACTCGAGAACCATCAAAGTTCCTAGCCGAAATATTTGGCAAGAATAAACTTTCAGACAGCGATGGTACTAAAACCCCTTCAAGTTTAGAACTGGCCACCAAAGAACCGTATGATATCACGGCTGTGAGCCTGCCACGCAAGATGTTTGACGGTAAAATCCTGCGTCTCAGCGTTAGCCAAATTGATTGCTTTCTACGCTGTCCGTTAGATTTCTACTACCGATATGTTCTAAACGTGCCCAGCCCCGATAACACCCAGGCATTGTACGGCCAAGCAATCCACTCAGCGATTGAGGATGTTAATAAAGCTTTGCTGGAAGGTGCCAAGATTAATTTAAAGCAACTCGAGGAAACTTTGACAGCCCAGATTGATGCTATGCCGACTGAGTCAAAACTCATGAAACAACGTCTGCAAACCCAAGCCATGAATACGCTGAGGAATTTCTACCAAGCTCACTATCAAAAGGATAAACGTGTACCGGTGGCGGTTGAGTCAGCCTTCAATGCTCGATTGCAAGATATAGGCCTGGTCATAACTGGCCGGCTGGACGCAGTTTTTGAAACTGAAAAGGGAGTTGAAATTCGAGATTACAAAACTTCAACTTCTGTAGACACTGAAGCCAAAGCCAAACAACGGGCTACCAGCAGCCCACAGTTAACTCTGTATGCGCTGGTCTGGCAGCGGCTGCATGATGAGCGGCCGGCTAGACTAACTCTGGAGTTTGTTGACACCGGAGTCATCGGCAGTGTGGCTAAGACGCAGCGAGGCATTGACACTATGGAAGCCAAACTAAAAGACGTTCGACAAAAAATTACTACCGGGTCATTTGCTCCCGGTAGTAATCATACTTTTTGTCAGCATCCGTTGCTGAAATAGATTATTTTTTAGCCTTTTTAGCTGCGCTTTTAGCAGTTTTCTTAGCTGACGAAACAGCTCTGGCGACCAGTCCTGGTCGATCGGCAAATAGCAATGCATAGAGGTTTACTCCAAGTACACCACCAACAAGCGGTCCGATGACATAAGCCTTGTCCCAAGAGTCAACGCCCAAAGCGGCGGCTGGGTTAATGATTCCATTAGAGGCTATGCCAGCTACTAGAATGCCCACAGCCAGCGAGCCGCCGATAGCCGCTGCCAATCGTCCGCCTTCGTAATTGTTGTAGACCGCTGCGGCCACACCAAAAGTGAAGACAAAAGCTCCGACTAACTCCGAAACCAATACTGTCCAAGAAAATTCATCACCAGCAATGCTGCGCATTCCAGTTGGAACTAAATAGTTGTAAAGAGAGTAGGCTCCAACAGCACCTAAGAATTGGGCGCCGATGTAAATTAATGCTTTAGCCGTATCGATTCGTCTGGCTGACCATAATCCCAGTGTTACAGCTGGGTTAACATGTGCGCCGGAGGCTTTGCCGACCATAAAGACCAGCATGGCCATTGTTAGGCCAACGCCAAGCGCCACAAAGTATGGCACACCAATTGCCGATCGTGATACAGCCAAGATGGCACTGACCAGCACGGCTGTGCCTAAGGCTTCAGCCACAACCATGGCAATATTATTTCTTGAAAAAACACCCTTCATTTAGGCTTCCCTCCGTTAGTTAATAACTAAACAATAGCTGCTTTGTGTGTAAAAGGCAAGCTTAGCGACTGCGACGATGACGCCGCAGTTCAGCCACTTTCAAACGGGTAGAAGTCCGATCTATCAAACCCTGAGCCTGATCAAGTGACACTAAGTCCCTAGCATTTTTCCTTAGATCTAAAGCTTCTTGATGAGCCTTGCGGGCTTCTTGTTCGTTAATTTCGTCAGAGCTATCAGCTTCGTCAACTAAAACCCTGATTTGATTATAAGCTATCTCGATGACACCACCATTAGTAGCATAGACTTTCATAAAGTCGTCGGGATCATCCGGTCTTTCGCGGACTTTTATCATGCCTGGACTAACAATGCTGACCAGCGGCATGTGGTGAGGGAAGATAGCAATCTGACCTTGCGGCGTCGGCAATACTACTTCATGAACGTTGCCGCCAAACTTCTTTCCATTTAGAGTGACAAGTTCAAAGTGAATCATTCAGTCTTATCTCCCTGGTCACTGGCAAATTTATTACTGGCATCCAATACCCTAGATTCTTCATCAGATGCCACCTCTGGCTGAAAATTATTTGCATCCTCAATGATTGCAGTGTTACCAAGTGTACGAGCCATAACTTCAGCCATGTGCTCGCGAACATCTCTGGCGTAAGTTTCAAGGATTTCTTTGACGTTATCAGCAGTTTCAACCGGTAATTCATCAGGATTCTCTGCCAGGCCAAGGGCATCTAGCACATTCCTGATGACGAGAGTAGTAGACGGAGCATCCGGGTAACGCCCAGCCTCAACTGCCGCCGCCTCGGCGACTATCACAACGTCTTCAGGAGTAAACGAATCCTGTTCGGGCATTATTTAACCTCTTTGATCGTACCGCGCATATAAAATGCTGACTCGGGTTTGTCATCGTGCTTACCATCGAGAATTTCCCGGAACCCGGCAATGGTGTCCTTGAGTGAGACGTATTTGCCGGGATTGCCGGTGAATTGCTCGGCCACCGAGAACGGCTGGGTCAGGAACCGCTGAATACGGCGGGCTCTGGCTACGGTTTTCTTGTCTTCTTCAGACAATTCTTCCATACCCAATATGGCGATAATATCTTGTAAATCTTTATAGCGCTGTAAAATTCTTTGCACTTCACGGGCCACTTCGTAGTGTTCCTGGCCGACAATTTCCGGATCCATGATTGTCGAGCTGGAGTCCAGCGGATCGACAGCCGGATAGAGGCCTTGCTCTGTCAAAGCCCGGTTCAAGGAAATAGTCGAGTCCAAATGCGTAAACGTCGTGGCTGGAGCCGGGTCGGTAAGGTCGTCGGCTGGTACGTAAACAGCTTGGACTGAGGTAATCGAACCTTTTTTAGTCGAAGTTATGCGTTCTTGCAATAGGCCCATTTCCTGAGCCAAGTTGGGCTGATACCCCACGGCTGATGGCAGACGTCCCAGCAGGGCAGACACTTCAGCACCGGCCTGGGTAAAGCGGAAGATGTTGTCGATGAACAACAGTACGTCTTTACCTTCATCACGGAAGCCCTCGGCGATTGTTAAACCGGAAAGGCCAACCCGCAGTCGAGCTCCGGGCGGCTCATTCATTTGTCCGAAAACTAGGGAGGTCTTATCCAACACGCCGGATTCTTCCATTTCGTAGTACAGGTCGTTGCCTTCACGGGTTCGCTCACCTACGCCAGCAAAAACTGAGTTACCGCTGTGCTGGGTGGCGATATTGTTGATGAATTCCTGAATCAGAACGGTCTTGCCAACGCCGGCGCCTCCGAATAAACCAACCTTACCGCCTTTAGTAATTGGACAAATTAAATCGATGACTTTAATGCCAGTCTCTAGAATTTCAGTCTCGCCAGACTGGTCAGATAGGGCGGGCGGCTGGCGATGAATTGGAGCAGTTTTTGTAGCCGCAGGCTTCTTGCCATCAATCGGTTCGCCAGTGACGTTAAACATGCGTCCCAAGGTAGCTTTGCCGACCGGCACATTTATCGGCGCTCCGGTATCGACAACTTTGGCTCCGCGCTTGACACCGTCTGTCGAGCCCAGACTAATCGCTCTCGCAGTTGTTTCACTGAGGTGCTGGGCAACCTCCAAAGTCAATGATTGCCCGTCAACCTCTAGGGTCAAAGCATTAAAAATTGCCGGCAACTTGCCTTCAGGAAAGGCCACATCGACAACCACGCCGACCACTTGGGTGACTTTTCCGTTTGTTGTTCGTGTTTTCTCACTTACTGCCATTTATTCTCCTCTTCTTTTTGCGATTTCAATCTGAATATTTTGTATTTCTTCATCAGTGTGCCCGCGAGCTGCTAACAGTGCAGGATCGCCAGTTAGGTAACCAGCAGCAGTCCCCCAGACGGATAAATCCATAACCGTGTCTTCTTGTTTAGAATCTTTGGTAGGCACATCGGCGCCCACCAAGCCGGGGTCGCTTTCTTCCACTGCATCTTGGTATGATCGCGCTGGCACCCGAGTTCTACCAACCGGTGCTGGCCTTTGTCTATCGGCAATCTCTCGAAATGCCTGCGGCCCTTCTTCTGGTTTATTCATAAACTAACTCCTATTTATCTCTTTAGTATACTTGGTATGCACTATCTTTGGTCATATCTGTTTCGGCGATGGTCATCTAGTTGCCCCCACAAAATTCTCAGGTGTTGCTTTCAAGGATTCGTGATGAGCCTTGCCAGAGTTGGGAGCTCGCCAGCCAAACAAGTTTGACGTATCATTTACTGACTGTACCCGTGGGTTCCTTCGATACATATCTGGCACTCTCCGTTTGAATAGGTAAACATCGCCTCTACCCATTCCGACTGCCTGTCCTAAAATCAAAGCCGCTGCAATGGTGAATCCTGGTCCGTTAGGTATTAGCGCTATGTCGCCTTCGGCTCGCTCTTCTAAAATATGATTAATATTTTGGGGCCATTCTTGTCGCAAACGTCGTCGTGCTGAAATACCCTTTATGGGATGAGTATCCCACTGTGAATTATATTGATAAGTAGCATCAGGGCAGCTAGCAGATTCAGGTAAACTGTTGGCGGCAGCTATTGAATTAATTCTTTCGGTTAAGTAAATAGCTGAATCAGCAGCAAAGCCTGCGAGCTTGCCTGACACTACCAACAAATTGTTGGGGCCGTAAAGTTCATACTCATCTGTTAGGTGAGCCGGTTTTTCCAGTTCATATTGGTTAACTGTGTTCATTTGATGGCCTCCGCTCCGCCGGTTATTTCGGCTAATTCTTGTGTTATAGCTGCTTGTCTGGCTGTATTGAAGGCCAGGGTAAGATCATCGACTAATTCATTGGCGTTATCAGTAGCATTCTTCATAGCCATCATTCGCATGGACTGCTCTGAGGCCTGGGCTTCATAGAATATCTGGGTCAGCTGAGCTTCGATTAATCGCAAAGTCACCGACGCCAGGACTTCTTCTGGCGAAGGTTCAAAATCTGCTTCGCCGAGATCGTGAGAGATTGGTTCAGCAGTAAAGGCTGCCGGCAAAACCCGCTGTACCTTGACCACTTGGGTGATGCTGGACTTATAGTCGGTAAAAATAGCATCGACAGCATCAATCTGGCGCTTAGTGTACATCTCGGTGATAGTATTTAGAATTGGCCGAATGTCATTAGCTGTAGGGCGTTCAGGAAACTCAGTATAAGCAGCTAGAGCATTGACGTCTTCTAATCTAGATACAAATCGGGCAGCCTGCTTGCCAACAATAATAAGTTGGGTCGAAATTTTATCATCAGCGTCCTGACGCAGACTTTTAGACAGCTGCCGCAGGACATTACTGTTGTAGGCTCCAGCCAGACCCCGATCACTGGTAACCACTATGTAAAGTTTGTTTTTGACAGGGCGCTGCACAAACAGAGGGTGTTTACTAACATCAGTCAGCTGTCGAAGACGAGTCAGAATCTGTCCAGCCATGATAGCGTAATCGCGGGTACGCAGAGTTTGTTCTTGGGCCCGGCGCATTTTAGAGGCCGCCACCAGCTCCATAGCCTTAGTAATCTGCTTGGTATTCTTAACGCTGGTGATGCGCCTTTTCAGGGCAATCGTATTAGCCATCGATAGCAACCTTCGTTGGTAAAAGCATATTGTTGTGCGTTAATGCCATACAATTTTTAAAAGCATAGTACATAGTCATCATAATGATCTGGCGAGCCAGACGGTCGGCAGCCTGGGTTTCTGGGACTTCATTCATTAGCAGCAGTAACTGTTGGATGTAAGCATCAGCAATTTGTTCGGCGACTTCGCTGACCACAATAAATTCTGGGGTCTCAGATATTTCATGAATTTGAAGCTGCTTAGCCCGGCTATTTGTAAACAGCAGTTTGCTAAATTTCTCGACGGTTACCTCCGGGTGGCTGAAGGCTTTATCCATGGCTTCGATAATTTCCAGAGCGTCCTGGTCTTCAGCCAGCAAGTCTCGAATTGCTCCAGAGACCCTAGTATGAATAGCCGGTCGTTCGTTTTTATTATCACCCTGGGCAAACAGCACACCTTGGGCTCCTAGAGGCGGCATTTCAGATTGAGTATTGGAAGTGCTTGACAGAATTTCAATCCGACGATCACGCGCCGCTTCGATAAATTCTCGACCATGTTGTTCGAGCTCCAATTGTTGGCCAGGATACAATTTTAGTTCAGCGGGAGGAGCCACAGCTAAAGACTCACCGCCAATGCCGGCATGAATGTCAGCTACATCGAACAACCCTATGCCTGGCGCCTCGTGTCTCATTACTCTTGATACTCCTTAGCCACTGATTTTGCTGCTTTTAGTATTATGTCGCGCAATTTATCATCTGGCTTGTCACCCTTGTCCAGAACTTTCATTTCCTTTTTGTGCTGAGTCCCAAGGGTATTCAATAGGGCATCCTGAGCCTTCTTGATCGACTCGACGGGCACAGAGTCAAAAGCTCCTTCATTAGCCGCCAGTAAGCAAGCTGTTTGTTGCCAGACTGCCAGCGGTGAATACTGCGGCTGTTTGAGCAGTTCGGTTAGGCGTTGGCCACGCTCGATAGTCTGCTTTGTTTCCGGATCCAGATCAGTTGAGAACTGTGAGAAAGCCGCCAATTCGCGGAACTGAGCCAGGCTTAGGCGCAAGTTTCCGGCCACCGATTTGACGGCCTTGGTCTGGGCCGAACCACCAACACGCGACACAGATAGACCAACCGATATAGCCGGTCTAATGCCTTGGTAGAACAGGGAAGTCTCCATAAAAATCTGGCCGTCGGTAATAGAAATCACGTTGGTCGGGATGTAGGCGCTGATGTCGCCGGCTTGGGTTTCAATAATCGGCAAAGCTGTCAGCGATCCGCCGCCCTTGGCATCCGACAACTTAGCTGAGCGTTCCAACAGGCGAGAGTGCAGATAGAAAACATCACCTGGATAGGCTTCACGGCCCGGCGGGCGGCGCAGCAGAAGCGACATCTGGCGATAGGCAGTGGCGTGCTTGGACAAATCATCATAAATAATCAAAGCATGCTGACCGTTGTCGCGGAAATATTCGCCCATGGCCGTACCAGCGTAAGGAGCTAGGTACTGCAAACTAGCCGGATCGGACGCGCTGGTGGCTACAATTATGGTTTGGTCCATGACGCCTTCGCGCTTTAGCCGCTCGGCAAGGCGAGCCACTTTCGACAACTTCTGTCCGACCGCCACATAGATGTTTATAACACCTGTGCCTTGGCGGTGCTGGTTGATCATTGTGTCGACAGCCACAGCTGTTTTACCGGTTTGACGGTCACCGATAATCAACTCCCGCTGACCACGGCCGATCGGCACCATTGAATCAATGGCCATCAGTCCGGTCATCAGTGGTTCGTGAACTGACTTTCTATCTAAAACGCCCGGGGCCGCCCGCTCAATCGGACTAGTGTGTTTGGTTTTTATAGCGCCTTTGTTATCTAGCGGATTGCCCAACGGATCAACCACTCGACCGACTAGCTCTGGACCAACCGGAACTTCCAATATTTTGCCGGTCAGGCGGACCTTGGCGCCGGCTCTAACATTAGTGTCGTCACCCAGGATAACAGCTCCGATTTCATCCTCCATCAGGTTGAGGGCAAAAGCTGGCACTTTGCCGCCGTCAACACCGTCAATCTCAATCATTTCGCTATAGCCAGTGTTAAACAAGCCGTAAATCCAGGCAATGCCGTCACCAACCCGAGTTACTACGCCGACCCTTTCAATGCTGGGACTGCTTTTTAACTCTTCAATGGCCTGACGCACATCCTGGCTAAGTTCTTTGACGCTAATATCTTTCATTGTTCTCCTTATCTAGTCGCTGCTTTCAATCGATTTAATCGGTCGCGTACGGTTAGATCCAGCAACATTTCGCTAGCCTCCAAGCGCACACCACCGAGCACCTCAGCATCAACCACCTCATTTATTATTAACTTTTCATTACCTATTAATTTTTTGATTGTCCGGCGAGCCGAATCATTAAGCCGATGAGCACTGGTAGCTGTTACCTCAGTTACGTCGTCACGAGTTTCTCGCAACCTAGCAATTTCACGCATAATGGCATCAAGTTCGCCAGTTCGCCGATTGGCCATAAGGTAAGCAGCCACCGCTTTACTTAAACGCTTAGCAGATTGTTTATCGGACAATTTCAAAATTGCCTCAGCCAGTTCTTGACGGGTTGGGGCGTTCACTAAGCTTTGCCTCCGACTCGAGCGAGAGCTCGCTTGATTAATGATTCATCCTTGCGCTGGTCAAGTTTTTCTTCAATGATGATTTCGGTTGCTTCAGTCACCAGAGTTCGCATTTCTTGCTGTAAACCTTTTCGAGCCGCAGCGATATCTTCACTAATTTTGCCGTGGGCATCGGCCAAAATGGCTTCAGCCTTTCGGGAGGCAGCTTCTTCAGCGGCTTTAATAATCTGACTGGCTTCTTTTTGACCGCCAGCTATGATTTCATCAGCTTCGGCTCGAGCGGCCTTAAGAGCATCGTCAACCTTGGCATCCAGAGCCGCCTTTTCGGCTTCCATCTCACGGCCTAAGCGGACTCCATCATCTATGGTCTGGCGGCGCTTTTCCAAAGTCTTAATAATGCCGTCAAGAGCAAATTTCTTAATGATAAAAAACAGCACCAGGAAAGTGAAGGCCTGAGCCAGGATGGCCAAGACATCAATTCCTAAAGCTCCGATACCAGAGACTTCCTCAGTCGCACCAAAGTTGGTTAATAAATTTGTAAACTCCATGTTCTCCTTACAATTATATCATCTCTGTTAGTTCAGAGGCGCAGAATCCATCAAAAATCCTGCGCCATGTCGCGTCGATTAGCTCAACAAGAAGGCACCTAGCAGGAATGCCAACAGAGCTGTAACCTCAACCATAGCGGCGATAATAATCACCTGGCCGGCAGCTTTACCGGCTTCGGGGTTGCGGCCCAAGGCCTTCATGTAGCTGGCACCAATCCAACCAAGGCCAATGGCGGCGGCTGACAGGGCAGCGCCAAGCATCAAGGCCTTGCCCATAACCGGGCTGGCTTCAGCTGCAAATAATACTAGTGGATTCATATTTCTCCTTTTGCCGCCCCGCTCATTTCATGCAATTTTGTCAACATATCGTGATTTGCATCATTCCGTTTTGACATCAAAATTACCTAAAATGAGCGGAACGGGCCTAATTTTTACCCATATTATGATCCTTAACCACCATGCATACCTCTGGCCTCGACCTGGCCGGGTATATTAGCAGGTTGGTGGTCTTGTTCAGGGTGGCCGTGTTCATTGTCATGATCGGCATGGGCTATGGCCAAGCCCAGGTAAGTAGCCGCTAGCACCGTAAAGACGTAGGCCTGGATGCCGGCTACCAGTACCTCGAATAAAATAATTGGGATAACGGCCACTGGTGTGCGGCCATTGGACAGAACTAAAGAAGTGAAAACGGCCACCAGGATTTCGCCAACAGCAGTATTTAGGAAAAGTCGCAGGCTGAGGCTCATAATTCGGGTGAATTCTCCGAAAACTTCTAAGATACCGATGAAAAGATTAATTGGGTTAAGCGGCTTGTCACTGAAGTAGTGTTGAAGGTGCTTTTTGCCGCCTTGGGCTTTGATAGATAAAATTTGGACATAAATAATGGCCATTACCGACATGGCAATAGTGCCGTTTAGATCAGCTGTAAATGGCCGAAATAGCGGTGTATGAGCGCCATCGACAACCACCTGGATACCCGGCCCAACCACTGGCAACAGACCCAGAACATTGTTTAGTAATATAAAAATAAAGAAAGTCGCAAAGATGGGGGCATACTTGACAGCCTTGGCTCGTGAACCAAAAACATTGACCAGCATATTGATGATGAAATCAACGATTATCTCAAAAATTTGGCCAAAGCCGCGGCGAGCTTCAACTTTTATTCGGCGCCGAGCGGCAATCATAATAGCTGCGATGATAACCGCACAGATTACCCCATAAATCATCGAGTTAGTCACAGTTAGCGGTCCTAATTCGGTAATAGGTTCGGCTCGAAGGCTAATGTGAATGCCCTCAGCAGCGCCAAACTGAAAAATAGAGCCTAGCATGCTTGGCTCCTGTCACCCCGAAGAGTCGTCGGCTTCCTATAGTCGGCGGCTTTACACATTTACTAGCCGACTATAGCAGATGGTCGCCTCTGTCTGCAAGCGATCAAAAATGATGCATGGACTTCAATCTGTTGCTAAATCTGTTATAATAGAGGTTATGGTAACTGTGTACACCACCCCAACCTGTGTTTTTTGCAAAGCCGTTAAAGAATGGTTAACTGGCAAAAAAGTCGAGTTTAAGGAAGTTGATCTGACCGAAGATCAGCAAGCCGCGCAGTGGGTGCTGCACAACACCGGTCAATTGGCTGTACCGGTAACTCGTTTCGATGATAATACAATTGTGATTGGTTTTGACCGGCCACGACTAGAAGCTGCTTTGGCTAAATAGCTCATTTCCAAAATCTGCTTAAATTGTGACATATATCACACACTACATGTAGCGTAGTTCATTGCTTATTGTACGCTAACTATAGTAGAATTAATCATACAAAGGAGTAACTTATCATGTTGCGTCGCGTAGAGACAACTGGACCAGAAATTCCAGCCATTGAGCACCTGGGGCAACTAAGTCTGGAGGTGCCAAAATTTGCCGAGCCGGAGATGTTCGAAGGCGATGATTTCTTAGCCGGCGCCGGCCAGGAAAGGCTAAACTCCCTATTGCATGCTCATCCGTCTACAGTTTTCGAACACATCCTTCGCCGGGTACCTCAGGTACATCCGATTGTAATGGCTGACGTTGAGAAGTATGCCGAAGCCATCGATAATTCTAAAAAGACGCTTAAACCGCACCAATTCAGCCCTGACAGCGTACTGGAACAGCTGCTTGGAGCTCATGCTGAATTCACCTTTGACCGATTATTTAGAGCCGCTCAAACAAAAGTCGACGAAGCCCAAGTGTTTGGCCGCCAAATTGTAACCCTAGCAATGCGTCATCTTAACCCAGGGCCAAAATCAAGGCAACACATTAAATCCGAATTAGATGGCCTAGGTCAATCGGCTTAGAGTTTGAGGCTGGTGTAGAATAAGCCTATGACCTTTGAAGACTTCAAGAAAAAAGACGCTGTGGTTGTTGTCTACACCGGTGAGGGCAAGGGCAAGACCAGCGCCAGCATGGGATTGATGACTCGGGCTTTAGGTAGTGGCTGGCGGGTGGCTTTTATTCAGTTCATCAAACACTGGGATGTTGGCGAGCATCATTTCATCCGCAAAATCCAACCGCTTTTCAAGAAAGAGCTGTATTTTTTCAAAGGCGGTAAGGGTTTTTATAAAGCACCGGAGGATTTGGTCGAAAAGGACGTCACCGAGGACGATCACAAGCGAGCCGCCCGCCAGACCTTTGACGAGGCTTACAAAGCGGCTGCCTCTGGCAACTTCGAACTGGTTATTTGTGACGAGATTAACAACGCCGTCAATAATGGCTTACTAGCTAAAAAGGATCTTAAGAAGTTGATGAGCGACCACCACCCCAAAACCAGCCTATGCATTACTGGTCGCAATTTTCCCGAAGAGCTGTTACCGCTGGCAGATATTGCTACCAACATGACCAAGATTAAACATCACTTTGACGACAAATACCTGGCCAACTCCGGCATCGATTACTAAGCCGACGCCAGCGCCGCACGGCCAAGCTCGGCAACCTTGATTGACTGTTGTTCGCCGAGGGGGAATTCATGCTGGACGCCAAGCAGTTCCAGGGCGTGATGATGCAAAATGTTAGCTTCCTGAGTGCGGCGATTTGACAGCGCAGCTAAGTCTTCCTTAATGGCAGTCACTAGATATTTTTTCCGAACAACTACAGAACGTTTGTCATCCGTGAACAGAGATAAATCCTCTGACTGACGTTCATGATTCTGTTTAGCTCGCAGGGCTTCGGCGTGTGTCCGTATCTGGGCGCGAGTCTCAGTTATATTGCGCTTGGTGTTGAACCTCACAATAAAACGCAGTAACTCCAGCTCGACCACTTCCTCATACTCTTTCACAGCTTCGCCAGGCCATTGAGCACCATAACTTTCGGTTATCCTGGCTGCCACGTCGTCTTGAATTGGCTGGAGAGCCCGAGCCAGCTCGATAGCAATTGAAAAGGGCAGACCGCCATCGTCCGTAGCCGCACGGACTCCTGACGGCAAATCACAGTAATAAAGAGCATCGCGCAATCTTTCACGAGGCAGCCCATGTCGCCTGACAAAGCCGGCTTTTGTCAGCTCTGGATTGTGCATTTTTTCCCACAGATAGGCTTCGGCATAGCCTCGAGCCGCGCGATCTGGCGGGGGAGCAGAATGGACGTTTTCGGCAACTTGAATGGCTAATATCTCAGAAACTGAGGTGGCCTGATGGATCCTAGTTGGCACCATCACTGACCAGGGATCGACGCCGTCTTCCTGGGCAATTGTCGATAGGGCGGCTAGACGTGAGTGGCCAGCTATTAAGGCCATGTAGCAAAAATTTTCCTCGCTAACCGGAACGAAATCGGTCAAGTTCCGCTCTTCTTGCCAAGTTTGGTTGGTGAACGATAGGTAGTCTTCAAAATGCTCTCCGTCAAGAAGAACTCCATTGACTGGATTGATCATGCCCACGGCTCGGATGCTTCTGGTTAACTCATCCTGGCGAGTATTTCTGCCGGGTCTCTGTTGGCCGAACTCGTTCAGCATAGGCAAGGGTACAGCTCTAGGAGCAATACCATCCATTACAGGAAATTGGTCTATGTCACCCTCTACAAATGGTGTCTGTCTGCCAGACATATTATAAACACTATAGCACTTATGTTAGATTGACGGTCTGTGGTTTCAACAACATGAAAAACGTTAGGTGATTCTTGAATAGTGCTGTTTAGCTGTACTAGTTTGGTTGGCTCTGGGCGACTGTCTGCAAGTCATCTTCGCTAACGAAACAGGGGTCAGCGGGTAATTCAGCAACCGATTTGTGAAGTTCGTTATCATCAATGAGTTCAATCATTCCGAATGCCCCCAATGTTAATGGCCCGATACAGGCCACAGCTGCTACAAAGGTAGTCAATCGATCATTTTTTATTTCACCGCTTGTCATATTAGTATTATGACATTTTACTCTTGTGATTTCAATGGGTAGTCTTAAGATTAATTCAATAATTGTTTGCTATCAATTAGAATGCGGGGTATGACCAAAAGACAGCGAAGAAGACTTGTCCAGGCACTAATTGCTTTGATCATTTTTACTGCTGGCGGCATCAGTGCTGCCTGGCAAGACACTCCTGACCGGGCGCCAATGAGTTTGCAGGCCGGCTTTTACCAGGTAACGCAGTTTGAGGATGGCGATACTTTACTAGTCGATATGGCCGGCAAGGAGGAGAAAATCCGCTTTATCGGCGTCGATACACCGGAAACCAAAGACCCCAGAAAGCCAGTACAATGTTTTGGCAGGGCGGCTAGTGAATTTACTCGAAATCTAGTTGACGACCAGCCAGTACGCTTGGAAGCCGACCCAACCAATACTAACCGTGACCGCTATGGACGACTGTTGCGCTATGTTTATATACCTGACGGCCAACTGGTCAATTTAGAGATTATCCGCCAAGGCTATGGCTTTGCCTATATCGGTTTCCCATTTGAAAAAATGGCAGAATTCAAAGCCGCTCAAACAGAGGCCAGACAAGCTAACCGCGGCTTGTGGGCCGGCTGTAAGCCGACTCAAAACCCTAATGGCGGCTTTACTAGCAACGCCGAAGGAACTTAGTCTAGCCAGCGTTTGCCAACAGCTGCTCGGCGACGAACCATCACAGCGTCCAGTGGCCAGCAAATCAAAGCTGTCAGAAACATCGGGATACTAGTCAGTAGAGCTATTACAGCGCCGGGTAGGGTTCTTAGCCGGCTCAAACGAATCATGTCGGGTTTGGCAAAGGTGCCAATTTTTTTGTGCCGGCTTTTAGTCCAATATGTCATCCTGGTGTAATGAATAAACTTTGGCAAATAGGCGTAACTTTGTTTGTGGGTACTAATTAGCAGGCGATTATCAACCATGATTTTGCCGCCGATTCCGCCAATTAACAGGGCAATGTCTTGATCTTCATGATAGTGATAGTCATCAAAACTGGCATCACCGCGTACTTTCAACCAGACACTACGCCGCAGGGCCATGTTGGCACCCCACAAGGTGCGAGCCCGAAAATAAGCTTCAACGCTCCAATATATTAAGCGCGGCCACATCGTGCCGCGCATAGCAAACCTATTGGGCATACGCCACAAGACCGCTCGGCCAAGACCTGCCACAGCCATCAAGTCTGGGTCTGAAAAGTCGTGTTGGACCCTTGCGACCCAATCAGGATCCAACACGCTGTCGGCATCGAGACGACCAATTACATGGCTTTTTGCCGCATTAAAGCCGGCATTGCGGGCATAGGCTCGGCCTTGTCGTTTTTCGGTGACAATTCGAGCGAAAGGGAACTGTTTAGCAATTTTGACGGTAGCATCCGTGGAGTTGTTATCTACAACAATCACTTCAGCCGGCTTAACAGTTTGCTTGGCAATAGATTTAAGCGTAGCTTCGATGTGGTCTTCTTCGTTGTAAACTGGTATAACTATAGAGACAGAAAGTGCTTGTGTTTTTTTCATAAGTTCTTGATTGACAATATACCATGCCAAAGAGATCAAAAGTTAAGAATCGCAAATCAAAGTCCAAAACCATACATCGTAGGGCAGCCCGGCGGGTGACATTGGTAGGAGCCACCATTAAACAAATGAGCGCGCCGCATGCTCGACGTGTCCGGCACTGGTATGAGCGGCGGTCATTTTGGCAAAAATTTGGCATTATTTTAGCAAGCGTAATGATTTTAGCAGTTAGCCTGATGTATGGAGTTTCTAGGTGGTATATGGCCCGCCACGCTGATGAGCCGTTGGTAATCGGCACAACTTTTGTGCCAGCATATGCCGAATGGTACGGGCTTGACGCCAAGGACACCATGCAGGCAATCATTGATGACTTAGGTATCCGCCGTTTTCGTTTGGTCAGCTATTGGAATCGTATTGAACCAGTAGACGGTCAGTATGATTGGACAGAACTTGACTGGCAGTTTGATAAAGTTGAGGCCGTTGGCGGACAAGTCAGCCTGGCAGTCGGCCTTCGGCAGCCGCGCTGGCCAGAGTGCCACTGGCCAGAGTGGGCTCAGGCCGAGCCGCAATCTGTTTGGCAGCCTCAGCTTTACGAATTTATGACTAAGGTGGTCGAGCGTTATAAAGACCGACCAAGTTTGGTTAGTTATCAGCTGGAAAATGAATACTTTTTAGAGGTGTTTGGTGATTGTCCGAACCACGACCGCCAGCGCCTGGTTGAAGAATTTGAGTTGATGCGCAGTCTGGATCCGAATAAACCCATCGTTGTGACTCGCAGCAATAATGCTGTACCTAGTTGGCCAGTCGGCGAACCGCGAGCTGACAAGATTGGTGCCTCGATTTATAAACGCGTCTGGGACCGCACTGTGACCAAACGCTATTTCGAATATCCGTTGCCGCCGTGGTTTTATGCTTTCCTAGCCGGAGCTGCTGAGCTGACAACTGGCCGAAATACCTTTATCCATGAGATGCAGACTGAAGCCTGGCCGCCAACACCCATGATTGAAACCTCGATTGAAGAGCAAGATAAATCTCTGTCGGCCGAAGATCTGCCAGACCGCATCCAATACGGTGTCGATACTGGCATGCGAACTATTGATTTGTGGGGACCAGAGTGGTGGTACTGGCGCAAGATGAAACACAATGACCCCAGTCTTTGGGAAGCCGCTAAGAAGAAAATTCACGAATTGACCACTCGTGACGACAAACAATGCAGTTCATACTATGCTCAGCCGATTGATAATAATCGATCAGAGAGTCCGTGCTAGACAGAGTCAACCGCCCATGAGGCTTTTCTATCTATAACTATATTATATCATACTTTGTCAATGCTGTCTATGTACTTCACCCGTTGGTTAGGGTATACTTGAAAAGTTATGAAAAAGCCTAAGCAGACCCCTGGCCGGATTGTCAATCGCCGAGCCCGATTTGATTACCAACTCGGGGACGACTTTGTAGTGGGCTTGGTCCTCAGCGGCCGCGAAGCTAAATCCCTGCGTCAGGGCCATGCTCATCTGCGCGGAGCCTACGTGACGGTCAAAGGCAACGAACTGTGGCTAATCAACGCCACCATCGCCAGCGGCAAGACTTTTGAAATCCCTGAATCAGAGCAAACCCGAGCTCGCAAATTGCTGGCTCACCGACGCGAAATTGACACCATGATTGCTGCCAAACAGGCCGGCAACACCTTGGTGCCGCTGGAGTTTTTAACCGGCGGGCGTCACATCAAGTTGCGGGTAGCCATCGGCCGCGGCAAAAAGCGCTATGACAGACGCCAGGCTATTAAAGAGCGCGACCTGTCTCGTGAAGCAGCCCGATCAATTTAACTATTGCTAAGTTTGCCTTTTTGTGTTAAAATAATGACATGTCACTTACACTTGGTCCACAAGGTCCGCCAGTGCCGGAGCTTTCACCTCAGAACCCATTTAAAGATGTATTTTTGGCTCCTGATGCCAATGAGGATATCACTCCCCATCAAGAAACCATCACAATGTGCGAACAGGCTTCGGAGAGCCTGCTTGGCTCAAAGGAAGCTATGGCGACTTTGGCTGCCCGTGTAGAAGGAGAGTCAGAGCGTTCAACCGTATATGCACCACTTTATAACCATTTGCCTATGGAAACATTAAGCGACCTAGCAGTAATTGGTGGATGTCTAACTTATGCCTCACAAAGCACCAGTATTGTAGCCAGAGACCCTAGCCAAGAGACAGCAGCTGGCGCCATTACACAGTTCAAGGTTCGCCCAGATAAGCGGGGGCTGATCTTAGCCTTACCTGAAATTTTAGACCGCCTAAAAGATGCAGATATCGGCGAAATAGGGACTTTGGAAGGCGCCAGCGAAATTCCGACTCAACCCAAGGTAGAGGATTTTAACGGCCCTGTAGAGACTATGGGAGCAATCGAGGAGTTAGTTACCAAGATTGACAGCATGGTAGGTGACGCACGAAAAGTGGCGGCTCGTATCCCCAGCGAAGCTGAGATGAAAATCTTGACAGGTATGAGAGTGGTTGCCTTAGCTAGGTTCCTTGAGCACGCTGACGTACAAAAATTGATGAAATCAATAAAGGTAAGGGATGTTTCAGAGTATGACGATAATTATGTCGCTCAGGCCTTGTGTCTTTTAAGCGATAATCTAAGTCACTATTATGAAACCGAGCATAGTCCGAAACGGCTTGCCCAACTTATCCAAGGCATAAGTTACGAGGCCGAGCTTATTGCTCGCGCCAAACATCATGACAGCTTTTTCAAGGGCCGTCAGGCTAAGCAGAAAGAAGCGCAAAATCAGATCTTGAGTATCATGCGTGGAGCTGTGCTCACCCCTATGAGCTTCGCATTAGCTAAAGCCCAATTTAAAGACTTTAACACCGACTTTCAATTAATGATTGCGCCTATACAGGCGTCAGTGGTAGGAATAGAATTATCCCACCTAGTAGCCCTTAAAGAGCGTTTCAATCAGATTGTACAAGATACACCAGAACCCACACCCGAGCAAATGGTTTATCTTCTGGAGATCGAAGACTTTATCCATACTTACAGCCGCAGATTAGGCCAGGCCGAGCGTCAGGCAACCCAACCACTTAGAGAAGAGAGAAGGGAAGAGTATGGAGCTCGAATTCGAGACCTTAGGCAGCGCATCAAACATGTAGGCGCCATGACGCTGCATGAGGAAATCAAACAAGCAGCCAAACGCGATAGGTCTATTAATGGACATCCTAGAAAACCGGCTTTTGAGCTTGAGCAGATGGCAGAACTGCAGCATGCTGCCCTAGACTATTTTATGGGCAACAAACAGCTCCGAGCACGAGAAGGGCCTGGTCTGCCGTTCACCAATAGTTTGCGTAGAGGTATTAAGGGCGCTGACGGGCGAATCCAGATCACTGGTCTTGATGATAGGGAGATCGCCAAGTCAGTAAGCTCATTCTTACATCGTCTGGGCGAAAGGTTCATTCAGGATCAACCGAAGCTGGTGCGCGAAGCAATGGATGGAACCTACCAAGAGATAAGTGCGCTGCTGGAATCAATACAGCAACTTCCCAACCAACATCGCGAGACATTGCAACTAATGCGCAATTTTGTGACGGCCTATGAATGGCTGGCTGCCAATGCCGAGCTGGCTTCACGCAATCCCAACGTGCCAAGTGAAATTCGCAATATTCTCAAGCATTACCTGTTAGCTAATGCAGTTCAAGAACTTCCTGCTATTGAACCAGAACCGGTGTCGGAGGCCGAACCCGCGGCTCGAGACACCGCTCGAGGAAGAACCCAGTAATGAACCCGGTACCCCATCGGCTCCAATTGAATTACTAAAAGGGGCGAAGTTCTTAGATGTAAGAATCTTTCCTCCGGGAACACGAGTCGATGACATTAAACGCGATTTTGAAACGAACGTTGGTAGTACCCATTCACACAAAGTCAACTGGGAAAGATTAGCCGGTCTGATAGAACTTGGCGATGTCCTAAGGTCTAGCGGTTATCAAGTAGAGCTGATGCGTGGACGTCCTGGGTCCCTAGCCACAGTGCTGCCCTATATGGTCTTGACGATCAGGGATGATCAGCGCACCATCGCGGTTGCCGAAAACCCACTTTTCGGCAATGCCACTTATGTGATCGATGAAGGCATATCGTTGGCTAGCTGGGAAGAAGTAGCCTCTCTGGAGAAAAGGGAGGCTCGCGAGATGGGTGGAATCCGTTTCGTGCATAGTGACGAATTCACTCCAAATGGAATTGATCGTCATTACCAACGCGTCCTAGATCGCCTAGTAACCCTAATTTAGATAGAATATTGAATTTAACAGAGGAGTCCGCTATAATCTCGTCAGTAATCCCGGGTAGCTCAATGGTGGAGCAGGAAGCTGTTAACTTCAAGGTTGCCGGTTCGAGTCCGGCCCCGGGAGCCAAGCCGGAACAGACAAAGTCAGAACTGTGAAGATGGTTCTGACTTTTTATATACCCTAAGTAGAATTGAAACCGCCTCTTTTGCTATGATAGTTCTATGGGAAAAGTATTTATTCACGCAACAATAACACTCGATGGATTTATGGCAGGTGTCGATGGCGACATGAGCTGGATGCAGGATCTCGAAGCGGTTGACGAAGATTATGCAGTAGTCAATAAAGTAACAGCCGAAATTGGAGCCATAGTCGGTGGATCAAACAAAACAAATACTATCGAAGATGATGGCGTGCCATATGGAGGCACTGTAAAAGTTCCTGTATTTCTCATGACTCACGAAGCTCATGAGCCAGTAGAGAAGGATGGTGTAACATATAATTTCGTCGTGGACGATATAAAGCTAGCAGTTGAAAAAGCAAAAGTGGCCGCTGGCGATAAAAATGTCAGTTTACTTGGCGGTAGTATCTCACGGCAGTGCTTGAAGCTAGGACTAGTTGATGAAATCATACTTGATGTAGAACCTTTGTTACTTGGCGAGGGAATTTCATTGTTCGAGGGACTGGGAAAGAAGATCCAGCTTAAAAGATTAGACACATCAGCGTTTGCTGGTGAAACGCATTTACGTTTCCAAGTTGTAAAATAGTGCTCTACTGAATGCGAATTTGAGTTAAATAGATCAAGCTAATTCTAGTTTACATGAGTTAAATCTCGCTTTATTACAGTTATAACTTCCTCTATTGTGCTGAGCCAAGCATTTGCAAAATATCACTAATGTTGATATTTTTTGTTTTATGAGTGAACAGGACCCATTTGTCGGCTGGGGAGCTAAGCGTGAAGAACAAATTGAGCGAAGCCTTGACGCAATTGAAGCTGGCGAGATTCGTACTGAGATACCATGCGATGAAGCACGTCAGCAGTGGTTTATCATGGCTAGAAGTATGTACGTCGCCAATGATCCTGAGCCAAGATTTCCGATAGATTTAGAAGTAGGCATACATCTTGGGGGATGTGAAACGGCTGAATGCCAACAACTTAGTTCTGCTTACTGGGAGATTCTTAGACCAAGCCATCCTGACGCATCTGAATTACTTTCAGACGTGATTGGCACTTTAGAGGTATCCGTCATGCCTTCCCAACAATAGTTTCTATGTATTTGTTTCCCAGCAAATCTTGCTTAATTACAGTTATGACTTCCTCTATTATTGTGAGCCAAGTTTGACTAAATACCACTTTTGTGATATTTTTACTGTATGGTAGATTTTGGTGGTGAAATACCTTCTTTAAGACTAATCAGATCAGAAGATGATGGACTTTTTCATGTTGGGCCTTTTTCCTTTTCCGAAGTTGATTACCTAGAGGGGCATGATACTTTATATCTCAGTAATTCAACTCCGAATGAAGGTGGCGGTTCGGGCAAATGGACGCCTGAAGGTCATGTAGTAGGCTTTGACAGAGAGGGCAAAATCATAGGCATAACGTTAATGCGGGTCCTGGGCACTATATCCACAGGAACTGAAATCGAACTCACGATTCCTATTCCTCGTAAATTCGGAATCAGCCCAGAAGATATTAGAGCAGCAGTGAATGAAGCAAGGTCAACTCACGAAAGCTAGAGTATCCTGCTTGATCGCAGTTATGACTTCCTCTATCGTTGTAAGCCAAGCCAAACAAGTTGAAGTCAGAACTGATATTAGGTTCTGACTTTTTCATACCCAGAGTAGAGTTGAAGCCAAATCTAGTATCCATTTACAGAGAAAATGCGCTACTATTAGTATTATGAAATCAGTTGGAGTTATTGGTGGCCTCGGGCCTGAAACAACAGCAGAGTTTTACCTTGAAATTATTTTTGGCTGTCAGAAACTTGGCCTTCCTCAACGCCCTTTGGTTGTCGTTTCGAGCGTACCCTTATTACTCGAAGTCGAACGCGATCTAATCGAAAGCAACACTGGCAAAGAGCGGTACATACCTTTCTTAGTAACGGAAGCTCAAAGACTAGAGAAAACAGGCGTAGATTTTCTAGTAATGCCATGCAACTCTCTACATGTTTTTATCAATGAAATTAGAGAAGCCGTCAACATTCCAGTGTTAAGTATCGTCGAGGAAACAATCTCTCACCTTAAGGCCAATGGGTTCACGAAAATTGGTCTTATTTCCACATCGGCAACTGTTGCAAACCACGTCTACGAAAGAAAACTGGCAGAAGCCACTATCGAATTCGTTACACCTGATGAATTACAGAAAGCGAAGATGGATAAGATCATCCAGCGCCTAATTGAAGGCCAGCATCTTAATAAGGATAGAGAAGACATTCTTGAAGTAGCATATGGTCTTGCAGCCCAGGGTGTGGACTGCATTGCTTTGGCATGCACCGATCTACAGCTACTACTTCCAAGCAGTCAGCAAGTACCTATGTTCGATACTATGAAAATCCTTGCAGATGCGACAGTTCGAGAAATAACTACATAATTTAGATTACAAAATCGTGCTTTATAGCAGCTGTAACTTTCTCTATCGTTGTGAGCCAACCCAAAAAGCTTAAGGATAAACCGAGCTCCTAGATTGATCGACATCAATGATCACTCGGCTTTGCCGACGTTGATCATCCAATTGACGCCGAATTTGTCGGTCAAGGCACCATAAATATCGCCCCATGGGGCTTTTTCAAAAGGCACATCAATCTTGCCATCAACAGTGAGCCTGTCCCAATACACGCGTAAGGTCACTTCGTCTTCGCCGTTAAGACATAGGGTTACTCTTTGACCATCAGAGTAAGTCATACTGCTTGGCATGTCTGATAGCATAAATTCCACGCCTTTATCGTTTTTGATGAACGCATGCATTATTTTATCTTTGTCCTCTGGCGCACTTGGCATACTCTCTGCAAAATCACCAAAAGTATTGCTGGTTACCTCTCCGTCAAAAACCGATCGGTAAAATTCAATTGCTTCAGACGCATTGCCATTAAAACTAATGTAGCTGTGTAGAGATGTCTTCATCGTACTCGCTCCTTTTTATACTAATATTATATAGGATCAATGTTCGTATCTAATTTTTGTCCTTCACCTCTGTTGTCGGATTCATGGCTGGTATGCTGAGCCAAGAGTATATATTTTATTGGCTATCCAGCAAGTATTCACGCTATTGGATATTTTTGTACCATTTAACAAAACCGTGCCATGCATCAGGTCGGTCTTTATAACGGGCAATCACTGCGTCTTCGTCTTGGTCAAGTACTTCGGCAATGGTTTTACCGTTGTCAGAATCAAGCACAGTAATGGTCATATTTGGTGACTTTTCGCTTTTGCCACGTGCTTCGTTAGCTATTTCACCTGCAACGTCATTTCTGAAAACTTCTGTCATATTGCCATCCGTATATGCTAGATACTGATGCAAAATAATGCGCCTATCTTCAATTCCATCCATAAGTCTCAAGAAATCAACCGGCCTAAACCAATAGTTAATTGATTTCATGTAGGCACCAGGAAATCCCTTCAGCGACGGGATATCCCATGTATCATCACTGACTACTACAGGCATCCCAAGCTGTTCATGAGCCCGCCTCGCCTTATCTCGTACGATCACCTCGGGATCCTCGCCTTGAATTTCGTCGATGTCCAAAGCTACTGGCTTAACCGTTAAGCCTGCTTCTGCGCAGATAGTTTGAGCAATTTGCATTTTTTCCTTATTTGATGTTGCAAAGTATATTAATTTCATAGTCTCATTATATCTTAGAGGCTCATGGCTGCTATATGGAGCCATAGCAAAAAAGTTCTGGCGGACACAATAAGCGGTGGGGAGCAGTAGCGCTAACGGGAAAGTGCAGCCAATCTAAAAACTACTAACTGACCGAAGACAGCGCGCCAAGACCCCGAGAGTCATGTTTGACGTACCGCCAGTGGTGGAAGAGTCTTTACAAAAACTACCCCCAAGCACTGGAAATGTATAAAAGCACCAGCCGAGTGGAGGCCTATTACGTCGGTTTGTGAGATTTTGGGGGATGGTTTACGATTCCAATCGCTGAAACAACACCCCCTACTACCATCAATCCGGTCATGACCAACACGATAGACCGAAAGCCCGGCAGACCGAGCGTTTGACCGACCAGCGAACCAACCGCAGCTATGGCAATGAGCCCAGCTATACGCGTAACGGCATTGTTGATCGCCGAGGCGATCCCGGATTGCTGATCGCTAATGGCGCCGAGAATCGCTGTCGTCAGCGGTGCGACCGTCACCGATAACCCAAGACCAAGTAACAAAATTCCTGGCAGGAGTTGCCAGTACTTAGCCGATTTATCGACAAAATACATGGTCATAAATCCAGCGGCAGCAATCAATGGACCTGCTGTCATAAACATCCGCGGCCCGACGCGCCCAGCCCATTCCCCAAAGCGTGACGACAAGAAAAGCATTATCATAGTTATAGGCAGCAGCGCCAATCCGGCCTGGAAGGCAGTGTAACCGCCAACCTGCTGAACAAAGATAGAAATAGCAAAGGTTGCCAGTGCCAGCCCGGCGTATATAGCGAATGACGCCACGTTACCAACCCAAAAATTTCGCACTCGAAAAAGGCCAAGTGGCAACATGGGTTGCTTGATGCGCCGCTCGTGCCAGATAAAACCAGCCAGCGCGACTACACCGACAATAATCGAACCAAAAACGACGGATCGGCCCACCCCAATCGCGACTGCTCAATTAGGCCATATACGACTCCGCCCAGCCCCACAGCACCCAGCAATGCCCCAGTCATATCTAGGCTTACCTTTAATTGCAGCTCTTCCGCAAAATCAAGCCGTGACAACATGTACAGGTTTATGGCGATCGGAATGATGTTAATGGCAAATACCATCCGCCATGACGCAACATCGACCAACATACCACCGACCAAAGGACCAATGATAAATGCCATCCCCGTCCAGGCCGTCCAGCTGCCGATAGCCTTGCCAGCCCCTGTCTTCTTGAAATAAGCCATGATGAGCGCCAATGAGCTGGGAACCAACATCGCGCCAGCCAGACCCTGGGCGCCGCGGGCGAAAATCAGAAATCCTCCTGTCGGAGCCACAGCGCACAACACCGATGTCACGCCAAACAAAATCAACCCATACCTCATAATCCGCTGACGCCCGTAGAGGTCAGCCAGTGACCCAGCTATCAACATAAACGCGCCCAGCGTGATAGCGTAAGCATTGACAACCCACTGTTGTAGCACGAAGCCTCCACCTAGATCGCGGGTGATTGCCGGCAGCGCCACGGTCACTACAGAGCCATCAAGAAACGGCACAAACGACGCCAGAATACAAATCCAAAGCACCAAACGTTTAGTATCAGTCATACTACCAGTATAGACCTATACACGAAAATTAGCTTCATTTGATTCAGTATAAAGTCAGAACAGCAAAAAAGTTCTGGACAAATCAAGGAATTGGCAGAATAAACTCCCAAGAACTTCGGTCAGTATATTGACACCGTTCGGTTACAGTGGCATAATGAGCTGATATGTCCAGGCACAAGAAACGAACACATGAATTACCGCCCCATATTAGTGACGTCAGCATCTTTTTAGGAGTCTCAACATTGGGCATGCGGTACGGGCCGTCTTTAGCCGAAAAACTAATGGACAAAATCGGCCTTTACAATGTCGTCCCCGGATCGGAGCTTCTGACAAATTATGTGCACCTATCACTACAGATGAGTTCTTATATTGGAGCAGTTCTATTCGGGACAAGCTTGTTATTTGATGATAAGGAACGCCAAGCCGCTCGCTACCGCTCGCATTTTCCGCGGGTACATCCAGATGTCGACATCCAAGCCGCTCATGCCGCAATAGAAGAACTGCATACGGACTTTCAGACTAAAACTCCGGAGTATTATGGCTACAACCTGGCCGCCATGGTGGTCGGAAAGATTAGCGCTAACAATGACCAGTCAACTGATCCATACCACTATCTAATCAAACGGATGGATAAGCAATATGAGCACTATGGCGACTCGCAACGCTTCCAGGCAGCCAGGGTGTTCACTGCTTTTAATCTCTTAGATCTGTATGTGCCATTTGAATATCAGCCGGCCGAAGACGGCGATCGGATGGAGCCATCCCCATACTCATGGCGAGACTTTTACGAAGACCTCATGGTCGAACGCGCCCAACTCGGGGTGCTGCCATTCGAACTGCCCGAATTCGCTCGAGCTTAATCACACCAAACAAGATTGAGACAGTCTATAATAGGGGTATGGTCGAGATTTTTACTATTGGGCATTCAACGCGCTCGATCGAGGAGTTTGTTGAGCTACTCAGAGCCAACGGCGTCAAGCAATTGGTCGACATTCGCAGCATTCCGCGGTCGCGGCATAATCCGCAGTTCGAGCAAACTGCTCTTCAGAAATCGCTGCCCAAGCAGGGGATAGATTATGTTTATCTCAAAGACCTAGGCGGTTTGCGGCCAAAAGTCGACAACTCCGTGAACGACGGTTGGCGCAACGCCTCGTTTCGAAATTATGCCGATTACATGCAGACCGATGAGTTTGCAAGCGGGCTCAGCAAACTGATTGAGCTGTCCAGAGAGAAACCGACAGCCATCATGTGCGCTGAAGCTGTGCCCTGGAGATGCCATCGTTCATTAGTTGGCGATGCACTGTTGATTCGTGGCATTAAAGTCCGCGATATTATTAGCCCAACCAGTGTTAGAGATCATCAGTTGACCGAATTTGCTAAAGTCAAGGGCCGGAAAATAACTTATCCGCCGGATCACGAAGATGAAAAATAACTTCCCGGATTTTCTTAACCAACCGGTCGATATGGTAGCCGAAAAATTATTGGGCTGCGAATTAGTCCGCGACATTGACGGCCAAACCGTCCGGGTGAGAATTGTCGAAACCGAAAGCTATGATCAGGATGATGAAGCCAGCCATGCCTTCGGCGGCGAGCGCACCCGCAACGCTACGATGTTCAAGCGGTCCGGTCACTTGTATGTCTATTTCACTTACGGCATGCACTATTGCTGCAATGTGGTTTGCGGCCCTGCCGGCTATGGGGCGGGGGTTTTGATCCGAGCGGTTGAACCAGTTGAAGGTAAGCAATTGCTAGAGAAGCGCCGCGGCATCGAAGGTGCCGGTGCTACTAATGGTCCGGCTAAAACCAGTTTGGCACTGGGAATTGATCAAAGAATGAATGGTCACGATTTACAAAAAACACCTCTCAGGCTGGTGACTGGCAAGCTACAAAAAGGTGAAACCATAGCCACATCACCAAGAATTGGCATTTCCAAAGCTCGTGACATCCATCGCCGCTTTTTTATCAAAGACAACCCCTACGTGTCACCGTTTAAGATCAGGTTGTCTTAGTTTTGGCGCGCTTGTCTATGATGCCGCGAACCGAAGGGCTGATTGATTTGTCCGTTCGATGAATGCAGCCAATCCAGCAACATGGCCGGCGTTGGCCTTCGGCCAGCTCTTCAACTGTTCTTCTGATGTGGTCGAGCCGGGTTTTAGTCTGCTTGACAGTAATCGTCCAACAAATCCATTCATTGCGGGCCAGGGGAGTAATGTCTTCCCAGGCAGTCGCGGCTTTAGAATTCGATAGCAAAGCCTTTTTGAGATCAACCGGCAGTTTATGGACGGTGCCTTCACTGAGTTTATTAGCCATAGCTACATGGTAACCTAGAGGACTGTCGGCCAGCAACCCGCTCAAAACTCCTGTATAATGCTGCTAATGACTATTTCAGCCCGCAAAGCGCTGCATTTACTAATTGGCTTGTCGATGATCCTAGTTGTGCTGCATTTTGTCTCGCGGCTAATTATCGAGTTTACTCATCCGTTTCCAGGTTCACTACCCGATCTAGTCCAACAAAAATTGAATCTTGACGGCGAACTAAATCTGTCATCATGGTTTGGCCAGCTGTTGCATTTTGTCGCAGCCGGGTTGCTGCTACTGATTGGCTTTGCCAAGTCAAAAGCTAAAAGACCCTATGCCCGGCACTGGCTAGTTTTGGGTCTAATTTTCTTGTTTATTTCTTTTGACGAAGCCTCACAAATTCACGAATTAATGGCCGCCCCGGTAAGGGTACTTCTGAACATTGAAAGCGGCCCGTTGTTGTTTGCCTGGGTCATTCCAGCTTTGTTGGCATTACTTGTATTGGGACTATTCTTTATACGCTTTTGGCGTCATTTGCCGAGTCGAACTCGATATCTCTTCTTAGCTGCTCTGGTGGTATTTGTTTCCGGAGCCGCCGGTATGGAAATTGTGGCTGCCGATTACTACAGCCAAGCCGGACCGATAGCCGCTTCACAATTCTTTTATGCTTGCCTAACTGGAATCGAAGAGGCCATGGAAATGATCGGAGCCTCGATTTTCATTTATTCGCTACTGGATTACATTGCACGGCTGCCGGCTAATGAAAAGTTGTCCTTGCGTCTTCGACCATAGTTCAGTTTCATTTAAATCTTGGTGGTTGGCTTGTCTACTTGGTCGTCTCTATATAGCATAAGCATGATAAAATGTGGGCATGAAAAAAGGACCGCTTAAAAAGAAAAGGCCATTTTGGCACCGGCATCGAATTCTAACGATAATTTGTCTACTGTTGGTGGCCCTGATTCTATTCATTGTCGGCTCCGGCGTTTACGGATCGTGGCAAACGAACCGCCGCCAAGCTAAACTTGATCCCTTTTATGACACCACCGGCCTGTCGCTGGACGGAGCGCTTGGCGAAGTAGTCAGATATGAAGACCTAGGCATAGAAGTGCCTGGCGGTTTTGGTTATCGCATTTTGTATCGGACTCAAAAAGCTGATGGCACCAACACTTTTTCCTCAGGTATGGTTTTCAGTCCATCGACACCTGGCGATAATAAGCCGATCCTAGCCTGGGCTCATGGGACACTGGGGTTGGGCGATAAATGCGCACCGTCACGAGCCAAGGATCCGGCTAATCTGCCTTGGATATCTCAAGCTATGCAAAACAATTGGATAGTTGTGGCCACTGATTATGCTGGGCAGGGGACACCGGGCGTTCAAGGCTATCTAGTTGGAGCCTCCGAAGCTCATGACGTAATTAACAGTGTCCGGGCCGCTCGCAATATGCCTGGAGTTAATTCTGGCAATAGTTATGCCGTGTTAGGCCACTCTCAAGGAGGTAATTCGGCGTTGTTTACTGCTGCCAAATCGTCCAGCTATGCTCCAGAATTAGAATTAGTCGGGACGGTTGCTGCCGCCCCGGCGGCTGAATTAGTACCGCTAATGAACGCTCAGTACGATAATGCTGCTGGCTGGGTAATTGGTTCAATTGTGACCGCCAGTTGGCCAAGTTTTAACAGTTCATTAAATGTTAATGATGTTTTGACTGACAGCGGCCTTAAAAATTATCAGAAGCTAGCCGATCAGTGTATTGTCCAGTCAGCTTTAGATGGAAAGATTAGGGAAGCCTTTAAGCAAAAATTTTTCAGCCTCAATCCCAACGATGTGCCAGCCTGGCGGGCCATGTCCGAGGCTCAATCGGCGCCCGATCTTCAACCAAATCAACCCCTGTTGGTGATTGAAAGCAAGCAAGACAACGTAGTCCTGCCATCGACTACGGCGTTGTACATTCAGCAAGCCTGCGCAGCCGGATCAAATTTACAGAGTCTTTGGATTGACAAAGGTAACCACATGGAGATTCCGGCTCTGACTACGCCGCAAATTATTTCCTGGATCGCCGATAGGTTCGCTGGTCAGCCCAACACCAGCAACTGTGACCAGCCACCAGCAGTTACGCCAGCTAGCGTTTAGCGGTTCGTTTGGTTGCAGATTTGCTAAGCGGGATTCTAACCGTAAATTGGGTAGGATTGTCGTTGTTTTGTAATTCAATCGAGCCACTAAAATGAGTTTCGATTATTTGTTTGGTGATAAATAACCCAACGCCCATTCCACCGGGTTTGGTACCGAAAAAGGGCTTGAATATTTCTGCCTGTAATGCTGGGTTTATTCCAGCGCCCCAGTCACTAACTGTGATAACCAAGAATCGATTGTGGGCAGATAGCTCCACTAAAACCAGTCTATCGGTTAAATTGGTGGTAGCCGCCGCCTGAATCGTGGCATCCAAGGCATTGACTAATAGCACCGTAATTAACTGAGCAAACCGAGCCTTATCGCCAAATATTCTGGCTTCGGCCGGCTGTTTGTTGATTAATCGAAGCCGGGTATGCGCCGCTTCAAATCGACCCTTTAAGCTGGCAGCCACCTGGTTTATGGCACGATTGGGCCTAAAGTCAGTCGGAGAGTCAGTTTGATTTAGCTGCCGGCGCATTTCCTCAACAAGCTTTTCAATATGGGACAGGCTGTTGTTGGCTCTTTCCAAAGCATGCCGATCGCGCCGGCGCTGAAGTTGCTCCAGATCCAGAGTCAGCACCGCCACATTGTTGGCTAGATCGTGAAACAGTGCAGTACTGAGTTGGCCAAGCTCGGCAAATTTGTACAAATAGTGCAGTTCTTTCTTCCTGGCAGCTCGTAGCTTACGAGAATTGAATCGCAGTTTTTGACCGGTAATAAACGGGGAAATCTTGTGAGGCTGAACGAGGGGAAGATTCAGTAATGCCATCGCTATATCCTAATCTTTAAACATATAACCGACTCCGTAGGCGGTTTTTATGAACTTCTTCTTAAATGGCTTGTCTAATTTATCGCGCAAATGTTTAATGTGGACGTCAACTGTGTTATGCCAGCTGGAAGTGCCTTCTTCCCAAACATGCTCAAGAATCATCTGGCGAGTTACTGGTCGGCCTCGGTTTTGGATTAGATATTCTAAAATATCGAACTCCTTGCGTCTCAGTTTAATATTCTTGTTTTCGCGTTTAACGGCCCGGGCCGACATATCAATCTCCAAATCCTCAATGGCTATTTGAACATTATCCGGCCGAGGCGAAGGCCGACGCAGCAATGCCTTTATCCGAGCCCGCAGTTCACTAATATTAAATGGCTTGATCAGGTAATCGTCAGCGCCAGACTCTAACAAAGCAACCTTGGTGTCCATATCCTCAACAGCTGTCAGAACTAAAACGGGAGCGTCCACATGACGCTCCCGAAGCATATTGCAGACGGCCAAGCCGTGCATATCCGGCAGGCCCAGATCAAGAATAATAATACTGTAGTTAACCGCCAGAGCTTGCTGAAGACCCCGAGCTCCACTGGTTACAATGTCAATAACGAATTTTTTGCCCAATTGCTGCTTGATCCGCTCGGCCAGCCTAGTATTATCGTCAATGATGAGGATTTTCATGATAACCCACTTTCATTACATCATCACTCTATTGACAGCCTCCGGATGCACTCACCCTAGGAAACCACCATATGTATAATTGTATACACTAATCTTAACTTATTCGCAAGTATATTTTTCAAATAGTGTGTTTAGTCGCAGACCCACCCATACGATCATGCTATCAATCCATTATTAAAAAATACTTAAATGTTAACATTTTAGGTTTGTCCTGGCTTGACAAATGTCATAGATAAGCAAACAATAAAAGCATAAACATAAATGGAGGAACCCTATGGACACAGTTAAACCTATGTGGGAGGCCTTGGTGGTACGCGGCATCGCCGGAATCTTATTTGGCATCGCCGCCGTGTTTTGGCCAGCTTTAACGGCAGTGACTTTGGTATACATCTTTAGTATTTACATCTTAGTCAGCGGGGTAATCGGCATAATTACCGGTGTACGCCATCTAATTCAAGGAAAGAAGTGGTTCTTAGGGTTATTGTTGAGCTTTGTCGAGCTGGGCGTCGGTGTCTTTCTGGTGCGAAATCCATTGGTTTCATTAGCCACATTAGTGTTGCTAATCGGCCTAGTCTTAATCGTCCGTGGCGTATTTGAAGTCGTCATGGGTATGATTGAAGATAGTAGCATGACCCAAAAAACGTTATTAGTTATTGGCGGTCTCGTGGCAGCAGCAGTTGGTATTTTCATCATGCTTCAGCCCGCCGCCGGCGGTCTAGCCTTTGTCTGGGTGCTTGGTGTGTACGCTTTGATAACCGGACCGATGTTAATCGCCCTGGGTATGGACGTGCGAAACACCACAGCCGGCAAAAGATAGCTAGTTTACTCTCGGCGCAAAGCTGTAATCGGGTCTTTACGAGCCGCTTTGACCGCTGGAGCAACACCAAAAACAACTCCAACCAGCAAGGCTACTAATATAGCTAGAACACCAAAAAGTGGCGGTAAAACTGGTTGAAGCGAAGTGAATAGACGCATGTAAAAGACGGCTAGATAGGCAATGATTACGCCTAAGACTCCGCCAACAGCGCTGAGAATAACTGATTCTCCTAAGAATTGAGATAGGATTTGCTGATCAGTGGCACCAACGGCTTTTCGAATGCCAATTTCTTTAGTTCGCTCGGTAACCGAAACGATCATAACATTCATGACGCCAATACCGCCCAGCAGTAGTGAAATCGTAGCAATAGCGGCCACTAATCTAGTCATGATGCCTAGAGTCTGATCTGTTAAAGCTTGGGTTTCATCTTGCTTCAGAACAGTGAAGTTCTCTTGTCCGCCGTTGGCCTGGCGCAAGTTTTCTGAAATATTATGCTTGGCCTCGCTAGTTTTGTCAGGGTGAGTTGGCTTAGCTAGAATTTGAAAAATCTGAGCTGCACCCTCGGCAGCAGCCTTACCAGTGGTGTAGGGGATAAAAATAGCTCGATTGTAGTCAGCTCCTGGAGTCAGTGGCGAGACGTCAAATTCGGCTAGAACACCTTTGACAACATATCTTTCACCGCGGAACTCCAGACCCTTACCGATAGGAACATTTTCTTGGAAGATTTCTTCGGCGGCCTGCTTGCCAATCACCGCAAACTTTCGACCTTCATCTGCTGCCTGGAGAAACTCGCCAAACTCAGTTTTATGATTTAACAACTCAGCAAAAGCATGTGAAGTAGCAATCACGCCGCTACCTTGGTATTCTCGGCCGTCATAACTGACAACACCCGATACAGAACTAAGTGGCACCACTGTTTGAACATCGGGCGTGTTAGTGATCGCTTCGACATCGGTGTCAGTAAAAACACCGCTGATGCCACCGAATAGGCCGGCAGCCAAACTGGACTGCGGGCCTCCCGGGCGAATGACAAGCAGATCACCGCCGTGCTCTCTAGCCTGATCGCGAATATCCTGTTTAGCGCCTTCACCAAGAGAAATTATGACCAATACCGATGTTACGGCCACGATAATGCCCAGCATAGTGAACAAACTGCGTAATTTAGAGCGCTTGATTTGCTGCCATGCCAGTTTCAAGTTGCCGTTCATGACTTTTTAACCTTTTTCTTGTTACGCTTGCGGGGGGCCTTGCGTCGTTTTCGTTTTGATTTCTTTGGCCCGTCTTTGTCAGGCATAGCCTTCATTAAAGCTGAGACGCCAGCCGCGTCGTCTTCGGCAGTTTTTCGACTGACAAAATACATGCTACGCTGCAAAATACCTGGTATGTCGCCAATTTTACTCTTCTCATCATGGATGATCACCCCGTCGTGCATGTAGACGACGCGGCTGGCATAGCGAGTCAGCGCCGGATTATGTGTCACCATAAGCACTGTGTTGCCGGCTTTATGAATTTCGCTCAGCAGTTCCATGACCAGACGACTGGCCTCTGAGTCAAGATTGCCAGTTGGCTCGTCCGCAATGATCAGACTTGGATTGTTAATTAGAGCCCGGGCAATGGCTGCTCGTTGAGCTTGACCGCCTGACAACTGGGCAGGATAGAAGTATTCGCGGTCCAACAAGCCAACGCGGTCCAGCATCTCGCTGGCTCGTTTTAGGCGGCGGGCTGGTGTCAGCCCTCGGTAAGCCAGGGGTAGGGCGACATTTTCTAGAACTGTCAACTCCGGTAACAAATTGAAGGCTTGGAATACAAAGCCAATGGTATCGCGGCGAATCTTAGCTCGGCCGCGAGAGCGCAACTTGTCAGTACTGCGACCATTCAGCTTGAAATCACCATGAGTCGGCGTATCCAACAGGCCAATGATGTTAAGCAGAGTAGTCTTTCCCGAGCCGCTAGGGCCCATAATGGCAATGAATTCGTTCTTCTCAACCGTAAAATCGATTTCATCAAGGGCGATAGTCGCGGCTTCGCCAAAACCATACAATTTACTGACCTGATGAATCTCAATTAACGACATAAACGAGCCAAACTTTAAAAGATTATGAAAAGGAGGCCTCCACGGTCAAGCCGCAAAAACCCTCCTATCCCAGTAGTATACGCCCGGCCGTCGCCAAATATCAAGGCAGACCATAATTTCAGTCGCTGTAATTTATACGTTATAATCTGGAACCACGGAGAGGTGGCCGAGTGGTTGAAGGCGCACGCTTGGAAAGCGTGTATTGTGAGCAATCGCAATCGCGGGTTCGAATCCCGCTCTCTCCGCCAAGTATAGGTTAAGCATAACCAATATGCTTATTTGTATAATCGATATAGAATTCACTCATTATGTCAAATCCCGAAGCCTATGAGATTAGTGTTCACTCGAGAGCTGAAAATTTGCTCGAGCGCGCTGTTAGGCTAATCAACCAACCCAGTTCTCGCGCTCGGGGCTTGGAGGTTCTAGACAATGCCACCCAAGAAATAGAGGAATATTACGGAAGCATCGGCGGCGATCACCAGCCTTCGAGAGGACTACATCTTCATCGCATTCAACGTGAACATGTCTTTGGCGAGGCTCAACAGGCATGGCAGGATTATCATGAAACCGGCACTGTTATACGGCTTCACGATAGGCAAACTGAAGCTGTCCGGTTATTCAAAGCTCAGTTTGTCGAGGGCGAAGTTTATAACGAAGATTTTTATACTGATCAGTCTTGGAATGCGTTACTGTCAGAACTAGGCGCTTCCTATGGCTTACTAGCACGGATGGGCACCCTAGTAGCGGTAGAAGAACCACGATCTCCAGTTGTTGCCCAGGCCGAGCTAAATTATAGGCAGGCACATGAGCTACTGGTAAGTCCCGGCCGTAATGTCTACTACTCGGCTCTTAACGCCTTGTGTGCAGCCAGACATTGCGCCGTAATAGGAGATGCCGACGGTAAGAATGGCTGGTTGGAGCTGGCTAAATACTTCAAAAGATGGAGGCAAGATTTAGATCCCGCCAATGCCGCTGCTGCCCGGAAAGTAATGGGCCTGACAACCCGCCTTAGGCTCTTACTCATAAACGGTGAAAGCGCCTCATACTGGGTTAGCGAAAGCCCATAGATCAACCCTTGGCTGTGGTTTGTTATACTTAAACTCATGAAGTTGTACAGCTGGAATGTCAACGGCATCCGCGCCGTTTGGAACAAGGGTGCTCTGCAAAAATTTGTCAAAGAACATGATCCGGATATCTTGTGCCTGCAAGAAACCAAGGCTAATCATGATCAATCGGAGGTTGATTTGCCTCAGTACACCGAATTCTGGAATTCGGCCGTCAAAAAAGGCTACAGTGGTACGGCGATTTTCACCAAAATTAAGCCAATCCGGGTTGTTAATGGCTTTCCGCAAGATATTATCAAGAAGTACAAAGTGACTGGCGATGTTTATGGTGACCCTAATGACGAAGGCCGGGTGATGGCCGCGGAGTATGATGATTTTTGGGTAGTCACGGTTTACACACCAAATGCTAAAGATGATTTAAGCAGAGTTGAGCTGCGCCACAAACAGTGGGATCCGGCGTTTTTAGCTTATCTTGAAAGACTGCAGAAGGATAAGCCAGTGCTGGCGTGCGGCGATTTGAATGTGGCTCATACCGAAGATGATTTGGCTCGGCCGAAACCGAATATTGGCAAGAAGGGTTTTACCGACGAAGAACGAGAAGGATTTCAGAAATTTATCGATGCCGGCTTTGTTGATACGTTTCGACTATTTACTAAAGGTAACGGGCACTATACCTGGTGGTCGCACTTCGCCAAAGCCCGCGAGCGCAACGTTGGCTGGCGGATTGACTATTGGTTGGCTTCGCCACAATTAAAATCACTGATTAAATCAGCCAAAATCCATCCTGATGTGATGGGCAGCGATCATTGTCCGATTAGTATCGAGTTAAAATGATGTCTAAGTTCGCTGTTTTCGACATCGATGGCACCCTGATAAGGTGGCAGCTTTACCATGCTGTGATTGAACGCTTGGCAAAGTACGGACTGCTGGGCAAAGGGGCTCATCAAAAAATTAAAGATGCCCGAATGATTTGGAAGCGCCGCGAACATGCAGACGCCTTTCGGCAGTATGAAAAGGCCGTCATAGCTGCTTATGAGGCAGCTCTGCCAAACCTAAAAGTGGCTGAGTTCACAAAAGTTGCCAAGGAGGTTGCCAAGGAGTACCGACAGCAGACTTATGCCTATACTCGGGAGTTGGCGACTGAGTTGAAAAAGAAAGGTTATGTTTTGTTGGCCATTTCCGGTTCGCACCAAGAATTAGTCGAGCAGGTCGGCCGGCAATACAATTTTGACGATTATTTGGGCACCCAGTTTTTGCACGACAATGGCCGCTACACCGGCAAGCAAGTGTTTTTTGCCGACGATAAAGCCCAGGCTCTTAAAATGCTGATTGAAAAGCACAACCTTAGCCTAAGGGATAGTTATGGGGTGGGAGATAGCGCCAGTGACATCCCGATGCTGGAAATGGTTGAAAATCCAATCGCTTTTAACCCAAATCGTGAGTTATTTGATGAAGCCCGTCGGCGCGGTTGGCCAATTGTTATTGAACGAAAAAATGTAATATACGAACTTTCGGCCGATTCTACTGGGGCGTATCATCTGGATTGATCTGATCCTGTCGGTAGGTAGGGTCAGCACAAGGCGCTTCGGAATCATGCTGAACCACATCTAGCAGCCGGTTAAAGCAAGCTCCGCAACCATCTACCGGGCATTGGTTAGGAGTCTGGAGATCGCCGCCAAACAGCTCAACCTGGCGCTCTAGGCAGCCATGCGTGTCAATTTTGACATTAGCCAGCAATGGGGCAATTAAAGTCAGCCCATCATCAGTAGGCACGTTAATTTCACCAGTCTGCACAAATTCTGACATCATCTTTACATTATATCCTATTATATCATGCTTGTCAAGTATCACCAGTGGTGTTAGGATTAGTTTATGGATTTTTGGCAAAAGCAAACTCTTGACAAGCCACTGTTCCCTGATCTCCTTTGGAGCAAACCACAGACAAGGCGCACCGCTGGCAAGTTACTGATTATTGGCGGAAATTTGCATGTTTTTAGCGCGCCGGGGCAGGCCTATAATATTGCCATGCAGGCAGGGGTAGGGGCGGCCAGGGTTCTGCTGCCGGAAGGGCTGCGCAAAACGATCGGTTCTGTACTAGAAGACTGCGAGTTTGCTCCGATGAACAAAAGCGGCAGTTTTGCTCAACAAGCTTTGGGCGAATGGCTAGAGCAGGCCACTTGGGCCGATGCCGTGCTGATAGCCGGCGACTTGGGCCGCAATTCTGAGACAGCCATTGTTACCGAGCAGTTTTTGAAAAAATTTCCTGGTTTAGTAGTTATCACCCAGGATGCCCTTGATCAATTCAAATCTCAGCCGTCGGACCTATTTGGCCGACCGCAGATTTTAGTGGTAGCCAGTTTCGGCCAGCTTCAGAAAATGTGGTCAAAACTCGATAACCAGGGACGGAGTTTGCAATACGGTCAGTCACTGGCTCGCAATCTTGATGTCCTCAGCAGCGGTTTAGAAAAGTGGCCAGCCCACCTAATCACTAAGCTCCATGACGATGCTGTGGTGGTGGCCGGCGGCCGGGTCAGCACAACTCCAAACACCGAAGAAATCTGGCGAGTCGAGACGGCCGCCAAGGCCGCCGTTTGGTGGCTGCAAAACCCTGGTCACCCCTTTGAAGCCATCACAACATCAATGCTCAAAGTATAGTATTTGCTATCTATTGTTAATGTGGTATAGTTTGTAGAAATGAGTACTGAAATTGAGCTTTCTTTACTGGCTGACAGAATGTAATGATCTTCTGGTATGGCACAACAAACTGATGTCTAAAATCGACTGTAAATGAAGATAGTTGGTGCCGGAGGAGGGACTCGAACCCTCAATCCACAGGGGAACACGATTTTGAGTCGTGCGCGTATACCAGTTCCGCCACTCCGGCGCGTCGAACAGCCCAATTGTACTACATAACCTCTGTTTGGTATACTGTAATCTGTTAGGATAAGCAAAATCAGTGAGTGATCAAAAGCCCAATAACCATCAAGAGCCGGAGCTGGCTGCCAATATCGCCCGAGCCAAGCTAAGTCAGCTCTATCAAGAGGAGCCTGATGTTAAAGAGGAGATTATCGAGTCCAGCTCGGCAGCCCATCCATCGAAACATCAGCGCTACATGCAATCTTTAACCACTTCTGGGAAGTCGCTGGCTGAAATCCAGACGGCTTGGCACAATTATTACTTAGGTCTATCAGATAAAGAAAAGCATGAGGTCTGGCAGGAGTTTTATGCGGCTCATGAAAGAGCCAAAACCACTCCAGCAAAAATTAGCCAGCCGCCAGAGACGAGCGAAAATAAAACCAAGCCAAAAAAGAAAAGGTCGGCCGCCAAACCACAGTCGGTGGCAGCCGTTAGAGAAAAAATAATTCGATCGGTGAATTCTGGGGCTGGGCGAAAGGCTACACGCAAACAAAACCTGCACTCGCTAGTGTTTGGCCTGGGTGTTGGGGCAGTAGTGATGCTAATTTTCTTGTTCGGGTTTTTTAACGAGCGGTTCATTGCCCCGTTTATAACACCCAGCCGAGCTGTCAGTTCCACGCCAATCATTGTTGATCCCAACTCCACAACTGCTGGCCCTGAGGCAGAGATTATTATTCCCAAAATTAATGTTGAAGTACCGGTGGTTTACGATGTTAATTCAATCCAGGAAGAGGCCATTCAAGCCGGTCTTGAAAACGGCGTAGTCCATTACGCTACCACGCCGGATCCGGGACAGAGAGGCAATTCTGTGATTGTCGGTCACTCCAGTAACAATATTTTTAATCAGGGCAAATACAAATTTGCCTTTGTGTTGCTTAACAAATTGGAGGTCGGCGACACCTTTTACTTAACCAAGGATCGTGTTCGCTATGCTTATCGTATTTACGAGAAGAAAGTCGTGCCGCCAACCGACGTTTCGGTTCTAGGCCCGACCGACAAGCCAGCTACGGCCACGCTAATTACCTGTGATCCGCCGGGGACCTCAGTCAATCGTTTGATAATTATTGGGGAACAAATCAGCCCCGATCCAAACAAAAATGCCGCCAGCACGGCAAATCCGGCGACTGGTGAAACTGACATTGTACCCGGTAACGCTCCCAGTCTATGGAGCCGAATTCGAAATCTAATTTTCTAAAAAACCAGGTCGTGGTTTAGGGCACGCGCATTGGCGTATTAGTTAGAGCCTGTCCGGCTCCGTCTGGTGCCAGGGTGATCAGCTTCTCGTAGTTGTCATTAAACATCGGTATGGTGCCGGGTATTATGGGCGAGAGAGTTTGTTGATTGGTGCCGTCAAAGTCGATAATTAGAACTCGGCCATCGGTGATACCCATTAGGCGGTGGCCATCCATCCAGCGAACTGTTCCCGGAGACTGGAAATTGGGATTAACAGTAAATCTGTGCTGCTCATCTTTCTCAACATCATAGATTACAAATTCCGAGTCACGTTGAACGGCGATAAAGCGGGTATTGGCTGAAAAGCTGACCTGTTGCGGATTGTCAATTCTGAGCGCTCGAATAGTTGGACTTTCGGCATTGATGGTTTGCAGAGCCAAGACCGGATCGCGGTAAATATATGTTTCATTGCTATTGCCGGCTCCAATAACGATATACCATTCATTGTTATAGCGAGCCAAGTCTAAGGCATAGTGGCTGGCCAAAGGTAATTCGCGAATAAAGTAATTTTGATCTTTGGAGCGAACCATGGCTCTAGCTTTATCGGCCGCTGCTGCGGTTGTGGTTATGTACAAGAGGTCGTCATTGCCATGAGCCTTGAAATCGATGACATTGGAGGCCAAGTTGGCCGTAGCTTTGTTGCTAGCTTCAGCACTGATCAAGCGGCCGTCTGGCAGTATCATATAAAACTTCTCGGGGTTTTTATCACGCAAAGCTACTTTGGCCGGAGCCAACCCGAAGAAATCATTAATGTTTCGAGACTGAGCCGGATTTTCTCGGTCAATAACTAGGAAAATCGGGCCAGTGTCGGCGTCATAACGGATCAACAAGTGGCGATTGTTAGTTGACCATTCGATTAGTTGGTAGGGCTTGGCGGGGACGCCGGCGGGCAACAGCCCGGCGGGTAGGCTGAAGCTGGTGGGTTGTTTTGATAGGTCAGCCGCCTCGAAGACTTGGAACTGGGTCAAGCTGCCGGGCTGTTGCACCAGGATCGTCTTGCGATCTGGTGTCTGGGTCACCAGACCCGCCGGCGCCGTGTACTGCTCTTCAGTGGTGGTACTCAGATTTTCCGGAACCAAAAATGGGTAAACCAAACGCTCGATACTGCCGCCGCGGATGTCAAACTTATGTTCCCAGGGTTTATAGCCTTGCTTCAGATACTGAAAATTGTAGATATCGGCTTTCAGCTCTAAGCGCTCACTGGTGACTACTGTTTTCTGATAGTCACCCTTTTGGTTGGTGATCTTAACTTGAGCACTGTCCGGCGTTGAGGCCAGAAATACCAGCCCGTTTTGAAAAACATTACCCTGGCGATCAATGCCGTAGCCGGACGAAGCAAACAGCAGAATTATAGCTCCTAATCCGATAGCGATAGCAACCAAAACATAGCCGATATAGAGTCGGCGAATGTGGGCTTTACGCTTTTTTGGGTCAAGAAAATCCATATCTGCAAAGTTATTATAGCTTAAAAGGTCTTGCTTGGCACAGCGGTTACGGTTTACTATTAGAGTAGTTAATAAACAACTTCTCGAAGGGTAGCAACGTGGGTCATCAAAACAGCATAGTTTTAAATGGTAAGCTCTACGACGCCGTCACCGGTAAACTAATCCATGACCGGACTAAATCTGTGCCTATATCAGCCACCAAGCCAACAGTCCGCAGGAAAAAAGGCTTGGTCATGGATAGCGTTGTCCGGAGCCACAAATCCAAACGATCGGCCGGACACACCAAGCCGGCTAGTCACGCTACCAAACCTAAGCCAGCTCGATCACTAGCACCAACTGGTCGGCGCTCGGCTAGTCATAAGCCAACCCCGGCCCGAGCTCACAAACCTCAACGCTCGGCCACTTTAATGCGCCAAGCAGTGCCGCAGCCACATCATCCGGTTAAACAAAAGCCAGCTCAGGCTGTACTTAATCAACGCGCCACTCAGCGCCTAGAAAGAGCCAAGGCCATCCAGAAAAGCAGCCAGATCAAACGTTTCGGTCAACACCCTTCATCACATCAACCAACAACCCATAGCCAAGCGCCTAAAAAATCAGCTTCGTTGCGGGCGGTTTCAGCTCAGGCCAAGACAGATCACCATCGCCCGGCTCACCACAAGCCAACACCAGTGACTGGACTGACTCCAGCTGAAAAATTGGTCACCGATGCCCTGAAAAAGGCCCGATCCCACGAAGCCGTCGCCAAAGCCAAAAAACCTCATCGACGGCGCCTGTCCCACAGCCTAGGCCTAAGCAGCAAGGCGACGCGCTTTGTCGCCGGCTCCTTGGCATTTTTGCTGCTGGCCGGATTCTTTGTTTATCAAAACATGCCTAATTTAAGTATGCGGCTAGCCTCGTCTCGGGCCGGTTTTAGCGCTCATCAACCCGGCTACCAACCGGCCGGCTTTAGCCAAGACAAACTGGTCACTTACAGTCCTGGAAAGGTAACTATTAGCTTCCATTCCAATAGTGATGATCGTCAGTTCAAAATCGTCCAGCAGGCTTCCAACTGGAACAGCCAAGCCTTAGCCGAGAACTATCTAGAAGCCAATGACAAAACTTACCAAAAATACGAAGCCGGCGGACGCACAATCTACATCTACGACGGCTCCAACGCCACCTGGGTGAACGGCGGCGTTTGGTACCAAATAGAAGGCAACTCCCGTCTTAGCAGCGAGCAAATCTTGCGTATCGCCACCAGCACCTAAGTTGGTCGAGTAATTTGTTACAATAGAGGTCATGAAAGTTAGAACGCGTTTTGCGCCCAGTCCGACGGGCTATATACATGTCGGCGGCGTTCGCACGGCCCTGTTTGCCTGGTTGGTAGCTCGGCAAAACACCGGGCAATTCATTCTGCGACTGGAAGATACCGACAAGAGCCGCGAAGTAGAAGGATCTGGACAGCACATCATCGATTCACTAAATTGGTTGGGAATTGATTGGGACGAAGGACCGGATAAGGGCGGTTTGCACAATCCTTACAAGCAGAGTGAGCGACTGGATATCTACAAAAAATGGACCCAGAAACTGATCGACAGCGGCCGGGCTTATGCCGATCCTTATTCACCGCAGGAAGTTCAAGCTTTCCGCGAACAGGCTCAGAATGATAAAAAGCCGTTTTTGTACCGCAACCATCGGCCAAGCAACCCGCCGAAGTGGGACGGCAGCCAGCCTCTGCGCTTTAAGTCCGACCCTAAAGCCTATCAGTGGGATGATGTTGTAATGGGGTCGATGCAGGCAGGTCCCGAAGTTATTGATGACTTTGTTCTTATGAAGTCTGATGGATATCCTACGTACAATTTTGCTCATATCGTTGACGACTCCGAGATGGAAATCACTCACATTATTCGCGGGCAAGAATTTTTGGCCAGCATGCCAAATTATCTGAACCTGTATGAAGCCTTCGGTTTGGACAGACCGATTTTTGCTACCGTGCCGCATATCCTGGGACCCCAGGGCAACAAAAAGCTCGGCAAACGCGATGGCGCCAAAGATATCTTGGACTATGCCCGCCAAGGGTTTTTGCCGGAAGCCATGATGAGCTTTTTAGCCACACTTGGCTGGAATGACGGCACCGAACAAGAAGTTTTCACCAAAGACGAGTTAATCGCCAAGTTTTCACTGGACCGAATAGGCAAAAGCGGGGCTCGTTTTGAAGAACGCCACCTTTTGTGGGTCAACGGCCATTTTATTCGTCAGCTGCCTTTAGAAAACCTGTTTGAGTTGGCAGCCGATTATTGGCCCAAACAAGCAGGTGATTATGATGAAGAATATCGAAAAAAAGTCCTGGCCTCGGTACAAGAGCGTCTCAAGTATTTGGCCGAGCTGCCCGAACTAACTTGGTTCTTTTTCACCGATGATTTGCCGGTACAAAGTGAATTAATCGAGACCAACAAACAGCTCAAAAAGCTGGACAAAGATGATTTGGCTGGCTTACTGCAAAGAAGTATTGATAGTTTGAAAGACTGTCAGTTTGAAACCGATAAGCTGCAGCACCGGCTCAACATGTTGTTAGAAACAACAGATCAAAAGCCGGCCGTACTGTTTAGTCTGATCAGGATTGCCATAACTCAGGCGCCAGCTAGTCCAGGACTAGCGGAAACACTGGCTATTTTGGGCAAAAATCGTTCCATAAAGCGACTGCAAACTGCTTATGATACACTGTAAGAATGGATAATAAAGAGCCAGAGGTCATTGACATGAATGACCCCGATAAAAAAGTTAATGATTTAGCAGCCAATGCTTTTCAAAAAGACAGCGAAAAACCGGTCCCACCGGGAATTGACCCCAAAAAACTAAAAAAGCGACACCGCTTGATCGAGTGGCACCGTAACTTAACTAAAAAACAAAAAGTCATTCTATTAGTTGTGGCTGTGCTAGTAGTTGCCGGAGCTTGTTTCTTGGCTTATCGAATCCTGACAAATCAACCTGGCCAAACCAGCAGTGAAGCTCCGCGGCCAACAACAGTTCAGTCTAAATTAACCGGCTTGCAGGTAGCTCCGGAAGTTAATGAAAAGCAAGTCACAGCCGTCATAATTGAAAATAGCATAGCCGCTCGACCGCAATCCGGGCTAAAAGATGCTGGCTTCGTGTTTGAAGCCATTGCAGAAGGCGGCATCACTAGGTTCCTAGCTGTTTACCAAGACACGGCTTCGGATTATATCGGTCCGGTCCGTAGTGTCCGGCCTTACTTTGTAGATGTGGCCGCTAGTTTCGATGGAGCCATTGCTCATGTTGGCGGCAGCCCAGAGGCACTGGCCAAAATCAAGGCTTTAAATGTTAAGGACTTGGATTACGGACAAAACTCTGGCGCCTATGAACGAGTTCAAGCTAAGGCTGCTCCACATGATGTCTACACTTCTAGTGCCAAGCTAGAACAGCTTGAACAAGCAAAAGGCTTCAACAAGTCTGAATACACCGGTTTCCAGCACCACCGCAATGAACAAAAAGTTGAAGTACCGACCGCTAGAACTATCAGTTTGAACATATCCAGCGCACCGTACAATGTTCGTTACGACTACGACCCCAACACCAACAACTACCTACGATTTGTTGGCGGAGCGCCAGCTACTGACGAACGATCCGGTCAGCAACTATCACCTAAAGTCGTGATTGCAGTCGAAACATCCAGAGCTCAAGGCGGCCAGTATTCGGTATATGGAATGACCGGCTCGGGCAAAGTCACCATTTTCCAGAACGGCACCCATATTGAAGGTACTTGGGAGCGACCAGCCGAGGGCAGCCAATACGTCTTTAAGGACGCTAATGGTGAAGTCATAAAACTGGCACCTGGACAAGCCTGGATGACACTGGTAACCCCAGGAACGGTCAGCTTTGCTCCATAAACTAGCCTGGAGGAGGCAGGGGTGGATTACTTCTCAAAATTAGCTCGCAAAATAGCGCTTTACACCTTTGCCGGCTTTGTTTCTATTATCGTTGCTTCAGCCGGATTGGCTTGGTTGAGTGTGGTATATGTGGGTTTACCGATAATAACCTCTGCTGTAATTGCCGGCAGCCTAGGCATCGTGTTTATGTATATGTTTGCCAGTACGATTGGCACTTATGTGACCGAGCCGCTGAAGGTATTGTCTCAGGCAATTTTACATGTTACACCGGGGGAACATGGGGCACCGCCGCCAAATTTAGATAAACTCAAAGCTGGTCGTGAGCTAGTTACCAACCTAAGTTTGCAAGTCTACCAATTGGCCAGCCACACCGATCATATTGAGCCACTCAACACCTCGCAAACCTCCGTTCAGGCTCAAGCAGTTTTAGACGAATTACCTTTGCCGATTTTCGTTAGCGACAAAACCCAAATCATCACTTACACCAATAATGCCGCGGCCCGCTATTTGGGCAAAGATAAGAATGAACTGATCGGTCAAAACCTGTATTCAGCTCTGGACTTTTCTTTTAGTACCACCGATACACTGGATGCCTGGCTGGCTGTCTCTCGAGCCAACACGGTTACTGCCAGTCGTCAGTGGGATAGGGTACGTCTAGCTTTGGGTGACAATCAGCAAACTAGAAAGCAACTCGACCTGGCGGCTTATTACAACAAAAATAACCCCTCTGGAGCTGAAACAGTCCTGGCGCTATTCGATAAAACTAAATTTTACAGTCAAGACGATGACGGCATTAGTTTTATCGCCTTGGCAGTGCATGAATTACGTACGCCGCTGACAATTTTGCGTGGCTATATAGAAGTGTTAGAGGAAGAAGCTTATGACGAGCTAGATTCCGAAATGCAAGACTTCATGCGCAAAATGCAGGCCGCTGCCGAACAGTTATCCAGCTTTGTCAGTAATATCTTGAATGTTGCCAGAGTCGAAGAAAACCAGCTCTTCCTGCAGCTGCATGAAGAGGATTGGAAGAAGGTGCTGACTTCAATAATCGATGATATTCGCTTGCGAGCTGATGTACATGGGAAAAGAATAAAACTAGAGATTGAGCCTGGGCTGCCGACCGTGGCGGTCGACCACATTAGTGTTTATGAAGTAGTCAATAACCTGCTAGAGAATGCTATCAAGTATAGTGATGCCAGTGACGAGATAGTTGTCAAAGCTTTCAAGCGCGACGATGGCACGGTGGAGACTACAGTCCAAGATTTTGGTATTGGTATACCGACCAGCATTTTGGGTAATCTATTTGAGAAGTTTTACCGTAACCACCGCTCCCGAGCTGAGTTTGGCGGCACCGGATTGGGTCTGTATCTGGCTAAAGCGATTATTACAGCTCATGGTGGACAGATCTGGGTTCAATCTAAAGAAGGTGAAGGCAGCACCTTTGGCTTCACATTGCAACCTTATTCTTCGTTTGCAGAAAAAGAAGGCAACCGTAATAATAAGGGTGTGGTTCGAACCGCTCATGGCTGGATCAAGAACCACTCATTTTATAAGAGGTAATAAATGGCCAACGATCAACAAAATCCCAGTCTAGAAGACAATCAACTGCCTGACAAACCCATAAAAGACACTACGCCCCTAAGGCGGCGGGTGCTATGCATTGAAGACGAGCATTTTATTAGTGAGCTTTACACCCGCGCCCTAAAAAAAGCCGGCTACGATGTGGTAGTAGCGCCTGACGGCGTTGAAGGTTTGCGCCTAGCCAAAACAGGTGAGTTCGACATTATTTTGCTTGACATTATGCTGCCTAATATTGTTGGGACTGAAGTTTTAAAACAACTGAAAGATCCGGCTCTTGGCTTAAAATCCAAAGTTGTTATAACTACAAATTTAGAGCAGAAAGAAGAAGCTCGAGCTACCATAGAACGTCAAGCCGATGGTTATATCGTCAAAGCCGAAGTCACACCCAAACAATTGGTTGAATTTCTTGGCAATTTCGAGGCCTAGCTTACAATAGTAGGGTGGCAGTCCACCAGAACAACCAGTCCAAGGGAGTTAGTTTAAAGCGCGGTTTTCCTAATCCGTCAACTGATAGCACCGTCGTTTCCTTAGATATTAATGAACTCTTGGTGCAACACCCGTCCAGTACTTTTTTCATGCGCATCACCGGTAGTGACTGGCAAGATTTAGGAATTTTTGAAAATGATATCGCCATTGTCGATCGGGCTTTAGAGCCCCGCAAATTTGATTTGGTCATCTGGTGGGAGGAGAGTTTATTTCGCATCGGCAAGTTGCCTGACGTGCCGGCTGACTCCGAAGTTTGGGGTGTAGTGGCTTCGATTATTCACCGTTATCGGAATCTAGCAAAATGAGCCGCTCTACCAATAAGCCCATTTTTGCCTTAGTCGATTGCAATAATTTTTTTGTCAGTTGTATAAGGGTATTTCGGCCGGACTTTGAAGAGCACCCGGTGGTGGCCCTGTCCAGCAATGATGGTTGCGTGGTGGCTCGCAGCAATGAGGCTCGGGCACTGGGCATCCCGATGGGAGCTCCGGCTTTTAAGTGGCGGGAGTTTTTCAAAAAGCATCAGGTAATCGAGTTTTCTGGTAATTTTGAACTGTATGGTGACATGTCACGGCGAGTGACCAGTATTTTGACTACTGTTACTCCGCGGATTGAGCTATATTCGATTGACGAGTCGTTCTTAGATATTTCTCAATTGGAGATTGATAATTACACTGCCTGGGCCAGGGAAGTTCAAGTCCGAGTTAAACAATGGACCGGCATTCCAATATCGATTGGAATCGCTCCGAGCAAAACTCTGGCCAAACTGGCTTCGGAACGGGCTAAACGCTCGGAAAAACTCGACGGTGTGTTGGATCTCTTCAGTGACCCGGGCGGCCGACGCCCGTATATGGAGGGTACTAAACTTGAAGACATCTGGGGCGTCGGCCGCCGCCTGGCCCCCAAACTCCGCGGCGAGGGCCTTGCTAATGCCTGGCAACTGTCACAGCTATCGCCGCGGCGGGCTCAACAGCTGATGGGCATCCAGGGCCGGCGGATGGTCAGTGAACTGAATGGCCTGACCTGCTACAACTTAGAAAGGTTTGACAAGCCTCAACAAAGTATTTCGGTGACGCGGACCTTTGGCAATGACACTAATCAGCTGCACATCCTGGAATCGGCGATTGCCAGCTTTACGGCCAAGGCGGCTTTTAGGTTGCGCCAGAATAAGCAACTGGCTAAATCCGGCGGTATCTTTATTGCTACCAATCAACACAAGCCCGGTTTTGTGACGCGCTCAAAAAAAATCGATTTTGAAATTCCTAACTCTGATACCGGCCAGATTGCTGCAGCTTTCATGAAGCTGCTTGTAGATCTATTCAATTCAAAAGCCGAATACCATCGGGCTGGTGTTTGGTTGGCCGACTTGCAGCCACAGTCAAACTTGCAGATGGATCTGCTGGGAATTATTGATCCGCACAAGCACGATAAATCTCAGGCAGTAATGCAGGCTTTGGATAATTTGAATGAGCGCTACGGCAAGCGCACCGTTCACTATGCCGCCGAGGATTTAGATCAAGCGACTTGGCAGCCCCGCCACAAGATTGCTATGCCGCGCTACACCACCCGGTGGGACGAAATCCCGGCTGTGCATGTCTAGATGTCTAGCTCAAAATTGGTGAAAAAGTATTCACTGATTTTTTGCCGCAGCCGAGTCAGAATAGGGGTATGTTTACTCAATTTGAAATACCAGTCGCTCATCTGCCAAGCCCGGAAGTTGCTCCAGGTGCACACTATGTGCCGCCAAAAGCTCTTGATCCGTCTGAGGCGGAGCGTCGCAGCGGCCGCCACCGCGGCCACCTAGTGGCCGAACAACAACTGGCCGGCATCCAAATCGCCGCTGCGACGCTCGAAAGCTTAGAAAACCCTAAAGACATCAAATTCATGGCCGACACTTTCGCTTTGGCCGCCTTCAACACCGCTTGGTATCTGTACGCCGCGGATGCCGAAATGGAAGTCATGCGCCGTCATGTCGATTTGCCGTTCTTGGTTGGGCCAACACCGGAGATGCGTCCCTCGTCACGAAATGTCCTCGGTCATGCCGTTAGAGAGTTGCGTTATGCCGGCGATCAGGCTCATGCCGTGGAACGATCAATTAACTACGGTTCGCCTCGAGTTCATGAATTTCGCCCGCGGGCCGGACGTCTCCTAGCCAGCGCCGCATTGCACCTGGGTGTAGTCGACCTGGGCGACAAGGTAGCCGGCAGTCCGAGGATCCGCGACAGTAAAGTCCAAGATATTGTTCGAGCTCGTTCTACCAGAAACACCAAGATGGCTCGGGCGGTGCAATCCGAAATTGGCCAATTCCCATCGATGGCTGCTTTGGCAGAACCGCTAAGCGACCTGCGGGTTTACATCGGCCGCAATGCGACCAGCCAAGAGTCTTTAGAGGCCTTCAACCAGGCCGCCGAAGAGTTTGCACCTTCCGCCTAGACGGCAAGGCTTTCTTCTAGGAAAAACAGTTCGCCGCGATCATAGGCTTTGGCCAGCGAGGGCATGTTCGGCAACATTTCTTTAGCCAAAAAGTTAGGATCGGATTCCCACCAATACTCGGCGTGTTCGTCATTTTGAGCTAGTTCGCCAGAGGCATCTTGACAGGCCAACATCGTGAAGTGGGTGAAACTTTCCAGGTTGTCACCCTCAAAAACCCGGAAATAACCGCTGCCGACCACTGTAAACTCAGCGCTTAATCCAGTCTTTTGTTTCAACACCCTTTTGGCCGTTTCAGCTGTTGGCTCTTTCGAATTTGGGTTGGCATGCATAAAGCCGATCCGGCCGCGCAGCGGGTGATTTTGACGTCGGTAAAGCAACCAAGCACCGTCAGAACGCCGGCGGACAACCAAGAACAACACTGAAACCGCACGCTCTAGCTGGTCAGACAGCCGCTCAAACACATGCACACCCAAACGCCGGCCTTCAGGAGTCAAGCCATAAACACCATCTTTAGTTTTCTCGACGAAACCGGCCGCCAGAACTTTCTTCAGGTGGTAGGTGAACAACTTGCTTTCAATATCATCTGGCTTCAGTTTGGAAAAACGAGCATTCTCCAGTAGTGCCAATCGATAGACAATCTCCCGCTGAATATGATGATCAAGCATGATTTAATTTTAGCCTAAAATCAAAAAGAGACCCATTTTTCAGAGTCTCTTTGTTGGCTCTTTGAGCCTAATGTTAAGATTTTTA
>CAZBPY010000001.1:165244-207782 GCA_964493895.1 uncultured Candidatus Saccharibacteria bacterium | reverse complement strand
GTCGAGGCCGGTGAACTGCGAGACGAAGATTTCAATCTCGGAGATTAAAGCATTAAAAACAGGAGACCAACTTATGGGCAAGCACAAAACTGATAAAAAGTCGCAAACTTCTGCTAAACAGCCTAACAAAGCCGGCCGCGTACCCCAGGCACCCAAAGTCGGCAGCAATCAACAAAACCAGTACCGCTGATATGGTGTTTATTCGTCGACAGCCCGCTCTAAAGCTAGCACTAACGGATCATCGTAATTGATCTGGTAATAGACCGTCCGGCCAGATTTAGATTTAGAAACCAGTTTAGCCATCAATAGAATTTTCAGGTGTTGAGAAGCCAGCGGCAGGGATATGTTGACCACATCAGCCACTTCGCCAACGCTGAGATCCTTCTGACTCAGAAGGGCCCGGAAAATCAAACAGCGTTTTGGTTCGCTTAGGGCATCGAAAGCTTCAGACAACCTGGTGACTTCAAGGCCGTTGATGTATTTCTGCAGCCGAGCGTGTTCTTTAGGTGATAGCATATATTACTCTGGTTGATAACCCGGGAAGTAGTCAAACTTCCGGCGATCTTTAGGAACCTCTATATTTTCCAGCATTTTCTCAAACGCTTCAACCATTGGTTCCGGACCTGACACATAATAGTAAGGATTATCGACTTTTTGGCCGAATTCTTTCAGAGCTTTTTCATCGATACGGTTATCGCCGATAAAGTAAGTGATGTTGAAGTTTGGATGCTTTTTGCTAAGCGCCTCCAGTTCATCCTTAAACGGAATAGCGTTCTCGTCGCGGTTAGCATACAAAAGCTCGACATTAATTGGCTGCCCGTCATGATCCCACTGAGCCAGGATTGAGTGAAACGGCGTGATGCCGATACCGCCGGCTACGAAAATGTAGTTCTGATTGGGGTTGTCAGCAATAAAGTCGCCTTCGGGTTCGCCTGTCTCAATCTCGTCGCCTGGCTTTAGGTTGTTGAGGGCTTTCTTAAATGTACTCGGCTTGTCTTCAAAAAAACGAGTAGTAATCCAAACTTCGTTCTGATACGGCGGACTGGCCACAGTGAACCACCGCTCTTCGCCGCGATCATCGGCACTGGCGTGCGGCAATTTATAGTGAATAAACTGGCCCGGCTGCCAAGAAATCTTTTCCTTGGGAGTAAATACGTAAGTTTTGACATTGCCGACCAGTGGACGGCTTTCTTTGAAGATAGGCTTCATACTTTAATTCCTGTTTAACTATTTAAGTATATCATAAGCGTGGTGTATACTGCAGGTTATGGACATGTTTAACATTGTCGGGCTAAGCGGAGCCTTTCTTGGCGGTTACGCCTACCTGCCGCAGATTCATCACCTAATTGTCGAGAAATGCAGCGCTGGTATTAGCATACGAGCCTTCAGCATATGGATGATTTCCTCGGCCCTGGTTCTGGCAAATGCAATCTATTTAGGGACTCTAGTTTTCATAGTGTTGGGCACCATTCAATTTCTAGCCACTGCCACGATTCTAACTTTAACTATTCGCAACAAAGGCCATGTCTGCGAAACCCACATCCAAGGCGTCAAGTAAATTGATGGTGCAGCAAAGAGTTTTGATCTAAGCCTGGTTCAGAGTGATGACTCTGGAAATTAGCCAGGCTATAACCAGGTAGACAGCTATGGCCACCAGGGTGAAAAATTCAAAGCGGCCAACGCCCGTATAGGTGCTATCATAACTGAACAACCCAAAAAATGGCGCTGCCAACGGACTGGAAAGACTGTAAATGAAGTTGGCGAAAGCATTTTCCGGATTGGCTCCCAACAATGCCAGCACAAACCTAAAAGCCAGAATGACTGTTAGAAGTCCGGCCACCAGCCAAATAACTCGATCCACCACGGTGGTAGCATGTTCTTCCCCAGCAGCACCATCTTGAACTTGGGTCGTTTTCTGAACCGTGTCGCCGGCCCGTGTAGTAGTCTCTTTTACCTTGTGGGTTGGTTGAGCCATCATAGTCTCCTTATTTACATTCTTAAGGGTACTGCACGTTAATCGATTAAACCGTTAAAATTTTGACACGTAGACGATAAAGCGAAGAGCTTTGAACCTAGGCTTGTTATCCCAGCACTTCTTCGACAAGACCGTAGGTTTCTGCAAACTCGGCAGCACCCAATATATAGCGGTCGTCGCTTACCACCTCTGGCTGAGTTGGATCATAGAGTGCAGCAAACTTACAGTCAGCCGCTCCAAGCTGCTCTTCACCCCAAGGAGCCGTCACGCTTACGTCACCTCCAGTAGGGTTATCTATAATTCTTGCCATGCCTGTTGCCCTAAAGACGCCAGGTTCATCTGTTTCTTCATAACGCTTAGCAGCCTTATCAGCATCGATAATATACTCCTCACCACCAAGATTTGTAACAACAACTTGGTTTTTACCAGCTGTGTTTGTGGTTTCCACTGTGCCATCCTGTAGCCTTGTGACAATAGTTTCACCTGGTGTTGCAGCTCTCATTTTAACTAGAGACTTCTTAGCATAAAGCGGAGCAGCAGCAAATGCAGCCGTGTACTCATCAGTTGATAAATCTATGTGTTCTCTTGGTTGATCTAGTGTTTCATTCATACACATAACTATAAGCTTGATGCAGCGTTTATTCAAAGTTGTCGTAAAAGCATAATTTTACGAAATAACAAAGACCGCATGGATAGCAAGAAACAAGCCTATAAAATTACTGAAGGTGAAAAAGATGTGTTTTTGAACCTTTGGCTAGTGTAGTTGATTGGCTGATTTCTAACCCTAGCCTGGATGGGTGTCACAGCTCAAAGGAGCAAGTTCAGTGCAGATTGAACAGGTGTGGAGATACTAAATCTAATTTTGCGGAAGTACTTTGGCAACGAGCTTTTCCATTGAACTTGCTAGTTGAGCTTTGTCCTGGTTTATTTCTACATTAGAGTCCTTTGTTGGATCTGGGTCATAATCAAGATAGTCACTAAAGACGAACCACTGATTGTTGCTCTGGACTACTACTAAGTATTTAGTTCGGCCGAGAGCTCCTCCATATGCCGTATATGCGTTCATGCCATTAACTGTCGACTCAGTAATGCTACTATTACACCTATCAGAAGGTGTCCACGCCTCATTCTGTAGTGTGCAGTATCCAGGAGCATTAGAGCTTAGGTTCATCATGGGTTCTTTACTATACACAGATAATGTTGCTGTGCCGTTCTTGTAAAGTGCTATTTGATTTGGATTTAAGGTTTCGTTTGTCACTTGTGCCCAGCCTGCATAGTTAGGATCAACAGGTGCTTTCGTGGTTGGAATATCATTAACCTCTGTTTTAGTTTGCTGTTTTTCTAATTGAGCCTTTGTAGCATCCAGTTGTTTTTGCAAATTTTTATTCTTGCTGTTTTGCCAATAGTATAAGCCCCCGAATGCAGCTAGAATTAGGATTGCAATGAGTGAGACTACTATGATTTTCTTTTTATTCTGGGGCTGCTTTGGTTGGTTTAGGTTTTGATCAGTTTGAGTTTGAGTTTGAGGGGCAATATTTTGTTGATTATCCATGAGTATACATTAGCACTATTACGATGAAACGGACAGTGGAATCTGGTGGCGATAAAGCGAAGAGTTTTGAACCTTTGAGTTCTGTTGTGGAATGGATGATTGCGAACCCTAGTCCCGCCTGGTCATTACAGCTCAAAGAAGCTGGTTCGGTGACCATTGAACAGAGTTGGCGGTACTAATTAGCTACAAGATAAAGAGCGTTGAACCTAGCTTCTAGGTATATGTATTTCTTCACCCAAAAACTCTTCAGCTACCCTGTGCTGCTCGACAACCCCAGCTATAATAGCCGCTCTGTCTGCAGGATCTTGTCTGATTTGATCTAATCGCATCTGTAAACCAGCCCGTACCTCTCTAGAGAAGTTTGAGCCAGTAACATCAGCAATCATTGCTAGTTCTTTTGCAGTAGTTATATCATCGCCAGTAAGACGAACCGTGACTAACTCTGACTGTGCGGCTGTCGATCGTGCCATGCTTATTATTTTAACATAGTTATATGTAAAATGCAATACTTTGTGGTGGCGATAAAGCGAAGAGTGTTGAACCTTTGAAGTCTGTCGTAGAGTGGCTGATTGCTCACCCTAATCCTGACTGGACAAATCAGTTGGAAGAGATGTCAAGGGTTACAGTCGAACAGATGTGGCGGTACTAGAAAAGAGTAAGATAAAGAGCGTTGAACCTAAGCTTATGCTTGCATTATAGCGATGCGGTGAAAAAATAGATTTAATGCGAAAACTTGCTCCTGTTCTTATAGCAACCGCCCTCCTAGCTGGTGTAAGTAGCGAAGCGGCCCCATGCGATAAACCACAAGCGATCTTAGACTCTGCCTTTGAGCGGTATCAAGATTTCTGGGTCAGCCGTGGTGTAGATGCTACTGATGTTGAGCTTGATATGCTTGATGAAGATGATGCAGGAGCTTGCTTAAACGGAAAGCTTGCTAATGCTTGCTTTGTGCCAGAAGAGCATGGCGGACCAACCATTGAGTTTACGCAGAAGTTTCTCGATTTTCTTGCAGAAACCTACGGTGATGAAGTTGATGGTGTAATTGACTTTATCGTTGGTCATGAATTTGGACACGTAACTAGCCAAGAAATCGAAACCACTCGTCCTCGTCGAGAAGCAATCGCAGATTGTCTATCTGGTTATGCCATGCAGGCCCTTGCTCCCGAGCATAAAAGTGAAGCAATCGCATACCTATCTGATTTAGAACCATCAGGCGTTAACGGAACTGCGGACTCAAGGATTCACTACTTTGAAGAAGGTGTCCAGGGCGATGATTGTCGGTCAATTGAGGTAATAGTTGGCCTCGGTGGTTAAAAATCCGTGGTGGCGATAAAGCGAAGACTTTTGAACCTCTCGGTACTGTCGCGGAGTGGTTGATAGCGAACTCTAAATCTGATTGGTCAAAGCAACTTCGAGAAGCTGGCCTAGTGCAAATTGAACAGAGCTGGCGGTACAGGGTAAAGAGCGTTGAACCACAATACAGCACTTGATAAACTACCCCTGATGATACCGATAGATTTCAACCACGATATACGCAACACAAACGTTCTAGTAATTGGATCACCTGAAACAATGGGCAGGGCAAATCGTTTCGCAGAATCACTGGGAGAAATGCCTACAATGGTTATTGGTGAAGAAACTTCAGAATTACCGCTTGGTTATGATGTTATTTATATCCTGGCCCCGAATGGTGTGCTAAGTACAAACCAGACCAACCTTTATGAGCAAGTAAGTAATTACTTGCCTGCTGCAGAAGCTAAAGGTATGTATTTAGGTGAAGGATCAGATCAACAAAGATCAGAAGTACTCAGAAAGAAAATGGTCTGTTTACTCTTCAGCAAAGTATAGAGTGTTTGCGTGGTGGGGCGGGAAGGAATTGAACCTTCGGCCAATCGGTTATGAGCCGACTGCTCTAACCACTGAGCTACCGCCCCGCAAGTCTCAGAATCTACCCAAGACTCGAACATTCGAAGTATAACAGAGAAGATTTGGTTTATCTACAATAGGCTTATGACGAGCGGGCTTGTTTCAAAGTCTCGGCCCACCACTTCAAGTTATCAATCATCTTGCCGACATTGCCGCGGACGTATTCTTCTTTGATTTCGCCGTCCAGAACCGAATCCCAGGGTTCCAATAGGCCGACGAAAGTTTTAGTCAGCGGCACCATGCCAACCTTGGCTGTGATATCGGCGAGTTGTTCGACTGCCCGGGTGGCTCCGTAGCCGCCGTAGCCGACAAAGGCCACTGGTTTTCGATCCCACTCGTGATAAATGGTGTCGATGGCATTCTTCATAGGAGCCGGCGGCCCATTATTATATTCAGCTGTCACAAATATAAAGCCGTCTAGACTATCAATCTTAGCACTCCACTTTTTGGTCGATTCTAAGGTGTAGTTTCCTGTAGCTGGCGACTCTGGTTCGCTTAGAAACGGCAAATTCCATTCTTTGAGGTCAAGCAGTTCGAATTCCAAATCTTGCCTGTCGGCGATTTGATCCATAAACCATTCGGCAACGTGGCGGCCAACCCGGGTAGGGCGGGTGGTGCTGACAATGATTCCGATTTTGGCGCTCATAAAATTCAATCCTCCCTATACATTCTAACACCTCTACTCGCTTTACAAAGTATAGTGACTTACTATATTTTGTAAAGTAACTTTTGTATAATTATGGTTATGAAGAATACTTTTGGCTCTGGTTCGTTGCAAACTACTATCGACATATTGGGGAATAGGTGGACTGCCCTGATTATCGATGAATTAACCAGCGGCCCCTCCTGTTTCTGTGACGTTGAAAAAAAGCTGCCCGGTATTAGCCCGCGCACACTCAGTCAGCGTCTGGACCGCCTCCAGGCCGAAGGAATTATTACTCGCCAGCTCTATAATCAGCGGCCGCCGCGATATAACTATGCTCTGACTTCAAAGGGCCGCGACTTGACGCCTGTCGTCAAGGCTATGTCGGCGTGGGGAGCTAAATACGCTCAGAAGTTCTAAAAGTTCATCCGTCGAACTTGCTGACATCAGTTTCTGGCGCATGTCTTTGGCTCTGGGAAAACCATTGACATAAATTTTGCAAAACTTGTTAAGCGTATAAATTTTGCGCTGGCCGGGCTGCCAGGTCTTAGTGAACAGCTCAACATGGCGGCGATATAAATCTAATTTTTCAGCCGCAGATGTATTAGACCAAGTCGAATGTTCACTAAATACATACGGATCATCAAAAATGCCGCGACCAATCATCACACCGTCGAGCCCATATTGCTGGGCCAATTTCAGGCCATGCTGACGGCCTTTAACGTCACCGTTGCCAATTATCAGGGTGTCGGGGGAGAGGCGGTCGCGAATTTGTCGAATTTCGCCTATTTTACCCCAGTCGGCCGGATATTTAGACATATCTTTGGCTAAACGTCCATGAACAATCAAGGCATCCAGGTCTTGTTGTAATAAATACTCAGGCCAGGTCATGTCTAGTTGGCGGTTACCTAATCGAGTTTTAACAGAGATAGGGAAGCGGTGGGGAAGATCCAGTTCCCTGGCTGCCCTTTCGGCTCCTTCCCTAGTGGCTCGGATGATTTCCCCGGCCAGTTCCTTATTATCGATGAGCGCCGCGCAGCAACCATTCTTGATTACTGCCCTATCCGGACACCCCATATTGATATCAATACCAACGAAGCCCATTTTGACCAGCTCGTAGGCCGTCTTGGCATAATTAGCCGGCAGCCTGCCCCAAGTCTGAGCAATAATTGGCCGCTCATTATCAGTAAATTGCAACTTTGGCAGCAGCTTTTCCCGGCCAGGACTTTGCAAACCGTCAACATTGACGAATTCCGTAAAGAATAAATCGGGCTTAGACAGCTCGGCAATCACTTGACGAAAAACCGTATCAGTCACATCGTCCATCGGAGCCAGTGCAAAAAACGGCTTTGGTAATGTTTTCCAAATTGACATCAGCTACTTTATCTATTTACTTGATTTTCTGCTTGCTTATAACGATTTATGGCTTTTTCAGTTGCTAGTTTAGCAGCTTCTCTGGCGGCAGGTAAATTGCTACGGCCAATTGCTCTTGTTTCCTCGTCAATCCACCATTCTGGTCTTTCTTCTACAACATAAGAGAATAGTTTAAGTTGTGTGGCATTTGATCCCTCGGGGTCTAAAGTAGAATTTTCGCCATTATCAGCATCAAAGTCATCAAATTCAGGACCTAGTGTAGGCTCTTTTTCTGGTGTTCCGCCACCCAGTAGCGGTTCATGTTCCGCCATAAGTATATTATACCATATTCTGGCAAGCCGACCATTGCCGGACAGTCATGGTCGGCCATAAAACGCTTTGAAAATTTAAGCTCAATCGGCATAATATTATCAATGGAACAGCTCCTATATTCTGCGGCTCCAGTGGTTGCTGCCATAGCTATAGTATTGTTCGCCATGCCCAGTTATTTTGGTCTAATTCGACAACAAGGTTTTGGACGAGCTCTGTTAATTTTACTGATTTTAGGAGCGTTGTTATGCGGCCTGCTTGGCCTCGGGATTCAACTTTCGCTGCCGTTTGGTGATTTTAGCTTTGCCGATACCCTGGGTTATCAACTATTGGGACTAGTGCCTTGGACAATGGCTTTTGCCTACACGCCACTGGTTCTGGCAGCTTTTTGGCTAGCCAGCAAGTTAACTGAAGGAGCCGGACGCATCTTACTAGCAGCTGTCTTGCTAGCTGCCATGAACATCGTTATTGACCCAGCTTTATCGTTCATGGGACTGCGGGTTTGGGAAGCCGGCGGGCCGTTCCTGGGCATACCGTTTATAAATTTCGCCGGCTGGTTTATTACTGGCTTGGTCGCTGGCCTGGCTGTGCATGCCGCCTGGAAAGATGACGATGGTGCCCCAGTTAGACGATCGATCGCCTACAGCGGCTTTGCCATTTTGTGGTTTTGGAGCGGTGTAAATCTAGGGCTCAAACAATGGATTCCAGCCGCCGCCGGACTAGTTGGCGGTTTGTTAATGTTGGTTATAATGTATTTCGAATATCGCCGTGCTAAAAAATCTGGTCACTCCCAGCGGAAAACTCGGAAGGCCAGTACATAGACCACTACAATCCAGCCACTAATAATCGCTAGTTGCGGACCAAGATCTAACAATGATTGACCTTCAGTCACAACCAGACGAATACTATCGACGATTGGTGTCAGCGGAATAAAGCGCGTAATAGATTGTAGCCACTCTGGCATTAGAAATACTGGGAAGAAAACACCGGATAGAAACATCATCGGGAATGTAATCAGTTGAGCCAGAGGCGCAGCCTGCTTTTCGTTCTTAGCCCAGCCCCCAACTGCTAACCCAATACCAAACAGCGTGGTGACCCCAATAATAACTACCGCCGCAAAACTGAGATAATCGCCTCTCATATTCAGGTCGAATACCAGTACTGCCACCAGGAACATAATTGCCACAGCCAAGATCCCCACAAAGGCATTAGAAATGACGTTACCGGTAAAATACTGCCAGACTTTGAGCGTAGTGGTGTGATAGCGGCGCAAGACGCCCTTCTCTTTTAGCCTGGGGAAGACATTCACCGGACCGAAAATTCCCAGAGACAACAGTGTAAAGCCTAATAGTCCGGCAAAGGTGTAATCGAACCGTGTCAGGCCCTTTGTGGCCGTTGACTCGGTCCGCACCGAAAACGGAGTTTGGTTTTGGACAAACTGAGCGTTGATTTCGTCAAACATCGATTCCAAAACTGCTTGCAAAGTTTGGCCGGCTTGTTCGTTATTTTGATCGTAAAGCACGGTAACCTCCCCTGTTGGATAACCAGCCTGGCCTACTTGCCCAAAGTTCTCCGGTAATATCAGGGTAGCACTGATCTCGCTGCGGTTCATTTTCTCGCGGGCTAGATCCATATTGGTGACCTCCTCATCAATATCCAGAACTGAAGTTTGCTTGGCCTGCTCTACAAACTGTCTGGCAAATTCATTTTCAGACTGATTGATTAGTCCAACCTTGAATGAAACGTTGTCACTGCCACCGAATATACCGCCAAAGACAAACAGGAAAATCACCGGGAAAATAAAGACAAAGAAAATTGCGACTTTGTCGCGAAAAAGTCGACGGATATCTATTGGCACATACACGACAACCGGTAAAAATGCTCGGCGAAGTTTTTGTTTCATGCTATTCCCTTAAATCCTTTCCAGTAAGATCAATGAAGACATCTTCTAAGTTAGCCTGTTCGACAACTTGCTCTTTCTTGAAACCTTTGGCCAGCAAGTTCTTGATAAGCTTTTTAGGCGTATCTAAAGCAATAATTTTGCCCTCGTCCATAATCGCCACTCGATCACAAAGTAGTTCTGCTTCGTCCATGTAGTGGGTTGTGATGATAACAGTTACGCCGCGCTTTTTGATGTCGCGCACTAAATCCCACAAATTACGCCTGGCCTGGGGGTCAAGGCCAGTGGTCGGCTCGTCCAAAAAAAAGACTTTTGGTCCATGGACTAAGGCAGCAGCAATCGAAAAGCGTTGCTTCTGGCCGCCAGAAAGCTGCTCGACGTAAGAATCGGCTTTATCCTCCAGCTGGACACTTTTTAAGAACTTTCGTGGGTTAACAATTTCACCATATGTAGCTGAAAAGAATCGGATCAGTTCGGTCAGCTTAGTTTTTTCCTCGAACGACGGTGACTGCGGCTGAACACCAATCAGGGCTTTGACCTGCTCTGGATGTTTGGCTACATCAAGTCCGGCTAGCGTGGCAATACCACCGTCAATCGGCCGCAGAGTTTCAATCATTTCTAGAGTTGTAGTTTTGCCGGCGCCGTTCGGACCTAGGATCCCGAAGATCTCACCCTCTTTAACAGAGAAACTAATATCCTTGACCACGGTCTTCTTGCCATACTTCTTGCGAAGATCCCTAACCTCTACAATAGTTTGATCAGATTTTGTCATGCCTGCTAATAATAGCAAAAGAAAGAGACGCTCCGCAATTGGAGCGTCTCAAGTGTTAGTCAACTAAGACTTAGCCTTTCTTGATAGTCAAGAAGCCGTTTCGTGGATTTTCAGTTACCACTCGGCCAGCCGGCAAATCGCTAGCTTCTGGTCGCTGGTCCTTAGAAAAGTAGTAAATAGTTTGCTTTTTACCACCGCGAAGAGTTACATCTTTGCTGTTTAGGTAGTATGTTACACCCTTGCTGTTTGTGTGCTTGTATCCCATTGGAATCTCCCTCTCACTTAGTTTACCTTGGTACCATCACCATACTCCAGGGGTAAAATGTTTGTCAACCCCTTTGACAAGATGAAATACTGGCTTATTGGCTGCGATATAAAAGCAACAACAATTTTAACAGAGGTGAAACAGTTGATTATTGGTGTGACTTCAATCTGTGACGAAACCATTTTTCCAGAGTAATTCGCACAACGAACAGTAAGAAAAATACAACTGCCAGCAGCAAACTTATACCGGCCAAATCAGGAGTCCAGCGAGGTGATACAAAGTCAAATTTATACAGAGCATCCGGAATTGGTTTCTCGGTGGCCCCGCCGCGGCCACTGACATATTGCTCGATACAACCAATGCGGCCGGCTCCTGACACGCCAGCCGGGAACTGTCTTTCGCATTCGGCTTGAGCCTGGGTATAAAGATCTCCGTTACTGCCCTCTACCCTAGCCCTCTCAGCAGCCACCAATCGATCATATCGATGCTTTAGCTGAACTGGAAACTGCACCCCACCACCACTGGACAAGTCAGTGTTCATATGCGCGTAAATATGCTCGCGCAACTTTCTGAGCGGCGTCTCAACGTCGGTGTCGTTCTTATCGGCTAGCAGAACCTCATCGCGCAGCCGAATGGCCGTTAGATTGTTCTGGCGCATGGCATATAGCCCGATTACTGCCAGGGCAATCGCCAGACCTAAGAAAATCCAAGCGTTGATTGGTCTAAGCCGCCGCCAAAGGTGATGGAGTTGTCGTTTTTCGCTACTCATATTTATTATTCTTATGGTAACTCTTTTCGGTGTCCAGTGGTAGACTACATATATGCATATCTTCTTTAGCGGCATCGGCGGTACGGGTATCGGTCCGCTGGCCCTGGTGGCTAAACAAGCCGGCTATCAAGTGTCTGGGTCGGACAAGCAAGATTCGCAATACATTGCCTACCTCCGCAACCAAGGGGTTACCGATATTCACATTGGTCAGACCGAAGAGGCTATAGCCGCTGTTCATGCTAAACAGCCAATTGATTGGTATGTTTATTCGTCAGCTGTGGCTAAGGAAAATCCGGCTTCGCCCGAGCTACAGTTTGTTCAAGCCCTTGGCATTCACAATACTAAACGAGATGGGTTTCTAAACAAGATACTGGGAAATAGAAAGCTGAAACTGATCGCCATAGCTGGCACTCACGGTAAAACTACAACCACGGCCATGACCGTTTGGCTACTGATGAAGCTTGGCGTACCAGTTAGTTATATTCTGCCAGCCAAAACCAGTTTTGCTGAGATGGGCCATTTTGATCCGAAATCTGAATATTTTGTCTATGAAGCCGATGAGTACGATCGCAACTTCTTGGCTTTTCGTCCACATATGGCAATTATTACTGGGGTTGATTGGGACCATCCTGATGTTTACCCAACCCGCGAAGAATATTATGAAGCCTTTCGACAATTCATTAACCAAAGTCAGGCTGCTTTCATCTGGCAGGACGATGCTAAAAAGCTGGGCTTTGATCAGTCGACAATGCACCCAGGGATAATTTATAAAGAAGATTATGTTGGTTTTGAGCAGATCGGCGAAGTAAACCGCCAAAATGCGGCCATTGCTGCTCAGGCGGTCATGCAAATTTTGGAGATGGACGATTACCACGAACTAATCCAGATAATGAATCAGTTTCCAGGAGTCAGCCGTAGGTTTGAAGAGATTACCAAGAATATTTATAGCGATTATGCTCATACACCTCAGAAAATTCGTGGCGCCATGCAGTTGGGCCGTGAAGTAGTTGGCGGTTCTGGCCGGAAATTAGTCGTGGTTTACGAGGGACTGCACAACACTCGCCAGCATTTTATTAAGGATGAGCTGCCTGAAATTTTCAAAGATGCAGACAAATTATATGTGGTGCCAAGTTACCGAGCCCGTGAGGATGAATCCCTAGAAGACCTAACGCCCGAGAAGTTGATAAGTCTTATGGGCGACCCCGCCGCCGCCGAGCCGGCCGGCTTGGACGATGATTTGAAACAAGCTTTGGCACAACACGCCAAAGATGGTGACCTAGTTTTGTGCCTGTCGGCCGGCGGCGGCGGCTCGCTCGACGAGTGGCTCCGCCAAGAATTCTCGGCGTCGTCATGAAAAAGGTTTACTTTGCTTGCGCTATCCGCGGCGGCCGTAACCAAGCCAAGATTTACAGTCAGATAGTAAGCTTCTTAAGTAGCCGTTGTGAACTGTTGACTGAAGTTTTTGCCGACAACAGATTGACCGTCATGGGAATGGCTCAACCCGAAACAGAAATTTACCAAACTGACATGAACTGGATCAATCAGGCTGATTGCTTAATTGCTGAAGTCAGCCAGCCTAGCCTGGGCGTAGGCTACGAAATTGCTGTCGCCGAATCTCAGGACAAACCAGTGCTTTGTTTGTATAAAACTCAACGAGATAAAAAATTGTCAGCCATGGTTGCCGGCAATCCAAATGTCAAAGTAGTTGAGTACACAAAAACTGATGAAGCATTGACGGCTATTAATGACTTCTTGAAAAGTAGCTAGTCGATAATCCGGCCGCTGGCTTCGTCGATTTTGACGGCTCCGGGTCGGACAACTTCAACAGCATCGTCAATCACCCGCACCACAGTCGAAGGCAAATGATCGGACAAATCACCGCCGTCAACGTAAAAATCGATTTTATCCCCAAAATATTTAATGGCCTGATTGACATTGCCAGCCGGATCCTTCCCGGGCAGATTGGCGCTAGAGGTTAACAGCGGTCCGGTTTTCTCTAAAAGCCCTAGAATTGACTTCTCGCTGGGCAGCCGGCAGGCTAAAGAATATTTGCCTAGGTGCAAATACGGCAAATTCATTTCGGTTGGTACGATAACGCTAACGGCTCCCGGCCAAAATTGTTCGACCGCCGTCAAATAGCGCCGCGGGATTCCCAAGCCAACCAATTGATCAATCGCGGCAGCCATTACAGTCCCCGGTTTTTTGTCGCGTGATTTCAGTCTATAGAGTTTATTAACGGCTGCCTCGTTGCCGGCCGCAGCCACCAAACCATAAACGGTATCGGTAGGCAAAACGCCAACTCCGCCGTTGCCGATTAGCTCAGCCAGTTTAGGGTCAGACAGAGATTTAAATTGCTGCATGGTGATTATGCTTTATACTAAAGCTAATGTTGGATGACTTGCTAAGTGAGATATCTGATAGCCTAGACAAAATCGGCACTACGATTGGTCAATGGCTGTCTGAACATCTGCTTAGCATTGTCCTGATTCTAATTATAGGCTACGTCGCCCGGATTTTGCTTACTAAGGTTGTGCGTAATATTGTTAAGCAAACTGTCCGGCACGACATCTTCCCTTCCGAAGCCGATCGTAGAAAGCGTCAGAAGACCCTGGATGGCTTGGTGGCCACAATAGTCAAGGTTGTGATTTGGGTTGTCATCGTGGTCATGATAGTCAACGAACTAGGAGTAGATACCGGGCCACTGATTGCCAGCGCAGGAATTATTGGTATCGTGGTGGGCTTCGGGGCTCAAACTCTGATCCGCGACTTCACCAGCGGCCTGTTCATCATCGCTGAAAATCAGTACCGATTGGGTGATGTTATTGAAATCAACGGCGTTATAGGGACGGTCGAAGTGATCACCGTTCGCACCACGGTTTTGCGCGATATTGACGGCTATCTACATCACATTCCGAACGGCAGCATCGATGTTACCACCAACATGACTATGGATTACGCCCGCTTGCACGAAGACATCGTGGTTGATACTGATACTGACATTGAGAAATTGGAAGAAATTATTAATAAAGTTGGTGAGCAGCTGGCTGCTCGGCCCGAGCTGCACAAATTGATTGTAGAACCGCCAAAGTTTATCCGAGTGACTGGTTTTAACGACAATGGCCTGGTGGTTAAGGTTATGGGCAAAACAAAAGCCGGCGATCAGTGGAGAGTTCAGGGCGAGTTCTTTAAAGCTCTGAAGAAGAGTTTTGACAAGCATGGCATCAAAGTCCACGCATTAAAGAAGTAGTTACTGCCTATAAACCTATGGCTTGGTCGCTGACTTCAGTTGGGGTGACATCAGTTGAGTCGTTGAGGGTGTTCATGATTTTATCAATATCGGCAATGGTCGCATCAATATCGTCAACATCAACTCGTTCAGATTCAGTTTCGGTGACCGCTGGAGCCGGATCTGGTTGGCTGCGATTTTTGTAAATTATAAAAGCTGCCACGCCAGCGGCGATTAACAGAACAACTACGATGGTTATGATTGCTACAATTAACCCGGTTCGATCTTTTTTAGGTTTTGAGACTGGAGCAATCGGTATATTAGCAGCGTTATCGGCCTGGGCCACAGGATTATTGGCTGGCGCCATAACACTAGATGGCGTCTGATTTCGGGTAGGCCGCTGAACATCCATGACTGGCCCGGCTGGTCGCTGCGGTTGCTGATTGGGGTCCATTATTGTGCTCCTCCTGTGGTCTGGCCGCTTTGTATTTGGCCGCGAACTTGAGTTAAGCTTGGCTTGATCGTGTTAGTAATATAGGCGCGAATGTCAGGAATTTCAGGTAGAACTGCTTGGTGACTTTTTCTGGCGGCTTCCAAGGCTGCAATAAAAGCTGTTGGATCGGCCGAACAATCAACAGTTGCCATGTCGCTGACTGCTAGCTGGTAATTGTTCATATTCTTTTTGTAACTATCGATTTTGCGCCTGAGAGTTGTCACATTATTCTGCAAGGCTGTAATTTCAAATGCTTGCTCATCAAGACGCCCAACCAGTTCATCAAGTTTAGTCAGAATTGCGTCATAGGCGGCATTGCGGTTCTGTTGAGCTGTTGCTAGTCGGTCAGCCAGGGCCTTGGCATTAGCCTGAGCCACTGCGCAGCGTAAACGCATCCTGGTCTGTTCGGCATTATTAACTTCTCGGCCCAGAGCCGCCTTGTATTTAGAAACTCGCTCGGCCTGGGCAGGATCGGGTCTGGTCTGAGCCTGAATTGGGGGTGCATAATGGCTCTCCAGACTTAGAACCGGCACAATAACCGCTGCAGGCAGCAACAGAATTGTCACCAACACCTTCCCCCACTTGCTGACCCGATTTTCAGACATAAGCTACTTGCCATTGTACTACCAGCCTTGCCCTTAGCCAAGATGGTAATGTTGTCTTTTCGTCAGTAGCTGGTCAGTAATAATACCACTTATCAATACCAGAAGTGTTGGTGACATCAACGATTTTGCGCGGTTCACCGCCGTTCAAACTAACAACGTAATCGGCGATTTCTCGGTCGACCTTTATTCGGTAGACAGCTGTACTATTATTCAACCAGCGCACCGGATAGCCAAGGCCGCTTTGGCCGGTTAAGACCTTGTCAGAATTGCCGGCAATGTCAAAACTCAGCAGGACTCCCTTGCCATCCCGTTGATCCACCCACAAACTTTGATTATTAGCGCTATTGTTAACATAAACTCGCGGTTTTTGATCGGCTGGGGCTCCGCCAATGCGCTGGACTTTATTGTCGCTAGTTTTAAACTCGTACCAGTCACGTCCAGTGGTCAGCGCCACAGTGTCATAGCCTGTTCGGACCATGTTCCAAACCTCTTGGTCAATCATCCGTTTAATATCGCTGCCGCTGGGATTGGAGACATAAAGCCCTAAGTTAGCTGTTTTATCCTGATCACCTTCCTCGGTAATATCTACCGCCGGGGCATAGTAAATTTTGTCACCAATTACAGCCACAGAGTTAAAGAAATTGGCTGTGGAGATGTCTAGTTTTTGTCCAGTATCTATGTTATAGCTGACAATCCGTTGCTTTTTACTGTTGTCGGTTGGCTGATCATTAACCAGTATATAAACCAAAGTGTTACCAATCCAATCAACTGGTTGTATACGGTCGGCTGTATCGAGCTTGTTAACTTTATTGTCGTTGAGATTGATAATGTTGAGCGTGCTAAGTAAATTGCCATTTGGACTGCGCGCCCCATCACGAGTCGACACCAGTGCAACATTATCACCGCTGGACTGAGGAGCTAAAACAATGTCATCGCGCTCAAACCCGGTGCCAGACAAAACCAATGATTCGCCGCTGCCATCGGCATAGATTTTATAAAGATCGTATTTTCCAGACCGTTTCGATATAAATGGCTGTTGCCTGGCCGGCACCATGTCGACAGGTTGATCAACCACGCTTTCGCCCATTTCCATTAATTTCTCTTCTCGATAGCCGTCGGCTTTGATAGCGATTTCCACGGCTTCTTCTGGTGGATTGTCTAAGGTTAGCACCAACTTGCCTTCTTTGTCGGAGAAAGCACTAGCATCACCACTGGTGGCTTCAGCTTTCTCAATTGGTTGGCCAGACAGAAAGTCTTTGACGATAAATGAATACTGCAAGCCTTTTGGCTCCAGCAAGACTTCACCCAATGGGTTACTGCCCCAGCCCACGGTTATTTTCTTTTCTAAGGTAGCGAAGGCCCGGCGTTCAACCATTAAATTGGTACTGCCCAAACGAACCCTTTCTAATCTCACGTAGCCGTCTTGGTTGGTCACGCCGCTGGCATTGTTGAGTCTAACTGTCACATTTTTCAACGGTTGACGTGTGGCATTATCGACTACCGTCACCGAGGCACTGCTGCGAACTCCGGCTGAGTTAAGCAAAAAATATCGTGTTCGTGGGTATACTAGCACCCCGACAATCGCCAGCACTATGATTAATATAGTTGCTTGGCGGGCTTTTTTGTTCCCCCACCAAGCTTTGAAAAAACGTCGGATTTTACCGCCTCCAGATTTTCCTACCGACTTATTTGGCAGCAGTTCGGCTTTTTCTTCTTTGTCTAAAAACTCATCGCTGGCTTCGGCAATATCTTCCTCGTCATAAATGTCCTGGTCGATGTCGGCATCGGGATTAACGCTGGTTTCTGGAGCATCTTTAGGCTTTTGTCCGTCGTCAGCTGATGACTTGGCAGATGTTGGCGCGGCAGCTTTTGGCTCCTTGACTTTTCGAGCCCGCGGAACTGGAGGTGGGCCTGGTGTTTCGGTGTTTTTATCGTCTTTCATGAGCTGATCCAATTACCATAAGCATAGCAGATCGGGCCTCTGCTTTGAATAAACCAACTAGCAGCTTTAGCCCACAAACATTGGCGATAGGGCGATGATAATCAGCAGGCCCAGAATTAGCACTAAGGCGACAGGATCAAGTCGTTGTTGACGCCGACTGACTCTATATAGGTGCTTGATTATCAATATCAGATCGATGGCGGCAATCAGCACAAATGGCACCATGACCACCACAGAAAATGCTATGCTCTCTAGGCCCGGCAATCTGTAATAGCCAATCAGGTTTGCCACCCAAAGCGCCATCAGTATGATGGTCAGCACGCTAACCGCTCTTTCGCGGTGTGATTTTAAATCTGACACGATTTTATTGCTCCGCTTATAAGCATATGTTACCCCAAACAAGCCGATTATGGTTAATATTATGGTTATGGCGAACCATTTTATTGGCCACCGCCCATGCAATTGAACAGCTTGGTGCTTCGGCCAACTTGGGCTAGATTTGGACAACACGTTTTTGGTATCGATGGTGTCTAGACTTAGCGGATGGTCCTCTGGCGGTTTAGCCGAAAATGGATTTTCCTTGGTGGTTATTTGATTAGCGGCAGAGCTGGGCTGATCCTCAGCAGATGATTTAAATTGATCGGCTGTCGCCTCAATTAAAAACGGCTGATCACCAAGGATAAAAATCGTCTTATGGATATCAACTGCTTGACCGAATATATCGGTGGCTAAAATGTGCAGGCTATGAAAGCCGGTTGGCAGCCCGCCCGGGAGTTTAATAGTAGCTCTAGCTGTACCGTCTTGATCTGTTGTGAATGTGCCCAGATCGACCGGATCAGAGTGCAAACTAACCTGGTATGGAGAATTTGGCTGTAGGTGATGCTGGAATGGCTCGGTCTCGACCACTAGACTTTGTGACTGGCTGACTTGGCCAGCGGTAATGGAATGGTCATAAACAGATTGACGGATTTGCCGCCCCTCTGGCGGGGCGGCTAACAAATCTAGACTGCTATTTTCAGCCGGTAGAGTCGCGTTCGGATCTGGATCAGACATTATGGCAGTGAAATTATTGGTTTGTTGAAGAATCTTTTGGCGGTAGAGCTGGTGACCAAGCTGGTTAGGATGATAGCTTTCACTGCCCAAGATACCAAAGGTGTCATCGCCTAGCGTTATGCCGTTGAAAGCTACTAGACCGCTAAAATTCTCACACATTCTATGCCCATGAAAAGCCTTGGACACGTCAACGTATCTGACGCCGGCTTTGTTAGCGCTCAACTCAATTATTTGGTTGAGGTAATCGATGGTTTGCTCGGCAAAAATAATCTCTTGCTCATCAAGCCTGACATTCAAAGCACAATCGCCGCCCGGCATGACAATATGCGGATAGCCTATAGCATAAATTTTGCCGTTTGGTTTAACAGCTTGCTTTAGTTGAGTGAACATTTCAGTCAGGGGCTCGAACTGGCGGTTAATTCGCCGCACCAACTCCAAACGGTCTTCATGGGATTTAAAGCAAGTATCAGCAATAAAGTTACCGACACATTTTTTGATAATGTCACCGAAGCCAATGTCGTTGCCGCCAATACTGACAGTAATGACGTCCGGATTTTGATCATGAACATATTGAATCTGCTTTTTATAGCCCGGCAGCAAACGACCCATCGAATTTGGCGATGGAATGTCTTGCTTCTGGACAAAAGTAGTAATATTGTCGATCTTGGCTCCCGAACAAGCTGCCGAGTTAAACTGAACCAGATTTAGCTGTTGGCCAATTAGATACGGATACGAACGATGCGACAAATGGCAATTATTTTCCGTAGTGTCGGTTTCGGCAAAATAATCATAGGCTCCTTCACCAGATGTAAATGAGTCTCCTAAAGCTAGGTAGTCCTGATTCTGCAATGACTGACCGTTAGGCGCCATGTGGATTTTGGCTAATTTGAAAACTCCCTGCAAAGATGTGTAGTTGAAGAAAAAGCTGAGGCGTTGATCGCTGAGAAAACGCGGCTGAAATACCCTGAAGTATCCGACTAGGTTGCTGCGTAAAAATGCTTCGTGAGATTGGCTTAAACAAGAAACCGGCCCGATAATTTTGTCTGGTACTGCCGCGCAAGAAGCTACATCAACAACTTTGAAATCACCTCTTTCCGAAGTCATAACGGCAGTCGCACCATCATCGCTAATTGCCAGATTAGGCATGACTGATAGACCTAAATGATAAGCATACGGGCTGCTGAACGGTGTGACTTCACCTGTTAATAAATTGACCCTAAGGGTGGCTAGGTGGGGAGAGTCTGCTACTAACCACTGTCCGTTGCTGGAAAATGCCAAACTGTCGGGGCGGATATGTAAAACTTTTCCCGATCGATCTTTTAGTGTCCAGGACGGAAAATCGGGCATGTAAACTTTGAGTTCTCTAGTGAAAGAATTATAGTCTTTGCGCGCCGATAAGATCCCTGTCGAGTAGTAATGGAGGCGCGTGCCATCGGCGGTGTTCTCCAAGGCCACGCCGCCGGTGCCTCCGGGAATGGCATAGTAACTTATTGGCCCGCCTGCACTGCTATGTAAACGAGCATCTTTTTTGAATACATTAGTGTAGCCACCGCTAGCCACAGCACCATGGGCGGTGAACACGGCACAGGCAGTAGCCGTCTGGGCAGGCTGCAGGGGCGGAATTTCCTCTCTAACAGCGAAATTTTTGGGGCTGCAGGGTATGTTGCCAAACAAACCGATGGTGGTGGGTAACTGATTCGGCTCAATTTCTTGGCGTTGACCGATAGTCGGATTGGCAGTCAACCACGAAATAGTTTGAGCCTGCGCAGTGTGGCGAGAGGAAATTCCGCTGGCCAGGCTGAAACAAACAAAAATCAATAACAAGCCGGTGAGTCTTCTCATGGGTAATAGTGATTCTACAAGCCGAAGATTAAATTCTTTTTAACTAATTTGGTTTTGTTGAAGGATAGCTTATAATGCTAAGCATAAGTAGAAAGGAATTTCTAAAAATGGCAAAAGCTAAAACTGCTAAAAAATCAACTCGTGCTAGGGTGGCGGCCTACCGTCCGTCAAACTTCACAATCTTCGTAATCGTTTCTCTACTGGTTGCTCTTGGAACTGTCACTTGGCTGTTCATCTCGCTGACAAGCAGCATGTCTTAAAGCTGACTACGGCGTTAGGCGGTTGATGTCGCGCGGGAACAATGTTGCTTCTTTGACGTTGGCTAGTCCGATGACTTTTTGGGTAAAGCGGTCAATCCCAAATCCGCAGCCGCCATGTTCTGGCAAACCATATTTAAAAGCCTGTAGATAGTATTTGAATCCTGGATCTTCGGGGTTAATTCCGGCTTGTTTCATCTGTGCCAACAACTTTTCATAGTTGTTTTCGCGCATCGGTACTGTGGCAATCTCGACACCGCGGAACAACAAGTCGGCAGACATAACTGTTTTACCGTCAGAACTTTTTCGTTGATAAAACTTGTGGGTGGCCAGCGGAAATTCAGTTACATAGACTAAATCGCTGCCAAGTTTCTTGCGAGCATACTCACTGACCCACTTCTCTTCATCCGGAGTTAGGTCCTTTTCGCCAGTAGTGTCAATTTTATTGGCTTTTGAGTAAAGCTCATGAATCTCAGCCACGCTCAAACGCGGGATTTTACCATTTTTTGGTAGGACCAGTTCCGGAGCATTCAGACTTTTCAGGTTACTGGCCTGGACCTCATAAACCTGCCTTAGAACTTCTGAAGTTGTTTGGCCTACAAAATCTAAGACTTCGTCGTAGTCTTTAACAAAACCCATTTCAATGTCTAGCATCATCGATTCGGACATGTGCCGAGTCGTGGCGCTGGGTTCGGCCCGGAAGGCCGGTCCAATTTCAAAGACGCGCTCAAATACGCCGACCATGATTTGTTTATAAAGTTGCGGGCTTTGGGCCAAAGTGGCCTCTTGCCCGAAGTAATCAAGTTTGAATACCTCGGTGCCGCCTTCCGGAGCCGAACCCAGCAGTTTTGGCGTCTGTATTTCTGTGAAATCATGTTCGGTTAGATAATCGCGAAAAAGTCGCAAAATGCTGGCTCGGATTTTAAAGACCTTTTGTTCTTGCAAATTGCGAAGGCCGATCACCCGGTTCTCGAACAGGGTATCAAGGTGCTCGGATTTGTGTGACAGTGGTTTGTCAATTTCGATTGGCGGTTCATCAGTTACTGGCATCAGCACGGTGATTTTAGGGTCATGTAACTCGGCGCCGCCCGGAGCACGGTCCTCTTTGACGGTTTGGCCAGCGATTTCTAAAACCGTACCGATTTGCAGACCGCGCAAGCGCTCAACTTCATCCTTATCCTCGACTACTATTTGAGTCACCCCGGACCGATCACGCAAATTAATAAACGTCAAACCGCCCAACAGCCGCTTTTTATGCAGCCAGCCCTGCATAGTGACCGATTTACCTATGTGTTGACTAACGTCTTTACTTAGCGTTCTCACTTTTGTCCTTTGGCTTAACTTGTTTCGATTCTACCACTGTTTCGTCGTCCTTCGAAGCACTAGCTTCTTCTTTGGCTTCGTCTTTGGACTCTTCCTTGACGGCCTTGGCCCGCTTGGCTTCATCTTTTTCAGCCTCCAAAGCCGCCACAGTCCGCAAATCTTCGTAAGAGTCGAATTCATCCATAATTTGCCGGCCCAAAATCGACTCGACAACATCTTCAATCGTCACCAGGCCGACAATTTCTTCAAACTGATTGACGACCAAAAACTGGTGGTGCTTGGTCTTGATAAAAGCATCTAACACCCGAGCCAGCGGCTGATTTTCATTGACGTAAAAAACTTCCTTGCGGTAGAGGTCTTTAACAAATCCACCAGCTTTGGCGTTCAGCGCATCACGCAAATAGAGTGTTCCAACAATGTCGTCGGGATTATCTTTATAAACCGGGAATCTGGAGTGGCCGCTATCATGCAGCTCTTTGAGCAGTATTGGTCCAATCATATCGGTTGTGGCAACAGTCTTCATAACGCGCCGCGGCGTCATGACTTCCGACACCATCCGATCACCAAACTGCAAAGCATGTTCGACGATAAACAATTCTTCTTTAGTGATGCGGTTATCAATTTGGACTTTTTGTCGCTTGATAAGATCGATAACGTCATCTTTGGTATAGAGTCCGGTGTGAATACTGAACGGCTGAACCCTTTGCATGAACTGGTCAATGCGTACCAACACTGGCTGGAGCCTTTCCAGCAACCAGTGAAGCGCCGGCGACAATCGGCGGGCAATCTCAACTGTAACCCTGGAGACATGAGAATTGGGTAGCCAGGCAAAAACAAACCAAACAATTGCCAGCATAATAACTAACGCGATCGGCCATGGCGTTGACTCAGAGATCAATAAAAACAGAGCAGCTGCAGCCAAGCTAATAAAGATCCATAATAAAATCTCGTAACTGCGCCCGTAGCCCACAACCTTGTAGAACTCTTTGGCTAAATGATCGCCAGACCGGGCTTGACGTTTTAACTCTTTGCCTGGCGTATGGGTATAGAGTTTTAACAAAGCTACGCTCAGCAGCAACAAGCCAGCCGTAAGAAGCGTCACGATTAACATAACCATATCCTCTATACTACGATGTTTCAAATCTTAGACCAAACTTGCTATCATAGAGAAACAATGCGAGAAAATTCATGAGCAAACGATTTCTACTTATCCTAGCTGCTCTAGCCGTTGTCTTCATCGGCGTAGTTGTCTACAGCAAAAACAAGGACAGCAACACTGCCAGCAATAATTCGGCTTCAACTTCGGAAGGCTCCAACCATATCCTCGGAGCTAACACCGGCGGCGTAGAATTAGTAGAATTCGGCGATTTTCAGTGTCCGGCTTGCCGAAGTTATTTCCCAGTGATCGAGCAAGTTCAGGAAAAATACGGCGACCAAATCAGTTTTCAGTTCCGTCACTTCCCGCTGGTTCAAATCCACCAGAACGCCATGGTGGCGCATCGGGCAGCTGAAGCAGCCGGTAAACAAGGCAAGTTCTGGGAAATGTACGAGCTGCTTTATCAGCGGCAACAGGCTTGGCAATCATCCGGCAACCCAACAGCCGTCATGGAAGATTATGCTGCCGAGCTGGGTCTGAACATCGATCAATTCAAGCAAGATTTCGCCAGCGACCCGGTCAACGACGTCATTCAAGCCGACATTAGATTGGGCCAAAAATTCGGTGCTACTAGTACGCCAACATTTGTCCTAAATGGTCAAAAAATTGAAAATCCATCCGACCTAGCCGGATTCAGCAAGCTCATCGACGAACAGCTGGCCAAATCTGGGAACTAGTGGTAAGCAAAATTACCTTCGTGAAACAGACTAAAAGCGAAGTGCAGCCAGAGTGCGCTGGCGCACCCTGCGCGTAACGGTCTGTTGAGCGAAGGTAATTTTGCTCCCTAATAGTGCAGGAATTCCTGCCAGGTTGGTCGGCGAGAAGTTACAGGTATCCTGACCCGTTGTGACGCCACCACTTTGACGGTTACAGACATGTTTATGTCCTTTCATTGATTTTTTGTTTTTTGTTCTTCGGCCGCTCTCGCACCGGCTTTAGTAACTTCATTGTCGCACGCCCCGCTTATGCTTGTCAACAAATTTGGGCCAGATTTAGAACAGCTGCCGAAAGTGCTATAGTTTAGTCATGCGCAAAATGCAAATTCCCAAGTCTCTTAATTCCGTAAATCCATTAAAATTGGCCGACATGCTCTTCAAGCACAACCAGCGCGTTGAGCTTTTCCTAGGCATTCCTGACGATCAACAATTTGATTATTTTGCCTCGATGACACCGAAGGTAAAAAAAGAACTCCTCGCCAAGCTGCCGATTGAGAATATTGTTAGCTTGTTAGAGCCGCTTGACCCAGATGATGCCACCGACATTCTGCAAAGTCTGACCAAGCACCGTCGTGAAGAAGTTCTGCAGCAGCTTAGCGCTGACATGAAAGAATCATTGTCGAAACTTCTAGAATTCGATCCGGAAACTGCCGCTGGACTCATGACCTTGGACTATATTCAGGTAAACATCGATGACAACATAGAGACAGCGGCTAAAAAGTTCAAAGCCCATGAGACAAAAACCGGCCGATCACCAGTTATATTAATCATGGATGGCTCTAAATTGGCTGGCCACCTGCCGGGACATGAATTAGGCTTTGCCGCAAAGAGTGAGCGCATCGACAAATACAAAAAGCGCATCCCATCAATTTCTTACGCTGCCCAACATCACGAGGTTCTAAGACTTTTTAATAAACATCCTCACAATAAGGTCGTAGTATTAAGCGACGACGATCATGTCGTCGGCGTGATTTACTCTGATGAAATGCTTAAATTGATTCAAAAGCAAGAATCATCGAATCTGTACGACTTTGCCGGTATCCATGACGAGGAAACCGTTACCGACACCGCCAAACAAAAAGTGAAATATCGCTACAAATGGTTAATTATTAACTTGGCAACCGCCTTTATCGCGGCTGCAACCATTGGTTTATTTGAAGATACTCTAGACAAATACGTTCTTCTGGCTGTTTATATGCCAATCGTGGCTGGTATGGGCGGTAATGCTGCTACCCAGACATTGGCCGTCCAAGTACGCGGCATTTCTATGAAGCAAATTTCTCTAGATAAGGCTTGGCGGACTTTGCGCAGCGAACTGGGAGCAGCTTTTGTTAACGGCCTTATTAATGCTATCTTAGTGGCCCTGGTAGTCTTGGTGGTCAATGGCAATCAAGGAGTTGCCATAGTGTTAGCTATTGCCATGGTGCTCAACATGTTGGTAGCTGCCTTTTTCGGAACCATGGTGCCGCTGATTATGGCCAAACTCGGCAAAGATCCGGCGGCTTCGGCAACAATTTTCATTACCACCGCCACTGATGTTTTGGGCTTTCTAGCCTTCTTAGGTCTGGCAACTCTATTGCTGCGCTAATAAATGTTGTGACGCTTGATATACTCCTGGACTGCCGGGTCCAAGCCGGTCACTAATTCACCTTTTTTAAGCTGTTTTTTGGCACTTGACGACGAAATTGGTGACCAAACACTGGGCAGCACCACAAACTGGGTATCCGGATATTTTTCTTGAAGCTTTTTAACGGCGGCGGTCACCTTATCAAATTCATTATTTTCACGCAGCACCACGCACAGATTGAACTTTTTAAGCAACTTGTCGCTTTTGGGCCAGGACGGCAGGTGCTCTAAAATATCTGACCCGATTATGTACCAGTATTCGCGGCCCGGGAATTGCTTTTCCAGATAATTAAGAGCATTATCCGTCGTGACATTATCCTCCTCCAGATCGACAATCCGCAAACTAGGGTAATCTATAGTGGCCAGATCAAGCATATTGGCCCGATCACGAAAATCAGCCACCCCTGTTTTGCGCCGCGGCTTTTTCTCCAAAAACAGGCAAACTGTTGTCAGCATCAAAGTCCCTAAGGCCACCACACAAGACTCGATGTGCCCGCGATGAACCGGGTCAAAAGTACCGCTAAAAACTCCGATGCGCTGTTTGTCCATCCTTCTATTTTAGCAAGCCACACTTACACCACAGGTTTTACAGTGAGACATAAAGTCTTTAGAGCTCTTGGCGCGCTTTCGTTTATTCCAATGTCCTTTCTTGCATTTAAACCATAGTGGGCCAAAATCATCGGCTTCGTCAGATGGCCTGGAGTCGTTTTCTGATCTTTCCAGGCTATTGTTTCCGGCTTTTGATGAGAACGCACACGAACGGGGGTCCGCTACTTCTAAGGCTTTTTTGGTCGCCTCCAGTCCGGCATGGCTGTTTCCAAGTGCTAGTTGCCGGCGAGCTTCGATAATGAAGGGTTTTGATTGTGGCCCGAAAACTCCAGGATCTATCCACTCGTCGACTACGGCCTGTCTGACCATTTCATCACCGCAAAGTTCGTGGAGGCGCTTTGTGGCATCAATCTCATCCTTGATATGAACAGCTTCTTTCATCAATTGATCAGTTACTTTATCGACCTTCTGGCTAAACATTGCCCGGTGCTGGCGGCAAGCTTCGCGGTAAGCAAGGTAATCCTGCCCTGGCTTGTTCTGGCCAAAGAAAGTCCCAAATGGTTCATCGCCCATGGCTACCAAGTCGATAGTTCCATTCGGCATTAAAGATTTCGGAATTAATAACGGCATATCCAATAATTCTGTCGCTGACAGACCGCGCAAATCTACACCAATAGCCTCACCGATGGCTGCGACTATCTCTTCATCACGCCGCTCACCACCCTCCTCAGCAACCCCAGCCATAAAGGCCGATTCCATAGTCAAAACACCGTCCAAGTCAGTAGTGGCCTGAATAGATAGACTCATGGTTTCAGTAAAGAACCCAGCCTGATCCATCGCCCTCTCTGTCATCTCAGTAGCGGTTCTAGAAACAGTCACGAACCAGTGGTTCTGGAGTAAGCCCGTTTGTTTGACAGATTCAAACCGAAAGACATTTCTGTTTTCAGCTTGCGATCGTTGATGCATCTCGCCACTATCTGTACCGTGCAGCAAATTATTGGCTTGGATCGACTTAAGACTCTGTCCGTACTGATGAGTATGTCCATTTTCGTCCTCCTGCAATTGAACTTCTGTTACAAAGCCGGCTTTAAAGGCAATTTCCACCATATTAGCCTCGACATTAGCTCGGACTAGATCACTATTGCCAGTGGTCACAGCTTCAAATAGTGTGGTGTGCGGTTCAGCATCAGTCAGAGCTTTGTCTACTTCGACAGTTGATTGGCTGGCTAGTTGGCCAGCAAATCGAGCAGCTCGGTGACGTACTAGTTGATCATCGGCCATTTCCGGCACAATTATCACTTGCGGCGGTTGGTCGGCTACTTCGTTAAACTGGTAGACTTCGGCTAAGGCCGGGCTGGGCATAAAAAATCCTCGTCTTCCTGTGAAAACGAGGCTATGTCCGAAAATCTCGCTTCTGCTCGGAAGACTTTAACTGTATCGGGCTGTCACCGTTACGGCATAGCGCAGGAATTCCACCTGCTTCCAGTGTTTTTTTGTTAATGTATTACTAGCATAACATGGCTAGGTCACACTATATGTAGTGGTTTTTACATGCTGCTTACGCTAAATAGAAGTACTAGCAGTCCAATACCAATACGATAGTACGCGAAGATCTTTAAGGAATGGTTAGCTAGAAAGCGCAGCATGAAGGCAATCGCCGCCAAGCCGGACACGAAGGCGGCAATAATGCCGACACTAAACATGGCCGGTTGATTGGAGATCTGGCTGGCTCCGCCGTCAAAAGCAAAGATTTTTATGATGGCTCCGGCCATAATCGGTATGCCTAGTAAAAATGAAAACCTGGTGGCCGCTACCCTGTCCAGGCCAGCAAATAACCCGGTGGAAATGGTCAAACCCGACCTTGATGTTCCCGGCACTAAGGCCAATGCCTGGGCTAGGCCGATTGCCGCGCCCTGTTTTAAGTCGGTTGACTCAACTTTTTTTGTTTTAGGTTGATGGCGAGCATAGTACCACTCGGCGGCCAGCATTAAAATGGCCACTATAATCAAATTCAGGGCCACCAAAGTCGGGCTGCGAAAACCGGATCTAGCTAGACTGTCCAAAAATAAACCTGTTAACACGGCCGGCACGGTAGCCACCGCCAGGATGATGGCCAGGCGCCGCTCGGCGCCACCTCGAAAAACACCTCTGGCTAGCTTAAGTAAGTCGTGACGGAAACACAGCAGCAATGCCAGCAAAGTTCCAAAATGCAGTGCTACATCAAAAGCCAAGCCCGATCTATTGATGCCAAACCAATCGTGCAATAAAACCAAGTGGCCGGAACTCGACACCGGGATAAATTCAGTAAGACCCTGGACTAGACCTAACAGCAAAGCTAGCCATAGACTCATTTATCAGCTACCCTGCCCTTAAGCTCACCAAGTCGGGGAATAAAACTCTGGGCTGCTCCCTCTAAACCAAGAGCCTTCAAAGCTCCGGTTAACACATACAACTCATCGAGTTGAGATTGTGAAATCGTCTGTTGGTCTTCAGCTTGTTTGAAATAGTATTCGATTTTTTTGACCAGCCATTTTTCTTCGCCCTCTTTTATAGCCGTCGACTGAAAATCATCTAAATCTTCCCCGGAAATAATTTCCAACGACCGGGCCGAATGGTCTCGCTTTTGCAAATGCCCGCGTTTGATCAGATTATTAACATGCAGAGCGGCCGTGGCCACCGACGAATAATTACAGCCGCGCATAATCTCGCGGTAGCTGGGGCTATAACCGTGCTGCTTGATAAAACTTTCAATAAATGTCAGGGTCTGGCGTTGTTTCTTGGTGGGCCGAATCTTGGCCTGATCTTTTGCCTGGCCTTGGCTCATACATAACCTTTGCGTGTTTTGCGAGCTACGGCGAAGACCCAGTATTTGTACCACATGTAGTTCCAGCCATAGAAGAAACCAGCCGATACGAATTGCCCGATGTAAGGGGTGACACCGAAGTAATCTTGCAGGGATTTAACAATCAAGTAGTCGATACCTAAGTTAATGATTGTCAGCAAGATGTAGCGTTCAGTTACTACTGTTAAGCGTTTATTGCGGCGGCCACGGTTAAAAACCCAAGTTCGTTCTAAAACGAAGTTTACGGCAATGCCGACAAAATTGGCGATCAATTTGGCCCACCACAGCGACCAACCCAAGCCCGAATACAAGACTGCAAATGTTAAATAGCCCGACCAAAACCAGGCTCCGCCGGTGATGGAATAGGCCAAGAGGCGCTTGATTTCATTTCGCCACTTTTTTTGTTTTATCGGTTGTTTTGGTTTTGTTCTGCTCATGCTTAGCCTTAATTATACCTGTCTTGGGCACAAGAGCAATTCCGGCTAACCCCCACCACAACAAACTTAAGGTGTCATCCATCCAGGCATGCGACACCAGGTTAACCACCGATATACCAATTAGCGAAGCCAGTAATATTTGGGCTAGCAATTGGCGTCGCCTTTCAAATAACCTATATCCTGCCCCAGCGGTTATGGCTAAATATAGAAACAAGCCGAAGAAACCTGTCTCCTGGGCCACCTGGATATAGTAATTTTCCGCAATTTTAGGAGCTGGTCCGCGGGCCGAAGCCGGACCGGCACTGCCAAGTCCTTGCCCTAACGGATGGCTCCAGACGTCTTTTAGGCCCTCCTTGATGGCCTGGGTGCGAACCTGATTAGTGCTGGTCTGCGAAGCCGAATTTTCATCAGTGTGGAAGATAGTGTTTTGGACGTAATCGTTATCACGCAAACTATAAATCGATACTCCAACCAGCCCACAACCAACTAGGCCGGCAATTAACGTCCGTTTAAGGACTTTTTTATTATTGATCGCTAATAATAACCACGCGGCCAGGCTGACTAACAGCCCTGTCCAGGCACTCCGAGAATAACTGAAAAACAGTAGTACAGCCGCCGCCGCAAACAACAAGCCCACGGAGAAACGATATGACTTAAATTTATGCCAAAAACCAACTAAGGCCGTCATGATAACCACCAGATAGGTGCCTAATGGATTTGGACCGCGCAAGGTGGACTGTGCTCTGGCGTATTCAGTTTTCTGATCGACACTTTGAAAAGCCGGTATAGTTTCGGCCCCGTAACCAAAGTGGGTCAAGAATTGTTTGTCGAGCACAAATTGTTGAAGCAACCCAAATAGAATGACTGCTGTTGCCGGAGTAATGACGGCAAATGGCCACCATTTGTCCAACAGCCGGCTGCGGCTAGCCACTATCCAGACAACTATAAAAAATAGTAGTGGTCTAAAGGTGGCAATAATGCCGTAGGCAGCTGATTCGGCGGTCATAGCCTCTTGGCGATAGCCGCTGACGGTGCGCAACAATCCGTACAAAAAGAACAGGCCAACTGCTAGGACCATTTTTGAACCTAAAACCTGTTGTCTAAGGGGCTTGTCACGCCATAGCAACCATAGACAGCCCAAAGAAAGAATTGAGATTATTAATTCTTTCCAGACTCGGAATTGGTCTAAATAACCGAAGTTTGATCCGGCCCAGGTGGTCAAGAAGGCATGAAATGGCAGTAAGAATATTACTGCTAGAACCGTTACGGCCAAATAGTTGGCCAGGCTGTTGTTGTTTTGGCTGGGTCTAGAGACTGCTGAATTGTTACTCATAGGTGGTATGATTACAGTATATATGAAGAACAATGCTTCATTGCTGTACAGTTTGGCCTTAATTTTTACTGATGTCCTAGCCCTGGTAGCCGCTTTCGTCAGTGCTTACTTACTGAGAGTTACCTACAGCGACGTGCCGATAATTAATCCGGTTAGTGCCCGAACCTTCCTGCTTGTCACTTTGGCTCTGCTGCCTCTCTGGCTAGTGGTGTTCGCTTTTATCGGTTTATATAATCGGTCCATTTATGAAAAGCGATTCAGCGAATTGGGCCGGCTAATCGTGGGGACTATAATCGGCACTCTGCTGATTGTCGGCTTTGAATATTTCAGTAATGATGTGATTTTTCCGGCCAAACTTATTCCGGTCTACGGAATGGGTTTGACGTTTGTTTACTTGGTGTTGTTTAGAAATACCGCTAGGGTTGTCCGCCGCTGGCTGTTTGCTTACAACCTGGGAATTAGCAACGTCCTGATTGTCGGCAATACCGTTGCTACCCAAGAGTTGGTGGAATGGCTATCCGAACCAAAGATCTCCGGCTACCGAGTGGTTGGTATTGTCGGCAGCCACGAGCGCTTGCCAAAAATGAAACACTTCTCCACTTTCAATGATGCGGTCGAAAAGATCGGCGTCAAAAACATTCACAGCATCATGCAAACCGAACTTTTCAGCAGCTCCAGTAAAAACAACGAGGTGTTGACATTCGCTCAAAACAATCATGTGTCGTACAGATTTATTCCAGGGAATTCGGAACTGTTTGTCGGTAATATTGATGTCGAGCTTTTCCAATCGTCGATCCCGATGATTGCCATTCATCAAACTGCCTTGATTGGTTGGGGCCGAATTGTAAAGCGCCTGTTCGACCTGGTTGTTGGCACAATTTTGCTGATCCTAGCTTCACCGATAATTTTGATCCTGGCCATTTTAGTCAAGCTTACTGATCCGAGCGGTCCAGTTTTTATGCGAGGAGTTCAACAAAACCGTCTAACGCGCTTTAATAAAGTTTTTAAGATCTACAAACTTCGAACCCACTATGCTAAGTTTGACGGCAAATCATACGAGGAAGTTTTCAAAATGGTTGGCAAGCCAGAACTCATAGAGGAATACCGCAAGAATGGTGATAAGTTAAAGAAAGATTTCCGGGTTACACCGCTGGGGCGATTTATGCGTAAACTTAGCCTTGACGAGCTGCCGCAGCTTATCAACGTAGTTAAGGGTGATCTTAGTCTAGTCGGGCCCCGAGCCTTGGTGCCCGCTGAACTAAACAGTTACGAAAAGCGCCACACCATCCTGAGCGTAAAATCTGGCCTGACAGGTTTGGCGGTAATTTCCGGGCGGCGCGATATACCTTTTGAAGAGCGCCGCAAACTCGATCTCTACTACGTCCAAAACTGGAGCTTCTGGCTTGATGTAGTTATTCTGCTAAAAACCATTCGGGTAGTCTTAAGCGGCCGAGGATACTAAATATGGCCATCAAGCAGCCGCGGGTAGCGATTGTTCATGACTGGTTGCTGCAAGGCGGCGCCGAAAAGGTCGTCGAACAACTGCACAAGATGTTCCCAGAGGCTCCGATTTACACTTCCTATTGCACCGAGGAATGGCGCCGCAAACTTGATAATAAAGTGATCACCGGCTATCTGCAGCTGTGGCCATTTTCCAAATTGCGCAAGATGCTGCCATTGCTGCGGCGGTTTTGGTTTGAAAGCCTGGATTTGGCCGATTTTGACCTAGTGATCAGCAGTTCGGGCGCCGAAGCCAAAGCCATCAAGGTTCCTAAAACTACGCTCCATATTAATTACTGCCATGCACCTACTCATTATTATTGGATGCGCTATGACGAATATATGAAGCAGCCAGGCTGGGGAATTTCTAATCCACTTGGCCGACTGGGTTTAAGGTTATTGGTTGGACCAATGCGACGTTGGGACCTAAAGGCCGCTCAGCGGCCAGATTACATGATTGCCAATTCAACCTATACTCAAGGCGCTATCAAGAAATATTACAAACGCGACTCAACGGTGATTTTTCCGCCGGTAGAAATCGATAAGTATTTACGCGGCAAGCAAAAACGCAGCGGTTTTATCATTACCGGGCGGCACACGCCGTATAAAAGATTCGACCTGGCTATTAAGGCCTGTACACAATTAGGCCTGCCATTGAATGTTTTAGGAACCGGTCCGGAAACCGGCAAACTAAAACGCATGGCCGGTCCGACCATAAAATTCAAAGGCTATGTTTCCGACACCGAGATTGTTGATTTACTGCAATCTGCTGAAGCCTTCATCTTTCCTGGCTTGGATGACTTTGGCATCTCGCCAGTGGCGGCCATGGCCGCCGGCACGCCAGTGATAGCCTTCAAGGACGGCGGCGCCCTGGACTACGTTCATCCCGGCAAAACCGGCTTGTTCTTTGATGAACAATCAGTTGATTCGCTGCGCCGGGCTTTGGAAGATTTTCCGCGTCACAAGTTTGACTCGGCCGTCATCCGCCGCGAAGCCGAACTGTTCAGCCCGGAAAAATTCCAAACCAACATGCGTGAGTTTATCGACAGCAAGCAACATGAGTGATTTAGCCAGCATTTTTAAGGCCTATGACATTCGCGGCAAAGTTGGCAGCGAGTTATCTGTCGATTTTGTCCGCGATATTGGCCGAGCTTTTGCCGATTGGCTGCCTAGTCAAGGGCCGGTCGTAGTCGGTCACGACATGCGACCAGATTCCAGGCAACTAGCTGATGAATTAATAAAAGGTCTGGTGCAACAAGGCCGTGATGTCTGGGATATTGGATTAGGAACTAGTGACATGGTTTATTTTGCTCCCGGTAAATTTAGGTTGGCTGGCGGCGCTATGATCACAGCTAGCCACAATCCCGGTGAATATAACGGCATAAAATTTTGCCGGGAGAAAGCTTTGCCGGTTGGCCTGGAATCAGGATTAGCTGAAGTTCGTGACATCACCCTGGCCAAAAAGTTCAATAAGTCTGCGACTCAAGGTTCAGTAGTCAAAAAGAACCTACTCGACGATTGGATTAAACATGCTTTAACTTTTGTTGATAAGAGTTCGATTAAGCCGCTAAAAATTGCAGTTGATGCTGGAAACGGCATGGCCGGCCTGACCTTTCCGGTCGTCAGCAAGCACCTGCCCATCAAAATAACTCCGCTTTATTTTGAACTAGATGGCACTTTTCCTAACCACGAAGCTAACCCTATGAAAGTTGAGACTTTGCAAGATTTGTCCAAGACAATTCGCAATGAAAAACTCGATTTTGGGATAGCTTTTGATGGTGACGGTGACCGGATGGCCCTGGTTGATGAAAATGGCCAACCGCTTTCCGGCAGTATGACTTGTGCCTTGTTGGCAGACTATGTGCTGAAAAAAAATCCTGGAGCCACGATTGTTCACGATCTGCGGATGAGCCGTTCCACCATCGAACTAATCAATAAAATGGGCGGTAAGACTGTTCGATCTAAAGTCGGTAACACAATTATTAAAGAGTTGGCCCGCCAAGAAAACGCTGCTTTTGGCGGTGAGATTACTGGACATTTTATGCTGCGCGATAATTACTTTGTGGATTCCGGGCTGGTTGCAGCTTTGATTGCTATTGAAGTACTATCAACCGCCGGGTTCACCTTGTCAGAGTTTGTAAAACGCCACGACACCTACCGTCACCATCCAGAAATTAACCTGGAAACCGATGACAAACAGGCCGCTCTCAATAAATTAGCTGAAGTATTTAGTGACGGCGAGATTGATTGGTTAGATGGACTGACAGTTAGCTATCCGGATCGATGGTTTAATGTCAGGCCTAGCAATACCGAACCGGTGATGCGTTTTAACGCCGAGGCTAAGACTCCAGAACAACTTGACGAATTAATATCTAAGGTTGGCCAATCGTTGCGTAAATAACCTTAAGGCCAGAAAGGTTAATTGGTATAATGGTTGGGTCTATGAATATTTTGGTGACCGGCGGTGCCGGTTTTATCGGCTCAAATTTTGTGCGACATGTTTACCGCCAGCGGCCCGATTGGCAGATTGTTGTCTTGGACGCTCTGACCTACGCCGGCAATAAGGCCAATTTAGATGGATTAGACGAAAATCGAGTAAAGCTGGCGGTTGGTGATATTTGCGACGGTGACATGGTGGATGGTTTAGTGAAAGATGCTGACACAGTAGTGCATTTTGCTGCCGAATCACACAACGATAATTCCCTACAAACTCCCTGGCCTTTTGTGCAGACCAATATTGTCGGCACCTACACATTGATTGAAGCCGCCCGCAAACATAATAAACGCTTTCACCATGTTTCAACTGATGAGGTTTATGGCGACCTAGAGTTGGATGATCCAGAAAAGTTTACACCCGAGACTGCCTATAATCCCTCCAGTCCATACTCCAGCACCAAAGCTGGTTCGGATCATTTAGTCCGAGCCTGGGTTCGCAGTTTTGGACTTCAGGCAACAATTTCAAATTGTTCTAACAATTACGGACCGTATCAACACGTTGAAAAATTTATCCCAAGACAAATTACTGAAATTTTAGAGGACCGCCGGCCGCGGCTATACGGTGACGGTCTTAACGTTCGTGACTGGATCCATGCCGAAGATCATTCATCTGGGGTGTTGGCCATTTTAGAGAGAGGTAAGATTGGTGAGACATATTTAATTGGCGCTGATGGCGAGCACAATAACCTACAGGTCGTTCAAAAAATTCTTGAACTGATGGGTAAAAAACCTGACGATTTCGAACAGGTCAAGGATCGACCCGGCCACGATCGGCGCTATGCCATTGATGCCAGCAAATTACGTCAAGAGTTGGGCTGGAAACCGAAGTTCACGGACTTTAGTGAAGGACTGCAACAAACTATCGAGTGGTACAAACAGCATCAAGACTGGTGGAAACCACAAAAGGCCGAAACCGAAGCTAAATATAAAAAGGCGGGACATTAGGAGTATTAGGCATGGCTGAATTTGACCCAGCAAAATATCCGCAATTGAAATCAAAGCCAACCAAAATTGAAGATTTATTGGCTTTTGAATTAGAGGTACATGGTGACAATAGAGGCTGGTTTAAAGAGAACTACCAGCGAGAAAAATTGGTCGCACTCGGCTTGCCAGAAGACTTTGAAGTTGTTCAAAACAATATATCATTCAATGCCACCCGTGGAGTGACTCGCGGGATTCACGCCGAGCCATGGGACAAATTTATTTCCATAGCCTATGGCTCCGTCTTTGCGGCCATTGTAGATTTCCGCGATGGCGAAAGATTTGGAACAGTTGATACTTTCACCATGACACCCGGTGATGCTATTTTTGTTCCCCGCGGCTGTGGAAATTCATTTCAAACGCTTGAAGACAACACAGTTTACACTTATTTGGTCAATGGTCACTGGTACCCAGAGGCAAGCTACACCTTAGTTAACCTTGCTGATCCAGAACTAAATATTGCTTGGCCTATCCCCCTAGATCAAGCTGAACTATCTGAAAAGGATTTAGCTCACCCGCCGTTGTCAAAAATTAAACCCATGGAGCAATGATGGACGATTCAAAAATTTTTATTGTTGGAGCCAATGGACAGCTAGGCCTAGCTTTACGAGCTAAGTATCCTAAAGCCCAATTCGCCGATATTGACGAACTGGATATCACCAATAAAGAATCGGTTGATAATTTTGACTGGTCTGATGTCGAGGTGGTTATCAATGCAGCAGCATATACAAATGTCGATGGAGCTGAAACCGAAGAGGGACGCAAAGCTGCCTGGAAAGTTAATGCCGAGGCCGTCAAGAACTTAGCCCATATTGCCTGGGAGAACGACCTGATAGTAGTACATATATCTACTGACTATGTCTTTGACGGCAGTCAGTCAGCGCACGATGAAGATGAGGATTTTGCTCCATTAAATGTCTACGGAGCCAGTAAGGCTGCCGGTGATTTACTGATATCACAGCTAGATAAGTTCTATATCCTGCGCACCAGCTGGGTGATTGGCGAAGGCAAAAATTTTGTTAGAACCATGTTGGGTCTTGGTCAAAAAGGTGTTAGCCCAACAGTCGTTTCCGACCAGATTGGCCGCTTAACTTTTACTAGCGAACTAGTGCGAGCTATCGATCATCTATTAACGAATGGGGCGCCTTTTGGCACCTACAATGTTACTAATGATGGTGAATCAGTGAGTTGGGCAGAAGTTACCAGACAAATATTTGCTGATGCTGGCTTTGATTTGAAAGTAACCGACACATCCACCGAGGAATATTACCATGGCAAAACTGGTATTGCCCGGCGACCCCTGCAGAGTACTCTCAAACTTGATAAGATACAATCATCCGGCTTCAAATCTCGTAGTTGGATGGATGATCTAGCAGAATATATACGCAATGAGGTATCGTCATGAAGGGTATAGTTTTAGCCGGTGGAAGTGGCAGCAGGCTGCATCCAATCACCCGAGGTATTAGCAAGCAATTAATACCGATCTATGACAAGCCGATGATTTACTATCCTCTCGCCACGCTCATGCAGGCAAAGATACAAGATATCATGATAATAACCACCCCTGAAGATCAACCACAATTTCAACAACTGCTTGGAGATGGATCCAAGTGGGGTATTAATATTCAGTACGCCGTTCAGCCTTCTCCAGATGGATTAGCACAAGCGTTTATAATAGGCGAGGAATTTATTGGAAACGATAAAGTGGCTTTAGTTCTTGGGGATAATATTTTTCATGGAGCAGATTTGGATGACTCCCTGCAAACGTGCACCGATCCTGACGGCGGCATTGTTTTTGCCTATCAAGTAAACGACCCTGAACGCTATGGTGTAGTGGAATTTGATGACAATATGAATGCCGTATCAATAGAAGAAAAGCCAACCAATCCAAGATCCAATTATGCAGTTGTCGGGCTTTACTTCTATGACAATGATGTGGTTGGGATAGCCAAAAACGTAAAGCCGAGTGAACGAGGCGAGCTAGAAATAACCTCAATAAATGAGGAGTACTCCAATCGCGGCAAACTCAAAGTTACAACTTTGGATGATGGAGATGTATGGCTAGACACCGGCACAATAGACAGTCTTAGTGACGCTACAGATTATGTCAGAGTCATACAAAAACGTACCGGGCAAATAATCGGCAGCCCTGAACGAATAGCCTTTGAACAAGGATTGATTAGCCAGGATCAATTAATAGAACAGGCTAAAGCGCTTACAAAGTCTGGATACGGCAATTACCTCTTGGGCATTGCAAGGAGATAGCTAAACGTGAATATAACAGTTATTGGTGGCGGCTATGTTGGTACAACCGTTGCGGCGTTATTCGCTCTAGCAGATCATGAGGTAGTTACATTAGATATAGACGCCAGCAAGGTAGAGGTAATTAATAGCGGTGGAGCTCCTTTTTTTGAGAATGGATTAGATAAGGCTATAACCGCAGGTATAGAAAAAAATAGATTAACCGCAACTACTGATTATGAACAGGCACTAAGAAACGCTGATTTTGTATTTTCTTGCGTAGCAACACCTGATCATACCGATGGAAGTTCCGATTTGCAATATGTTTTTAAGGCAGCCAAGACTGCCGCAAAATACTTGAAGCCAACTGCTGTTTATATACAGAAAAGCACCGTGCCAGTTGGTACTGGCGGAAAAGTTATTGAGCTTCTACCCAAAGGACAAGCTTATGTATCAAACCCAGAATTTCTTCGTGAAGGCACAGCCATATATGACACCCTTCTTTTTGACCGAGTTGTAGCAGGCGGGGATGATCAAGAGGCTATAAGAAAAGTTATAGATCTGTACAAAACTATAGAAGAGCGTGCGCCTGAAATAGCAAAAATAATAGGACTCGATATTGCACACGAACTAAAAAAACATAATGGCGAATATATCATCACCCAGCTTGAGAGTGCAGAACTTATTAAAGTTACAGCCAATGCGTTCTTGGCTCTAAAAATTTCATTCGCCAACTCAATTGCCAAGCTCTGCGATAAAGTGCATGCGGACGTAGTAGAAGTTATGGATGCTGTAGGTGTTGACAAGCGCATTGGTCGAGCTTTCCTTAATGCTGGGCGCGGCTATGGTGGCGGTTGCTTCCCTAAGGACGTTTCAGGCCTGATTAGCAGCTCTGCCGAATATGGTATCGACATGCCAATTATGACTGCTGCTACCGAGGTTAACGACAGCATGCCTGGCTACATAGCCAGTCGTGTAGAAGAAATGCTAGGCGGCAGCCTTGCAGACAAAAAGGTAGCCGTATTGGGACTCTCATTCAAGGCAGGTACTAGTGACACCCGCAGATCTCCTGGTGTTAAAATTGCAAACTTACTAAGCAAGTTTGGGGCATCTGTTTCGGTATATGATCCGTATGCCAATGGCGAAGCCAAAAGAGATTTAAACAAAGCCATAGAAGTATGCGATTCTGTCTTAGGTGCTGCCTCAAAAGCAGATGCTCTAATCATCGCAACCGCTTGGTCCGAATTTAAGGAAATGGATTATGACCGCATCAAAAAAGTTATGCACGGCGATTTAATATATGATGCAGATAACTGCATAAGCCAAAATTCACTAGAAGGTACTGGACTTAGGTTTGACGCTGTGGGAAGAATCAAATAGTGTCGCTAGTCCATAGCCTTTTGCTTGAATATTACCTTATTGAAAATTAAAAAGTTCCACACAACAATCGCGCCCATCATTAGTAGTTTTATTATTTCTTCTCTAATACCTATTGCTCTTGACATGCTTAGCACAAAACTTGTCAAGCCAAGGTTTGTAATGGCTAACATTACATATAACACAGCCTGGGTGGTTTTAGCATAGTGGAACACGCTTTTCTTAAATGACCAGCTGCGGTTTAAAGTAAAGCTTGTTAATATACCGCATGCAAATGCCAGCATATTAGCAAAAAGCACACCGATACCGATAACACTAAAAAGCAAGATAAATATAGAGTACTCGGTTACAAATGCAACGCCTCCGGCAATCAAATACTTGATAAGTGAGTTATTTATTTTTCTTATCATTTTTAGCTTCTATTAAAGCAATGGTCCGGGATAAACGAAAAATCTCATCTCGTAGTTCTTTAAATTTCAGATAAACATTAATGCTGAAAATAATAAACGCTACAAAAAACACATACAAAAGCAGATCCGCACCCCTGCCTACTCCCACCTTGTTAGCAATAGTATTAAGGTATTCGGGGTACAAAACGAAAACGATCATCAACGCCACACACAGCAGTAGTGCTATTTTTTTATAAGCCCTAACCTGCATCGTATTTCTATTTGTCAAAAAGTAAAAGAGTATAAATATAGAAACTACAATGAGTAACGCCTGTATAATCATCGCGATAATCTCATTAGCAGCACATCAAATGCTATATTGATAGCGTTTAACACTGATTGACCCTTTGACTTGGAATAATCTGTATACACTATTGTCACAGGCACTTCCTTGTAGCTGAATTTATTTTCTCTTACTATCTCCAGTATTTCAGAAGCGTGCGCCATATCGCTCATTGTTATCTGCATTCTTTCCGCAACCTTGCGATTAAATACTCTCAAGCCATTGTGCGTATCTGTAAGCTTAATTCCAGATGTAAAGTTACTAAACTTAATGGCTAGCTTCAGCACAATTTTCTTTGTTTTAGAAATATTCTCTGTTTTGCCAAGAAAACGCGACCCCATTACAATATCTACACCTGTTTTTTCCATCTTTTCAAGCATCTTTTTTACATCTTCTACTTTGTGCTGACCATCCGCATCAAAGGTAACGAAATATTTATTGCTTGGTATGCTCCTGGCATATTCAATGCCTGTTTGCAATGCAGCTCCCGTCCCCATGTTTATGGGATGCTTAATGAGTATTGCTCCGGCTTTACTTATCTCTTTTGCTGACCCGTCAATACTTCCGTCATCAACACAAACAACATTGGAGAAGGTCTTTTTAAGATTTTTTACTACGCCAGCAATTACCTTGACCTCATTGTAAACGGGTACAATTACAGCCACTTCCATAAATTTCATATCTTATATGTTACCTTAAATTTTATCAGCAATCTATACAGCCAAGTATTGTGGCTATTGCTAACGCTTTGGATTGCAATATATGTTATAATTCTAGTACTAAGTTAAAAACAAAGACTAAACTTTATATTTTATATCCTATGAAATTTATTAAGCGCAAATCAGTAAAACCAAAGATAATTATTGTTGGGCTCGTCGTGTTGGTACTAGTGTGCGTGGGTATAGTACTTGAAAGAACGGGTGTTATCAACCTAGTGAATAGGGGGGCTCCTACTGAAGAAACGTCAAAAACAACAAGCACTATACCGTCTGCTCAAGAAGAATATAGTGATAGTACAACAGAGGAAAACAAAGACCCTTCAATCAGCGACGGCAGTAGAGGATCGGCTGAGATAACTGACAATTCAGGAGCACCCAGTTCAGACGCAAGTAATCCAATTACTTCAGCGTCTGGCGAAATAACTTTATATCTACCCGAAGCTAATAGTCTTATTTCGTCAGGGCAAGAAATTTCAGGAAAATCCACTCTGCCAAAAGTACACTATCGGATTATTGATGATGTCTCCGGCGTTATAGCTACTGGTCAATTAAGTGTTGTTGGTGGTAATTTCTCTGGCAATATTAAACTGTCTACTACAGCAACGGAAGGACGACTTGATATATTCGCTACTAGGTCAGACGGTACTGAGTACAGTAATATAGAGGTGCCAATTAGATTAAAATGAGAACAATGACAACTATAAGACAAGCTATTAAATACACCTTCCTGTTTTTTGCGCTGTTTGCTGTTGTTTTGGCACAGCAAATCACCTCAACCCCTGCCACCTATGCGCACCAAGCAGGTAGATTAATAGACAATTCTGTCTTCCTTGACTCGGGTAGTATGAGCGCAGCAGATATACAGGCGTTCCTTGTACAAAAAAATTCAGGACTCAAAAATAAGAGTTTTGTACTTCAATGCTACGGGCCGGGCAGTAAGGAGCGCCAATGGTATACGGCTGCAGGTGCTACTTGCGACACCCCTATTCCAGCGTCACATATTATCTACTATGCTGCGCAAATCTATGGAGTTAACCCTAAAGCCATTTTGGCTACACTGCAAAAAGAACAAAGCTTAATAACGACCCCTAACCCAACAAGTTGGCAAATTAATCAGGCTATGGGTTATGCTTGCCCAACTAGCGGAAGTTGTGGCGGCAACAGCACCTTCCCATACCAGATTGATAGTGGTGTTTGGGCCTTGCGATATCATTATGAGAGAGCTCGAGGCAACAATACATGGTGGAACACCAGTACAGGCTGGGTTTGTGGAACTGAAAAGTCGCTTTACAAACCAAACTTGTATCCTGGACAAAATGTACGGTTTTATGACACTAATGGTACGCATTACGCTACAGTATTTATAGAAAACGCCGCAACCTCGTCTTTGTATTGCTATACGCCTCACACCTATAACAACCCACACGGTCTATACGGATTACCTAGACGCGGCACCACTGGCCTGTACTACACTGGTAGCTATAATTTTGAATACTTCTATCGACTATGGTTTGGATCTCCTATCGGTCCACGTACATCTAAAATAGCAATTGTTGGTTCCAATGCCGCATCAACCGATGGGTATGGCACCAAAGATGGAATACAGC
>CAZBPY010000001.1:0-165144 GCA_964493895.1 uncultured Candidatus Saccharibacteria bacterium | reverse complement strand
ACGTTATATCTCTGAAGTCCAATGGTGATGTGTACGAGACGTGGTGGGGCAACTACAACGGTAGGTACCAGCTGGCTACTGGCAAGATTGCTAACGTTGGTTCCAATGCTGTGTCAGTTGGCGGATACAGCACGAGTGATGGAATACAGCACGTTATATCTCTGAAGTCCAATGGTGATGTGTACGAGACGTGGTGGGGCAACTAGTAAAATTATAAATAGATTATCTGTATAATTTAGTCAATGCTAAGGAACATAATAAAAAGGGCTTATGACGCGCATTGGCTGTTTCTAGCGATAAGCCTTCCTGTTACAATATTTTTTGCCACGCAGATTCCACTGACTATTGGGCTTGATGAGTCCATACATATTTCTAGAGCCTACAATATATCAAGGCTAAATTTTTATCCAAATACTGATGGTAGCGATGGCATTCCAGCCAATCTACATGACGCGCTTGTCTATTTTAAAGAGGTTAATGAAACATCCATTCTAGAAGGTAAGTATTCTGAAAGACCTTTCTTCAAGAAAAACTATTTAACAGAGCTAAGGAAAGACCAAGAATACAATAATCATAAGGATTCAAAACTCAATTCTGATCACACCAAATACTACAAATACACAAGTAGTGGTTCATACTCGCCGTTAATATACTCCCCCTATGCTGCTAGCTTTTCTTTAGCAACGTTATTGGATTTATCTGTTGGCAACAGCATAGTGCTGGCGCGTCTTATGGGCGCCGTGCTTGGAATAGCAGTTACTTTTGCCGCTCTTTATGTTGCAAGAAAACATAGATTTAAATGGCTTTTATTCTGTATAGCGTTATTCCCAAGCACTCTGTATCAATTTTCTGTAGTAACTGCCGATACGTACTGTATTGCTATAGCTTTCTTATATCTATCAATGGTAATTTCATGCATATTTGACAAGCAAAATATCAACAAGAGAACAATTATATTATTGTTGATAGTTGGTATTTTATTAGCTTTGGCAAAGATAAATTATGTGCCATTATTATTGCTGGCATTCTTATTACCTATAAAAAATATACGGATCACAGAATCCAAATCTATTTCTCCAGTATTAACCAAGTCCCTATTATTTGTTATACCTATATTTATCGCATTGTTGTTTTCGTTACTGACTTCTCACCCAGAGTACATTAACGCGTGGGGAACAGGCAGCCCAAACAACCAGATAAGGTTCTTGGCTTCTCACCCTTGGTACTTTTTGCAGGTTTTATACAACTCCATGAGCTCTGCTAGCCCAGCCTGGGGGTCAAACATGTATGGCGTCTTTGCATACTTACCCGGAATGTCGATATCTGCAATATCCCAAACATTACTAGTGATTAGTATGGTAATTGCCGCGATTTACTCATCGCGCAAACTAACCACCAGGCAGTCCTATGTTCTGGTTGCTTTATCTGTAATAAGTATTATAAGCATCTATGCTGCGCTGTACATCTCTTTCACGCCGGCACAACATCCACTAATCAAGGGTGTGCAAGCGCGTTACTTCATTCCGTTGCTCCCGGCCCTTCTGTTAGGTTTGGCGGGTCTAACTAAAATACAGTTAAATGATACGAAAATCACCGATAAAAAAGTTACTAGCTTAGTGATATTAATAGCGGTTTTTGTCTTAATTGATACGCTTGCTATTTTTTGGCGTGTGCTAAATTGATTATATCGTCAAATACGTTTTCTATGTTGTCTAATTGGTTATCGATTCCGTATTTGTCTCGCGCATGTATATGAGCTTTTTTAGCCACCTTTTCAAGGTCATACTTACCGTTAATAATATCTTGGATTACCGTATGCCATTCGCCCTGATTGCACAAAAAGCCGTTTATCCCGTGATCTATGCTCTGACTATAGGTGAATGTAGGTGAAGCAATGGTAGGTACATTAACCGCTGCGGCTTCAAAATATTTCAAATCTGATTTACAGTCAGTAAACACCGAATCAAACAAAGGGCATATATTAATATCGACCGTTGCTATTTCATACTGCAAATCTGTATAAGAAACAAACGGTGAAAATTTTATACGGTTCTTGAATTCTTTTAGATCAGCAGGGATTTTCATATACCCAACGATCTTTAAATCTACATTTTCATTATTTCTCAATATAGTAGCCAATTCAGAAGATATCATTTCAAAGTCCTTTTGATGCGAGGGAGATCCAGAGAAATAACCAATAGTAAAGTTGCCGTTTTTGCGTTTTCGTCTATTTATAGCGTCCTTGGATGCCTCTTCTTGTTCGCGGTTCATGAAGTTAGGCAATATGAAGCACTTCTTGCCATAAAAGTCTTCAAGGCAATCAGCCAAAAATCTATTTGTGGCAATCATGTACTTACACCTTGAAGCTGCAATATAATGAAGACTTGCTTGTTTCACCAGCTCTCCAAATAGCTTGCCGCCTTCATAATTTGTACTAAAATTCATCGAATAAAACAGTTCTGGAATGCAGTTTGGTTCATATATATAATCATCGATATCGAATACTGTTGGTATACCATTTAAATCACACCAGTCTATGATTTTTTGCACATCATCATCCCAATAAATGCGTTGCAAAATAACCATGCCCACGCGCTCCTTATTCATCATGGGCAGCATTTTGTCTACTTCACTACTTAAAAAGAAATCAACTTCGTACTTTTTGCTCTTAATCAAAGCTTGCTGCACATTATATGCGCGGTACCGAAATGTCGAATTGTCAAATACATGCTTAATATAAAGTATTTGTTTTTTATTGCCCTCCGTTAATAATTTGTACCTTTCTACAAAAGAATTTATAGGCAATTCTAGGTTTGATTTTTTTCTGTATCTAATCTTATACATTTTCTATCTGATCTTTCATGTACTCAATTACTTCTTTTAAGGCATCGTCCCAGCTATGATTGATTTTATTTTCAGTATAATTGGCTATCCGTTTTTCATCATCTTCAACTAGTTTACTGGCGTCTCTAAATGCATTTACCATATCACTCTCGTTTAGTTCAGCGGTTATGATGTTATTAGAATAATTAGTCAGCGACTGCTTATTGGCATACTTGTTGGCAACAACCACACCACCTATCATTGCCGTATCGAACGGAGGATAGCTGGGATGAGGTGTATACATCATTGCGTAGGTAAGATCTATCTCTCTTAAGAACTGGTTGTATTCCAGCCAATCCATTGGCTTAAGTCTCTCTACCTTAACTTCAGAATCAAATTTAAATATTGGCGTTGACCCATCGTCTGACAGGTACACTACCCATTTCTTTGGATCTAATGCTCCAGACAAAAAGACTTGATTTAGGGTTTTTATGCCAAAGTAAAAAAGATTGCGCTGATGACCTGGCCTTGCGTAAAAGAAAAGCTTGTAGGGCTCTTTAGATTTTTTGTTAACATTTTTATATTTGTGCGCAAGCGGGAAGGCTGGCTCAAAATACACACCATATTTTTTGACGTTTTCATATCCCTTATCGATAAACCAGTCATACAAAAGTTTAGTGTTAACAATCGGTATTGCACTTGGGTGCTGCATTGCCTTAGAAATAAATAGATACATATCACCATGATCATAAAACATGGTTTCTACTTCTTGCATAATATAAAACAATTTACGATTTGCTAGCAAAGGATTATCAATTACTGATGCCGCGCTAAAACCATTGGTGGCAATAAAGATGTCTTTGTCGCTTGTGTCTAATGTCTTGTTTTTCTTAAAATCTACATACTCTAAGTCGTTTATTTCGGGTTGGTCAAACACCTCTGTAAACATTTTATATGTTTCTGCATGAATGTTTGTACCTACTATTCTCAACTTGTATTTGTATTTGTTGGCTAGCATGTTCGCAATTATTAAGGCTGTTGCCTTGCCGCCAAAAAAGGATTTTTTATCAAAATCTTCATACATTATATTAATCCGCACATTGTCAGACTGTACGTTTTTTATGCCGAAGGGTTTGGCTTGCCAAAATCTTTCATAATACAGCCTCGATACACTTGTTCGTGTGTTGTCTAATTTTTGTTTTTTATATTTGTTGACAAAAGGGATTAGTTTTTGTTCTATTAAATTGTTTGTGATTCTGTGTTTTTTGCCAACCCGTATGGTTACGCGACCAACTTTTTTAATAAACTTTTTGACAATTACTTTCGGTCTGTTGAGCATGCTTATAATTATATATTCTTTTTTACTATTGATCTAAGCTCACGCAGTGGTTTTGTAATTCTCCAGCTTGAAGATTGCATTATTGCTGAGATTTGTTCTTTTAGTTTACTATTCTCTTCTTTGAGGTCGACAAGTTTTTGCCTTAATTCCAGCACGTCCCTATGCATTTTTTCCTTTTCCAGGAAAATATCTTTTGTAAATCTGGTGATACTATCAAACTGATCGGGATAAAGATCGGTGTACTTATCAGTTATATATTTGTATATTTCTAGAAATTGCGACTGTTTTTCTGCGGTGTTTTTATTCCCGCCACCCTGCATTTCGTGAACCCGATAATTAAGACGGGTTCCCTGAGCTTTAACAATTTTTAAACCTTTTAGCGCTAGCCCAAGAAAAAAATCATAATCCTGCAAAAATTTACGGTTAAGGTTGGTGTCGAATTCACTGTCTTCTATACTAGTTTTCTTTATTAACGAGCCAGTGTCTATAAAATTTCTTGTCTTTAAAATCAATAGATTAAACTCAGGAGTAATGAAAAGTTCATTATCATCCCCAAAATGTTGCAAATCTGAATATACTACATCGGCATTAGTTTCTTTAGCCTTTTTAACTAGCTTTTCTATATGATCGGGGTTTAGCCAATTATCTGCATCTAGCAGGAAAATGTAATCGCCCTTTGCAAGCCTTATTCCTTTGTTGCGAATAACATTAGCTCCTTGGTTTTTTTGGTTTATATATTTTATTTCTGGATGTTTATTCGTGTACTTTTTTATTACTTGATCACTATTATCGGTAGAGCCGTCATTAATAACTACTATCTCTATTGGTTTATATGTTTGATTTATAGCACTTTCAATACACTGACCTACATACTTGGCATAGTTATAATTAGTAACAATTACCGATACTAAGGGGCTTTGTTTCATATTTCTCCAAATAGCATTTGTCTGAGATAATTATATCAGCTCACAATATTTATTGCTTAGTACAGAGGAAAATCTCAGTTGGAGTAAAGCCCCATTTTTCTGCATCTTCAATTAGGTGCATTCTTTTTATTTCTTTTTTATCTGCAATGTCTTGGGCTTTGTAGACTTCAACTTTCCAGCCAGCGTTTTTTAGCCTGTCTATGTAATCCCTGCCATACTTTCGCACATGATCGATTTGCCCAAAATGTTTCAATCTACCAGCATCTGTTTTTATCCTTTTGTTTTCATAGGTAATTGGCATGTCTGCAATCGGTACCAAGAAAATAGCCCATCCACCAGGTTTTAGCACACGGTACATTTCTCTCATGGCTTTGCTGTCATCATCTACGTGCTCTAATACATGATTGCACATGATAATGTCAAAGTTGTTGTCTTCATACTTGATGTTGGTAATATCCATTTTCACATCTGCTTTTACTAGATAGTCTGCGGTCAGATATTTCTTTCCCACAATCTTTCTAAGTTTAGGTTCTAGCATGGGTTCGGCCGCCACATGTAGCATTGATTTGTTCTTCAATTGATCGAGGCCTATTTTTCTATTGATAAATAGCCATAGAAGCCGGTGTCGTTCTAGTGATCCGCAGTTGGGACAGGCCGCCTTTTGTCTAGTTCCGCCCGTCGACTTCATGGGCAAAAAATCACCCTTCTGTTCACAGTTAGGACATATGTTCAGTCTTTTTGAAGCTTTATGTATCTTATACCTGCGCCATAGAACTACAACACCGTATGGTGTGATTGCTTTAAGGAGCCGCTTAATTGTGGCTTTTGCGCCTTTAGGGCTAGTAAATTTATTGAGCGTCCTTATATACGGGCTATGCATGTTGGTAATGTACTTTTTTAGTCGTTTGGAGCTTGATAGAGAAACAACAAACTCACTATCAATTTTATCTGTTAAAGAACTTTGTACTTCTTCTTTGAATCTTATTTTCGCCCACGCAGAAGCAAGAGTATCTGAAATTTCTCGTTTTATTTTAATACTGACGGCTTTTGTCTTTATTAGCCGGGAGTAGAAAAACGCTATGCTATCAACAACCCTAGTTATATAGATAGACTTGTCATACTCTGGTACTGAGTTAAGAAACTTCAAACCTTCATAAATTACATAGCTTCTTGACAGCAACCCCTTGTCAATATAATTAAAGTGTGTCATTAGTGAGCCATCACGAATAACGCGATGGTAGTGTGTACTTTTTTCAATATAAACTATGGTATTAGCGAAATAGCTCGCCTTCAGGTTAAAAATATGATCCTGGCCAGTCCGCAGTCTCGGCACAAAAGTAATTTTATTACTATTAAGCATTTGTCTTCTATAGACTGACAGCCAAATAACACTATGAAAATTGAGCTTGTTGTCCAAAGTGGCTATTTTATTGTATTTATTGTAATGGTTATCGTAACTTTTAGGATCAATCTGGGTGTAATGTTTTAGGTCACCTTTTTCAAATTCGGACTTGACATAAGCCACCGCTACATCCGCCTTTTGGCTTTTGGCAGTTTTGTAAAGTTTTTCAAAATAATCTCCGTCCACATAGTCATCGGAATCGACAAAACCAATATACTCTCCTTTAGCCAACTTAAGGCCCTGGTTACGAGCAACGGCTGCCCCACTATTATCCTGCTTAAGTGCAACGATGCGTTCGTCTCTCCCGGCAAACTTCTGAACAATTTCCCATGATCCATCCGTAGAACCATCATCAATACAAATTACCTCTATGTTTTTTAGAGTTTGATCCAATACACTACTCAAACAATTTGTTAGATGTTTTTTTGTATTAAAGATTGGGATAATAATCGTTACTGCAGGCTTCTGTTTTTTCAAAGCTAAATTCCTTCTTTAGTATCTACATAAATCGATGTGTCATATGTGTGTGAAAAAAATTTATACTTAAGCTTCTTCATGTATTTATAGATTTCGCTCTCCTCAAAACCTTTTGTATTTATTGTGTAGTCTTCTATAAGAATTACCTTTGGTCGATACTTACTCCAATCATTAGTTTTGAGAGCCTGAATATCAAAGCCTTCGATGTCAATATTTAACACATCTATATTAACCCCTTCTGGTAGATGCTCATCTAACACAATTTTAAGTTTTCTGACCTTTACTTTTTCGGTTCTGACTACAGAAACATCGCCTTTTTTATTCTGCCTCTCGCGGTTAGCATCCGAAAGCGTATTGCGAGCCTGATCCGAATATATTGTAAGTTCTTGGATGCCCTCGGTTTTACCAATTGCCACATTTATGTTTATGTCGTTTGGTCGCGCTACATTCAAGGCGTCTATAGAATACTTGTTGGCGTCTATATTTATTCCACGCCACCCAAGAAAGTTATGAAACAGAAAGGTGTTTGAATATTTTGTTGGATGAAATGCTCCAATATCTACATAAAACCCATCTCTCTTGCCACGAAATATTCTACTTAAAACACCATCTTCGGCACTTTGGCCAAAGTGTATATGTGCACCTTCCTGCCTCATGGTGCTCAGCACTTCATCATCAGAAAGGCTTCCCAAGAATTTAATATTTATGTTTTTCTGATCATCTTTTGGTTTGGAGTTGTAATTGTTATTCAATCTACGACGTAGCACCACTAGTCCATATGGTAATAGAGCCTTTATGAAACGCTTAACATTGATAGTTGTTGATTTATTGAGTATTTTTATTCTGTCTTTTAGCCAAGCTCTTGGGAAAATCTCAATAGGCTTCATTTCTACAAGCTTAAAGTCATTCTGATTTGGAAGGTCTATCATTTCACCGAGCCGTAGATTCCATTCCTCTGGCTCGTACTGAATATAGCCATCGTAAGGCGTAAATGTTAATTCTCCGAATTTTATTCCGTCTCTAGTCTCATATAAGTCCACCCTGCATATCGGAAAATCTTGTGCCAACATTCTCGACAATTCTAGCATTTTTGATAAGTTCCTCGGTTGCGGAACACCATTCTTAGCAGTTTCGTAGCTTTTTCTAACCAGGTTAAGTTGTTTCCAGTTTTTGTCATAATGAGTCAACTTAACATTCTGGGAGTTGTTTAATTGCCTTTCGGTTGGAGCCAAAATAAAAGCAAGTTTCCCGCTCAGATATAGGAACTTATACTCATGTATCTTGTTGTCCTTAGCACCAATAAACTCTTCTATTAATATGCGGGGCTTTGATTTTCTGTATTGACCTGGATAGCTACCACTCCTCCAGTAGATTCTAGCCGTTGGTTTAAGCCAATTGTTTATTTTTGTAACTGCCCTTTCAACATCAAATTTAACTTTATTTGTGCAAATTATGTGCTGGTTATAACCGTCACTTATTTTTATTACAAATTTATTTGGCAAACTCTCCCAGTCTATTTCGCTTACACTATCGTAAACTCCAAACAATGGAATTAAATATTTCTCGCCAATTATCTCTGCCACCATATCGCGAGCCGTAGACTTGTCGGCACCTCGAACTGCACGTGTGTCTTTGTAGTTCAACTTAAGCCATTGTATTTTCTCGTTAAAGGTTTGGGGATGTTTCAAATCCAGGTTTCTACCTAATACTGCTTTGTATCGTTGTTTTATTTCGGCTATCTTGCGCCAACGAGTTAGCGGTACGTAAATAATCATTATGATTTTATATTAAATTTTACATTCATAGGTATCAAAGTCTTATAAAACTTTGAGCCGCTTGGGTCTGCTAGTGTAATTGTTGCTGCATTGTTTATTGTGTCAAAATTTATTAATCCACCATCTGCTCTAACACTAAGATCTATTGTGTAATCGTGTTTTGTTAATAAGTTTTCAAGTTCCAGCACAACATGTAATCTTTCATTACCCTCGATAGTTAAGCCATTCTTGTAGTTTTTTGTGTGACTCATGTGGTTACCTGTGACCAATTGCCCATCGTGTCTTACATTTATGCCAACAAACACGTTTTCATATGTTTTATCTGTTTTATTAATAATGTCGAACTCTATGAAAATATTTTGTTTAGTGGTCTTTTGTTTTACTTTTTCTATAGTTATCTCGCCGCTACCAAACCTACCCTCTTTATTGTGAGAGGTTTTTGTTTCTTTTATAAAGAGGCGGCTATAGCTGTCTGCTATCATATCGACTTTGGAGCTATTTACCTCTATTACGCCGTTGTTTAGCAGCAACGCTCTTGTGCAATATTCTCTGACTGTCTCCATTGAGTGAGTAACTAGAACAATGGTTTTTGACTTATCTTTTTTTATTTTTCTAAAAAAATCATTGCATTTTCGTTGGAATGCTTCGTCACCAACCGCTAACACTTCGTCTAGCACAAGAATATCTGCCTTTGCACGTATAGCTATACTAAAGGCTAGACGTACCTGCATACCAGAGCTGTAATTCTTTAATTTTTGATCCATAAAACGCTCCAGCTCGGCAAATTCTACAATTTCCCCATACATTTTTTCGATTTCCTTGCGGTTAAATCCGAGTAGGGAGCCGTTTAGAAAAACGTTTTCGCGCCCAGTCAACTCGGGGTTGAAGCCAACACCAAGCTCAATAAAAGGAACTAGTTTGCCGTTAACTTCTATATGGCCTTTGTCGGGTGTATAGATGCCTGACAGCAATTTAAGTAGCGTGCTTTTACCCGATCCGTTTCGGCCGACAATACCAAAGAACTCGCCCTTTTTTATTTCAAAAGATATATCTTTGAGTACCCGCTGTTCTTCGTATGTTTTTTTGCGTCGGAATATGTTAACAAACAAGCTTTTTATTGAATTGTGTTTTTCGCGCGGCAATTTAAAGGTCTTGTTGACATTACTTACACTAATAGCTATGTCATTAGATCTGTCCATTACAGATTCTCCGCAAAATATTTAGACTCTTTCTTGAAATATAGAACCCCAAGTATTAACACAACCAAGCTTATGCCAATAGGGATCAGTCTCGCGCTGCTTCGGCCAAATACTTCAGCTATAGTAATGGTCTCTTTGGTTACTAGTACGTTGCGCGCATCTTGCATGGCTTGTGCTACAGGGTTTAGTAATAATATTTTTTGAAACGATATGTTAGTGATGATTGAAAGTGGATAGAGTATCGGCGTCAAGTAAAAACCAGCTCGCATAATAACTTCCCATATAAAGCTGATGTCGCGGTACTTTACATACGCAGCACTTAAAAACAACGCCAAGCCTGCAGCGAACACATAAATCTCAAACAGTGCAACTATAAGCCATACCGCCTGCCAACTCAACGAAACTTGGTTTATAAACAAAAATACAGCAACAACCACTAGGTTAAGAGATAGGTTGATTACCGCTGAGACGCTGCTCGAAAGAACAATCATCCATCTTGGAATGCGTATTTTTCCTATCAAATCACCTCTGGAAACAATTGAGGTTAGGCTTTGGTTTGTAAGATCATCAAAAAATTGCCACAGCACAATGCCTAGTAGCAGGTACATAGGATAATGAGGCACCGTATCACCCAGCCTAATAAACCGAGTAAACACGATGTATAGAATCACAAACATGAACAGCGGCCGCAGCAGTGACCAGGCATAGCCCAGCACCGATCCCTGGTAGCGCAGTTTGAAGTCGGTGCGCACCAGCTCGGCGAGGAGGGCTCGGTTTTGTTTGGAAAATACATGTTTCATGAGTAATTTCGTCTATCTATTATAGAATAGTAGTAAGCCTTATGAAAACGAATATTGCGGTCGTGATCCCCAATTGGAATGGCAAAGATTTTATTGGGGCTTGTTTGAAATCTTTGCAAAGCCAGTCCCAGCCGGCCCAAATCATCGTCGTCGACAATGGCTCAAGTGACGGATCAAGCGAGTACATTGCCGAAAACTTCCCACAAGCAGAATTGGTGCGCTTAGATGAGAACACTGGCTTTACCGGCGGTGTTAACCGTGGCATTGAACGAGCCGTGGAAAACGGCTGCGAGTTCGTAGTCTTATTTAACAATGATGCCATTGCCGATAGGGATTGGTTAAAAAATTTGCTGGCCGCTGCTAAGAAATATCCTGGGGCTGGCATCGTCACTGGAAAATTCATGCTAAGCGACAAAAAACATATTGACAGCACTGGAGACTTGCTCAGTATTTACGGAATATCCTTCCCCCGCGGCCGCGGCGAACTGGACAAAGGTCAATATGATAAGGCCGGCTTTATTTTTGGAGCCACCGGCGGAGCCAGCCTCTACCGCATAAAAATGTTAAAGCAAATCGGCCTCTTTGACGAAGACTTTTTTGCCTACTTTGAAGACGCTGATATCAGCTTCCGGGCTCAATCAAATGGCTGGAAAGTCTACTATGAACCAAAGGCAGTGGCCTATCACAAACTCGGTGCCACCAGTTCAAAAATGGGCAGCTTTGCTCGCTATCACAGCGTCAAAAACATAATCCTGATGTACAACCGCAACATGCCGGGCAAATTGTTTTGGAAATACAAACTATTACTATTCGTTCAATTAGCGCGGATGTTCGTCGGCACCTTTCGTGACGGCGTGGTTGGATCATTTTTTCATGCTCTATTTTCAGCCTTTTTACTGTTGCCTAAAACGCTAGTGGTCCGCCATCGTCGCAAGAAATTGCGCCGGGTCACCTCCAGTGAAATGGATGAACTGTTGTACCACGCCCGTCCGCCAAGACCACCAAAATTAGGAGAAAGTAAATGAAGCGAAAGCACATTGTAATCGATGCTCGTGAGTCGGGCACCAGCACCGGACGTTACATTGACAAGCTTGTCGAATACCTGCATAAAATCGGTACTGGGCACAAAATAACTGTTCTAGCCAAACGCCGGCGCATAGAGTTTCTAGAAGGTGTCGCCCCAAAGTTCACCATCAAGCGCAGCAGTATTAAAGAATTCACTTTTGCCGAACAAACTGCCCTGCTTAAACAAATCAAAAAACTTAAACCCGATTTGGTGTTTTTCCCGGCAGCTCAGCAACCGATTTTTTACCGAAGTAGAGTTGTTACCACTATTCACGACTTGACCACCGTTCGGTTTGGTAATCCGGCTAAAAACTGGCTCATTTTTAAGGTCAAGCAACTGGTATATAGGTGGGTGGTCAAGCGCGTTGCTCGAAAATCCAAACTATTAATAACGCCCAGTGAGTTCGTCAAAGAAGATCTGGCCAAATTTGCCCGAATTAATTCGCGCAAAATAACCGTGACCTATGAGTCAGCCGACAAAATATCTGACAAGCCAGAACCGGTTGAGGAGATCGAAGGCAAGCAATTCATTATGTATGTTGGCCGGCCGCAACCACATAAAAATCTGAACCGGCTGGTGGATGCTTTTGAAATCTTGCGGCAAAGCCATCCCGGGCTCTATCTGGTGTTTGTTGGCAAAAAAGACATTCTCTATGATGCCCTAGAAAAAATTGTCACCGATCGCGGCATCAAAAATGTTATATTCACCGGCTTTGTTTCAGAGGGCCAGCTGCGATGGCTTTACGAGCACACGGCTGCCTATATATTCCCGAGTCTAAGCGAAGGGTTTGGTCTGCCGTCACTGGAGGCCATGGTTCACGGTGCACCGGTGGTGTCCAGTAACGCTACTTGCCTGCCAGAGATCAACCAGGATGCACCGCTGTATTTTGATCCCCTGGACATCCAAGATATGGCCAAGCAAATTGAAACCATGATTACTGATGAAAAGTTGCGTCAAAAGCACATCGCCCGCGGCCGCAAGGTTGCTGCCAGTTATTCTTGGGAACGGATGGCTCGACAAACCTTAGACGTCTTTAACCGCGCCCTAAACGACGATTAAGCGGCTGGCCGCAGCACGATGTGGCGGTCGCGGCCTTCGCCGACTGATTCGGTCACTAGCCCGGCCTCGGAGGCAGCTTTGTGAACAGTCCGTCGGTCGGCAGCGTTCATGGGCCGCAGATCCATCGGTTCGCCAGACTTTTTGACTTGGTCGATCCACTCCTCGGCTTTGGCGGCCAGCCGTTCGGCCTGCTGCTTTTTATAGTCAGCTACGTCAACGTGAACCCGGTTATGAGTAAAACCCTGATTGCGCAGAGCGTTGGAGGTCATAAACTGAATGGCTCGGATGGTGTCGCCGCGCTGCCCGATTAAAAACCCATTGAGATGAGTTGACGGTACATGCAGTTCTAAAACCTCTTCCTCGTCACTTTTAGTGGCATAAACATCGGTATTTAGACCAAAAAAAGACAAGATGTCCTCTAGGAATTTCTTGGCAAACAACAAGGCCTCTTCCATGGAATCGTTGGTTTTTGCGTCGCTCATACCTACCTCCGGCCTTTCTTATTCTTGTTTTTCTTAGCAGACTTCTTTTTCGACTTCTTTGGCTTAGTCACTACCTGAGCTTCAGAAGCTTTCTGAGCCCGCTGCTTGGCAGTCGGTTTAGATGAGGTCGAAATAGTGGTGGTGCTCTTTTCCAGTGCCTTTTCCTCGCGGCCCAGCACTCTAGCCTGTTGAATGATGGCCACTATACCGCTAGTCATCCAGTATAGTGATAGAGCCGCCGGCAGGCTGACTGTGAAAATGAAAATCAAAGCTGGTATAAAGAACCTGGTGGAACGGCCGACAGCTTGGTTGACTTCGGTTTGATCGGCTTGCTTGCCCTCGCCAGCTTCTTTAAGGATATCGCGCAGCTTACGAGCTTGTTTATCAGTCGGCATCAGCTGCTTGCTTTGATAATACTGAGTCACAGCACTGCCGATGACCAGCACCATGGCTGGCCAATAAATTCCACTGCCTGAAACTAGGGCAGCCCGGGTTAAATCTATAAATCCGAACAAGGTGGCGTCAAAATTACTAATATTGGCGGCCAACTCGGGTAAGTTTCCGATTTGCTGGACAAACGGATAAGCAAAATCAATTACAGTCTGGGGATTATCAATAATGCGCCTCAGACCGCTATAAAGAGCGATCAAGATCGGAATCTGGACAATCAGCAAGCCAATCGATGCAAAAGGGTTAATCTCCTTCTCTTTATAAAGCGCCATGGTCATCATCGACTCTTTTTGCCGATCACCTTTAGCTTCTTTCTTGATGCGCTTAAGTTCTGGTTGCAACTCTCGCATAGCCTTGGCATGGTGAATCTGCTTTTTGACCAGCGGCCACATCAATAGGCGAATCACAACAGTAAACAAGATAATCGCTAATCCGAAATTATGTCCAGGCAATAGAGCATAGATAAACACCAACAGATTGAAGATCGGTTGGACTATGAGTGTGTCGAACATGTTTCCTCCTTCAGGCCGGGTGCGCGCTTTTCATATGCCGCTTAATAAGACCGGATTCAGGCCTGCTTTTATACTAGCAGTTTTTGGGGCGTTTTCTAAGGGGTGATGTGACTTTTACGTAATAAGCCGTCGATTATTTTTTCCAAGGATGCCGACTTTATGGTGGCCATTTTATCGTCATAAACCGTGATAATTAAATCGTATGGTTGGCTGATTTGCCGATTGCGCATAATTTCATAAATCCGCCGGCGGATCCGGTTTCGTACCACGGCTGACTTGGCTGTCTTGCGACTAACCACTACAGCTAGGCGATAGGTCTTGCGCCGCGGGTTCAATCGGTAGTGCAGGCTGCAGCCATCGCCGCGAACAGTTTTTGCGCTTTTATAAACCGGTAAAACACTGTTGTAACCGTGGAAGCGGTTCTGGCGGTCAAGCATTTTATGACTGTTCCTTTAGTGAGTTAAGCGGGCTCGACCTTTTTGGCGGCGCCTGGCAATCACGCTGCGTCCGCCGCGAGTAGACATGCGCTTCATGAAACCATGAACTCGAGAGCGGTAACGCTTTTTGGGCTGGAATGTTCTTTTTGGCATATGAATTAACTATATCACAGTGAAATTGACAATGTTTACCCACGAATTCTAGCAAGTTTTCCACTGAAATGCTAGCTTTTTCCACAATTCCTAAGGTGTTAGTGTCGACTGTGTATAATTTGTTCCCTGTTTTAAGATTTTTTAATGATTGGTGCTGTATTTTTGTATGAAGCTGTGGAAAAGCCTCGGACGTCTTGATATAGTTTTATACACAGCTGCCTTATTAAAAGGCGAAAAGTAAGTGAGGGATTAATCAAAAATGCATGACGACCGCCTCTGGCAAGCCGTCCTCGGCGAAATAGAGCTCTCGGTTTCAGCCGGAAATTTTTCTACTTGGTTTAAGAACACTCAGTTGCTGCGCTATGACAAAGAAACTTTGGTAATTGGTGTACCGAATGTGTTTATCTCTCAGCAACTTGAATTGAAGTTCAAACCTTTAATTCTGGAGGCTCTAGCGAATCAAGGGGTAAAGCCCAAACAAATTCAGTACAAAGGTGTGCCGACACCTAAAACCAATCAGAAAATCTCCGATGACGTGGTGATGCTGCCAGAAGCTAAAGCTGCTGCTGGTCCGAAAACTAACAGTCTGGCTCATTCTTATCGGCAGGGGTTAAGGGAAAACTTTACTTTTGAAAATTTTGTGGTCGGATCTAGTAACGAACTGGCCTATGCTGCAGCCCAGGGTGCAGCGGCCAGTCCGGGAACAAAATATAACCCGCTATCACTTTATGGCGGAGTCGGTATCGGCAAAACTCATCTGATGCAGGCTGTTGGCAACGCTGTTTTGGAAAAAAACCCAAAGTCTAAAGTTACCTATGTGACCAGTGAACAGTTCACCCAAGAATTCATCGATGCGGTGCGCTATAAAAAGAACACCGAATTTGCTAACTTTTATCGGTCTAGCGATGTTTTGATAATCGACGATGTTCAGTTTTTTGCCGGCAAAGAGAAAACTCTAGAGGAATTCTTTCACACTTTCAATGCACTTCAACAGGCTAATAAACAAATAATCATCAGCAGCGACCGGCCGCCCAATGAAATTGATGGTCTGGAGGACCGGTTGAAATCGCGCTTTATGCAGGGCATGAGCGTTGACATGCAAATTCCTGATTACGAAACCCGTTGTGCGATTGTCCAGACCAAGGCCGCCGCCCAAGGTATGGAGCTGCCAACTGACGTGGTCGAGTTTTTGGCTAACAATCTTCGAAATAATATTCGTGAACTAGAGGGGGCCTTGAACCAGCTAATTGCCGTCTGTGAAGTAAAGAGTGTCGATCCGGATGTTCCGCTGGCTAAATCGGTTCTTGGTTCGCATCGGTCCCGCCCTAAGCATATTTCACCAAAACAAATTGTCGAGCGAACCGCCAGGTACTTCTCGGTATCTGTTGATGAAATACTCGGTCCTAAACGTGATAAGGACATTGTTCTGCCGCGCCAAGTGGCTATGTATTTGATGCGCAGTGAGTTGCATCTGAGTTTTCCTAAAATTGCTAAGGAGCTGGGTCGCAAAGATCACACTACGGCTATTCACTCGGTTGATAAAATCGAGCGCGAGGCCGCGGTTGACAACCTTGTGAAATCAGCGCTTAACGATATAAAAGGGCGGTTGTATGCTTAAAAATATTTGTGTTTTGGTTGTGGAAATGGTGCGTAAAAGCCGTCAGTTTTTTGTGGAAGGTTTGTGGCTTTGCCAAGTTTCAGGTTTTGAAAATGCCAAGCTTTTAGACAGTTTTTTCCGGGCTTTTTACACAACCGATCTGGTCGAACTGGCCACTGTTAAATCAACTTTTTACACACAACCCACAGGCTTAATTAATGAAATAAGGAATTTAAAGAAAGGTTTTAATAATTATGGATATTAAAGTCACCCAAGCTAATCTTCACAAAGCCCTAGCCATTGTCGCCAGGGTTGCCACTAACAAAAGTACCCTGCCGGTACTGAGTAACATCTTACTAAATGTTGACAACAATCAACTTCGTCTGTCCGCTACAAATTTAGACATCGCCATTAACACCCTAGTTGGCGCTAAAGTTAGCAAACCCGGAACTCTGACTATACCCGCCCGCTTGCTGCAAGATTTTGTGGCCAACCTGCCCGATACCACTATTCGCTTAAAACAAGAGGATAACAAACTTCACGTAACCACCGAAAACCACAATTCAACCATTAATGGAATTAGTGCCGAAGAGTTTCCGGTCATGCCAGTTATTAAAAACGGCCAAAACTGGAAAATCAGCGCTGGCCAACTGAAGTCGGCCATTCAACAAGTCGTAGTGGCTGCGTCGACCGATGAGGCCCGGCCAGTTCTAACCGGAGTCTTTTTCCAAACTGTTGATAACAACCTCTACATAGCCGCTACCGACAGTTACCGACTGGCTGAGAAAAAGCTAGCCAACGGTAAAAAGATGGAGCCTTTCATCCTGCCGGCTACAGCCGCTCATGACATTTTGCGGATAATTAGTGATGCCAACGAATCAAGCCAGGTTAACATCACCCAAGACTCTCAACAGGTTCGCTTTGAAACGGCTGATACAGAGCTAATCGCCAGGCTGATAGAAGGTGAATATCCGGCTTATCAAAAGCTGATTCCAACTGAATTTGCTGTCGAGGCTACCTTGCCAAAAACCGAACTAATTTCCATCACTAAAGTTTCCAGCCTATTTGCCCGAGCCAGCGCCGGCAGCATCATCGTCCGCACCAACCAGGAAAAGCAAACCCTCGACATCCAATCAGTAGCCTCACAAATTGGTGAGAACACCGCCAGCAGTAGTGCCAAAGTCACCGCTGACGGCGAGATTACACTTAACGCCCGCTTTTTGCTGGATGCTATCAATGCTCTGGACGGTGAGACAGTAACAATCGGTTTTAATGAAAAGCTTCAACCAGTCGCCCTAAGAAGCCCCCAGCAGCCGGATTATGTTCACATAGTCATGCCGCTAAAGAGTTAGGGCTGCTAAACTAAGATAGATATGATTTCCAGTCTGCGGCTGCAGAATTTTCGCTCATATAAGGATGCCTCTTTTGAATTCAATGACGGTGTTAATATTATTATTGGTCCCAACGCCAGCGGTAAAACCAATATTTTAGAAGGCTTGGTCTATATCTGCATCGGCTCACCATTTCGAGCCCTAGACCGTGAAAATATTCGCTACAAAGCCACCTGGGCCCGCCTAGACGGCGCTACGGCCACTAACCAAACCCGGATCATAAAATTGCAACTAGACACCGCTGCGTCTGGAAATGAAGTTGTCCGCAAAGAATTTATTATTGACGATTATCCTAAAAAACGGCTCGGCCTCGAGGACACTATCCCGGTGGTTTTATTTGAGCCAGACAACCTTCAGTCCTTAACCACTTCTCCGGAACGCCGGCGGCAATTTATCGATTCGATTCTAAGCCAAACCCACCCGGAGTTCAGTCGCCAACAACGTGATTATAACCGGGTCTTGGCTCAACGCAACCGGTTGTTAAAAACCGGAACCTCGGCTGCTAAGGAATCAATATTTGCCTGGAACATCCGTCTAAGCGACTTGGGCGGGCAAATTGCTGCCAAACGCCACGCTTTGTTGAATAGACTTAACCGGGGAATAAGCCACAGCTACAGCCAGCTAGCCGACAAAAAGCATCAAGTTACCCTGTCATATTTGTCAACGTTGGCCCCCTCTCAGTATGCCAGCCAAATGTTAAAAAAACTTGAAAAATCACTAGAAAAAGACCTAGCTCGCGGCTTTACCGGCATCGGCCCGCACCGAGACGATATCGCTATTGAGATAAATAAAATCCCGATTTATCACCATGCCTCTAGGGGTGAGACTCGGACCACCCTGCTGGCCCTGAAGGTCCAAGAAACCCAACTACTAGAAGAACACCGCGACCAAAAACCTCTATTATTGCTGGACGATGTCTTTAGCGAACTAGACGGCAAACGCCGCAAAGCTCTTACGGCCTTCATACGGAACTACCAAAGCTTCATTACAACCACTGACGCTGATGTAGTCAGCAAGCGCTTTACTCGCAGCACAAGGCTAATCAGTCTGAGTTAGCACCCGGCAACAGTTGGTTGTTGGTATTATTTAAGACTTCAAATGGAATGTTGGGATAATTGGGCTGACCAAGAACAAGTCTAGGTGGGTTAGTGGCTAGAGTCCACTTACCCCCTTCCTTTTTCATCACCAGGCGAAAAACATCGACGTATTGAACCCTCAACTGCTCGGCCGAAAGATTCGGGTAAATGATTGTGCCGTACCATTGACCAAGATCGTACAGACGCCCTCGGCCAAGTTTGTATTCATCGCTAAACCCTGAGACGGACGAACGTATGGCTTGCTGGATAGCTGGCAGCTCGCTGTCTAGCATGTTAGATAGCTTCAAATCCGAGTAGACCGGTCTGGTACTGATCGATATATCTTCGTTTAAAGCAATTGTCTGGCTTGTGGGAGAAAAATCCGGCGCTGTGCCGCCAACGACCACGTACTCCCCAGATCTTAAGGAGAAAGTCTGGCTTTCAGTCGTTTTAACAATCGGCTCACCTGAATCATTCGAAGCGCCACTAAACACCTGCACCTCATAGCCCGGCACTGATGTCTCAACCTCAATGCTTAGGTTGTAGTAACGAGGCCAGAACCGCCAAGCCGCAAAACCACCGATTATTAGAATCACCACTACAGCAGTGCGAATTGGGTGATTAACGATTGCAGCTATAAACCTATTCACCCGGGGCCTCCTGAATTGATGGGTCAAAAGGATTAGGGGCGCCGGCAAAGACTATATCGTAATCTGTTGGGTTATAGCCCCACTCTCTGATTTGAGCCAGGGCTACTTGCCTAGCAGCCGGTCCGGTTGTATCAATACGAATATAGATATTATCCGGATTGGTAACATCTTTCGTATAATTGATTGACATCAATGAATTAGAGTAAGGCAACCTAGCGACTATCGGATAGCGTTCAGCGAATTCTTGCCCCTGCTGTTGAGATAGTTCGCCACCGATTGCTTCAAGGTCCAAGTAGTCTTGTTTGTGGTCTTGAGCCCACCGTTTGGCCTCCTCCGAAACAGGGGTCATTGAAAACAGAACCTGTTTTAGTTCGGTCCCAAGCTCAACTCTTTGAGTCATCGACTCAAAGCCTTGACGCTCCGCCTTAATTTCGTATTCTCCAGAGTCGAGCCTATGCTTACCAGCTTCAAGCCGCTGACCATCAATAACGAATACAGCATCATCTGGTACAGATATGATTTCAAGATTGGCATTTCGGTCGCGATTGGATAGCCAGAGAAAAACTACCACAGCCAAAACCATCAGCAGTATTATTCCGCCAATGACCCAAAATCTATTTTTGTATAGTTGATTATAATTATCGTCCATGATCTTATTGTCGCTTCCTATACCATTCTATATCACTTTTTAATGGATTTTCTTTGCCGGCCATTGGAGCACGCCAGCCTCTTCCATTTCTACTAAAAGAAGCTGAAGCAATACTGGAGTTGAAACCTGGTATATCTCCCACAAAAGCAAAGGTGTGCGTGCGACCGGTATTAATTGCCACATCGCCAGGCCGTAGGTCTTGAGTCCCGGTAATCGTAATCTTATCCCAGTTAGCCTGTAGCCATGGAGTTTGTCCATCAGCCACGTTAGCTGCTCCGTTGGCCTCCACTCCACCGAAGTTGTAATTTGGTTCAAAGCCGCTATCAATCATCAACCTTGTCACCCAGCCGCCACAGTCAATTCCAGGATGTGGTCCGCCACCAACATACTGCCCGGCTGCGTCGGCTTCCGCTATGGCCTGGGTGTAGGCCTCTTTGGCTTGGATATAAGGCGGGTCGTGGGGGTCTTCCCAGGCGTACTTAAGGGTGGTTTCCGACAGCCCACTGCCGCCGCAGCCTCCGCTCTCGGAGGCCGAGGCAGCCACCTCATCGAGAACACGTTGAGCTTCAACTACCCGATCCGGCTGCGGCGGCCCGGCGTGGCGCTCGTATTTGGTCTCAAATATTAATGTGGCATCGGCAACATTTGTTGTATTGACCAGCAATTCACCAGCTTCTCCGTCGAGCCCCTCACCGTTTAGTAGTCCGATGAGAAAGTCAATTTGAACAACCGGATCATTCGGGTCTTTACCGGCAGCCTTTGTGGGGGTAATCATCTTTCCGGCCGGTGTCCATTGCACTAGACCCCAACCCAACGACGATTGTTCCGCCTTATCAGCCGGTGTTTCTGTACCAGAAGGTGTGCCTTGCAGTCGCTGAGGCTGATACCCAGACTCAGCCCAGATATTACCCATGATTCCGGCGGCCTGAAAATCCTTTAGTTCTTTTCCATGGACTATCTTGCCAATAAGATTGTTGAAGATTAGGGCCTGTATATCATCTCCCGAGAGATGGCCGCAACTATCGCTTTCAGTCTCGTAATCAAAGGCGTAGATTCCACCACTTAATATCCGAACTTGCTCAGCACTTAGCGCTTGAGCGACCGGCGGGTGCGTACTTGTCAGGCCGACGGCCAAAACAACTAGTAGTAATACTGCAACAATTCGCTTCATAACCTATCCACCATCCACTGACCAGTGCCAAGGCTCACTCGGCAGGTTATACATACCATATCGCGCGGCGTTAGCATTCAACCACTGGAAACAGGCAGTCGAGCGAGAACTGCAGTTATCAAAGTCAATAGCCAGGCCCTTTTCATGATTAGAAGTTCCAGGGATAGCCGTTGGCGGGTTGCACTCACTAGATGGTTTCTGATAAATATCGTATGGTGTTGTGCCGCAATTTTTTTTGCGCAGCTCAATTTGCTCTTCTGGGCTGCGCCAGCAATGCCCGGTCAGAGTTACACCAGCCTTTCCGGCATCTTCGATCATACGACGAACCTCATCGGCAATGCTCTTATGACACCCTTGACCAGGATCTAAACCGGGGATATCAACAATGTCTTCTGGGCCAACCAAGCCATCAGGAGTATCACCGCCATCATCGCTCGAGCTGCTCTGGAATCCCAGCTCTGAACAAGCTCCCTCATCAATACTATTAAAGCAAGCCATCGACTTGGCGGCGACTGTATCAGCGATATAAAATCTGTACCTGACTAGCATTTCATTGGAGTTATCGCTACAACCATCGTCAATCTCGTCCATGCGCCTAGACTCTTCAGACACAATGCTGCCATCGTCAGTGATGGTGGTACCGAAACAGTCACCATAATCATCATTGAGCTTTTTAAGGCCATAGTCCTCCACCTTCTGAGCATTATCAAACGGGTCTTCGTATCGCGGGTCGTTCTGTAGATCTAATGAAAAGCCGTATTCCGGAAAACCATAATCATAGTTGGCAACATTTAAGGCCTGGGCTTTTGGAACAAACAGATTACTAAAGGTACTGCCGAGTTGGGACAAGAATGTCATTGGCATACGGGCTACGCCAGTGGCAGCTGCTTGAGGCCCGGACAAATTCGGATTACGTAAAACCGTTGTTGCTACCAGTGATCCACGCTCGTATGGGTCAAATAGTCGAGCGTACAAGCCCTTGTGTTGCAACCGGGTTTTATAAGCCGATTGCCTTTCAGCATCAAGAGCGGCTACCTCACTGTTGCTAAGCTCAGCTCCGCCCATACTAAGGGCATTGTCGTTAGCCCCCAAACGGGCTCCGTAGTTAGCGTAGTTGCCAAATAGTGCCCCCTGAGCAAACTCTTCAACTGGGTCACCAGCCAACCAGGTTGCCATGTTTTGAATGAAGGGCTCAGCGGCCCTACCGGCAATATTGCCGGCCAACTCTCCACCAGCAGACACAGCCACACCCGACAGACCACCAGAAAATGCCGCCGCAATCGCATCAGCACCAAAACCTATAACCTCACCGGCCGGGCTGGTTAGAAAGTCACAGATTTGCTCTCCGGCTGGAATATCGCTGACCACCGAGTCTATCGTCTCGAAAAACGCCGGCTTATCTTTCCCTGGTTTAGCGGCCTCAGGCATATCGGGTCCACCCGGGTCTGGTACCCCCCACTCGGCTTGAATACTTTTGGCGGCGGCCCACGATCCAGATTCGCTGTCCCACAACTGCCTAGAGGCTGCGCCCAATTCGTAGGCGTTTAAATCTTGATTAGCCATAACCTGATTGCCAATTGAAATAGCTGTGCCAACTCCAATTCGCATCAACGGCAAAACTACATTGGCGTGCATAATTGCTCCAATACCGTCACCAAAACTATCAAGAGCACAAACTAAAGTAGCAAAGCCAAATAAGCCCAACCCTGCACTGGTAAGAACACCCCTTAGTCTACCAGCCGTAGCCTCCGGATCTCCCGGCACCACAATCTTATCGCCCTCGGCTCCAGCTTGTTGTCTGACGTTATCTCCATCTGGGTCATCAGGATTTTCTGCTGGTCTCCTGGCATCATCCGGCAAGTTTTGCGATCCGTCACTGGTGTAGTCTGCAGTACTTTCACGATATTCGGTATCGGTTCGCCGGAAATAGTCACGTATACCCTCACCAACCTCCCTAGCCTTATTAGACAACCGGTGAAAGCTTACGCCTCCCCGGGTAATCAGCAGCCGTCCCCCCATCCAGCTAGAAACACTATTTATGCCCAGTGACTTAAGGCTGGACCGGATAATGCTGCGGCTTAAGGCGTTACTCCCCCGCCTGCGCAACGGAATGTTTATGGTTCTGGTGCCTGGTGTTGGGTCGGGGATATCGACCCCGTTAGCCCTAAGGTCAGCGAGCACTTTCTGACCTTGCGGAGAATCAACATCTATATTGAATGACTGAATAGCTCGAGTTGGTCGCCCAGTCACCGGATCACGGTAATCAGCTCGGAGACCGGCACGAGCCAACTTACGTTCATAAATGTCGGCGACCTGGTTGCCGATGATTCCCAAGTTGCCGCGGTGCCGGTTATGTCTGCCATAGTTGATAATTCGTGACACCCGGCCATCCATCATAGATTCATTATTGCCAAAGTGGAAGTCCTGCAGATTTTGGGCTAAGTGAATAAATTGAAACGGGCCAATACCCATTAGCAGCATGCCAATGGCGCCGCCGCCGATAATTCCGGCACCACCGGTAACCATTTTCTTGCGGCGAGACCATTTTCGCCGGCGCGGAGACTTCTCATCGTAAAACCCGTCATCATCAACACCAGAATCAATCTTAGCTTTTTCATCTTTCAAATCAGCAATGGCTCTAAGGCTGTCGGCGGCGGCCCTCTCGGCCCTTGATAGCTGCTGAGGGCTTGACGCCTTGTCAGTTATGCGCTTTTTGCGGGGGTCTTTTTCTTCGCTTCGTCGCCACAAGCGTCGAGTGCGCTCCCGGGACTTTTCTTCCGGGTCGTAAACGCCGCCACCAGAGGGACTATTTGGTGTCATGGTTTCTCTCTTTTTTGTCGTTTACCACAAGGGCTATTATAACCCGGCCACACCCAGGTTACCCAGACCTTGGCCTCCCAAATTTATTGTTCCTTGCGGCTGAGTTTCGTTAATCTCGCCGGTGACTGGTGGAATATTCTCACCGGGGTTAGTGGTGATCAGACTAGTCTCTGTCGGGCTGGCTATCACTTGAATATGGACATGGTTTTGGCCGGCAAAGAATAGACCTTGGCCAACCGGAAATTGGGTCAAACGGGCTGTCTCTTCACTGGTGAGTTTAAACACTTCAGCCAGCAGATCTACTGCTGCCGGGGACTGCTTCAAAAGCAATTGCATGGAAGCGTTAGCTACAATTGCCCGCCCCATCCTAGAGGCGATAAAGTCTTCAACATCCTGAGAAATTGTAGTGATACCTAAGTTATACTTACGGGCTCGCTTAGCTAAAGAAAACATAAAATTAGCTGAATCTTCATACTTCATAAGCTGCCAGGCTTCGTCAACAATCAGCATCCGGCGCTTTTGATCAGACTTGGTAGTATTCCAGATATAGTTAAGCACAATGTACATAGCTACCGGACGCAGCTCATCCTCAAGGTCACGAATGTTAAACACCACCATCTGGTTATCAATGCTGATGTTGGACTGCTGCGAGAAAATGCCGGCAAAGGTGCCTGTGGTGTATTTACGCAACCGCTGAGCCAGTTGCGGACCGGTGTTGCCCATATGCAGCAGGGTATCATACAGATCAGCAATTGTCGGCGGCGGCGAGTTGTGGGTCAGAGGGTCGTTAGTGATACCGGCTTTGGCATAAGTTTCAATCAGGGCCGCATCAAGGTCAGCTTCTTCGACCGGGGTCAGAGCTGGAGCGACAGCTCCTCCAGATACCGAACTAGCTGCCATTTGAGCCTGAGCCCCGCCCATCATTAGACGCAATAATCCGTGCAAGGTAATCAAGTTACTGCGCAGAGCGTTATCGGCTTCTTCGGTATCGACTACCTTCGGCAGGTCAAACGGGTTGATTCGGGTGGCTGAGTTTAGGCTCAGCCGGACATAGGCGCCGCCGACAGCTTCGGCCATTCTTTGGTATTCATTTTCCGGGTCGATAATCACAATTTCGGTGCCGAACATCATGCTGCGCAGGGCCTCCAGCTTGACAGCGAATGACTTACCGGCCCCGGACTTAGCAAACACTACCGAGTTGCCGTTCTCCAATGAAAAGCGGTCAAATATTACCAGACCGGAATTGTGCATGTTGATGCCATACAAGATTCCGTCATCTTGGCTAAGATCAGCACTGGTGAATGGGAAGCTGGTCGACAGGGCGCCGGTGCTCATATTACGACGAATCTGCAGTTGGTCCATGAACTGCGGTACGGTACTGGCTAAGCCTTGTTCTTGTTGAGAGGTAGCAGCCTTGGAGTAGACTAACTGCTGGCCCAACATTGACTCAACTTTGTGAGTCACGAAGTCCAACTCGTCTATGCTGTCGGCGTAAATCGTGAAGTAAAAGCCCAGCCGGAAGAAGCGTTCTTCACCAACCTGTAATTTATCGCGCATCTCTTCGGCGTCGACAATGGTGGCCTGCTTGCCCGGATCTCGAACCCGGCCCTTTTCAGCATCAATTTGAATTCCAGCTTCCAATTGGCTGACTTTCTTGCGCAGATTCTCCAGGACTACCTGGCTTTCTACCGGATAAATAAACATCGACAAGTCAAGGATTTCATCGATATTAATGATGCTGCTGAGCCAGCCAGTATTCAGAGTTCTAGGATAACCAAAAACATAAAATGTTCTAGCCAATCGGGTGCCGATTTGGAAATAACGACTATTGAGCTCGACAGAGCTAGGCGCAATGAAATCGCGTAAAGCGGTGACACCCTTTTGAAAGGCTTCGCTAACTTCGGCCTGTTCCCGCCGGCGCTGTGCCTCAGCCAAGGCTACCGGATCAGTAACGGCTTTTTTATCCCCAAACAAAGCCATCTAGACCAACTCCTTATCTAGGTGGGGTTGCGGAGCCTGTCCTTGGCCTTTGGTTATCACCGTGGCGCCCAGATCCTCAAAACTTTTCAGCTGCTGACGAGTGGCTGTATCAGGGTTGTAGAAATCATAGTAAAGCTCGATAAGTTCCTGAGTATCAAGCGGCACCCCAGGTACACTACAGTGTTGAAGACCGCCCAAAACTGCCTGGACTCGGTTGCGAAGTTCGATCTTGGCGTCTTCCAGGTCTTTTTCGTTGACGCGAATCGCCGAATCGGCTTTCTTGCCGAAAATCCCACTGAGACCGCTGAAAAAGTTCTTACTTTGAGTGATGGCTTTTTGGACATCAGCCTTAGGGAAAAACGGAATCACAATGTAAAAAGTCTTGTCCATGATGTTGGTTTGAGTCGACAGCTCACCGATGTAATTAATGTAATCCTCCATTAACAGCGCCAACAGCATGTTATCTTGCTCGCTGCGGATTTTGTCTAGTTTTTCTATATATGGTCGGATATCAACCTTTTGCGAGCGGACGAAAATCTGAATCGGGAAGTACAGCGAGTTTAAGAACGCCTGATAGCCGGTTTCGACTCCTTCACGTTCCTGCGGGCTCATCAGATCAAAGTTAATCGATTTAAGCATCACGACCGATCTGAACGAACCATCCTCCATAATGACAATACCATCACGGATTTCGGCAATTTGCAGCATATTTTGGGTGCTGGTAGGATTGGATTTTGGTTTAGCACTTTTACCGCCGGCCTGGGCGGCAGGCGCTGCTTGAGCTGAGGCAGCTGCAGTCGGTATTGGTACTTGGGCCTGAGGTTGAGTTGGGAGAGGTAAATTGGCTACCGGTTGTGGTTGCGGGATTGGCCCTGAGGCTTGGGGCGCTGGCGGCATTTGCGGTGCTGGTTGGGGCGCCGCTGCTGGTTGGCCAGGTGCCGGTGTTTGTGGTGATTGTTGGTCTGATGGATTCATGCTTGTTTGCCCACCAAGTTCGCCGTACCTTTTGCCCGAATCTAGTGCAATGAAATAACTACTTCGTCAGGCTCGTCATCATTTTTAGCGATCTCTTGAGGCCGCAACTCTGATGCCGGTTTTGGTGACTTGACTTCTTTCAGTATAGCAGGCGCCTGGGGCTGTGTCACCGGCTGCAAAGGCTGGGCACTAACAGGGGCTGGAGCTGGTTTAGGTGCTGCTCTGGTCACCGGAGCCGCCGGCAATGCCGGCAAATTGGCCTGGGCTGCCTTTTGCTGAGTGCTAATATCTTGCATTTTTTGCAAAATAGCCTGCCGATGAGCCTGTTCATTTTGAGTTTGCTGACTAGCAATAGATTGAGCCAACGGCGTGCCGTTCGGATCCAGAACATCAGCATCAGGTTTGACGGCCGCTAAATCCTCTTGCGGCACCACATCTAGCTGCAATAACCTATCGCTTGAACCCTGCTGCATAGCTGTGTGATAGCCTGGAGCGTTAACATTTTTAATAGCCCAGCCGCGGCTGTCCATGGTGGCTGCCAGGGCCTTGAGACGACTTTTGGCTTCATCTTTGTCAAAATCCTTGGTTCTATGTTTCTCAACAACTTTTGGAGCAGAAACCGTTACTAGATTTTGTAGTCCATCTTGGTTCCAAATTCTCTTTCGCGGAAACACCCAATACCTAATTTTGGCCAACAACCACACTTCTGAAGACTGATCACGCCCGAATGGTGCTGCCAACAAACCAAAAAAAACAATCGGAGGAATAAACGGTATTATCAACAGCCACTGAACCCGGGCCAGTTGCCAAGCCACCACACCCAATCCAACCACAATAGCGGCATATATAAACTGCCGCAGAGTCAGCGGACCAAGCAGTTTATCTTCAGCTTCAATGTCTTGGAGTACTTTGTACTGGGCCATAATTTAACCTCTTATGCTCCTGGTGTACCGTCACTTGGCGGTGTTATCAGGGGGCTATCAGGGTCTGGTGTATGGGCTGGTACTCTAGATTCAGTAAGAACTCCACTCATTCTTCCCATAAACTGTCGAACCACTTCAGCGTTGGCGTCACTTGCATATCCCAACTCAACATTTCTATGCAGTAAATGAGCCTGTTGGCTAGCTCTATCAATCTTGGCCTGGGCGGCCTGACGGTCATCGATTGTAGAGGCGGGATCCTGAAGTACGGCGTAACTCCTTCCAATATCCCGCTCAAGCGACTCCATAAGTTCTGTAACCTGCGGGGTTTTACCACGCAACAGGGTAACCGGATCGCCGGCTCTTGATCCCTCAACTCGTGCCGTTACATACTCAGCCTCAGTTGGGGCGGCGTTAAGATCACCTGTGGCATTTTCACCCCCTCCATCTTCTTCCCGACCACGCATTCCATAAGATCCGGCAATTCCCGCTTCACGATGCACCAAGTCGTTAAGGTGGGTAAAACCAGGAGCCAAATCAAATCGCCCCACCTGTTTAGCCGTCGCATTACTATAACCCGACAAGCGACTGGCAAGGGCTGTGTTGCCTCCGGAGGCAGTTGCAAGCGTCTCCACCATCTGTCGATTGTTAGAGTAGCCGGTACCGGTTGCAACTAACTGTTCAGCAGCAGCGACCTGCTTAGCTTGTGAGAATCCCCCGAACACCGCACCAGCCTCTCTAGCCAAGCGCTGTGCTTCTGCCTCACTATATCCGAAAGTTCGCTGGAGATTTCTAACAGCTTCGCCATGGCTACTTCCCGATGCCAAGGCTTGCAACAAGGGGTCATTATTGGCATTTGTTTTGAATGTATCAGTTTGCTTAAAAGCATCGGCTGCCTGGCTAGTCACATTACTTGTAGCCGCATTCCCTCTTTGTCCAAGCCCGAAACGTCCGCGCGGGCCAGTGGCAACTCCTCGGCTGATAGCATTTAGCCTACTTCCGAACCGGGTACGCTCCTTAAATCTTTCACCTGTTCTCAGATCTTGAAGTTTTTTGGCTGCTGTCTGCTGGCGGCCCTTCTTGAGTCGATCAAAGACGCCGCGGCTGCGATCATTGGCCATACCGGCAAAGAAGGCGAAGGCGCTGCCGGCTAGGACAAACAGCTTTGGAATCAAGAAGTAAGGCCCAAAGAATCCAAGGACGACAAATACCAACCGTATAATAGTGTCAACACCTATGTCACTCAACAGGTTGTCGGCGGCTTCGCCCGGACGAACACCAGAGGTCAGGAAGGCAAACACTCGACCAACTGCAATCAGGGCAACAATCATGGGAAACACTATTAGTAACTTACTAAAGCTTTCCCACCACATTTTCCAAAGCTTTTCAGTATTGGGCAGGATCCAGGCAACCAATGCAATGGGGGAAATTAACAATAAAGCAACAATTAGAATCTGTCGGAACATCAGAAGAGCAAAACCCATTAAAATGGCAATAAAGGCTGTGGCTACCAGGCTTAGAATTACCCCCAGTCCTCCGAAGAGTGCTAGTCCAGCCCCGCCTGCAACCGCTGCATAGAAGAACAAACCGTTTCCGCCGCCGGTTATTCCAGCCGATGGAGTTGCTGCACCCAGTAATGCTGAAAGGGTAAATTCACCCGATCCGCCGAACGGAGAATAAATCAGCCCCTCCACACCATAGGCGATAGCAGTCGTCAGTGTGATCATGCCAGTGAAAATAAACCAAGATAGCTGGATTAAAATCACGGCAATGGCTAGGCGCGGCAGGACTTTTTTGACGGTATAAGCATCAAACATAACTATTCCTTACTGACCGCCTGCCCGATTATCATGACCAACCCAATCAGAATCAACATAAAGCTGGCTATATTTCTAAAGTACGACCACGATCTACGCAGCCGATTGTCACTGTAATAGCTGCTGTCGACCTCCAGGAGTTGCTCGACGGCTCCAGCCAACCCCGTGACTGTATTGTCTAAAAACTGGATTACCGAGCAAATAAACCAACTTAAGCTGATGCCCGGGTTCTCGCTTTCACATGATGGAGTTTCTTCTTCGCCCTCCTCATCGGCATTGTCTCGTCCTGTGCCGGGCGGGTTGCTGCGGGCTTCCAAATTGGAAATCTTAATCGGCATGGTGGTTGCTTCGCCAATCCACGGGTTCCACAGTTCACACTCACCCCCATCGTCCGGACCAAATGTGGTTCTAAACATCGAGAATGTACCATTTTCGAAATCAATTGTTTCAACAAAGTCACGGCAGGCGCCTCGGCCTTCTTCTAGGTCATTATTGTATCTTCCAGCTCGATTCGGGTCTTTGGTGTAGGTCGTGTTTGGCCGTTGATACGGACGCATAGTGGTCTCATCCAGCCACGTAAATGCTCGAATAAGATTTCCCTGATTTGATACGGAGATGCGATCATTTCTTGTAGTTATAACTGGACAAGACCCGTTTCCCAGGGGAACTCGCAATCTAACAGTAAAATCTATTGATCCACCCGCCTTATACGGAACATCATAATCTATTTCTCCTTCGCAGCTCTCTCCGGCACGCTCAACTGTAACCCGGTAATCGTCTTCAGAGTCCCAAATATCTGAATCAAGAAAAGTTTTGCCGGAATACAACTCGCGGAGTCCAGCCTGAGCGGCACTGGCATCGCCCCAGACATCTTTTATAGATGAATTTAGATTATCATAGTCTATTCTGGAGAAGGTTAGATTCTCCAGGGTGATTTCAGTTTTGTTGATGACCCGCAACTGAATCGAATCAATAGCCTCGGCCGGCGGAGCTATGATAATCAGCTGAGCACAAATAGAAGCAAACAGAAACAATGGCAGAAAAAATAAGGATTTGGCTCTAGTACTAGAATGTTTTTTCATTGACATCGGATCTTCTTTAGATATCTTACACCACATAACCACTAGCTCAAACATGCTAAGCGCCTAGATCATACAATCATTGAGATAAATAAACATTAGGTCTATTGAGGTCGGCGACAAACTGGTATACAATAACTGCTGAACGATCAACAGGATCCTAAAAGCGAATAACAAAAATGGAAACACCATCAGGCACCAATCAAAAGCCAGCTCCGAATTTTGATTTTATTGTTAACCAAGATGACCCGGGGCCAAATGCCGGCAAAAAGAAAATGAGCAAAAAGCTAATAATTTTGCTTGTGTTGGTGGTGATTACAATAATACTGCTGATTGCTGGCATGTTGTTTTCGACTTCTAGTAATGTTAATGAAGAACAAGTGACAACTCGGCAGGAAACTGATCAGCCTACAGCCCCTACCGAGCAGGAAACTATCAAAAAGTTTTTTGAACTGGTCCAGCAAGATAAATACGAAGAAGCTTACGACACTTACATTGATCCGCAGGGCGGAATTGAACGCGACGTGTTTATTAATGAAGCAGTACCGCTTCTGAAGGGGCTGAACCTAGGTGCCTGCGACATTGACGATACCAAAACCATTCTGGACGTCGAAGTTGGTGATGAAGAGCCGCGGGTGGTGGTGGCCTGCCCGGTTCTCGAAGGCGTTGACGTCATCGATATGGCCTTCAACATGAATTCCGAAGGCGAGTCAGTCAAGATTTTTAATTATCAGCTGGTGGACTCCGAATGAAAAGACTTCACTATATTCTAGGCCTGATATTGGTGAATGTTTTTTGGCTTGGAGCATTCCTGGCGTCGCCAGCCTCAGCTGCGCCACCAGTGTGCTATAAACTCCAAGGCCCTATCCAGCAAGATCCCCAAACCGTAGCTGTGGATTGTAGTTCAATCCGGGCTCACATCGTAGCCGCCACTGGCAGGGGTCCTGAGGATGATAAGTGTTACGTACGAACTCAGTTTGGGGTTCAATCCTACGCCCTAGACAGCTTCATATGCCGCAATTATGCAGCCGTGGTTCAAGGCCCCGATGCGCTAGATGCCTTTCAACAGAGAAACGAAGACCGGCGAGCCGCCCAAAGCCTTACCAACCCCAACCGCGAAGCCATCGCTAACTGTAATGCTAGCCAAAGATGTATTAATCGTAATCCAATTGTCATTCTGGCCAAACTAGTCATTAATATCCTCAGCGCTTTAGTGGGGATTGTAGTTATTGCCGTGATAATTATTGCCGGAATTCAGTACAGCAGTTCTGGCGGCAACCCCCAACAAGCAGCCGAATCTAAAAAAAGAATAGTCAATGCTATGATTGCCCTAATCGCTTACTTCATGTTGTTCGTGGTATTACAATGGCTAATTCCAGGAGGTTTGACATAATGAAACGGATGAGGCGTCTAGCAATACTAATAATGTTCACAGTGGGCTTCCTGGTGCCAGTAGTAGCTATGTCTTCTGTGGCTATGGCCAGAGCCGGCGACTCTTGCAAATTGCCGACCTCAAGATTTGGCGTTCCGACTTGGTACAAATATCTCGAGGGGCAAAGAGATCCGGCCAACAAGTGCCGTTTAGTGATGGACTTTGAAGTGGGCAAGCTGATGTCCTTTCTGTCAATCGGCTTGGCTTTAATTGAAATCCTATTGTTCATAGCCGGCATTGTAGCCATCGCCTTTATCATTGTTGGCGGATTCCGCTATGTACTTAGCCAGGGCAATCCGGACGAAACGGCCAAAGCCAAGGATGCCATAATTAACGCCGTTATCGGTGTGGCAATTGCTATAATTGCTTCGGGACTAGTTCGATTTATTTCAACAAGATTGGTGGCATAATGATACGACTTCTAGCTCAAATCAACACCAGAGACGTTAATCTGCCTAACAAGCGGGTTTCCGGTGGCTTTGTATCCGAGAGACTGGCCGATGTCTTGTCGCTAACTTTTATTATCCTTGGTTCAATTGCAGTCTTGGTGATTACGGTGGCCGCTCTGCAGTACGTGTTGTCGGCCGGTGACCCCCAGAAAACCGCTCGTGCTAAAGACACTATAATTTACGCTGTCATAGGCCTGGTCGTGGCAGTTTTAGCGTGGGCAATTGTCCAATTTGTACTTGGGAGAGCTTTCTCATGAGGCGCTTAATTACCGCCGCAGTCGCTTTTCTGATGATAAGCTTTGTTGGCGTTGGCCTGGGCGGCCTTGTGCCAGCGCCGGCCCTTGCCCAAGGCGATCCCTTGGAAGTCGTTTGTCGTCGAACGCCCCAAGCCTCGGCCTGTAAAGCTTCAGACGAAAACCCAATCACCGGTCCAGAGGGACTATTGACGCGGGCTATCGAGATTCTTGGCTGGGTTGTCGGGGTAGCGGCTGTTATTATGATCATCATCGGCGGTCTCCGTTATGTTTTGTCCGAAGGTGACACAGCCGGCGTAAATAATGCCAAAAACACCATCTTATACGCTTTGATTGGGGTGGCCATTGCGGTAATGGCTCAGGCCCTGGTATTATTTGTTTTAAGGAGACTATAAAAACATGCGTAAACTTTTGACCCTTGTCATGCTATCAGCCAGCCTATTATTGAGTATCCCGATTCTGGCACCAGTTTCAGTTGCTGCCCAAAGCCCGGTTCAAAATGTTAGGCAGGGTGTCAATGCCACCGGCCGAGCCAGCAGCGGTCCCAATGTCCAAGAGATAATCCGGTTGGTTATAAATATACTCAGTTGGGTTGTCGGGATAGCGGCTGTTATTATGATCATCATCGGCGGCCTCCGTTATGTTTTGTCCGGAGGTGACTCGACTGGCGTAAATAATGCCAAAAACACCATCTTATACGCTTTGATTGGCCTAGTAATCGTAGCCATGGCTCAGATTCTAGTCCGATTTGTCTTAGAGAGAGTATCATGACAGTGATGATTCTTGCGGTTATGCTAGGCGTGTGATAGATTAAAATCAAGAAACAACGAAAGGAAACTAACCAATGAAAAAAATTCTAAAACAACTTGCAGCCAGCTTGGCAGCACTCACTCTGATGCTTACCCCGGCTGCATTGCTGGCTGCACCAGCAGGCGCCCAAGCAGATATCGAAGATGGCCTGAGACGAGGTACCTGCCTAAGTACAACCAGTAGAAACTGTGATATTGACGATCCTGACGAACGAGTCAACACCATCATCGAGACCGTGATTAACATCTTCTCGCTGGTCGTCGGTGTGGTAGCCGTCATCATGATCATCATCGGCGGTATTAAGTACATTACTTCTGGCGGTGACTCTACCGGAGTTAGTGGCGCTAAGCAAACCATCCTGGGAGCCATCATCGGCTTGGTGATCGTCGCCTTGGCCCAAGTTATCGTCCGCTTCGTATTGCAGCGGGTGACCGAAGCTTAAACCTAAGTCAAAGCTAATAAAACACCCCCGTTTCCGGGGGTGTTTCTTGTTCCAGGTGTTTGTTTTACTAGAGAACCTGGATCTTCTTAACAGTATCTTGCTTGACCTTCGTAAACGAAATGGTCAAGACCCCGTCTTTCAGTTCGGCTACAATGCCTTCTTCCTTCACCGGAATTGGCAGAGCGATGCTGCGTGAGAATTCGCCCCAATAGCACTCTTGTACGAAGTAATTAACGACATTATCGTCGTTGCCGGCCGACAAAGTTCCCTTAATGCTAAGGGTGTTGTCAGAGATATTAACGTCCAGGTCTGATTTATTGACACCGGCAGTGCGGGCTTTGACGACCAATTTTTCTTTGGTTTCATAAACATCAACAGCCAGTTGGCCTGGTACAGCCTCTTCTTCGTCCCACTCGTCTGATGGTCCAGCTGGTTCGCCGGCTGGGTCGACAGTTGCTCCGGCAGCTGCGGCAGCATCTTGGACTACATCTTCGTCGCTTAGAAAAGCGGCGGTCAATTCATCTTCGATTAATAAATCGTCATCGTTGCGGCCTTTTCGAGCCATAGTGTTTTACCCTCCACTACTAATTTCTATGAGTATCTTTTTGTATTACTGCAAGTATATCCTAGACTAAGCTGACCGAGCAACAGCTTGACTACACTATTTACAACACACTTTTTACAACGCCCAAACTGGCCTCTGTTAATCTAAATTTAATCATTTTCGGCTATGCTTGAAAACAATGAACTTCCTGAACAAAATCCTTAACCTTATTGCTCCATACGACTGTCTTGGCTGCCGAGCCGAAGGTGATTTAATCTGCCAAGACTGCTGGCCGCATTTATTCACTACTGTGTCTAGAGAACACACTAAATCAACTCCGATCGAGTACTCGGCGGCCACAGCCTATAACGGCTTTGCAAAGTTACTGGTTCATGCAATGAAAATTGACTGTCAGCGACCGGCATGCTTATTGATTGCCAAAGCAATGCACGAGCGATTACCACAAATGCCCCGAGATTATATTGTTACTTCTGTACCTACTGCTCCGGCTCGAATACGCGAGCGAGGTTTTGACCACACCCACCTAATCGCCCATGAGTTTGCCCGCTTGCGCGGCTTGAAGTATGAACGGCTGCTAGTGCGACATGGTCGAGCCAAACAGGCCGGCGCCTCCAAAGCTCAGCGTACCCAGCAAATTCAAGGAGTTTATCAAATTCACCCCAGTTATTCCGGGAGACGACCAATTGTAGTTGTCGATGATGTTATAACCACCGGCGCCACAATTAACGAGATTTTTAAGCTCCTTCACCAAACCGACGCCGTAGCCTTTAGGGCAATCGTGTTTGCTAAAGTCTAAACAACTTGCGAGCCAACGATCATGACTTTGCTTGGGTCTTTTACGGCCGCCATATGTTGAGCTGGTCGTTGATCTCCCCAGCCGGCAACATCTACGAGCACAGCATCACCCTCTTGATCCAGAAGCTCCATAAACTTACGATCAAAAGTGTTAGCAGCCGATTGACCTTGTTTCAAATCTCGAGCATTAATAAAAACCGATACAACTTTCGGCTCAGCAACCATTGAGCCCGGCATCATATACTTGCCGCTTGGAGTTAGCTCAACCGGATTTTCGGCGGTCGGTAATTTGCCATTGAAGAACACCTCCAACTCCGTGGCATCACCGGACAACCTATAATCATGACCCTGGTTATTCAAGGCGACAGTAACAAGTCCATCATCTTCGCTATAGTTGCCAGCGGCCAGAGCAGACATGAATTCATTCCAAACCGTGCCAATCTCCTTTGGAGCATGCTCCTGATTAGCAATCTGACGAGCAAGATGTTGAACAAGCTCCTTACCTTCCTGGCGCAGGTGCTGAGCATAAAGTTTAGCCTGGTCAAGGTTATCAGTGAAATAACTTGCTTCATCGTTTATTCCCGGGTCAGCGGTAACGCTTGGTGCCAAAGGATCGAAGTCGTCAAACTCACGGTGTGTGCCATGGTAAAACAATTTTGGTTCACCATTTTCATCAACCATCTTCGAAGCATTTTCTGGGTCAGACTGCCAGTCGCCAAACCACTGTTTGAATCCTTCGGTGCGCACCATGGCCCACTCTCGAACGGGCAACTGTGAACGCTCACCGCTAGGGGCAAATCCGTACTGAGGTTCACCAGATTCATCAACAATAAGCTCACCAGATTTTATTGCCAGTTCGATCTGCTGATTAATTGCCGACTCTAAATCGTCAATGGCAGCTTCTGGCTGGAGGGCACCGTTAGCTGGATCGGTGTCGTGTGCCATCTTCTCACCCATAATTATGCTGTCCTTCCTGTGGCTTCTACGAGATCAGCCCTGAAGTCATTTAAGGTATTGCGTTGCTTCTCAGCTTTCTGTAAATGAGGATGGTTGCTTGGGACTAAACCGTTGTCATCATGTTCCATGGCCGTAATTTTAGTGACCAATCCCCTAGAACGCATTCGCTTACCGCTGGCATCAGCGCCAAGCACCAGTGGCTCGCCAGGAACGACAATCACGCCATCCAGCAGCTCAGACGGCAAATCTTCACGACTTATCTCGCCATTTTTGCGACTTCGCGAAGTTGAGATGATTTCGAATTGCTGGGCATCGGCGCTAATGGCCTCATTTTTCTTACGTACCACTACTTTTTCTCCATCGTCGAACGCAATTATCACAGTGTTGTAGGCCCCGCCCATGGCGCGTTCTCCGGAAAGACCAGCGGCTTGCATGCCAGGTGTCCACTTGTCACGATCCTTAGGGACACGACCGAATTTGCCGCGCATCTGACCATTAAAGGCAAACACTGATGGAAATTCTGCCCCCCAATATGGTTGCCCAGTCTTGTCCATAACAACCACTCGGTGTTTGGCAGATTCCCAAGCAGCTTGCACCTCGGCTTTTTCAACAATTCTTTGACGCTCCTTTGGGCTCAGAGCGTCAGGGTTTTCAATCAGCGTCCTTAGGTCAGGATCCACACCACTTTGTACCTCAGCGGCAGCTATTGTATCACTAGCCTTGGTCTCTGGTACCGGGGTGACATCGCCGCCAGACTGTGCTATAGCCGGCGCACCCAAGGCCTCCATCAGTTCATCAGGTGTACGAAGCGGTCTCTCAAAGTTAACAACCTCGGGTAAACCACCACTCTGGTTAGCTTGTTCACTGTTTTTGCCTGGCTCTTTTTCTGTCATGTGTTTGAGTTTTTGCTTCTAACATCTTTGATTATAGCATAGATTAGCGAAAAAGACAAGTATACATCTATAGCATCTGAACAGAAGAGCACAAATTTTCTACAATAAGGAAGCCAAAACGTCGCCAAAACAGGCGTGAAGACCTCGATCGATTATGGCCAAGACCATGTATCGAAGATGGTAACCGGCAGAGATTGGCTGGAATAGCCCATAAAGGAACTACGCGCTTCGGACGTCGATCCTTTAGGTAGACAATAACCTGGCGGAGAGGGTGGGATTCGAACCCACGAGACCGCGAAAACGGCCTACCGCTTTTCGAGAGCGGCCAGTTCAACCACTCCTGCACCTCTCCGCGCACCTCCATTCTACACTGGTAATCACATCTGTACCATGCTAAAATTACCCCTGTTGCGCAAGCAACCAACTTGCACCCGTAGCTCAGCTGGATAGAGCGTCGGCTTGCGGAGCCGGAGGCCACAGGTTCGAATCCTGTCGGGTGTACCATAGTGAAATTACAGGTAGGGATTGAAGCCATTTTCAATCTCTTTTTTGATGGCTGGAAATTAACACTTTAAATTGAGTTTGATTCCTGCTTGGTGTTTTGCTTATCCTTGCAAAACATATTCATTCAACCATAATAAAAATGTGCAAATCGCCCACTTTGAACAAGACGGAATGGCATACGATTTTGAGCCACCTGTTGAGGTCGGTAATAATGACGTAAAGACTATTCATCACCTAGCAGCCATTGCATTACTGGGACCAGAAAATGAACGTACAGAATTAAATGCTGCTATGCGAGAATTTGCCGATGTATTGCAGGTACCCCACGATAGAACTGAGGCGTTCAACATTTTTCTAGCAGGCAAACATATAGTAAGGGGCAAGAATCTCCCTGGCGGAATGCCGGCCTGGAGAAGCGAGCCACCTACACTAGAGTCAATCCCAGGTGCAGCTTTAAGCCCCAGAGCAAGGAGACAGCTTCAAGAAGAGCTTGCCGAAATTCGCAAAGCCGAATGGCATGGGGCGGTCGGCGCTGATAATTATTATTTGGGCGTTAGGCAGCAGCCGTAGTAATGCGTACTAGTAACGTTTGAACTTCTTTTACTGCCTTGTGTACCAAACATAAACGTTTCTAAAGACTTTCATTGAGAGTCTTTTTTGTTAAGCTGTATATATGTTTAGGGCGCCACCTACTGGGAATGGAGAAATACTTAACTCGGTTGCTCATAGAATGACAGATGGATTTATTGAGGCTCCAAAACTCGATCCAACTGAGATTAGAGTGCTGGGCCGCCTTATTTATCTAGCAGACTGGAAGTCGGCAATTGAAACAGGCGCTACGATTACTGATGTGCCCTGGAGGTTATCTAGATTTGCTCCAGATCTTGTTGCTTTCGCTGAAGAGCTTTACGGAACAGAAGCCAATTTAAGTTATTCTGTCACAAGAGATTCATTTACAGGACACGTTGTGCTTACCCACCCGCCTACTTTTGATTTCACCCAACCACATGAGGACGCAATGCAGCACATTGTAGATACAGCCTTTAGTTTTGACGGTAATCACTTGCAAAAACTAGTTGAATCCACATATGGAATATATGCTTCTGATGAAGGGCCAATAGACATCCTGCGCTTAGCAGAAGACTATAATCAAAATTATCGCCACCAACCATTAGCTAGCTAAAATAGTTCTAACCTCGTAAATTGTGCTGTACCATAGTGAAATTACAGGTAGGGATTGAAGCCATTTTCAATCTCTTTTTTGATGGCTGGAAATTAACACTTTAAATTGAGTTTGATTCCTGCTTGGTGTTTTGCTTGTGCTTGCGCTGGCTCTATAAATTACTGATAATTTACACATAGCTGAAAATCCAGAAGATTTAAGAGCTGACGAAGGACTTGCTTGGGATATAGCATACGCCCAAAAACCATACTTTGATGTTGCATTCACGGCACGTAGGGTTGGCTTATTGGGAATTGCGACAGTGATTGAGCAACGAGCTGAAATTATAGGCAATCAGGTTGAGGAAATCGCCCAGGCAGAAGACCGAATGAGAGTGAAGCTAGAAGAGCGACAGGCATTTTCACGGCTATGTGATGAAACCCAAGAAGACATTCTAACTCTCACCGACTTTAAGATTAGTAACCCTCAGGATGCGACTAGTGCCTGGCATCACTTAATGGAAATTTTGTCTGAGACTCCTTCGCCAGCAATCAGGTTTGTTGAATACAGCAAAGGTAGACATGCTTTGGTTGGTGATATCGCCGAGGCTGCCAATACTATTGACGAACCGGTCATTGCTTCAATACTTAGCGAATCTGCAGCAGTCATCAAAGCAATTAAGGCATCAAGCAGTCAATAGTAAGGCTCTTACCCCTTTTACTACCGTGTACCACGAGGTAATTACAGATAGAGATTGAAATGAGTTTGAATCCGGTTTGGTGTTTTGGCGGTAGCGTATTAGTCCCGCTTATCAAAGCCACTTAGCTGCCAAGACCATAGGCCGCTAAACGACTTTCTGTGTCTTGGGAAACCTCGTACAGGAACAAGCATTCTGTTGGTGCCAGGAGCTTCAACTCGGTAACTGAAGTAAGGGGTTGTGTGAGTTGTATCTAATAAAACACCTATCTTATAAGCGCCGCCTCGCCACGAACTCACCCTTGCTTTAGCAACTTCATTCGGATAATCATGATCAAAGTGCATACACCTTTCCATTTTTACACCTGCTACACCAAGAATAATGCCGCTCGTATGCATAACTTTAGACCTATCAAATAGCCGTTCCCATAACTCCCAGCCCCCATCATTATCTACACCTAGCATCCTATGCTTTGCGGCAGCCCATTTGCCGATATGAGGCGCAACTATCTCTTTTAGCTCCTCAATTTGTCTTTCTACTTTACCGGCGAATGCGCCGGGGTCTCGGTCTCTTTCTGCTTCAAGATAATTCACGCCTCCAAAATGTAATACTCGACCAAATGCATCGGCATTATGGTAATCATCACCGTGATGTGCAGCACCAAGCTCAAGGGTAAGTGCTACACCTTCTGATCTTGTCAGTGAATTTTCTTTAGTTCCGGTGTAGCTTGGTAAAACCATATTCTAAGTATATCAAGGGGGCATCTACTAACTATAAGCATTAACAAACATAAGCAACTTGGTGGCCATTGCTTGAACTTCTTTTACTACCGCGCACCGTACCACGCTTGATGTGCGGGTCTCTTCCATTCTTCTTGCTATGTCAGCATCCTTTTGGCGTCTTCATAGGCGCGTTTCACCAGCTTCTCCAGGATACTAAGATCGACATCGTCTAGTTTTTTGATGTACAAGCAGGCTTTGGAGGTCGAGTGTTTGCCCAAGCGGTCAAGCAAATTGCCGTAATTAAAACCCTCATTCATGACATAAAGTGTCAGGCTTTGTTTGCGGGGCGAAAAGCCAGCCAGGGGCCAGTCGCCTTCCTGCCGGCTTCGCTCAGACTTATAATGATACTTGCCAAAACCAATGATGCTAGAGCCCCACATCACCGGCTTCTCGCCGGTGGCCTTCTTGTAAATCTCCAATAACTTATAAGCATCAGCTCTCTTTTTATCGCTGTCCACGGAGTTTATGAAGCCCTCTACGCTGGCGTCGTTGGCTAGAGTTTTTATACTGCTCATGATAGCTCCCCTCCGTGTGTCATAGATGTAGCATACCACGCCAATAAAACCTTTAGCGCAGAGAGGTGAATGAACTCTAACAAACCAGGATCATACCCGTTGTTCGTTTACCTTTATGCTGTTAAAGTAATGGTTGACACATGAAAAAAGCGGAGGGCGTCATGGACGAACAAACAACTGACAATAACACAAGTCTGGATCAGTTAAAACAACAGGTTACCAGTGAAATAAAACCCCTGATATCTCAGGTGAAGGATCCGGAAAGTCGAGTTTTTGCGACTATGGATTTACTGCGTGATGAGTGGGATGATGCACTTGCTAATGAGGCGATAACAGCCGCAAAATCAATCACAGACCCCCAGAAGAGACTCTTGGCTTTCCAGCAAATCCTCGGTGAAATCTCTCACCGCCAGAGACAGCAAAATACTGACTACTAAAGCTCAATCACACGGTAACCAAAAACGTATTCTATGCGGGTTGAACCGTGCTGGGTTGCCAGATTGCTATCGGCAGGATAGGTGTGTCCGTGCAACAATACCCTAGGATGCTGAGCATCGATATAATTGCGTAAAGCATGAAAACCCTGGTGGGCAACTTCGTCCGGTTCGTCATTGATACCGTATGGTGGGCAGTGACAAATAAACACATCAACGTAAGGGAAATTAGACATTAGCGAATTGGCTTCGTCCTGGGTGTACATAATTGCGTCAGGATTGTCTTTATAGCGGACGCAGCCCTCAAAACCACCAAATGTTAGGTCGTCGAGTTGCCAGGTTTTCAGGTGCAGATTGATTATTCCCAGCTCATCCATGTATTGACCGCTGTCGTGATTGCCGTAGACACCGATTTTGGGTATATTGCGGGTGGATTCAAGACCCAGAATATCTTCTCGCGTCAGATCTCCCAGGGTTATAACTAAATCAACAACTTGTTCCTTAACAAATTCCGGAATGTTCAGATGGGGGTTTCGGTCGGCAATAACTAAGGCTTTCATAGATTTTACAAGTTGTAAACATAGCATAGCACGCCTCTGCCACCTCTAGCGAAATTTTTTACAGCTTGACAGCAGCATCTTGTTTAAGCTTTTGGGTAGGAGGTGGATGATGTCAAAAAGAGTTCCACGAGAGAGCGATAAATATATGGAAAAACAAACAGACAAACGAGAATTTTGGCAAAAATTTATAGTCTATTAGACTGATTTTAAAATCGGATTCGGTGCATCAAGCGGTCAATGGCATCGTGTTGGTGAGTTTCCTGCGGCAAAAGCAGACTAAAAGCGTTCAGTATGGCGGCTTCGTCATCCGGGGCATAGTAAATGGATATTGATGGCATAAATCGCTTCATTGGTAGCAGTATGATTGAGTGAAAAGCCCCTTCATCAACTACCGCAAACGACCTAAATAGGCTTATGGGATATAGTTTTTGACCAATAACAACGCCGCGGTTGTCTAAGTGATACTGCAAAACAGTTGGCTTGCGAGCTGCAAAAATACCAAACACCACCGCTAAAGCAAAGGTAAGTATTACCGAGAACCACTCCCGAGTGAGCAAGAAAATTAAGCTAACCAAAACTATCACCGCCAGCACGTATCTCACAAACCAGCCAGCCGACTTTTCGTGTTCAATGTACTCTGAAGCTGTCCAAGAAACCGGGTCTATTTCAGAAAACCTGGTATTGCCAGCAGGGGCTGGCGTATCGTCCTGATACTGCCAATCCGCCTGAGGATCGGTCTTCTTCGGCGCCGACTTATCCTGCTTAGCCCTCTCTGCCATAAGAATATTGTACTACATCAAGCTAATGACAGTGGGGTTATGCTTGATCTTGAGGATTATTTCGGGCTAAACGCCGTAGCCCAAGCGACATAGATGCAAGGCCAGAGCCTGCACCAAAAAAAGTTCCCAGCGCACCTGGCGCATCTGAATCTATGTGCATATTGGCTAGGTCAATAAACTCTGGAAGTTCTAGTCCATTTTTAACTGCCATTGTGGCACCGACCGCTAAAAGTCCAAGTCCCAATGCTCCGTTTTTAAAACGTTCACCCCTGGTTTGTGCTTCTAGTGCTGTGTTTGTTTCTGGTACTGACATAAATAATAATAACATTATACCCGAAGGTTCATAAAATGTCAATAACCCCGTCAGTTTATTTCCCCTTCCCTCTCTGTTATAATAGCCAGGTCCTAGGCCATCAACATGGAGAGGTACCCAAGTGGCTTAAGGGGACGGTTTGCTAAATCGTTAGTAGGGCTTAAAGCTCTAGCGAGGGTTCGAATCCCTCCCTCTCCGCCATTTAATACCTGGAAGCAGACACCAGGAGAGGTGTCCGAGTGGTTGAAGGAACTGGTCTTGAAAACCAGCAGGCCGCGCAAGCGGTCTCGTGGGTTCGAATCCCACCCTCTCCGCCAGTTCATTTAGCGGCTTTTGAGGCCGGATTTTTTACAGTAGACCCCGGTGTTTTCTTGGGTATCCTGGGCGGCTTGGGCATATCGTTATCGCGTGAGTTTTTGAGCAAGATCGAGCTGACTACAATGCTGATCACACCCAAACTCAAGGCTACTAAGCCAATGATCTTAAGCATGCCGGCGTTGTCGTTGAGGATGATCCTAGAGGCTTGCTTGAGGGCGTTTACGGCTGACTCAGTCACCTCAACGGAGGCATTTGGCGTCAAAGCACTGATAATAAAGCCAAAAATGAACCCAACAATTAGAACACCTACACCGTTTATCACCAGAAGAATGCCAAGCTTCCTAAAGCCATACAGGGCAGTTTTGCTTAACAATACTACGCCAACGGCGCTTAAGAAGGCGCCGATTATAAACCACCACTGACCTTTGGCTAGGAATTGAAAGGTGTTTGGTAAAGTATCGGGCAAGTTCTGGGTCGGATCGCTGACCCCTAATTCTCTGGCCTCCTCGGTGCTAATGGTGCCATCGGCGGCAGCTTCATCAGCAAAGATGCTGGCATTAGTACTAATACGATTGACAGTGTCGTTAATTAGGGCAGTCACGTCGGTACCGCGCGGGATACAGTTATAGGTGAAGATATCAGTTCCGGAAGTAGGCTGGAACCCCGGACAAACTGGCAAACTAGCCGCCCGCTGCTGCAAAGACGCAGTCAAATTCTGTTGAAAATTCGCTTTTATGGGGTCAACTGCTAAAGAAAATTCCGGCTGCTCGGCACTTCCATCAAGCCAGCCGTAAGTATTGTCAATCAGGGGCTCCAGAGCTGACTGGAGACTATCTCCAGAAACAGCTGTCTGCAGAGCTGTGGTTATCAACGGATCAGCATTGGCTAGATCAGATCCAACAGCCTCGCTTTGAATAGTCTGACCAATTGCATCATACAGCCTGGCATCGGTGATTGTCTGTTTTGTATACTCTTTATCGCCCAGGGTACGATTAAAGGAAAATGAAACCACACTCAAGATAAATAACGGCCCGAATACTATAATCGAGACAACCAAGCCAAACTTTTTCAGGCCTTGCATGCGTCTATTGTAACACCGCTCGATGCTATAATGGCTGTATGGCTGAGGGAGACTCAATTTTTACCAAGATTATAAAAGGTGAAATTCCATCGCACAAAGTCTATGAGGATGATAAAACCCTGGCTTTTCTGGACATCACACCGGTGACAGCTGGCCACACTTTAGTGGTTCCCAAGCATCCTGTCGATCATCTTTGGGACATGGATGATCAGGACTACATTTATTTAATGAAAATTGCTAAAAAGATTGCTAATCGTCAGCGCCAAGTACTTAAGCCAAAGCGCGTCGGCATTACTGTTGAAGGCTTTGGGGTGCCCGATCACGTTCATATTCACGTCTTCCCCCTGGATACTGGCATAGAAGAGGCTCTGGCTAACAAAATACCGGCTCCGACTCAAGAGGAGCTGGCAGCCATGGCTGAAAAGCTGCGCATGAGTTAAAATAACTATATGTCGAACTTTCTAATTGCCTTTTTCTTTGCCGCCGGAGCTGGTACCTGGATATACAGTAAGATGTATTCTCGGACTGGTGGTAACACCCAAAGTTCTTTGATTGTAGCCGGTTTGTCTGGCGCCCTATTGTTCGTCTTTATGCTAGTGGTGCTGGCCATAATTGGCAACGCAATTGGAAATTAGCTTTAGAAACTAGCCATTTAGTACTACCCTCACTCACAATTTTCTAGTATTATAGGGTTATGCAATCAGAGGTGGATGGGCAAGAGATTGCTCTAGGCAAACGTTTACAGATGGCACGACAAAAGGCCGGACTGACTCAGCAGGAACTGTGTGCCAAGGCTGATCTTTCTTATTCAACTCTGGCCAAAGTCGAACGCGGAGCAATTAAGGCGCCGTCGATTTTCACAATTGAAAGCATCGCCGATGTCATTGGAGTTTCTCTGGATGAACTCGTCGGTCGCCAATCACGCGACAACAATGCTTCAACCAAGAAAACTTCTAAGAATGGCATCAGCTTTGTTTACTTTGATATCAACGGCTGCCTGGTGCACTTTTTCCACAGTGCCTTCACTGATTTGTCAGCCAAAACCGGAGTGCCGCTGCACAAAGTCGAAGCTGCCTTCTGGCGCTTTAACGACGCAGTCTGCCGCGGCGAAATCACTCTTGATCAGTTCAACAAAAAGTTCTCAAAACAGATGGAAACCGAACCAATCGACTGGTCCCCCTATTATCTAAAAGCAGTCAAGCCAATCAAAGAAATGCACAAACTTCTCGATTGGGCTCACCAACATTATCGTATCGGATTGATGAGCAACATTATGCCCGGCATGATCGAAGAGATGCGGGCTAAGAAAATCATTCCAGACCTGCCCTACGACGTTATAATAGATTCTTCCGTCGAACATACTATCAAGCCAGAGGCCAAAATTTACGAGATAGCCCAAGATCGAGCCGGTGCACCGGCCTCCGAGATACTTCTAGTTGACGACACCCGGGCTAATCTAATGGCTGCCGATCAAAAGGGTTGGTCAGTGCTATGGTTTGACGACTACAACCCCAGTGCCAGCTCTCAACGCGTTCGCGAAATCCTAGACTTTTAAGTCTTTTCAGCCAACATCAACAAGACTACTTTATTGACTTTTAGTTAATAGTATGATAATATACACATATGAGCGAAATTCTGGGTTCAGTCGACCCCGCACCAGCTGAATACACCTCTACAGCAGATCCTACACCTGAAGCAGCCAGTGAATTACGCACTCCGGAACAAAGCCGCGCTTATGCTGCTAGAAAACAGGGTCAAATCCACCGCATCACTAAAAATCTGATTGCACGCACCCATAATCTAGAGACCAGCGAAAGAGCTCATGGTATCACGAGCCCGAATACTAAAGATGATACCTTTGGCATTACTGAAAAAGGAACATTAACATGGCAACGAAATGATACCGGTAGAACTATTGTTACACAAGCAAAAATAACCCCTAATCCCAATAGCTCAGCCCGCCGGGAAAGCAAGAAACATAATATTCAAAAGGCAGTTGTCTCCAAGAGCGTTAGCACCCTGGCGCCGGTGCAAACTTATAGAAATTTTCAAGTTGAGCAGGATCAATATGATGATCAACTTGATGGCGTGAGTCTAGCAAGGGATGGGCAAACTAATCCAACAAGGGTGCACCAGCTCGGCGGCCATGATAGTAAACGACATGCCGCGGCCGGAGCACTTGCTGAGTTGCGAGGTCAACTAGCAACACGCGAGAACGAACATGTCCAGGCTCTTAAAGATAGAGTTGCATCAGAAACACCACCACCGCAACTACTGTCTATCGATGAAATCCTAGACGCTTAAAATCAGCTACAGAAGTCTTTAAGTGCGTTTGTTTATCTCTTAGATTTGATTTGGTTTCTTCCACCAGTTTCTTCGGAGCATTCTCGATATATGACCTATTGGACAAGCGTTTTTTTAGGGCTTGCACTTCCCTGTTAAGGCTATCAATTTTGGTCTGCAGGGCTTGACGTAGATCATCTAGGCTAGCTTTATCCAAAGTCAGCCAAAGCGACATATCGCCGGAAGATAGTTTGATGCCGTCCGGCTCGCCGGCAGTGACAGTGGTAGTTACTCTGGCCAACTGGTCAATCAAATCAACATGAGCCGCCAGGGCATTGTCGGCTGACGTAATGGCTGACTGAGCCGGCTTTTTCAAATTACTATTGATTCGCCTCACTTCTGTGACTAACGACTTAATGTCTTCAAACTGTCTAGCCAACTTCTTGTCAGGGCGCGGTGGCTCTGGCCAGCTTTCAATGGCAAGAACGCTTTTATCTCTAGCAAGGGTTTGCCAAATTGTCTCAGTTATAAATGGAGCAAACGGATGAGCCAGCTTTAAAATATCCTGGAGAGCGCCAGTCAATACATAGGGATTGAAATCAACTTTACTAGCTTCGATATACCAATCGGCAAAATCGTCCCAGACCAAGTGATAAAGCTTGTCATAGGCTTCAGCGAACCGATAGGTGTCCAAATCCTCAGAAATCGCCCCTATTGCCTGTTGTAATTTGCTCAACATCCATTCATCGGCTATGTATGGATTTTTTGGATCAGTTGGCGGATCAACCGCAGCGATGTTCTTGCCTTCAATATATCGAGCCAGATTCCATAATTTATTGCAGAAATTGCGGGCTCCGACAAACTTTGAATTATCAAATGGCCGGTTGTTAGCCGGAGATTCATCGGCAATAATTCCCATCCTAAAGGCGTCCGAACCATACTCATCAATCTTGGACATTGGATCAATGACATTACCCCTGGATTTACTCATTTTGGCACCGTGCTCGTCCTGAATAAGTCCGTGCAAATAAACTTCTTCGAATGGGATTTTGCCTGTGGTGTACAGTCCAAACATAATCATCCTAGAAACCCATGGATAAAGAATATCGTCAGCCGTTTCCATTAGTGACAGCGGATAGAACTTCTCAAAGTCCTCACTACCTAGACCCAGTGTGGCATAGGGCCAACTGGAACTTGAGAACCAGGTATCAAAAACATCCGGATCACGGCGATAAGACAGGCCATCTACCTCTATAATTTCTTGGTCGACCCTTACGTCAAAAATCCACTTTTCAGGCTTTTCTAGGCTTTGAAATGCCGGAATGGGAATACCCCAAGCAATTTGACGGCTGATGTTCCAGTCACGCAGGCCTTCAAAATACCGAATTAGCTGCAGACGTTTGCTATCAGGATAGAATTTGATTTTCTTGTCTTTTAGAGCTTTGATAGCTGGTTTGGCCAGCGGCTGGACATCCACAAACCACTGTTCGCGAAGCAACGGCTCGATAGTCGTGCCGCACTTGTAGCATTTGCCGACCGAGTGTTCGTAGGCTTCCTTTTTGACAATGTACCCCTGTTCCTGCAGTAGTTCCGCTGTCTTTTTACGAGCCTCTTTAACCTCAAGACCAACCAATTCATCCGGCACCTTATGGTTCATTTTGCCCTCGAAATCAATCACTGTCACCATCGGCAAGCTATGACGCTGGGCAACCTCATAGTCATTATTATCATGGGCTGGCGTAATTTTGACTGCGCCGGTGCCAAACTCGACGTCGACCATGTCATCGGCCAAAACTGGTAATTCCCTCTCTGTTAGGGGTAATTTTATGGTCTTGCCAACCAACTTTTTATAACGCTTATCATTCGGATTTACAGCCACAGCTACATCGCCGAACATGGTTTCCGGTCGGGTGGTGGCGACTACGACTTCCCCGCTGCCATCAGTCAGCGGATAGCGAATATGCCACAGATGAGTTTTCTCATTTTTATAAGCCACCTCAATATCGGCAAAGCCCGTGCCGTGAAAAGTACAGTAATTTACTAGTCGCTCACCCCTGTAAATTAAGCCATCGTCCCACATCTGCTGGAAGGTTTTATAAGCTTGCTTGATAATCTTGTCGTCCAGAGTATAGACATAGCGGCTCCAATCAACGCTATCACCCAGCTTTCTAAACTGTGACTCGTAATTGTCCTTATTTTGAGCCACAAAGTCCCAGATCTGCTTATAAAGCTCTTCTCGGCTGAAATCAAACCGGCTTTTTCCCTGTTTAGCTAGCTCTTTTTCATAGACTACTTGCGTTTCGAAACCGGCGTGATCGGCTCCTGGCAAAAATAATGTGGCTTCCCCTTTCATCCGGTGATAACGAGCCGCAATGTCCATTAAAGCATGGTTCAATCCATGACCAATATGTAAATCTCCATTGGCGTTTGGCGGCGGCACAACTATGCTGTAATAGTTCTTGCTACCCCTGTCCTTTGGCTGGAATGCCTCAGCCGCTTCCCACAATGCATATATGTCGGCCTCGTACTTGGCGGGCTCATAAACTTTCCCGAGTTTCATGTCTACAGCATAACACCTTAGAGCCCATTTAATAAAAAGTTAATAATTTGTTCGTATTTTTGGACTTTTGGTTGGTATAAATATTACAACAACGATTTAATATTTAAGATTTTTGACCTCAAGAATTATTAAATATTTCATATGAAACAGCGAACAAAAACCACACAAGGTTTTTGTTCGCAAAACCCTCTAACTTTATACAATTTTATGCCATATTTTGGCAGCTTGGGAAAGGTGCGATCCGCATGGCATTGCGGCAATACCCGTTTTTGTTTTCACCAACAAGCATAAGCCTTTTTAAGCAGATGCACAACATTGACAATCGAGGCCAGACATGCTAAAATGTTTGCATGACATCTGAAACAAAACTATTAAAATCAACCATCGGCAAGACCCCAGAACGAACAGCCAGCATTGACATACTCCCCGGTGGTGCCGCAGTGGCAGCTGCAGTTGCCGTAAAGGCCGAGCACGATACCGGCGGCGAGGGGTGGTCTGAGTACCTAGATAAAGTGCGGGAAGTCTTGGATCCGCTCGATAAGAGACCGGCTGCAGTAGATATGCGGGTAGCCAACCCTTATGAGGAGGAGATTCCGCGGGTGCTAGTTAGCTCTGAAAATGGCCAGACCAATATTAGTCATTTGCTCCAAGAAGGAGGCCGTATCATTCGGCATCGCCCCAAAGATGGCGATGGGGATAAAGAGTACCTGATCCGCAAAGCCCCATATCAGACTTCAACCAGAGGCTCGGATGGCCGGGAAGAGAGCCGGTGGAAAATTGCTCTGAGGGAGGTTGATAATCCAACAGCCATCACTAATATTGGTCTTGAGGAATTAGTGGCCGATGTAAATCCAGATAATGGCCGGTCATGGCGATTGCAAATTCCAGCTAGCCTGCCGCCAGATTTTGCTCCTGCCAATGGCGAATAGTAACTACATGCTAAGGTTGGGCTCGACATCGAGAGTGTAGGGGTTAGCAGGCGGCTGGCCATGTTTGAGCTTAAAGCAGCCCAAAGCGGCAATCATGGCGCCGTTATCGGTACATAATTTTATATCCGGATATTGGACATCGAGCGGTAAGCGCTCTAAGAGCTGCCGGCGCAACTCCGGGCTGGCGGCCACACCGCCGGCAATCACCACCGATTTCGGTTGGAACTCTTCAAAGGCTCGGACAGTTTTATCGGCCACTGTTTCGATGGCTGCGCGCTGAAAACTGGCGGCTAAATCAGATGCTTGAGACGCGGAGAGGTGCTCAGCAATGTCCTTACTAGGGAAGGTGTAGTCTTTACCGATTGCGGCCTGAGCAGCCCTTAGAACGGCTGTTTTAAGGCCAGAGAACGAGAAATTGTACGGTTCGGATAGCTTGGCTTTGGGAAAATTGAAGGCTTTAGAATTACCTTCGATAGCAGCTTTACTAATGCTGGGCCCGCCAGGGTAGGGCAAGCCGAGAACACTGGCTACCTTATCAAAAGCTTCGCCGATGGCATCATCCTGAGTTCGCCCCAGCAGTTGGTAATCAAAGTGATCACGAAACAGCGCTAGCTGGCTGTGCCCGCCGCTGACAATCAGGGCCAACATCGGAAACTTTGGTGCCCCAGTCGGCATGTCGTAATCCGGCAGGGAAGTCTTGGTCAAAAAGTTGGCATAGACATGACCCTCCACATGATTGCAGCCATACAGCGGCTTATCATGTAAAATCGCTAAAGTTCGAGCCGCTAAAACTCCGACCAACAGGCAGCCGCCCAGACCGGCTCCATAAGTTACGGCGATGGCATCAATGTCGTCCCAAGTGCAATCGGCATCTTTAAGAGCCTGCTTGATAACCGGGTTAATCGCCTCAATATGGCTGCGAGCCGCAATTTCCGGCACCACGCCGCCATACTTAGCATGCAAGTCCATGCTACTGGCCACTACGTTAGACAGCAGTATGGACCCATTTTTGACAACTCCGGCGGCCGTCTCGTCACAACTGGTTTCAATCCCTAGAACAATCACTAAAAACTAGTATACTAAAGCCCATGAGCTTTCGAGGCTTTGTTAAGAAATTAATCCCCAGCAAACTATTTCAAAAAATTGAGCCCTACGGCCACCTTCTAGAGGCGGTGATTTTCAACATTGCTTATGGCTTTCCGGCTCGGAATATGAAGGTTATCGGGGTGACTGGCACCAACGGCAAGACCTCGACATGCTTTTTAATCCATAGCATGATGGTAGCCTCTGGCAAGAAAACCGGCTTGATGACCACTGTTGGCTATGGTGTCGGCAAGACCGTCAAACCGCAAATGGTGCACATGACTTCGCAGACTGTGCCGGTGCTGATGAAGCGGCTCAAATACATGAAGCAACGGGGGGTGGAGTGGCTGATTTTAGAGACTACTTCGCATGCTTTGGCTCAGAACCGAGTTTGGGGCCTGCCATTCAGTGTGGCTGTAATGACCAATCTGACGCACGAACACTTGTCCTATCATGGCACCTTTGATGCTTACCGTGATGCTAAACGTAAAATGTTCCGTCTGGCGAATAAAAACCGCCGCGGGTTGCAGGTTGGCATAATTAATGCCGAGGACCCCAGTGCCGCTCTGTTTTCGACCGATATCAAGAATCACATTACTTACGGCATCAAAGAGGGAGACATGCAGGCCAAACATATCGATCTAAAGTCTTCCGGCAGCCGTTTCGCGGCCGTTATTGACGATGATGAGTATTGGATCAGCTGTCATTTGCCGGGGACCTTCAATGTCTTTAATGCGCTGGCCGCAGCGGCAGTCGGACGAGCCATTGGCTTGGATAAAAAGCAGATCGAGGACGGTATCGCGGCTCTGAAGTCGGTGGAAGGGCGGATGACCCGGGTTGATGAGGGTCAGCCGTTTGAGGTGATTGTCGATTATGCTCATACTCCGGACAGTTTTGAAAAGCTATTTAAGGACATGAAATCAGTGGTGAAGGGTAAGATGATCGTGCTGTTCGGCAGTCTCGGGGGCGGTGATAAGGGTAAACGGCCTTTGCAGGGTGAATTGGCCGGAAAATACGCCGATATTGTGGTTCTGTGCGAAGAAGACGACCGCCTGGAAGATCCTAATCAAATCCTTGACGATATTGCCCGCGGCGCTGAAAAAGCCGGCAAAGTTCGGGGCAAAGATCTATTCTTGGTTCATGATCGGCCAGAGGCGATTGCTTTTGCTCTCTCTAAGGCTAAGAAAAGTGACACTGTACTGCTGCTGGGCAAGGGACATGAGAAAACTATAGAGACCAAGGGCACCGAACGCCCATGGGACGAGGTTGCCGAAGCTAAGAAAGCACTCAAAAAGCTCAAGTAGCAATAAATCATGTTGCATAAAAAGCTATAATATGGTAATATGTATCACATGATACAAAACCCCGAAACCTCTCCCGGAATACAGGAACCCCAGCGACCAGACTTAGGTATTGAAACAGTCTCTCCCTCTGGATTAATACGGATTCCCGAAAGCACATTACCTTGGGCACACGAGGATTACGAGGTTTCTACGGCCTTTATCACTCTTGAGGACGGTACCACGGTAGAGTATGGCAGTGCGGTGAGTGCTAATAATTCCCTGGTCAACATTGCCGGTAAAGTACCGCCTGAAAAATCTAGACAAGCAGAGGCGGGTCTATTCAAGGCTCTGCCTTCCTTCTTGAACAATCAAAATCATCCCAACATCGATACTGTAGCTATGACCGAATCTGATCAGCCGGTATATAAAGTTGCCAAGCGCGGGAACGATGTCGCTAGGCTGGCATTCATACGTCTGGAAAATCGGGGCACACCTGTTATTATTAAGGTCGGAATCGCGCGTCACAAGGATCAGCAACGTATGATGGGAATATTAAACGGAGGTGGGCAGAGACGAAAGAGAGATGGCCACTCCTGAAATTCATGATTTTCTTAAAAAAGTCGGTGATTTTTTTGATGAAAGTTTCGACCCGATAAGTGTCAACAACCATGGCGATAAATTGTTGGGTTTGGAATTATTAATGAAGTTTCCCGACCGGGAGGGAAGTTATTTGCTTCAAGTTGAATCGTTACCTCTGTATATAGACAGATCTGAATCAAATGATGACATTTCTGAAGAAGGTGAAAACAGTGCTATCTATACGGTAGCTCAAGAAGAGTTGCTCCCGGGAGATCTTCTCCAAATAAAAGCCAAGAGTTATGAAGAGCTGGAAAAGTTCCTGATACTCCAGAGCGAAGAAAGCTAGTCCAAGGTCAGAGTGGTGCAGCGGATGTAGCCGCCGCCTTTGGCCAGTTCGGTTATCGATGGAGTAATCGTTCTTAGGCCGTGGGCTTCGATGGCCTTTTGAAGCTCTGGAGCGTTAGCGCTCATGACGACTGTTTGGCCGGTTGAGACCAAATTGCAGGCAAAGCCCTTGGTGGCTTCATCGAAAGAAACTTCGATCTTATCTAAGTAGGCCATTGATCGGATTTTGGCTTGGCTTTCAGGGGTGAAAGCTTCCGGGCACCAGGCAATCAATGATGGCGTCAGGACCGCCAGCGCCAAGTCGATGTCATAGAAGAAGCTGTCCGGCCAGCCAGTGACTGCATTGGTGGCCGGCTGGCCGTTTTCATCCAAGCTAGGAATGGTTTGCAGGCCAATGACTTTATAGCCCAATTCTCGGCGGATAAACTCATGGACAGCCGGATCGGTTCGATAGTTTGAACCAATGAACAAATAGTCACCGCAGGGCAAGGCATCACCCTGGCCGCTGAATTTCAGTCCATCAGGTAAATACACCAGACGTTTACCTAGTCGCGATAAGACATCAGCAGCATAGGGCTCTTCATCCCGGCGCTTTGGCGGCAAGACTGACAAGACAACTGTGTCGCCTTGGCACAGACCCCAGTTGGCAGTGTAAACCCCATCCTGGCAACCATGCGGCGGCGGCACTTGAACGACTTCAACGCCGGCTTGTTCCAGGGCCCGACGGATATCCTCGTGCTCTTTTTTGGCAGCTTCAACATCTACCGGTACAGCTGCGTCCATATAGGGGTTAATAGCAAAGCCATCATCGAAGTAATCAGCACCGGACATCAGCACTTTTTTATTCATAAGCATTGCCACCTAGTATAGCAAACAGCCCAGGGCACTTTATGGTAACCCCAACTCCATTGATTTTATCTGTTTTTCGTGCTATAATACATATATGATAAAAGAGCAAATCGTACCTGTTGATCCAGGTTCTGGTGAGCCATCCCATCTGCCAGATGATAACTTTCTAGAAATGCTGCCAGTTATGCTCTCTCCTAAAAAACCGGCAGCTAAAGAGCCGGAGTTTGAGGATCTGGCTACAGAAACGAGAGACTTTTATAGTTGGCAAGCTACTCATCGTGCCCAACTTGTTGAGCAGGGGCGCTATGCCACAGGCAGCAAGATTGCTATTTTTGCTTCTGAGATCGGTGCATATGAGGTAGATGAACCGGTTGTAGAGGGTGAGGAGCCGAGGTTTCACTACGAGTACGAGGTTTCAACTAATGAGTATGCCGAGCATTTGCAGGCAGCCAAGGGCGTTGAGCACCAGATAAAACAAAAGGTTGGGCAATCGGCCGAAGTAGAAACCCGTCTAGCCACCAAGGAAGCCATTTCCCAGGCGCTGGCTGATGAAAGTATAGGCCACATTATTTTTATCGGTCACGCTAGCAGTGGACGACTAACTACTTCAGTGGATGATGATAAAGATTTTATGTGGCACGACCCACAGGAGCCGGTTGATCATTTAAAATTAAGCTTTGGCGTATTCGGCTGTGGGGTTCCTGGTCTTTCCGGGATTACCCCTAGGGTAGGTCTGGGCTTTGTAGCTCCAGAAGGAATTATGTATGGTGTACCGACCGGCTATCTTGAGGAGGGTACCCTATATCAATTTGATCAACTTGTTCGTTTGCCAAGCAAAGATTTGGTCGGCACTCCAGACTACCAAGCTCCAGCTCCTACTACAAAGCAAGCATAAGCCATTAGCACTCGGGCCTTGCAAGTGCTAATTTGCTTTGGTAGAATTCGGATACAAACAAGTTAAGCAGGAGGTTAGAGTTGTGGCAACACCTATAAATCCTATGCCCGAGTACGTAGTGCTGCAGGCTGAAAAATCTGAAAGCAAAACCGCTGGCGGACTTTATCTTCCGGACAGCGCTAAAGAAAAGCCTAAAACCGCCAAGGTTTTAGCCGTCGGAGCCGGCGTTAAAGAAGTTAAGGTTGGCGATACGGTTCTTTATAAAAACGAGTACGAAGCAACCACTGTCAAAGTTGGCGGTGAAGAGTACACCATCGTTTTCCATATGAACATAATTGCGACAGTTAAATAGGAGGAGTTTCAAAAGTGGCTAACAAAGTTTTTTATGACGAAGATGCTCGGCGCCGAGTTTTAGAAGGTGCTCGAATTTTATACGAAGCCGTCAAAACTACCATGGGTCCAAAGGGCCGCAACGTAGTAATTGATAAATCTTACGGCAACCCAACCGTTACCCACGATGGTGTGACAGTAGCAAAAGCTGTCGAGATTGAAGATCGTGATGACGAGACACTGGGTTACAAAGTTGGCGCTGAGCTGATCAAGCAGGCTGCCAATAAGATGAACGATGTAGCGGGTGATGGTACAACCACTGTTACGGTTTTGACGTATCACATTCTAAGCGAAGCTAATAAGCTGATTGCGGCTGGCCATAACCCAATGCAGCTTCGCAAAGGTCTAGAAGCAGCCGCTCACGATGTTATTAAGCAACTGGACGGTTTGAGTGAAGACATCAAAGCTAATAAAAAGCGGGTGGCTGAAGTGGCGACCATTTCGGCTGGCGACAGTGAAATTGGCGGGCTGATCGCCGATGTCATTGAAAAGGTTGGCAAGGACGGGGTGGTAACCGTCGAAGAAGGCCAGAGCCTGGAGCTTGAACAGGAGGTTGTCGAAGGCTTCACCATGGATAAAGGTTTTGTCAGCCCCTTCATGGCCACTGACACAACTCGGATGGAAGCTGTAATCAACAAACCATCGATCATCATCACTGACAAGAAAATCTCCAATGCCCAAGAGTTTTTGCCGGTTCTGGAGCAGTTGGCTCAAGCCGGCAAGAAAGACGTCTTGATTATTGCCGAAGATGTCGAGGGTGAAGTGCTTGGTGTACTGATCCTTAACAAACTAAAAGGTGTGCTGAATGCTGTGGCCGTCAAGGCACCAAGCTTTGGTGACAAGCGCAAAGAAATCCTGGAAGATATCGCTACCCTAACTGGCGGCCAGGTCATCTCCGAAGAGCGTGGTGACACATTTGAGAACTTCGACATGTCATATGTTGGTTCGGCTCGAAAGGTTATTGTCACTAAAGACGACACCACCATTATTGAAGGCGCCGGTAAATCTAGCGAATTGAATGCTCGAATTGCTCAGATTGCGGCTCAAGCCGAAGCAGCAAACAGTGATTATGAGCGCGAAGGTCTCGATGAACGCCGTGCTGCCCTGCAGGGCAAAGTTGCTGTCATTAAAGTCGGCGGCGCCACCGAAACTGAAATCGAAGAGAAGAAGTTCCGCGTCGATGACGCCGTAGCCGCTACCAAGGCGGCCCTGGAAGAGGGTATTGTGCCCGGCGGTGGTGTGACGCTGATTAACTTGGCTTCATCAGTCAAAGTCAGCGGCAACGACTCAGCGGCAGCTGGTGCCCAACTGTTACAAAATGCCCTTGAACAGCCTTTTAGAATCCTGTTGACCAATGCCGGACTGAACGCTGATGAATGGCTGCCTCAAGTCAAAGGCAAAAAGGGCCAGGGTGTTGATGTCAGCAACCCATCTAAGTTGGTTGATCTAAAAGCGGCTGGTATTGTCGATCCAAAACGGGTTACCCGCGAAGCCATCCAAAATGCCGTGTCGATTGCCGGTACAGCTATGACCATGGGAGCCTTGGTGGCTGAAGTTCCAAAAGAGGAGACTCCGGCTGCCGGTGTCGGCGGCGGAATGCCCGGCGGCATGGGCATGATGTAATGTAGGCCCTCCAAACGCCTCCTTTTTTGCGATATGCCTTAAAAGATATATTGCAAAAGACACCGCTTCTAACCAGTCTTCTAGACAGTAGTTTGCCGCTAAACACACCAAAGTAAGCGTAAGCAATATTACTGCTGGCCAGCTTGTAGTATCATAAAGTTTATATAAGAGCTAAGGAGTTAGCATGGCAATTTGGCCGTTCAACCGCAAGCAGAAATCAGACGATCTTCCCGAAGAGGTCAAAGAATACTACGAGTCTGGCCGCAAACAGCGAACCGGAATGGCTTGGTTGTTAGCCCTGGCTACTTTAGTTGTCACCGTAGTGCTGGCATTGGTACTGTTCTTTGGCGGCCGCTGGGTTTACCAGAAAATTTTTGGTAATGACGAGCCGGCTCCAGCTCCAACTGAACAGGCTCCAACCGACCAGGCCGAGACTGATCAAGCCCCCGTCCCAGAAGACGATTCAGATGCGAATGAGGCGTCTCTGTCATCACCAGAGGGTTCGGATTCGGAAACGCCGGCTGCCACATCTTCATCGCCAACAGATTCGGCCGATACCTCGGCCACACCAAGCACCGGCGATTCAACCAGCGAAATCCCGGACACTGGCCCGGGCGCCGGCGGCTTACAATAAATCAACACCAAACAATTGACAAATTATCGATATAGTGCTAGAATAATAACTATTAACCCTAAGTTTATACGCTAGGTAAAGTACAGCAATGCGTCCACATCCATCACACAGCTTCGAACTACTTAAGCGAGCCAGCCTGGCAGCCACTATTCTAGTTTCAGCTGGCGCTACCTATCTGGCTCATGAGCACGCCGATCCAGAGGTGGATGTACCATACGACTTTGATATTGAGACTGTACATGATCGCACTACAACTGAAGAAAAGCCAGCCGGAAAGCCTTATGTTGGTAGTCTAGAGCTTCATACCCCAGGACTTCCAGAAGTTAATACATCGGTTGAGCTTAGGTACCCCGCCGGTGAATACGCTCGAAACTTTGCTGATGACCCAAATGCAGAGGTTGTTGATACTCCAGCAGCCGAAGAAATCGGCAATATTGTTTCCGGTCTACTAGATGAGGGCTGGACCGTTCGTCTGGAAGTTTTTGGCAAGGCTTCGGCTGAGGACGAAAGCATCGCTCCGCATGGTGGGACAACTACCCCTAGTCAAAAGAATATTGACCTGGCCGACGAACGGCGTGACTCTTTTATCAACCATCTGGAAGAAACTCAGGCTATCCCCGAGGGGGTAGAGATTGTTCCGCTGAGAGGACGAGAAGGTAATTTAACTGCCGATCAGTATTTGACCCTGGTTGGCTATACCGAACACTTTGGCTATCAAAACGTCAAAGAAATGATCGATGGCTGGAATAATGACCCTGAAAGCATGCCGCCGATTGTTGATAGAACATTGCAATCTTGGCTAGGTGCGGATCGATCTGTATCAGTTGAGATTATTGCTCAGCGAGAAGTGCCCGGTAGTGAAGCTGGTACGCAAACAGAAGAATTAATTTGTGTAGTACCCGTTAAGACCGTTACTACGAATTATGAACACGAAGAAGTAAAGTGGGATGATGTAACTATACCGATGCCAATAGTTGTGCCGATTCCTATTGTTCGTCGCCGACGCAAAGGTAAGGGCGCCAGTCCGGCTGATGGACAAGAACAAGCTCATCCAACCCAGTCACAACCGGCAACTTTTAGACAACGTGAATTAGACCGGGTCAAGCGAGACTTGGCAGCCGCCCAGACTGGTTCTGGAGGTAAAAAAGAACAGCGACGTTTTGCAGGTCTACCTTGGAGAAAGATCTCAGCCGGGGGCTTAGCTATTGCCTTAGCTCTAGGTATTGGCTATGGTGCTTCACGCATCGACTGGGACAGTGGTTCCGGTGATAGCCCTGAAAAAGGCGTGCTTGATACCAATGATCCATTCTGCCCACCAGAGCTGCGCGAAGTTGTCCGAACCGTATCAACCGAAGTCGAAACAGTTACCGTTCCAGCCGATATTTAAGCTGTTTTAATTAACTTTTCTTGGTGAAGTAATTAATTTCTTGAATTATATCCAGCATAGCCTCAGCCCGAGCCTTCTTGTCGTCGATCTTCTTAGCCTCTTCCAGGGCCTTGGCCAGCAGAGACTGGTCATCAGTAGCTTGAATGGTCATCATCAGAATGGCCAGCTTTTCATCGGCCGGCTGGTCAAGTTCATCTAACAGTGGTGAAAGCTCCTGCAAAGCACTCTTCTTGACCTCCATGAGTTCAGCCGGAGTTTCGCCCGCGGACTCCACGGCCTGGTCGCCTTCACGGTTGGTGGATAGTTCTGGTGCCGGTTCAGGTTCTGGTTCGGCGACTGGTTCAGCCTCTGGTTCAGGTTCATTGTCATCAACAGACGGCGTAGGCGGCGGTGCTGGTACTGACGATGTGTCATCTGCTTGGTTGATATCATCGACAATCTTATCGATGTCATCGTCGCTGTCATCATCTCCAGTTGTGGTTGGGGATGCAGACGGCTTGGCTGCTCCAACTCCAATTAAACCTTCATTTGGCGGAGTGGTGCTGATCGGCTGAACAACATCACCGCTGGAACCTGTTACATGTTCTTCTTGATCAGCTTGATTTTTATTATCGTCGTGCCCGAACATTTATTCCCCCTATGGTTAATCCGACTATAGCATATTTTTGGCTTGTAAATAAGCCTTTATAACTTCTGTTTTTTCAGGCCAGAAAAACTCATTAAAATCCAGATGCTTGGGAGCTATCCATTGAAGCTTCGAGATCTCCTTACCAGGCTGAACCGAAGGAGTGTAGGATAGATGTACTGCGTAAAACACAGGGCATGTCGATATCAGTCGATCTTGGAATCTGTAGCTATGAGAAGCTACACCGGCTAATGTTAGGTCATCGGCTACTAGATCTAGTCCGGCTTCCTCTTTAACCTCACGAATAATTGCCCCTACCGGATGCTCATCATTATCAACAAACCCCCCTGGTGTGTCTAGTTTTCCGGCACCCGGCGAAAGCCGGCGAGTAGTTACAAGCAGCTCACCAGATTCATTAAAAATCAAAGCAGCAGCTGCTGTCCGGGGATTATTGTATTCACTAACATGACAATCAGAACAAACAAGTTGATTGCTGCTTTTCTTGTTTAGCTTTCCGCCGCACCACCCACAGAATCTTCTATCCAGGAATGTTTTGGGCATGACTGTATTGTATCAAGCCAAGACTGTATACTGGATCCAGAAAGAGGGAAATATGTTAGACGACCTGAAAATTATCCACCACCGCGATAAAAGCGATGCTTTGGGTGTAGCGGCTAAGCAACATCGGCAGTTGAAGCTGGATTTCTCTAAAGTTCCAGCAGCCGACGCTGCCTCGACGACAGATATAGTTTTGGCTGGCATGGGCGGTTCAGGCCTAGCAGCTCGTTTGGTTGACCATCTTTATCGGCTCAAAAAACCCTTCCAGGTTTTGCAAGAATACGACCCGCCGGAGTATGTCGACGCCGATACATTGTTTGTTACCTCGAGTTATTCTGGCAACACTGAAGAAGTTTTGGCGGCTTTAAAACAAGCCGAAGCCCGCAAGGCCAGAATCGTAGTTGTTGCCTCCGGTGGAAAGTTGGCTAAGATCGCCAAAGACAAAAAATACCCGCTTTATGAATTACCGAAAGGATTACAGCCGCGGATGGCGACGTTTGCCAATTTTGCGGCTTTGACCCAGCTGTTTGTAACCAATGATTTGCTGGAGCCTGAATCTGTCGATGAACTTCACGAAGCAGCTGACTGGCTGGCTACTAAAATAGGCCATTGGCTGCCGGATGTACCTACTATCAAGAACGAGGCTAAGCAAATTGCCCAGGATTGCATCGGTTTGTCGCCAGTAATTTATGGCGGACCACTGTTGTATCCTGTGGCTTACAAATGGAAAATTAGCTTTAATGAGAATGCCAAGAATGTTGCCTGGTGCAACCAATTTCCAGAGTTCAACCACAACGAGTTCATGGGCTGGTCGTCGCACCCCGTAGATAAACCTTACAGAGTGATTTATCTGCGAAGTTCGTTTGATGGTGATCAGATTTCTAAGCGATTCGATGTTTCAAGCAAACTTTTAAGCGGCAAGTGGCCGCACCCACTAGAAGTTGTAGCCGCCGGTGACACGCGGTTGCGCCAAATGCTTTGGACAACAGTACTCGGAGATTTTGTTTCTATTTACACTGCACTGCTTAATAATGTCGATCCAACGCCGGTTGAGCTGATCGAAAAGCTCAAAAAAGAATTGGCCTAATTTAGGAATCTTTTAACTTTGGCCATGTAGACTAGAGGTCATGACAGGTTATAGGGCATCCTCTTACAAAATTGACATGTGCAGGCAGAGTGCCTACACTACAGATATGAGCGATATTCAATACACTATTCGATCCGTCCCAAAACAGTTGGACGAATTTTTGCGACAACAGGCCCGGCTTAGCGGCCGCAGTCTCAACGCTGTTGTCCTGGACTATTTGGGGCAAAGTATCAAGGTAGACCTGGAGGCAGAGTCCGATGATTTCGCTTGGATTATCGGTGCTGATACAATTGACAACCGATCGCTGAAAGCTATAGCTAATTTGAAAAAAACTGACAAGCTCAAACAACAAATCCCATGAAGAATTATCTGTTTGATACATCTGCCTACAGCCAAATGGTTAGAGGAAACAAGCAGGTTGCCCACTTGTTGCAATCGGCCGATAGGGTTTATGTTTCTCTTGTCACAGTAGCCGAATTGGAGTATGGATTTCAAAATGGCTCACGAGCTGGTCAGAATAGATCGTTGTTGACGAGATTTTTGCAGGCTCGCAAGATTAAGCTTCTCATCCCGGACAGGCTAACGACGTCTGTTTTTGCAGATATTGGCACCAAAACTCGCCGAAAGGGTGTCCAATTAGCTCATCATGATTTGTGGTTGGCTGCCCAGGCTGTGCAACACAATCTAACTTTAGTCACATTTGATAAGGATTTTGCGCCCGTCCAATATCCAAAGTTCAAATGCCGGGTATTACGACAGGGTTAGATCTTGGCTTGGCGGATGCCGAGGACATAGCCGATATAGACAGCGATGAGGTGTACGGCAAACCACACAACGATGATGGCCAGGTATTCTTGCATTGTTAGTTCGATGACGATAAAGCTAGCGATCAGGCCACCGATGATGTAATCAAGTTGGTCGAAAGGGAACCAGGATTGGCCGGGTTTGATGCCGCGCTGTCGTTTGACAAAACTTTCGATGGCGTCACCGCCGAGGGCTCCGATGGCGAAGAGCGGCCCCAAAACATAAACCGGCAGGATGAAGTAGTTGATGTTGATAGCAATGTCTTGGGCCCAGCCGAAGTTATTGAAGGCCCATACCTGCAGACTTAGAGTTATGGTCGCTACGATAATGCCGACCAGCAGCCCGCGCCAGGTTTTGCTGTCGCCAAAAACTCGCTTGCCGCGGAATTTGGCTCCAAAATCTAGTGGCAGATTCCACTTGCGTAAAACCGGAATTTTATTGGCTATAACGGGGGAGGCGTTGGCTAAACCGGCTGGCAGAAAGAACCACAAAGCGAACAGTATTAGATCCATATTGCTTATACTTTAACGCGATTTGAACTTACTGCGCAAGCGATGCCACTTTGGATAAAGCAGGCTTTGCAGCGGCGGACGTTCCATGGTTAGTTTTGCTGTCTGAAGTTGCTTGACTAGATTTTTAGCGGTCGGCATCTTTTCAATAGCTGTGAATGCCGAACCAACCCCTTTGATTCCGTGAGCATCACTGCTGGCTGCTCCTGGTTTATGATGCAGTCGAGCCCAGACCGTGGCCTGGGGACCTTTGTTTTGAGCCACCGCTCGGCCATTGTAGGTTTCAACGATATCGATTTGGTCAGCCAATGTTTCTGCGGTTACCTGGTCAACGCCCTTGCGAACAGTCTCAAACGGATGGGGCAGGTAGACCAAACCGCCCTGATTACGAATAGTCTTAATTGCATCTTTAAGCTCAAGTCCAGCTGGCACAGCCTGCTTTAAAAACAGCCCGATGACTTCACCCTGATTGGTCATAATCTCTTCACCAACTATAATCCGGTTTCCCAGTTCGCGGTGCAGTTCCAGAGCCAAATCAATCGTGTTGTGATCAGTTATAGCAATGCAGTCTAGAATGTCCTCGGCTAGTAACTGCCGGTATTGTTCGGCTGTAATTCCGCCATCCGGCGAGGCAGTTGAGTGGGTGTGAAAGTCGGCTCGGATCATGATAGTTTTTTACTTAAGCGCAACAGACGCTGGACAGCAGTTAGCCAGGACAAAACAGCGATTATCACCACCGCTATCCACAGGTAACCGGCTAGCAAGCCAACAATTAGAGTAAACATTCTGACTTCAAACCGCATCAGACCATCGCCAAATAGTCGGTTAACTTCATTGGCCGACAATTTTTGGTCGCGGATAGCGGTTTCACCCTTGGCCTTAACGTAACTGACTAGTAATGAGCCTCCGCAGGCGGCCACCGCCCAGGCAGCATAAAACGGCATGCCGCTAGCTACGAAATAGTAAGCCGCCCCGGTGTAGAGAATGACCTCTTTCATGCGATCGGTCGAGGCGTCAAGCAACATGCCGGCGGACGAGGCTCGGTTTTGGACTTTGGCCAAGCCGCCGTCAAGAGCATCAAACAGGCCGAAAAAGACTAACAATCCGGCTGCCAGACCGAACCGACCAGTGGCTATGCACCATGCAATCGGCAAGTGGGCCAAAAGGCCAGTGAAGGTGATTATGTTTGGACGCAATCGGCCGCCGCTTGCCCGGTTTAACCCCTTAGCCACTTGGAACGACACCTTACGACCGGCGCTGCTCACAGAGTTCAAGAACTTATCCATGCCAACAGTATGAGCTAACTATGGTGTGCTCGCAACCTCCATGTCTTTGACTAAGCTAGAATTGTATCTAGAGCCTTCTTTTTTCTTTCAGCTTGTTGCGATGCGGCTCGCTCTTCGGCGGCTCTTTGAGCTTTTCCTATATCACTTCGTGCCTTATTTAGAGTTCGAGCAGCTACTTTTATTCTGTCCTTACCGCCTAGAGGTATTTGCTCTCCCTGTTGTCCTGATATCAGAAAGTTTTGGTCTCTTTCTCTGCTGCCGCCTACAACTGCTGCGTGTATTGTCCCTTCGCCATCGGAACGAGCTCGTTCAATACGTGTCTTACCTTGACGCAAATCTACCTTGTCCGTGTTTCCAGGGTCGTCACTTACAGAATAAGTGAATTCACCTCGTTCTGGCAAAGCAGTAGCCACCTGACTCATAATGTCGTGGTCAGGGTCTGGATTAACATCATGTCTGGGGTCTCCCTGAGTTGTTTCAATAATGCGGGTGGGATTACTTACGATTACTTACAACTCTCTCCATTAGCATTCCGGCTATACGATCTATTTGCTCGCTTACTTGCGCTTCGGTTTTTGGAGTATGTGCTTCTTGGGGCAGTTGTTCGGTCATTGATTTTTCTTTTCGTTCTAATCTTCGACTGTAAACATATTAACATATCACAATGATATTGTCAATGACTATTTAGCTAAAAGCAAGGTATAATATAGCTGTGATTCGCAGAGGCTCAGAGCTCATCAAGAATACGCCGTTCACCGCTCAGTTGTTGCTGACTTTGATTGGTTCCAGCGGTGTCAGTGTCCTGTTATTGGCGGTCAGGATGATTGTGGCAGGCAATACTCGGTTCTGGTTTATGATCTGGAACCTGTTTCTGGCCTGGTTGCCAGTGATTTTTGCGCTTGGTTTTCGGGTGAATTTGGCCAAGCACCGTCTTTACGCTTGGCAAAACCTACTGCTTTTAGGGTTATGGCTGGGATTTTTACCCAACGCGTTTTATCTGATGAGCGATCTAATCCACCTGCAAAGTTCCGGCGAAACATCAATACTTTATGACATTGCCATGATGATGAGCTTTATAATCAACGGCTTAATCCTTGGTTATCTAAGCATCTACATTGTCCACGTCCAACTGCTCAAGCAGTGGTCCGTCAAAGCCGTTTTATGGTTTCTAGGCTTTATCTTTTTAGCCAATGGCTTTGCGATTTACTTAGGTCGCTACTTACGATGGAATACTTGGGACATTCTCATAAATCCTTTTGGGATTATTTTTGACCTCAGTGAGCGAGTTATTAATCCAGTCTTTCACGCCCAGACTTATATCGTCACTCTAACATTCTTTGTCCTGATCAGCGCAACCTACGCAGTAATTTACCAACTAATTAAAGTTTTAAGCACAACCAGCGAGCGCCATTAGCCAACCGCAGCATGCTATACTTACATCTGTTATGTACCCAGCCGGAGATCTGCTAAAACAGGCTGTAAAGACAGTCGTCAGTCAAGACGTCCATGTCAGTTTAGAAATACCAGACGAGCAGTTTGGTGATCTAGCCTCTAATGTCGCCATGCAGCTGGCTAAGAAGTCCGGTCAGAACCCGCGGGAAGTTGCCCAAAAAATCATCAAGGCTCTGCCCAAAAACGATGTTATAGCTGAGGCGACGGTGGCCGGGCCTGGATTTATTAACCTGCGTCTAACCGATCAAGCTTTATGGCAAGATGCCACGTCCGATTTACGCCAGTGGCTAGAAGGTGAAAAGATTCTGTTGGAGTATTCCTGCCCCAATGCCTTTAAGGAGCTTCACACCGGCCATCTTTATCAGACAATTGTCGGTGATACCATGGGCCGAATTTTCCAGGCCGCCGGCGGCCGGGTTTTCCGGGCTAACTTTGGCGGCGACGTTGGTTTGCATGTCGCCAGGAGCCTTTGGGGCATTCAAAAACTGTTGGCCGCCGGCGACCCGCCGACTCTCGACGATGTACCAGCAGACTCCCGGGCTCAATGGATCAGCAAGGCTTACGTCTTAGGCGCCAAGGCTGATACAGAAGACAAGTCAGCTAGTGACGAGATTAAAGCCATCAATCAGAAGATTTATGAGTTTCATGCTAAAGATGACCATCAGTCGGATCTAGCTCAAATTTATTGGCGCTGCCGGGAATGGAGCTATAACTATTTCAAAGACTTTTACCGCGATATTGAAGTAGCGGCTTTTGATAAGTACTACCCGGAAAGCGAAACCACCAACAGAGGCATTGAGATAGTCAAGAAACACATAGGCACAGTCTTCAAAGAAAGTGACGGAGCAATTGTCTTTAAGGGTGAAGATCAGGGCCTGCATACCAGAGTGTTCATTACATCGGCCGGGCTGCCAACTTATGAAACCAAAGATCTAGGCGTCATATTTACTGAGGCAGATGATTTTCCCTATTATCGACGCTTTTTGATTACTGGTAATGATCAAGTTGAATACATGAAAGTTGTCTTTGCGGCTCTAAAAGAAATTGATCCAAAGCTGGCTGCCAAGCAAACCCATAAACCTAACGGAACTGTAAAATTCGGTGATGGCCAAAAAATGAGTTCACGTCTGGGAAATGTTACTCGAGCCGTTGATGTACTGGATGCAGTTATCAAGAATGTCGAGGCCAATAGCGATGTGCTGCGTCGACAAATTGCTCTTGGTGCGGTCAAGTACAGCTTCTTAAAGCAACGTCTCGGCGGTGATATTGCTTTTGATGTATCGGAGTCGGTCAGCCTGCAAGGCAATAGCGGTCCATACTTACAGTATGCTCATGCTCGGGCCCGATCGATTTTGGCTAAGGCTCCGCTCGAAGAGGCTAAACAGGTTAATGAATTGTCAGATGACGAGCGCAGCCTTGTCCGAAAACTCAGCCAATTTAATCGAGTCGTCAGTCAGGCCGGCGTCGAATTCCTGCCACACTACATCTGTAATTATCTGTATGAGCTGTCTCAAACCTTCAATCGTTTTTATGAAAACAGCCGGGTAATTGGTGACCCTCGTCAGGCCCAGCGTTTAGCCTTAGTCAAAAGATATGCTGAGACACTAAAGATCGGGCTAGATCTATTAAACATTCCAACTCCAGAAAAAATGTGACACTTGCCTTTACGGTGTATACTAAAGGCATAAACTAAAGGAGGGAAGAGGCATGGAAGTGCTTTTAGATTATGTAAGCGCATTAAATTGGGTAGCAGTTGTGGTCGCCACACTGATAGCCATGGTGGTGGGATCAGTTTGGTATTCACCCGGGCTTTTTGGAAATGCCTGGATGAAATCAATTGGTATGAAGAAAAAAGATTTCATGAACGGTAGTATGCAGCCGATTGTCTTGGCAGTTGTTAGCAGTTTTGTTACAGCTGTAGCCCTGGGCGTTCTCCTACAGGTGCTAGAACTTAACACTGTTTGGCAAGGAGCAACCTTCGGCATATTAGTGGCGCTGGCATTTCTGGCTACTAATAAGATAATGCAGGCTCAGTTCGAAAAGCGACCTCTGTCGTATAACGTGGTGACCTCATCAGCCGATGTAGTGACCTTTGCTTTGATGAGCGCAGTTTTGGCAGTGTGGAGATAGGGGAGGTAAATGGCAGAAAATAGACCTCGAAGACGTCCTGGCCAACAACCCCAGCCAAAACGAAAAGTAGTGGCCGCCAAAGCCAAAGCCAAAACCCGTCAGCAATTCACTGGCTTTGTGGAATTTATCCGGACCCAGGGTGTAGTTGGCTTGGCGATTGGTTTCATTATTGGCACCCAAGCCAAGGTGTTAGTCGATCAGTTCAGCTCTAGTTTTGTAAATCCTTTGCTGGGTCTGTTGCTAGGCAGCGGCGAAAGCCTAACCGGACAGCAGTTTTCGCTGACTATCGGCAACGATACAGCCGTATTTTCTTGGGGCCAGTTTGTTTTCGTGCTGATTAACTTCATTATCACGGCGGCCATCATTTACTTTACTTTCCGCTGGTTGCGTCTGGACAAGCTAGATAAGAAAAAGCAATAGCTGAGGCAATCAATGGCTGACATTGATTTTAAGAAAAAGCTGACCAAGCAACAGTATTCCGTCATGCGCCAAGGTGATACCGAAGCCCCGTTCAGCGGTAAATTGCTGAACAACAAGGAGGATGGCACCTATCGCTGTGCCGCCTGTGGTGCCGAGCTATTTGATTCCAAAACTAAGTTTGACTCCGGCACTGGCTGGTCCAGCTTTTACAATGTCAAAAATAACCAAAACGTTCACTTGACAGAAGACACCTCTCAGGGCCTGCAGCGAATCGAAATTAAATGTGCCAATTGCGACAGCCACCTGGGCCATGTTTTTCACGATGCGCCTCAAACACCGACAGGTATGCGTTTCTGCGTCAATTCTTGCGCTCTAGATTTTCGAAAAAAGTCGGGCGGCTAGGGTATACTAATCCATAATGATCGACAAAAAAACCAAGCCTACCAAGATACTGTGGATTGATTTGGAAATGACCGGACTTGATCCGGCTAAAGATGTCATCCTTGAGGTAGCGGCCGAAATCACTGACTTTGATTTTAAGACTCTGGCCACCTATGAAGAGTGCATTCGGCACCCCAAATCGGTGGTAGCCAAGCGGATGCAGGCTAATGCCTGGTGGCAGGATTTTCCCAATAATCGTGACCACTTCATGAATAATTTAGACAAAGGCAAACCACTGGTCGACGTTGAAAAAGAACTAATTGAACTGGTGGCCGAACAGTTTGCAGCCGAGCCAGCAATTTTGGGAGGCAACTCCATTTACAATGACCGGCTATTTATCAAACAATGGATGCCAGCTTTGGACTTAAAACTACACTATAGGATGCTGGATGTCAGTGCTTGGAAAGTGTTTATGCAGGGCAAACATGGCTTGGAATTTAGCAAACCAGAGACTCACCGGGCCTTCGAGGATATTCAAGGTTCAATTGCCGAACTGCAGTACTATCTCGACTGGTTTAAGAAACACTCAGATAAGAAATGAATCATAAAGAGCTCGAGAAATACTTACTTAGTATGCCAGATGCCTGGTTGGACTATCCCTTTGGCGAAGGGGTGGCTGTTTATAAAGTTGGCCCGAAGGCTAGTGGCAAAATGTTCGCTTTGATTCCGGAGGGCAAATCACCGATCAATATAAGCTTAAAATGTGACCCCAAACTGGCAACTTTACTGCGCGACAAATATGAAGAGGTCATGGAGGGCTATCACCTCAACAAAAAGCACTGGATAACAGTCTTAATCACCGGCCAGCTCAGTCCGGACGAAATTCACGATTTAATCCGCCATTCCTACAATCTAGTAGCTAAAACTGGCGACAGTCCGCCCGAATTTAGCTAAATCAACCCAACTACTTCGGAATCTGCAGCAGTAAACCGGCATCTTCGAAATTCTTAGCCAACACATCCTTAGTGCTTTGACCTGAAACTTGATTATTGGCCGACCTTAGTACCTGTTGATACTCTGTTAATTCCTGTTTGATGATATTGGCGAAAACCTCATCAAAGCGACCATTTTGTTGAGCCGTTTCCAAAGTCTTTAAGTCCTCCGAACTCGGTGCCATCGCATAATCCTTGGACTTCACCTTGCCGACTTTGGCTAATACGGCTTGTTGTTCACTGGTTAGCGACAGGCCTACAGCCTCACCCAACGCTCTGGTCTCAGCCGAGCCACCTTCATCAGTGCCTATTTTAGAGATTTCAATGATTTGATTTTGCTTACGAGCAACCTCTAACAAAACATCCTTATTATCACTGCCGCCAAATATTAGGCTGGCAATTATAACCAAAAGTGTCAACAACCCCAGACCGCCGGCAATCAATGCCAACAGGCTATTTTTTCCACCTCCAAGTAGGCCCCGCCGCGGCGGTTTTTGCGGATTAGTAATAAAATCGTATTGCCCGGGCTGCATTGGCGGCTGAGCAGTTGGTCCAGGTTGATACTGTTGCTGTGGATCCATACCTACTATTTAAGCATATGCAGCATGCTTATGACCAGATGGCGTACAATTAAGGTATGGATGCGGTAGAGGACATTAAGTCGCGGTTGGCGGTTGAGGATGTGGCGGCCGACTACATGGAGCTAAAGCGGGCTGGCCGCAACCTTAAAGGCCTGAGCCCGTTTACAAACGAAAAGACGCCATCATTTATGGTTAGTCCAGAGAAACAAATATGGCATGACTTTTCTTCGGGCAAGGGCGGCGACATGTTTACGCTGGTAATGGAGCTGGAAGGGCTGGACTTTAAGGGAGCTTTAGAGCTTTTAGCTAACAAGGCTGGTGTTGATCTAAGCCAGTATCAACGGGGCGATGGCCAGCAGGCAAAATTAAAAGCGCAATTACTGGACTGTCTGGAGGCGGCGGCTAAGTTTTACCAGGTGCAGTTTTCTAAAAACCAAGCGGCTCTTAGATATATGATTAGAACTAGGGGCTTTAGCAAAAAAACCGTGCTGGATTTTCGGATTGGTTATGCTTCGAATACCGGAAGAGCCTTGTTGTCATTTCTAAAGAGTAAGAGTTTTTCTGAGGACATAATCAAGAAGGCCGGGCTGGCGACAACCAGATATTCTAATATCAGCGATATGTTTAGGGGACGGATTATGATTCCGCTGCAGGATGGACAGGGGAAGGTGATCGGCTTTACGGCCCGCAGTCTAGACCCGAATGATAAGGGGCCGAAGTACATAAATACACCTCAGACGGCGGTATATGATAAGGGTCGGCATGTTTATGGCCTACATTTGGCCAAGGATTCGATTCGAAAATCAAAGTTTGCAGTTGTGGTTGAGGGCAACCTGGACGTTATTGCTAGCCATCAATCTGGAGTGGAAAATGTCGTGGCCACTGCAGGTACAGCCATGACCGAAATGCACCTGAAGGAATTGTCCCGGTTTACTTACGATGTTAGGTTAGCCTTTGATCAGGATCAGGCTGGACTCAATGCTATGGAGCGGATTATTCCTCTGGCCAGCAATGTTGATATTAGTTTGAGTATTATCACCGTGCCGGAAGGAAAAGATCCCGATGAATTGATTCAAAAAGACCCCGAGCTATGGGAAAAAGCTGTGGGTGACTATGAATATGCCATCGATTGGTTGATTCGCCGCCACAGTGAACAGCTGGATATCACTAAGGGGGCTGGCAAGAAGGCTCTGACAGATGCGGTCTTGCCGGTGATTGCTAAATTAAAAGATAGCGTTGAGCGCGATCACTATATCAGTGAACTGGCTAAACTTCTGGATGTTTCCAAATCGGCTTTGAGTATAAAGTTACAGGCCAAGCAAGCGGCGTCGCCGACCCGGCGGATGAAGAAAGTTGAGCCGCCAAAGGTGCCGAAAGTTGATGCTGAAAGTTTGAAGGCTCAAAATCAGTTGCTTTCCTTAACCTATATGCATCCCGATCTTCGAAGTTGGTTGGAGGAGCTGCACGAAGTAATGTTTGCCGATGAACGACTGCAAAACGCCTTTAAGAAGTTGCGTTCTTCGCGAGAACCTGGCGAAGCATTGTTTGAAAATGACGATTATGGTAAAATATTGGCAGTACAATACGATGAGCTATACGGAGGCCTCGAGTATGTTGAGCTTGAATACGAAGCCGCTCGATTGCAGGTCCGCGTCATAGAGCGATATGTGAAAACTCAAAAAAGCCGATTGGCGGCTGCGTTGGAAAATGCTAATGAAATCCAGCGGGTCGGGCTGCAGGCTAAAGATAAAAAGCTTAACGAATTATTAAAGCGGGCAAGGGAGAAATAGATGGCAACCAAGAAGAAGTTGACTGATGCTGACATCCAAAAGATTAAAGAAAAATTAACTAAGAAGGCGCTGAAAACTAAGAAAATTGAGCAGCGCGAGATTATAAAGGAAATTCCGGATACACCGGAGAATCTTGATACTTTGGAAAAGTTTTATGCCGAGCTAGCTGAAAAAGACATTGAAGTGATTGAAGCTACCGAGCCTAATGCCGAGGATTTTTCTGATGAGTGGGTTGAAGAAGAGGAAGAGGAGGAGGTAAAGCTGACCGAGCAAAATTATCTTGATGATATTGCTGATGACTCGGTGCGGCTATATTTGCGCGAAATTGGAAAAATTCCGCTGTTAAAGCCGGATGAGGAGCTGGCCTTGGCCTATAAAGTTAAAAAGGGCAGTAAAAAGGCCAAGGACAAGATGGCCGAAGCTAATATGCGTTTGGTGGTGTCAATCGCTAAGCGTTATGTTGGTCGCGGCCTAGATCTTCTGGATCTGATTCAAGAGGGAAACACCGGACTGCTCAGGGCCGTGGAGAAATTTGATCCGGACAAAGGTTTTAAGTTCAGTACTTACGCTACCTGGTGGATTCGCCAGGCCATTACTCGGGCGATTGCTGACCAAGCCAGAACAATTCGTATTCCGGTGCACATGGTCGAGACCATTAACAAATTGCTGCGCACCCAACGTCGTCTGACTCAAGAATTGAACCGCGAACCGACTAACGAAGAGATTGCCAAAGAAATGGAGATTGATGTCGAAAAAGTCGAGCACATCATGAAGATCAAGCAGGATATTTCTTCTTTGGACGCCAGTGTGCGCGAGGACGAGGAAGATTCGGTCTTAGGTGACTTCATCGAGGATGAGGATACTGTCACGCCCGAGGAGTCAGCCACCGGTTCGCTCTTAAAAGAACACGTCGGCAACATGCTAGGCGTTTTAAGTGAGCGTGAGCAAAAGATTTTGCGACTTAGGTTTGGGCTGGAAGATGGGCGTTCACATACCTTGGAGGAAGTTGGCCAAGAATTTAACGTTACTCGTGAGCGGATTCGCCAAATTGAAGCTAAAGCTCTAGCCAAACTGCGCAAACATAAGGACAGCAAAAAACTGCATGACTACATCAAATAAACCTCGAATTATTGGTGTTGCCGGAACTTTGGGTAGTGGCAAAGATACAGTTGGCGACATGTTGGAAGAGCGGCATGGGTTTTTTCATGTTTCGACCAGTGATATGTTGCGGGCGGCTAAGAAAAAGAAATACGGTGATAGCCCCAAGGCATTACTATTGCGTAACGATCCTTTTGCTAATGAACTACGGGCCACTAAAGGTCCAGGGGTTTTGGTGGAGCTGGCCCATGATGAATATGCCAAAAATCAGACTAAATATCCGGGCGGTCTGGTTGCCACGGCTATCCGATCAATTGGCGAGGCTGAAAAAGTTAAAGACTTAGGAGGGGTGGTTGTATTTGTTGACGCCGATCCCAAAGTAAGATATGACCGGGTGTTTTCTCGTAAACGTGATGCCAACGATGAAAAAGCCTCTTTTGACGACTTTATCGCCATGGAACAAAGCGAAAGCGCCGCCCCCAAAGGCGATAAGACAGTCCAAAATTTGCCGGCCATGAAAGAAATGGCTGATATCCATCTGGAAAACAACGGCAATGACATCGGGGCATTTCAAGACTATGCCGAGAAGATCCTAGGACTCTAGCGGGTTTATAATATAGCCCATGGCACAAAAACAATTGACCAAGGATCAGACCGACATTGCCTATTTTGCCAAGCAGCTTGGGAAATATAAAAAGGCGATTGACGCCGAGATTGCGGCCTATGCCAATGAGACCCGAAAATCTACTTTGCAAAATTTTGGTGTTCAATCACGGTTAGCGCTGGATGCTTATCTTGATGTTTTAGAGCGCGGCGGCAAACGCATCCGCGGAGCACTGACTTGTCTGGGTTACGAGATGGTTGGCGGCCAAGATCATAAAATGATTGTTCAAGCCGCCGCAGCCATTGAAATGATCCATGCTTACGTGTTGGTAATTGATGATATCAACGACCGTTCACCGGTGAGACGGGGTGGCCCGACGGCTCATGAAAGTTTGGCGGCTCATCATAAAAAGAAGGCCTGGGCCGATGATAGCCAGCATTTTGGTGAGTCGATTGCTATGAATGCGGCCTTGATGGCCAACCATGCAGCCCACATGAAACTGGCCAATTTAGAGGTTGATGCCGAGCTTCGCGTTAAAGCCATCAGTGTGCTGAATTATGCTATGGTGACCACTGGTCACGGGCAGGTTCACGATATTTTTAACGAAGTTGTTGGACAGGTCAGAGAGGATGAGGTTGAAAGGGTAGAAGAATGGAAAACGGCCCATTACTCATTTCTAAATCCGCTGACATTCGGTATGTGCCTAGCCGGGGTTGGCTGCGGTCCGACCGATGCTATTCGGGAGTATTCTCTGCAAGCCGGACGAGCTTTTCAAATCACCGATGACATTTTGGGTACTCTCGGTCAGGAGTTTGAGTCCGGCAAAAGTCCATTTGACGACATCCGCGAGGGCAAAAGAACCGTATTGACGGTTTATGCCCTGAAACACGCCAACCAGGCCGACAAAAACTTCTTGCTGCAAATGCTTGGCAACACAAACCTAACCGCCGCCGAGTTTGGGCGCTGTAAAGAGATTTTAGAAGAGTCTGGCGCCCTGGATTACGCAAAAAAACGTGCTCAAGACCATATTGATCGAGCCCTAAAATCGCTGGCTGAACAACAAAATTATTGGTCACCCAAGGGCACGCAGTTCTTACGCGGCTTGGCCTTGTACTTGCGAGATCGACGCAGCTAGTATTAATCACTAGCACTGTGATTTTGCTGATAATTTCTTTATAATACAATCCCATGTTGGCTGTACCTCCAGTAGAAGCTGCTGGCGGTGAGGATTCTCCAGAGGTGTGGGCGGACAGAATGCTCACCAAAATTAGCGATATTTTTGAGTTCACCTTTGTTGAAGGTGACAATCTCTCTTCATTCGCAGGCCTAATTGACCAAGTGGATCAAAGCGAACCAGTAACAAACTCTGACCAACTCACCACAGTCCTGACATCATCACTGCCAAAAATATTCATTCGTTCCCATGAGCTATCAGAAGATATTGGAGGTGATGTCGAAGTATCAGAGATAGCCCAAGCGCTTTGCTTAGGCGCAGCGACACATATTGCCATGAGATTCGATAATCATACAGGCGCTCCAGGAGAAAACCCGCTTTCCTTAGAGAATTTTCAGGCAGAAGTTGAGGAAGAAATCGACAACATTGCTTCAGTGGAAAACGTTCTGGGAATGATAGCGCTGATTTATCAACCAGACGGCAGAAACACAGATCATAATGAGGATCCTAAACCTAATGAGGGGCGGCTATTGACTAGGGCAAGAGCTGAGCGTCCAAAAACCAGACGGCGATCCAGAAGAAGAGGGTCTGAAAGAAATGACGTAGGTGAGTCGGAGGCCCTACTGAAACAGTATTTGAGCGAAATAGGCCAGACGCCTATGCTAACTGCAGATGAAGAAGTCGAGCTTGCTCAGACAATTGAAGCTGCAGCTTCCTCTAGACAGCTACGCAATTCGCCGGACTGGGATGAGTTGCCAGCTGGCCAAAAGCAAGAGCATCTTAGGCTAATCGAAGCAGCTGATGCCGCAGAGAAGCGATTTACCCAGGCTAATTTACGTTTAGTCGTATCAATAGCTAAAAAGTATAAATCCTCGCACAGAAGTATTCTCGATAGAATTCAAGATGGTAACTTAGGTTTAATGCATGCTGTTGAGAAATTTGACTGGCGTAAAGGATTTAAGTTCTCAACATATGCCACATGGTGGATAAAACAAGCCATACAACGAGAGTTAGGTGACAAATCATCAACCATTAGGCTCACATCTAGTGAGGCCCAACGTGTCGCCCAGCTAAAGAAGTATATGAGCATGCTTGAAAATAAAGAAAGAGGAGACAGGCCAATCATCGAAGAACTGGCAGGGTTAATGAATTTATCCGAACAAGAAGTTAAAAAAATAATGCGGTCGTTACGGCTAACTGAAAGTATGTCGATCAATTATCCTACCGGACCAGAGGATAAATATGAGATACAAGACATTATTCCCGACCACTCAATACCGCCAATAGACGAGGGTGTGTTTGCCGATGAGATGCACCAGCGGGTCGAGCAAATGCTTGACGGACTTCCGCCTGCGGAAAAAATGGTACTAAGGTTACGATATGGCATCGGCAGTGATGGGGAAACTATGACTCTCGAAGAAGTAGGAAAAATTATGGGTACCGGCAGAGAACGTATCCGACAAATCGAAAGTAAAGCCTTTAGCATCATACGCCATCCGTCCACCCGGCTAAGAGAACTGAAAGAACTAATTAATTAGTCGCAGGCCGACTAAAGCTACCTAGAGTATAATTAGGTCATGAGTGAAAAGTCTGGGAAAACTAGCCGAAAGCGGCTGGCGATTATTGACGGCAAGTCAGTATTTTACCGCGGCTATTATGCGATGCCGAATTTGAGTACAAAAGACGGCACTCCAACTGGCGGAGTATTTGGCTTTGCAACCATGGCCCTAGAAGTCATCAGGAAACTTCAACCGGATTATGTCTGCGTGGCCTGGGACAAGCCCAAGACCAACATCCGCCGGCGGATTGAAATGTATCCGGCATATAAAGCCGGCCGTAAACCGGCTCCGGCTGATTTCAAAGAGCAAATTCCAGTTTTGCACGAACTACTAGAGACCTTCGGCTGGCCGCTGTACGAACTGGATGACTATGAAGCCGATGATATTATGGGTACCCTGGCGGTTCAAGCCCGGGCCAAAGGGCTTGATACCATGCTGGTTACCAGTGATCTGGATTTACTCCAGGTGATAAACGGTAATGTCCACGTTTATGCTCTAAAAAAAGGTCTGAGTAACATCGAGCTTTTTCATCCTGAAAGCTTTGAGCAAAAATACGGCATTAAGGTTGAACAATTTTTGGATCTAAAAAGCATTAAGGGCGACAGTTCAGATAATATACCCGGTGTGCCAGGTATTGGCGAAAAGGGAGCAGTCAGTTTGCTGCAAGAATTTGGCGACTTGGACAACATTTATAAGAATCTAGACAAAGTTAAGGATTCAATTCGGGCTAAACTTGAGGCCGGCAAGGAATCGGCTTACTTGAGCAAGGACTTAGCAGCCATATGGACTGATGCACCGTTGAAGTTAAACCTCAAGGAGATGGACGGCAGCAAGTGTGATCCGCTGTCTATTCAGAAAAAGTTGGAAGAATTGGAGTTTCGCCGGCTGGCTCAGCAGTTACCGGAGATTATGAAGGTTCCCGAAGCAGTCGAACAAGCCAAAATTGTATCTAATCTAAAAGTTGTCGAGCCAATTATCATTGATACGCCTGAAAAGTTGGACAAACTGACTTTACCTAAGGTTAAGCAACTAATTATTGACGGACAATCCGGTCCGCACGGTCGCGATCCGGTTCAACTGTCCTTGTCACCGGATGCTAAAACGCTGATTAGGTTTGACATTAAGAAGCTTGGCCCGGAAGTTGTCGCCAAGAAACTAGCTGAATACATCGCTGAGGCTGAACTGATTGGCTATGATGTCAAGAAGTCTTTGCAAATACTCCTAGGGCTTGGCATCAGGGCTGAAAAAGTCGGCCACGACGTGCTCATCGGCGCCTTTTTGATTGATTCATTGCGGCGCATTCAAAGTCTGCCGGAACTGGCGGCCGAAATTGGCATTCATCTCGAGGAAGGCCAGCTTCAAGACAGCGAAGTTATGGCCGTGGTTCGGGCGCTGTACTCTGACCAGTATAAAAAGCTTCAACAATTGCCTAAAGTTGCCAAACTGGCCAAGAAAGTTGAGTGGCCGTTGACAGCGGTGCTGGCTCGTATGGAGTACCGAGGCATCAAACTTGACACCGGCTACTTGAAGAAAATGTCGACTGAAGTCGATGACCTGATATCTGATGTTCAGCAAAAAATCTACGGCCATGCCGACATGGAATTTAACATCTCCAGTCCTGGCCAGTTGGCAGAAGTTTTGTTTGAAAAATTGGGCTTACCAACTGCCGGAATTAAGAAAGGCAAAACCGGTTACTCGACAGCGGCGACCGAGCTTGATAAGCTGCGCGGCCAACACCCAATTATTGATTTGATCACCCAATACCGAGAGGTCACCAAACTAAAGTCGACCTATATAGACACCTTACCAAAACAAGTTGATGAGAATTCCCGCATTCACACCACTTTTGCTTTGACTGTGGCCCAGACGGGGCGGCTTAGCTCTAACGATCCCAACCTGCAAAACATACCGATTCGTACTGATCTAGGCCGTCGTATTCGAGAGGCTTTTATACCTGAAAAGGGAAATGTGTTCGTAAGTGCTGATTACTCCCAGTTTGAGCTGAGAATAGCTGCTCATCTATCACAAGACAAGGACATGATTGACATGTTCAACCGTGACGTCGATGTCCACACTGCCACCGCGGCTCAGGTGTATGGACGCCAACCCGAGGACATCACCAAAAACATGCGCCGCGACGCTAAGGTAGTAAATTTCGGCGTTATGTATGGTCTTGGTCCGCATGGTTTGGTGGCTGCAACTGGTATGACTTATGCTCAAGCCAAGGAGTTTATAGCCAAGTACTTCGAGGTTCGACCAAAACTGCTGAAATATATTGAATCAGTCAAAAAGCAGGCCAAAGAAGAAGGATATGTCGAAAACTTACTGGGCCGCCGCCGGCCGACCCCTGATGTAAAGTCGTCTAATTTTATGGTTCGTGAAGCCGCCATGCGAGCTGCCGTCAATATGCCTTTCCAAGGAACAGCGGCTGACATTATGAAAATGGCCATGGTGGCAGTTGATAATAAATTGGACAAAGATTGTGTCCAGTTGTTGCAGATCCACGACTCCATCCTGGTAGAGTGTCCAAAAGATAAAGCCGAAGCTGTTGCTAAAACTCTCAAGAAAACTATGGAAAATGTTTACAAACTATCTGTTAAGCTGACTGTCGATACCACTATTGGCAACACCTGGGGCGATCTGTAATTAGAAGATGATCAAAGTGGCGACTATTAGGTATATCGAGATGCTTATGACATCTTGGAGGACCGAGACAACCGGGTCGACACCGCTAGCCGGATCAACCCCGAGGCGATTCATCACTGAAGTTACTGACAAAGAAAATATGGTGGCGATGGTGACGCTAACAGCCATGGCTAGGCCGACCGTAGCAGCTACCGGCTGCAAGTGCAGCCAATAGTGAATGACGCCGGCTACGAATAGGCCGAAAATTACGCCTAAACAGAGTCCAACCAGTAGTTCTTTAACAAAATATAACCTAAATGGAGCTTGTTTTTTGCCAAGGTTGTGAATGTAGATGCTGGCTGTCTGGGTGCCGACGGCATCGCTGATATAGACAATCAAGGGTATGAAAAAGACCAGACTGGGGTCAGCTTGGAGGATGTGCTCGAATTTAGAAACCAAAACAGCAGTACACAAACTTAGGCAAACACCTATAAACAGCCAGGGCAGTCGGAACTTTAATAGCAGGCTTACACTTTCAGTAGAATCATCAGCGTATCGACGGCGTTTTCCCATATTGCTTATGATTATACGCGACTCCAGCTTAGGTTGCTAAAATATCATAAGAGTGTTATTATATGGTCATGAATGGGAGACGAATGATATTAGCCCTGGGTGTCGTGGGGTTTATCATACTTGTGTCATTTCTTATCTTCTCCATCGATTGGGGTGGCAGCAGGGGTTCAATTCTTGATCCAACTCAATCCAGCATCACTGATTATGCTGATAGCGATGTGAAGGTGCGAATGTCTATACGTGGTGCTATAAAGAGCGACCAGGAACACCAGCAGCTTGTCATTACAGTTGGTAATGATCAAACTGTCGGCGAACTGATAAATGGCTTTCAGGGCAATGTAGTTCGCATAGAACAAACTCCCGGCAACTCTGACTCATTTCGCAGTTTCTTGTCGGCTTTGCACAATGCCGACTTCACAAAAGAAAAATTACCTGATCCAAGAGTTCAGTATGATGGAGCCTGCGCCAACCGTCTGCGCTATACATTTGAATTTATTGGCAGTGACGAGAACACCCCTAAATCACTATGGGCGACTAGTTGCCGCCGTAGCGATGGCAGTTTCGACGGTAAATTAGACGACATCGTGAAGTTATTCAACGAACAATTGCCGCGCGAACAATATAAAGCCCTTCGCACCGGCACTGAATTTTAATAACTGGAAATTACCAACCGATAATTGCTGTCTAGTTGGTCCTGCAGCTCATGCAGAATAAATCGTAATGAACCAGCCGCCGCTGAGCCCGACACCGAGATAATAATACTTTGATCGCGAATTTGCAGCCGAGGCGTAATATCCAGACGCTCTTTAACAAACCGTCTAATAACCGGGAATTCCGGCGGTTCCTGGGGTAGCTTTTTGCGAGCCAATATGTCGGTAAGGTCGCTCATAAACTTAATTATACGGACTTTTCTTGTAATCCACTTGCCAAGCGAGCTATAATTAAAGCGTAAGCGAAAAATAAACAAGGTAAATGCCATGGCGCTACTTGGTAAAACCGAAGAAGGCAAAATCGAGTGGCTAGATATTCGGTTTCGAAAAGAAGCTGAATGTGCCGAGGCAATTTTGCGAGACAGGTCTCCGGAAGATCCATATATTCCGGTGCTTTCTATGGTGCTTGATCAAACTGACGAGCATCATCTTTTGTTAGATAATGAGATGATTACGCTAAGAGACGCAAGTGCAGAAATCGTGATGGGTGCGCTAAAAGCTGTGGTCAGAGGTGAGCTAGAAATTTCAGGAGTCAACCCTGAAGATGCCGGCTTGATGTTAATATCGACCCAAGACGGTCCAAGCGCAGCCTACGCCGATTTGTTTATAGATGCTGCCTAGCCGTACTACTCGCAACTAGGTACAATAAATGAATGCCAGAGTTACCTGAGGTTGAGACAGTACGATTAGGTTTGTTGCAATTACTGCCAGGCCGCAAGATTAAATCAGTTAATTTTGACAATCCCAAAAGCTTTCCCAATGCTAGCACCGATGTTAAGCAATTTCTGATTGGCGCTCAGATGACTGATGTTCGCCGCCGAGCTAAAGTTTTAATCATTGACCTCGACAGCGACTATTCTCTGATAATTCATCTGAAAATGACTGGTCAGTTGGTATTTCGAGCCAATGATGAGGCTTCAAGTTTCGGAGCCGGTCATCCCACCAAAAGTCTAGTCGGCAGGTTGCCGGATAAGTCGACGCGGGTAACTTTGGATCTAGGTGACAGCAAATTATTCTTTAACGATCAGCGAAAATTTGGCTGGATGAGGCTGGTGCCAACCATTGAAATTCCCGAGATTGATTTTTTTCGTCGCGTCGGACCCGAGCCGCTGGCTAATGATTTTACGGCTCAGCAATTTATAGACAGACTCCTTCGGCGGCCAAAATCGAATATCAAGGCGGTCTTGCTAGACCAAACAGTCGTTGCCGGCATTGGCAATATCTATGCTGATGAATCGCTGTTTGCGGCTAAGATTCATCCGTTGACACTGGTCAAAGATATTCCAAAAACCAAACTGAAAAAGTTATTTAGCGAGCTGCAGTCAGTGCTGAGGCTGAGTATAAAAAAGGGCGGCTCGACGGATCGCAACTACGTCGATGCTAAAGGCAGACAGGGAAGTTATTTAACGTTTGCCAAAGTTTTTCGCCGCGATGGGCAACCCTGCTTAGTTTGCGGTACAATTATAGAGAAATCGCGCGTGGCCGGCCGGGGAACTCACACCTGTCCAACTTGCCAGCCGAGACCAAAACTTAAAGGGAATAAATGAAATACGTCAACCGATTTGCTGTTCTAATTAAACGCCTCATCATCCTGCTGGCACCCCTGGTGATTATCGCCATTGCTTATGTTTACTTCCTGCCGGATGTTTGGCGGCGAACAAACTTCTTGATTGCATTGGTAGTCCTGTGGCTGTTTACGGCCTACGTAGCCTTACCTGGAATTCATAGATTTTTGACCCGGCTTTATGTGCCAAGCAACTTTATTGGTCGCAGCCGAACAGCCGACGGCATTTTAAGCGATCCGGTTAATATGGGTCTAAATGGCGGCAAGCACGACTTAATTCGGGCTATGGAGGCTGCTGGTTGGACAAGGGCCGAAGATATTACACCGAAAAGTCTCTGGAAGACTATCAAAGCCGTAATTTTTGACCAAAGCTATCCATCGGCGCCAATGAGCAGAGGCTTTTTGTTCGGCAAACGCCACGCTGTTGGTTTTGAGATTCAAGTTGGCGGTAGCCCGCGGGTCCGTCACCATGTACGCTTCTGGCGGACACCGCGCAATTGGTTCTTGCCAGGCGGCTATAAAGCAGACTGGCTAGGGGCGGCTACCTATGACAAAAATGTTGGGTTGTCGCTGTTTACAATTCAGTTTACGCACGCTATCCATTCCGACGCTGACAAGGAACGGGATTTTCTAATCAAAACTCTTCAAGATGCCGGCCAGATTAAAAAGGTCAAGCGAATTGATCATTTCTTTTCGCCCTACAAAGCCCGCAATGGTTTTGGTCACGAATACGGTACCGACGGCTCAATGGTTATTGCTGACTTGAAAGAGAAGTAGCCATGGTTATCACCTTAACCGGCGACAATCGGCACAAGGTTAAATCGGAGTTAAATCGGCAGATTAATGAGTTTGTTAAGGCTCACGGACCTCTGTCAATAGAGCGTTTTGATAGCAGCGAACATGAAACTGAACAAATTTTGAATGCTGCGGTGGCTTCATCCTTATTCAACGATCAAAAGCTGGTGGTTATTGAAAGTTTTGAAGCCAATAAAACCCTGACCGATCAGCTAGAAACCCTCCTAAATCAAGCGCCGGACGAAACCACTGTCGTGTTGGTGATCGATAAATTAGATAAACGGGCAGCATATATTAAAACTCTCAAGGAACAGAGTGATTGGCGAGATTTTAGCAGCTTGTCGCCGGACGAAACCATAGCCTGGCTAGTCCAAGCCGCCAAAGAGAAGGGCGGCAGCCTTGATCGAGCTAGTGCCCAACACCTGATTGACTTTGTCGGTACGGACCAGCTTCGTCTGAGCAATGAACTTGATAAGTTGGTGCTTTTTAACCCCAAAGTTACCCGTCAGACTATTGACCAGTTGACCGAACCACAGCCATCGACGACTGTTTTTGAGCTGCTGGAAGCCGGATTTAAAGGCCGGCAGGAAAAGGCTTTGTCTATTTATGATGATCAGCGGCGGCAACGGGTTGAGCCGATTTACATAATGAGCATGATCGGCTGGCAGTTGCATATCTTGGCAGTGGTCAAAACCGCCAAGCAGAAGTCCGCGTCGGAAATAGCCAAGGCGGCCGGTCTCCATCCGTTTGTGGTTCAAAAATCACTAGGGTTGGCGCGGGATATGTCATTGGCCAAACTGAAATCGCTAGTACGTCAGGCAGTTCAACTAGAGGTTATGCTGAAAACCCGCACTGTTGACGCTGATGACGCCCTTAAACAATTCTTGTTGAGTTTGACTACTTCTTAGGAGCGGATTTTTTAGCCGGAGTTTTCTTGGCCACCGGCTTTTTAGCAGCAGGCTTCTTGACGGCGGCCGGTTTGACAGCCGATTTGGCAGCAGCCTTCTTAGCCGGTTTCAGACCGGCATCCTTGGCTTGCTTGATCAATTGAGCCTTTTTTCGGGCACCCTTGTTCGTGTGCCACAAATTCTTCTTTACCGCCGTATCAATGGCGCTTTGGGCCTGGCGCATAGCCTCATCAGCTTTCTTTGTGTTGTTGGCCGCAACGGCGGTCTGGAAAGACTTTATAGCACTCTTGATAGTTCGCTTGGTCCTACTGTTACGGATAGCGGCCTTTTCGGCTACGCGAACTCGCTTTTTGGCAGATTTAATAATAGGCATGTGAGATTAATGATCCTTTTCTTAGATTAAATTTGTATTAAGCTCTAATCATTAATTATACAAACAATGACCCTCCCTGTAAATACTCCTGTAAAAAATCTTTCTTATTAAGCTAGACAAAATAAGATGCTTATGGTAGACTGAAAGGTGAAAATAGCTAAAACAAAAAAACATGGATCAAGTCGCAAAGCAAAGTACCGTCGACCGCCTAACACAGGCTAACAATGTGTTGGTTACGGTTAGTGCTAGCCCATCTGTTGATCAGCTGGCAGCGGCCATTGGCTTGACTTTGTTTTTGAACAAGCAGGGGAAGCACGCTACTGCTGTTTTCAGTGGTGATGTGCCGTCAACCCTAGAGTTTTTGCAGCCAGAAAAAACCATTGAAAAGAACACTGATAGTTTGCGAGATTTCATTATTTCGCTGGACAAGTCCAAGGCTGACAAATTGCGCTATAAGGTTGAAGACAACGTTGTAAAGATTTTCATCACCCCTTATAGAACGTCGATTTCTGAAAAGGATTTCGACTTTTCGCAAGGAGATTTCAATGTTGATGTGGTTATGGCCCTAGGGGTTCATTCCAAAGAGGAGCTAGACCAAGCCATTGTTGCTCATGGCCGAATTTTGCACGACGCCACCGTTATCTCGATAACTGATACCAACGCCGGCAGCCTGGGAACCATTAATTGGCAGGATCAACAGGCTAGTAGTTTGTGTGAAATGTTGGTTGATCTGGCTGAAACCATCAAGCCTGACAGCTTTGATGCCCAGATGGCCACGGCCTTTTTGACTGGTATTGTGGCTCAGACTCAGCGGTTTAGTAACGAGAAAACTACCTCAAGAACTATGAGTCTAAGCGCCAAATTGATGGCCGCCGGAGCTAATCAACAGCTCGTGGCTACCCAGTTGCAATCCAAGTCGGCAATTTCCAAGACTAAATCCAAGAATGGTGACGACGATGAGGGCAGTAACGGTGTTTTAGAGATTGATCACAGCGAGAAAAAGTCGAAAAATAAGCCGGCCGAAGCGAATGAAACGACTTTACCCGAACCGCAAGCACCGGAAGCTAATCAAGCCAAGGCTGATAATAGTCCAATCAAGGATGTTAGGGAAGAAACTGGCAATGACAATACCATGGGACTGTTCAACAAATCCGCCAAGACAGATGACAAACCTTCTGATGGTCCATCTCGGGGCGGTACATTAACGGCTAATGCCAAACCAGAGGGGTTATCACCAGCTCTTGATCCACTGGCGCCCCCAGCCGAGCAGCCTTTGATGCAACGTGGTCAACATGGTTCAGCGACTGCTCCAGCAAACAATAATCTTGGAGATAAAACACTTTCTAATATCGAGGATGCTGTAATTGATCAGGACAAAACTTTAACAGATATCGAAAAGACTCTGGGCAGCCCCAAGGCGCCTGGCGATGATTCGACATCGAATCCGCTGCCTGGCTTGGATTCAGCCCGTGACGCTGTAGCCGCTGCCGCTGTTGATTCAGAAGATCAATTACCACAGAGATCGGCTGCATCAGGGGCATCAGCTCCGTTGATGGTTAATAATACGCCAAATATGCCAAGTGCCAATAATAATCTAGCACCACCGGCTATGCCAGCGCCAAATCCGGCACCAGCGCCAAATCCGGTTGCTCCACCACCTCAACCGCGGCCACCGCAACAATCACCAATCCCGCCTGATCCGGGATTGCCGTCAGAGCAAACGGGGGTGAACACGCCACCGACTGCTCCACCGCCAGTGCCGCCGCCAATGACGGCCGCTTTCCCACCGCAAAATCCGCCGGCTAACAACTAGTTCTTGAACCCAATTAGACTTGTGTCGTACGCTGTGTAGATGAACAGTGTTTTGCTAATTGATAAACCAAAAAATTGGACAAGTTTTGATGTGGTGGCCAAAGTCCGCAGTCTTGTCCGACAAAAAACAGGGGTAAAGCGGCCAAAAGTCGGTCACGCCGGCACTCTGGATCCGCTGGCTACTGGTCTGTTGATTATTCTGGTCGGCGAGGCCTGTAAGGATGCTGGGAAGTATTCAAAATTGGATAAAACCTATGAGGTCGAGTTAAAATTGGGTGAAGCCAGTAACACTGACGACGCAGAGGGCGAAATTACCAAGGTTAGCAACCGACGGCCAAAAGAAAAGGAAGTCGAGAAAGTTCTACAGGGATTTGTCGGTCAGATCGACCAAAAACCACCCGTATATAGCGCCATTAAAATAAACGGCAAACGTGCCTATAAACTGGCTCGAGAGGGAAAAACACCCGAAATGAAAGCTCGCCCAGTGACAATTTACTCGATTACAGACATAAGCTATAAGTATCCAAAAATTAGCTTCCAGACAGAGGTCAGCAGCGGAACCTACATACGCTCACTGGTGCGCGATATTGGCCAGAAACTGGGCACCGGTGCCTATATGACCGAATTAAGACGTACCAAGATAAATGATTTCAGTTTGACTAAGGCTAAAGACATAAAATCGTTGGAGATTACACAAAATTAGTTCAATGCCGGCATGCTTACAGATCTTATAGTCCGCTTGAATAAAATAGGTGATCAATTGTGCTTGCCTTCAGAGGTAAATGGTGCTAGAATAAAGGCTACGAATGATAACTAAAGAGAAGAAACAGGCAGTAATAGCTGACCTGCAGAAGTCTAAAAATGACACCGGTAGTCCAGCGGTGCAGGTTGGTATTTTGACCAAGCGCATCGAAGAAATCACCGAACATCTAAAGTCAAATAAGCACGACTATGCGGCTCGGCGGGGACTTTTGCAGATGGTTGGCCAGCGCAAACGGCACCTGGCTTATATTGCTAAACACGACTCTAAAGAATATCTAGCGTTGATCAAAAAACTTGGCTTACGCCGATAATTTGCTCAGACTAGACGGCTTCTATCCAAGAAGCCCGAAAGCTTGTGCACATTAACAGCTAAAGTGTTCGAAGTGCGGCCTCAGATATATGCTGCCAACAGAGATAATGCACGAGTGGTAGACGTATATTTGCACTGTGCTCCGAACAATAGAAAGGAAACAAATGGGAACAATTAATCCATTTGGAAAGAAAATTACAAAAGTAGAGACCGAGTTTTGCGGAAAAACTCTTAGTCTGGAAGTGGGGCGAGTCGGATTTCGCTCGACAGCCTCGGTAATTGCCAGATATGGCGACACCGTGGTCTTGGGAACGGCTATGGTTTCAGACCGCAGCGCCCAAGGCTTCGACTATTTTCCGCTATCGATAGACTACGAAGAGAAAATGTACGCTGCTGGCAAGATCAGCGGTTCGCGGTTTATAAAACGTGAAGGGCGCCCATCTGATGATGCCGTCCTGATTGGCCGGTTAATCGATCGTCCGATCCGCCCGCTGTGGCCAAAGGGCTATCGTAACGAAGTGCAGGGTATTGCCACGGTGCTATCGATGGATCCTGATTTCCGTCCGGACGCGGTAGCCATGATTGCCTTGTCAGCTGCATTTATGCTGACCGGTGCGCCATTTGAGGGTCCAGTGGCCGGTGCTCGAATCGGTATGGTTGACGGCAAGCCAAAAGCCTTCGCTACCCCTGAAGAACTCAAGGATGGCTCCTTAGATCTAGTTGTCGCTGGAACCAAGTCCGGCATCATGATGGTGGAAGCCGGTGCTGATGAAGTTCCGGAAGAAAAAGTTGTTGAGGCCTTGGAATACGCTCATAAAATAATCCAGCCAGCCATTAAATTACAACAGGAGTTGGTTGATAAAATTGGGGTTACACCTCAGGAATATGAGCTAGTTTTGCCCGATGACGACATCCAGCAGCGAGTTGATACCTGGTTGGCCGGTAAATTAGGCGCCGGGTTGCGCATGCCTTATCCAGAGCGCAATGATTTGGTTAATAAACTGCGCGACAGCATGCATGAACACTTTGTTGAGGAGATAGGCGAGGATGCTTACGCTGATTTAAGAGGTGAGTACAATGATGCCTTTCAAATGGCCTTACATAAAGATGTGCGCAAAGGTATTGTCGAGGAGCAAACCCGCCCTGACGGTCGTAACCTAACAGAGGTCAGACCACTATCCAGTGAGGTGGGGCTGTTGCCGCGGGCTCACGGTTCAAGTTTGTTCACTCGCGGTGTTACCCAAGCTTTGAATGTGGTGACACTGGCACCGCTAAGTTACGCTCAGATTGTTGACACCATGGAAGGTGACGGCGAGCGGCGCTACATGCATCACTACAATGCTCCGGGGTGGACAGTTGGTGAAGTCCGTCGACTAGGTAGTCCAGGCCGGCGAGAAATCGGCCACGGTTATCTGGCAGAGCGAGCAATATCACCAGTTTTGCCATCGGAAGCTGACTTTCCGTACACCATTCGTTCAGTTACTGAGATTATGAGTCAGAACGGTTCGACATCGATGGCCGCCACCTGTTCCAGTTGTCTAGCCTTGATGGACGCCGGTGTGCCTTTGAAGCGTCCAGTATCGGGAATTGCTATGGGCCTAATGGTTGACGGTGACAAAACCTATATTCTAAGCGATATTGCTGATGCCGAGGACTTTGCCGGTGACATGGACTTTAAGACAGCTGGAACCGAAAAGGGCATTACTGCTCTTCAGATGGATATGAAAGTTCACGGCCTGCCAGTCGAGACGCTTAAAAAAGCTCTTTTGCAGGGCCGTGACGGGCGAGCTTATATTTTAGAGCACATGCTTGAGACCTTAGCTCAGCCCAAGAAAAACATGAGCCCGTATGCGCCGCGAATCGATACCGTCATGATTAACCCCGAGAAAATCCGCGAAGTTATCGGTAAGGGCGGCGAAACCATCAACAAGATAATTGCTGATACCGGTGCCGAAATTGACATCAAAGACGACGGCACAGTCATGATTGCCAGTAGCGATCAGCTGTCTCGTGACAAGGCTGTTCAATGGGTAAAAACCCTGACCGCCGAACCGGAAGTTGGCAAAATTTACCGCGACTGCCGGGTAGTCAGTGTTCTGGACTTCGGTGCTTTCGTTGAAATCATGCCCGGACACGAAGGTTTAGTCCATGTTTCGGAGATGAAAGACGAACGAGTGGAAAAGCCAAGTGATGTGGTAAAAGTCGATGACCGGGTCGATGTTAAACTGCAAGCCATTGACGATAAAGGCCGATTGAGTCTAAGCATGAAAGCCGTTAAGCGCGAGCAGAAGTAAGGAGGTAGTATGCCATCCAAGAAATCAACAAAAAATCGCCAACATCCAATGCAAACCCCAGTCGGTTATTTTGTGGCCGGTCTGATTATGTGGCTGGTTGGTTATTTGTTATCGATTCTGGCTGTTGACAGCGGCAGCTTGCTCCAATGGCTTGGCGTATTGATAGCGTTGATTTGGGGCCTTGTCCGCATCATCGAAGGCCTTTACCGCCTCATAAAGAAATAGAGGAGATAACTAAATGACTAAACAATCTCAGCTAGATGACATTGCTCAGCAGATTGTGGATGAAAAAGTCTGTGCAGAGCTGGCTAAGCAAGCCACTCAACTGGTATTCGCCGACGGGAATCCGGAGGCCGATATAGTTTTTATTGGTGAGGCTCCTGGCAAGAACGAAGATTTACAGGGTAAACCGTTTGTTGGTGCAGCTGGCAAATTTTTGGATGAAATGTTGCAAACAATTGGACTAAGACGTCCGGATATTTACATAACTAACATTGTAAAATACCGGCCGCCGAATAATCGGGATCCGCTGCCGGCTGAAAAAGAGGCGTTTTTACCATATTTACTGCGTCAACTTGAGGTCATTAAACCAAAACTGGTGGTGACTTTAGGCCGGCACAGTATGGAATACTTTTTGCCTAGTTTAAGAATTAGTGCTGTACACGGTGAGCCAAAGCGGATCACCTTGGCAGATGGCCGAAAGCAGGTGATTTTACCGCTGTTTCATCCGGCGGCAGCCCTATATAACGGAGGAATGCGCCAGACTTTGATTGATGACTTCGGCCGTATTCCGCTGATCTTAGAAAAGATTTAATAAGAATTTAATAAGGAGAAAATTACAAAAATGGACCAAAATAAGAAACCTAATCCTCGGCGTGGAGGCAATCAGCCAAATCAAAAGGCGGCAAAATCCACTCCGAACAAGAAAAATAATGGCTTGAGTACTTCACGCGGCGCGGCCATTCGAGCTCAAAAACGCAGCCTGGATGATGCCCGTAAAATGGTTGAACAATACAAGTCAGCTCAGCCAGCGGACAAGAGGCGAGCCAACAAAATTACTGATGATTTTGATAAACTCAAAATCTCCTTCCTAGGCGGTCTGGAAGAGGTCGGTGAAAAGAACACGGCCATCATTGAGTACCAAAATGATGCAATAATTTTAGACTGCGGAAACTCGCTTGGCATTGACCTGCCGGGCATTAACTATGAGATTGCCGATTCGACTTACCTGGAGTCAATAAAGCACAAAATCCGTGGCTACGTCATCACTCACGGACACTTGGATCACATCGGCGGGCTGAAACACATTGTGCCGAAGTTTCCGGCACCGATTTATGGATCGCGCTTTACTTTAGGAATTGTTGAGAAAACTTTTGAGGACATGCCGCCGGGCCAGCCAACTTTTAAGCCCGAGTTTGTAGTGATGGAGATGGATAACCATGAGAAGCTGAAGGTCGGTTCTTTCTTTGTCGAGCTAATTCGAATTACGCACTCTATCCCAGAAGCTAGTTCAGTTAACATCGAAACTCCAGTTGGACGAATAATTGCTACTGGTGACTTTCGACTTGACCCCGAGCCGCTTGATAAAAAGCCAAGCGATATTGCTAGGCTAAAAGAGTTGGGTGATCAAGGTGTCCTATTACTGCTAACAGAGAGCAGTTACTCCGATACTGAAGGCCGCACGCCGACCGAATCGACCCTGCAACAAAGTTTCATGGATGTCATAACCAAAGCCCAAGGGAGAATTTTCTGTGCGGTGTTCTCTAGTAACATGAACCGGACACAGATGATTATTAATGCCGCGGTGGCGGCTGGCCGCAAAGTAGCCCTAGATGGCCGCAGTATGATGGCTTACGCCGAGATTGCTGTTCGCCAAGGACTTCTGAAAGTGCCAAAAGGGACTTTTGTAGCTATGCGTGATATTGCTAAAATGGAGGACGATAAGATTTTGGTGATGTGTACCGGTGGTCAGGGTGAGCCTAATGCCGCCTTGATGCGCATGAGCGAAGGTGCTCATTCGCATATTAATTTAAAGGCTGGTGACACAGTTATTGTCAGTTCTAGTCCGATTCCGGGTAACGAGATTCGCTATGACATGATTGGAAATAACTTGGCCAAGATGGGCGTGATTCTGTTTAGGCATCCGACACACGAGATTGATGGTTGCGGGCCGTTACACGTTTCTGGTCATGCTCGGCGCGATGAGATGCGGGAGATGATCAATATAGTCCGGCCTAGATTTGTGATTCCAGTACACGGCGGTATGTTGCGCCGCAAGTACCATGCTGATTTGGCGGTTGAGGAGGGTGTAAAGCGCGATAACGTCATTCTGGCTCAAAACGGCCAAAGCTATCTATTTACGGCTGACTCATATGAACAAACTGATGACGTACCTTACGGCAGTATCTTAGTTGATCAAACCGGAGCTACTGTCAGCGGTGTGGTGGTCAAAGACCGTATTATGTTGGCCGAGGAAGGCTTGATAGCTGTAATCCTGACCGTCGATAAAAAGACTGGCCAGCTATTGACCAGTCCGGATATCATTACCCGCGGCTTTATATATATCCGCGACTCTGAAGAGCTAATGAATGGTCTGCGAGCCGAGCTGCGCCGAGCCGTTCAGCAGCGCTTCAAACGGGTTGATCTGGATCGCTTTAAGGCTGAGCTAAAAGATCACGTCACCCACTATCTGTATGACCAGACTCAGCGGTCACCGATTGTCATTCCTGTGGTCAATGTGGTTAGCGCCGGCAAGCCAAGCGATAAAAATGGTAATGGCAAGCCCGGACCCAAACCTGCAGCTGTATCGGCGGCCGAAAAATCGGCTGAACAAATGGCCGAAGAGCAGCGGCAACGATTCGATGAGATGCGAGCCCGCTTGCTCAACCAAGACCCGCAAACCGACTAGCTCCATTGACAAACTATTGACAAATGTTGTATTATTTGCTATAATGTAAGTATAGCTTATGGTACAGAAACTGCTTTTTTTCATCCCTAGTAAACTGATATAATCAAAACAGTTATGGCAAAAAAGAAAAACACCCGAAGCAAAGCTTCCGGTAAAAATAACAAGAAGAAAAAACAGGCGGAAAAGCCGGAGTCCAACTTTTGGCCGCTGGCCGGCGCCATAATTATGGTGCTTTTGGCCCTGTTCTTGCTGCTGGGCGGTTTTGGGGCCGGCGGGCCGCTGCCGGAAGGCTTATTCAGCGGTGCTTATTGGGCACTAGGCTGGGCAGCTTACCTAAGTGTCCCGACACTTATATTCTTGGGAATTCAGAAATTCATGAGCGATGACAAGCAGATTCCTCTAGAAAAATTGGCGGCTAGCTTGGCATTTTTGGCTTTTACGGCCAGCTGGTTATTTACGGCCTTTGCCAGCCAATCTGCCGGCGGCAATTTTAGCGGCGGACACGGCGGAGCCGTCGGTGAAGCTCTGGGAAATCTGACACTTGGCGCTATTACCCGAATTCCGGCCACAGTTACGTTCATCGTTCTGTCGGTTTTGGCCTTCTTTCTAGCGGCTGACATCTCACCAAAAGTCTTGTTACACCTTGGAAAATTGTTCAAGGGTAAAGAGCAGGATCCGGAGTTAGCTCAACTAAAGCCCAAGGAGTCTGCTTTTCAATTGAACGAGGGTGTACCGGTTGAACGCGGGCCGCGGCTGTCCAGTCTAAAAAATACCGCCGAAAAGGTTCAGCCGGGCCTGGCCTTAACAGTGGCCAGCGATCCTTCATGGAAGTTCCCAAGCCTGGACTTGTTAAATCAGAAACAAGATAAGGCTGACGCCGGCGATGTCGAGGGCAACGCCCAGCTAATTAAAGATTCTCTGCAAAACTTCAACATCGACGTCGAGATGGAGGGGGCCAACATCGGTCCGCGGGTGACTCAGTATACGCTGCGGCCGCCATCGGGTATTAAACTGACCAGAATTAAGGCCCTGGAAGATAACTTAGCGTTGGATCTGGCGGCTCAGACTATTCGCATCGAGGCCCCAATTCCTGGTAAAAGGGCCGTCGGCATAGAGGTACCGAATCGACGCAAGGCTCATGTCCGAATCAGCAGCATTTTGCAGTCTTCAGAGTGGGCTGAACTCGACAGTCCGCTAGGTTTTGCTATCGGTAAAGATATTTCCGGCAAACCAATTGTCGGAGCCTTGGATAAGATGCCGCATCTTTTGGTGGCTGGTCAAACCGGATCTGGTAAGTCGGTGATGATTAATACGATTTTGACCAGTCTTTTATATAAGAACAGCCCATCTGACTTGAAATTGATCTTAGTTGACCCTAAGCAGGTTGAATTGAAACCTTATGACGATCTACCGCACCTGCTGGCCCCGGTCATTACCGAGCCAGAAAAGTGTATTTCGGCCCTGAAATGGACGGTGGCCGAAATGGAGCGCCGCTATAAAGCCTTGTCCGAAGTCCACAAACGCAATATTCATGAGTACAATGCTCTAAAAAAAGAAGAAGGCATGCCTTACATTGTGGTAGTGATCGATGAGCTGGCTGATCTGATGATGATGGCAGCACGTGATGTTGAGGCGCTAGTTGTGCGGATTGCTCAGAAAGCTCGAGCGGTTGGTATTCACCTGATTCTGGCTACGCAGCGACCGTCGGTTGATGTTATAACTGGTTTGATCAAGGCTAATATTCCAGCCCGAGTAGCCTTTACGGTGTCGTCACAAGTTGATTCGCGAACGATTATTGATCAGATCGGGGCCGAAAAACTGCTTGGTCAAGGAGATATGCTGCTGCTGACAGCTGATATGCCAAAACCAAAACGTGTTCAGGGGGCCTTTATTACTGATGAGGAAACCAGCAAAGTGACTGAATTCATTAGAGAGCAGCGTCAACCGACCTATGATGAAGATGTTGTTAGCCAGCCTGTCCAACTGGGCGGCGGGCGGGGAGGCAGCGTTGTCGATTACGGCGGAAGTGATGCCGATGACGACATGTGGAAGGACGCCATCAAAGTCGTCGTTGACAGCCGCAAAGCCAGCACCAGCCTGCTGCAACGCCGGCTGCGAATCGGCTACGCTCGAGCGGCTCGCCTAGTCGAAGCCATGGAAGAGCAGGGCATCATCGGCCCGGCCGACGGCTCGCGCCCTCGCGACGTCCTGGTCAACTCGGTCGACGAAGTCTTCGGCGCCGAAACCGCCGCCGAACCGTCTCCGGCCCCCCAACAGGCCGCAGGGCCGGTGGCTGAAGTCGCCGCAGACGACACAATAGATGAGGAATCGTGATGTCTGATCACGACAAGTTCAAAGACTTCTTGCCAGAAGGGTTCGATATCCCACCAAGAGCTAAAATGTTTGATGCCCTCTCGGTCTTATTAAAGCAGTATCAAGAAAGAGCGATTAGTGAAATGAAGGCTCTCTATCCTGAGGGCGCCAAAGAACTAGACAAAATCGTTGCCTCGGATGGACCCCCGGCGGGAATTATGTTTGACTGGGGTCCATCAACAAGGGAACTAAACATATTTGGTGCAGACAAGATACGATTCACTTCTTTATGGGAACCACATGGTTCTAGTAAATACATCGTAGTTGGAGCAGATCTATTCGATAAAGAAGGGGACGATTACAGTCCGTTTGGAGACGAGTCTGTATTGTCAGGCATGGTAGAGATTGTCATATCTCCTGATGCCGAAGAGCCACCGTTCTTATTGTCGCAGGAATCTGTCCGGAATCATCCTACTGATATTGCAGCTCTAAAAGAACGTATGCGCCAAGAAGGTCATGGGATAATCGATCTAACCGACGAAGAATGCCTAGCAATCATGGGTGTCATGACTGACCTCGTAGTGGATGCCGATGAAATGCTATCAAATATCGACGGCCTAGATTATTGACCTGACCCCTGAAAACTGATACAATTATTGTTGTAAATTAATCCTAGTTCATAACTATTTAATGTGTATGGGCTATAACCAGAGAGGAGTTCTCCAATGCAGCAGTATGAACTGGCTGTAGTCTACGATCCAGGACTTGAAGTGGATCTATCTAAAGCGGAAGACCGCGTCAAGAAAATCATTGCCGACAATAAGGGCAAGATGGTCTCGTCTGATAATTGGGGCAAGCGTAAACTGGCTTACCCGATTAAAAAGCATGACCACGGTGTCTATGTGTTCTATACGGTGGAATTAGAGCCAACAAGTTTGTCCAAGATTGAAGGTACACTGAATATCACTAACGAGGTGATTCGTTATCTCATTGTTCGTCAGGATGAGAAAACACTGGCGCGTGCCGAGGCGGCCCGGGCGGCTAAGGCTGAACGCGAAGCTTTACGGGAAGAAACTGACGAGGCTAATGAATAAGAGAGGGAAATATGGCACGAAGCATTAACCAAGTAATATTAATGGGTAACCTGACCCGAGATCCGGAACTGCGGCAAACTCCTAACGGACAAAGTGTTTGCAGCTTTAGTTTGGCGCTGAACCGAGCCTACAAAGATCAAAGCGGCGAATGGGTCGAAGCCACCGACTATGTCGATATAGTGGCTTGGGCAGCCCTAGGCGAGCGAGTGGCTCAGTACCTGTCCAAAGGTCGACGTTGTCTAGTCCAAGGTCGCTTGCAGTCCCGCAGCTGGGAACAAGACGGTCAAAAGCGCAGTAAAGTGGAAGTTAACGCCTCTGACGTGACTTTCCTGGACAGCCGAGGCGGCGGCGGTGAAGATTTAGATAACAGCGGCAGTGACGACGCTGGGGCAGCAGCAGCTGCTGGCTCAAAATCCAAATCTGCTAAAAAGGGCAAAGAGGACGATGTAGTCATCGAGGATGTCGATGACTCCGCTCCTATTAACTTGGACGACATCCCATTTTAAGGAGAAATAATGGCAAAGATTTTTCGAAAAAGAGAAGAGGTAGCCTATTTTGACTACAAAGACTTTAAGTCTTTGCAGCGCTATGTGAACAGCTACGGGCAGATCGAATCTCGTAAGAAAACAGGTTTGACCGAGAGTCAACAGCGACATTTGGCACGGGCTATCAAACGAGCTCGACATCTAGCCCTATTACCGTTTGTTAACAATGGTTAACACAACTCCATAGCTTGTAATACATTTGAAAATGTGCTAAAATACGCTTGTTAAGCGTAAAAACAAAAATGACAGGTGAATTGCCAGCTATACAACCACACCACCAAGAGGGACTCACTAGTTCAAGTAACCCGGCGTTTGCTGATATTCAGCGCAAAGGCCACGAAAGAGGCCAGGCCTTGACAAGCCCTGAGCGAATCCATGAACTTATTGAGGAACCCTTGATAGAGCCGGTTACAGTATTATGGGATAAGAATGTACCCACATTCACTGCTTCGGCTAATGCAGAAGAAGCAAGTGCTGAGCTAGGTATATTTTATGATGCCCTTTCAGATAACAACAAAGCTGTTCTCGATAAAATGCTACAAGCCGAGGAGGGGTTGCCTGAGGATCAACGAAGCACCGATATAACTTATCCTGGAGACAATGATCATGATAGCTCCAAAAGAACAAAATTTCTGCTGAGACGACCTCTTGAAGGCGAGACCCCTGAAAGCATAACGGCTTTTTATCTAGACTTTGCCAATCAAATGCACGAACAAAGCTTATCCTGGGCTGGCCAGGATGAAGATTTCGAAAAATTTGGCGGTTTTGGTTATGAAATGGCGGATGATGGCAAATATTATCCTTCTGCCGAGCTGGCTGCCAAACAAAACGCCTGGCTAGCTGCTCATCCTGATGATCCGACCAAACCTGGCGTAACAGCTTAATAACAGATATAATTAGGTCATGGCATTTGGAATTACAGACCTAAAAAAGGGCACTATCTTTCAGTTGGATGGTACGCCCTATCGGGTAGTTGAGTATGCTCAAAAAGTAATGGGGCGCCAGGGCAGTGTGGTTAATGTGAAGATTAAAAGCTTGACTGATGGAAAAGTGCTCGACAAGACATTTAAAGGCAGCGAGTCTATTGAGCCGGCAGACGTCACAAATCAAAAAGTTCAGTATCTTTATAATGATGGCTCGAACTTTTTCTTTATGAACGACGAAACTTATGAGCAATTCGAAGTTCCGGCCGATATCGTAGGAGATTACGCTGGTTTTATAAAGGAAGGTGATATGGTTAACCTCCAACTGTTTGACAGCCGGGTCATCAATGTTGAGCTGCCAAAGAATGTTTATCTAAAAGTCACTTACGCCGAAGATGCCGTCAAAGGCGATACAACTAGCTCAATCACTAAAGAGGCTAAAGTTGAAACAGGTATTTCTGTCAAAGTTCCAGCTTTCATTAAGACTGGCGACATTATTTCTGTCGATACCGAGACCGGAGCGTACCGTGAACGCAAAAAGGATTAATTGTGAGAATCCGGGCCGATGAATTATTGGTTCAAAAGGGCCTAGTTAGGTCACGGTCGCAAGCGGCTGATTTTATTAAGCGAGGTAAAGTCCGAATTGCTGCTCGGTTGGTGACTAAACCGGGTCAGTCCGTTTATGATCACAACTCTGCCGAACTAATCGACACTCAGCAGTATGTTTCCAGAGCCGGTGAAAAGTTGGCTTCGGTGGCCGATAAGTTCAGACTATTTTTCCAGGATAAAATAGTGCTGGACGTGGGTTCGTCAACTGGCGGCTTTACAGATTACGCCTTGCAACATAGGGCCAAAAAGGTGATCGCCGTGGAGGTTGGCAAAGATCAGCTGCACCCCAGTTTGCGCGGGCATCGTCGGATAGAACTGCATGAACAAACCGACATTCGTGATATTACGAAATTGTCTACGACACCAGATATTGTGGTCATTGATGTATCTTTCATTAGCCTGCGTGATGTTTTGCCGCACATTGCCAGTTTGTGCCGACCTGACACTCAGATAATCGCCATGGTAAAACCACAGTTTGAAGCTGGCGGCGACATCAAACACAAGGGTGTTATCAAGAACGAACGTCTGCGCCGGCAAATTCTAAAAGATTTCGAAGATTGGGCCAAAAAACAGTTTGTAATTCATGATAAAGCCGATAGCCAAGTCGCTGGATCGAAAGGAAATCTAGAGCGTTTTTATCTGCTTAGCAAGCTCTGATACACTATGACGAGATGTATTTCAAAGATCGCAATCAGGCCGGCCAGCAATTAGCGGCTAAGTTGCAAAAATACCGTTATGAAAACACTGCAGTAATAGCCCTCTCCGACGGGGGTATTATTATAGGTGCCGAAATTGCCAAAGCTTTGCACTGCGTGTTGACCATGCTTTTGACGGAAGAGATAAAGCTGCCCGGCGAGCACCAGCCTCTAGCAGTAGTTAATCAGGACGGCGGTTTTACTTATAACAATATGTTTTCGGCTGGGCAGTTAGAGGGCTTTGCTTCAGAGTATCGGACATATATCGAGCAAGAGAAGGCTCAGAAATTCCATGCCATTAACCGGCTGCTAGGTGACGGCGGTATCATCCGAAAAGATCTATTGCGCGGGCGTAATATAATCTTGGTCTCGGATATCTTGCAGGATGGTCTATCGTTGGATGCTGCTGCCGATTTCCTAAAGCCAATCAAGATAGAACGCCTGATTGTAGCCACACCTCTGGCAACCGTTCCGGCAGTGGATCGCATGCACTTGCTTGCCGACGAGATTGTCTGTCTGAGCGTTGTTGACAACTTTATAAACACCGGGCACTACTTTGAGAATAATGCTATGCCCAGCCACGAGGAACTAGTGAAAACCATTGAGACAATTGTCTTGAACTGGCGCTAGAGAAAGTCGCGCATGGCTTGTTTCTTCTTGATAATGATAAAGCCATGATCATTGGTAATTAGGCCACGACGAGCTAGATTGGCTAGTTCGCGGCCGGTGGTTTCACGAGTGGCGTTTATGGAGCTGGCAATGTCCTGTTGTTTCAGGGGTACATCCAGCTTAAGATGACCATTGGATTTGACGCCAAAACGATCAGACATAATTAGCAGGAAAGATATTAAGCGTTCACGGACTGTCCGATATTCCAAGTTCATAATTCTTTCGCTGTGAATACGATACATTTCGAAAACTATGTCCATAAATGGAGCTTGCAGGCTAGGCCGATCGTGCAGCAACTTCTGAAATTCATCCTGGCCAAGGCGGAAAACGCTGACATCACAGAGAGCTTCATAAATAATCGCTCGACCTTGACCGGTTATTGACCAAATCAGCGGAAAAATCTCATTAGGTTTACGGATAATTAGCAGGTTTTCTTCACCGTACTTGGTAATGTCGTAGGCTTTGACCAAACCCTCCTCGATATAAAAAACGCCCGAGGGAGTATCCCCCGGGCGGATGATAAATTCACCCTTTTTGTAGGTTAGCGGAGACCCGCCTTTGAAAGCCTCCACCAGAGCTTTGTGTTGCTGCTTAGTGGCAAACATGTTTTTAGTATAACCCGAAAGCTAAAGTGTGACAAAAATCTCATTTACCCAGAGACTAGACTAACAGACAAAAAGCCCCAAAAGGTTTAATCTATAAATAGGGTTAGTGAGTAATCCGCCAGAACTTAACATATGAGGGGAGGTGACCAATGGTTTCTGTGAACGAAGTTGATCGCCAACTAAAACGAATAGGGGTAAGCTTTTGGTTTCTCGGCGCAGCCGAGGTCCGACAGTTGCGCCATATTCTGGTGGATGGAGAAACCATAGAGCACTGCGTGTTGGGGCGCTATGACGGTGGTATTGCCGTGCTGTGCGCCACTGATCTGCGCTTGCTCTTAGTTGATAAAAAGCCATTTTACTTAACCGTCGAAGATGTTCGTTATGACATGGTAGTTGAGGTTGACTTTTCTTATCGCCTCATCGATTCCACTATTCGAGTTTGTACTCCAAATAAGACTTTGGTATTCAGAAGTTACCGCCGTATGGAGCTACGAGCGGCCACCGTATTTGTCCAACAACAGGTGTTGGCTTATCGCCAACAACACGTCCCAGGAGAGTCTACCCAATTCCAGGCAAGCCCCACAGTGCAACCAACTCTATCCGGTTGGCAGCCGCAAAGCCTAATTCAGCCCCAAGCCACATCTGACCATCCATTCATGAAGAAAATTGCCGAAATTGCCATCGGCGAAGCCGGCCAAGCCCAAACTGAACAGATGCCAACTACGGCTCGGGTGCGCCAGGTCATCAACCCTTATACCCGGTCATCGTTAATGATGCGCCAGCGAATCTCCAGATTCTAAGTTCGAACTCTAGGCGTTAAAGCGGAATTCGACCACATCATCCGGTTGCATCACGTAAGTTTTGCCCTCCAAGCGGACTTTGCCGGCGGCCTTGGCGGCTTGCCAAGATCCAGCGGCCACTAGGTCGGCGAAGCCAATCACCTCGGCGGCTATAAAACCTTTCTCAAAATCAGTGTGGATCACACCGGCTGCCTGTGGTGCAGTGGCGCCGCGGCGGATAGTCCAGGCCCTGACCTCTTTATCGCCGGCAGTCAGAAAACTTTGCAGCCCAAGAGTCTGATAAGCAGCGTGAATTAATTGATTTAGCCCGGATTCTTTCTGCCCGTAGCTTTCTAAAAGTTCCAGAGCGTCGGATTCATCCAGGCTTTGCAGCTCGGCCTCAAGCTTGGCGCAAACAAATAAAGCTTGAGCAGGAGCGACAAGCTTGGTTAGCTCAGTCTTCTTGGCACCATCAGAAAGGTCCTTTTCATCGACATTAAATAGGTAAATTATGGGTTTGGCAGTTAGCAGATGAAGATCCTGAATATGGTCTGTATCAATGTCACTAACAGAGGAAATCGGGGTACCTTCATTGAGTAAAATTTGTGTTCGTTTTATGGTTTCTAAAACTGGTTTCAGTTTTGGGTTGGCTTTGGCTTCCTTCTCAATTTTGGGCAGACGATTTTCAATCGTCTGCAGGTCAGCTAGGATAAGTTCAGTCAAAATAACCTCAATATCAGCCTTTGGATCAACTCGGTTATCAACATGAACAACATTGTCGTCTTCAAAAGCCCGAACCACCTGGCAAATAGCATTGGTTGATCGGATATGGCTAAGAAATTGATTCCCTAGACCTTCACCCTTAGAAGCTCCGGCAACCAAACCGGCAATATCAACGAAATTGACTGTAGCCGGCACGATTGGGGCACTGTTGAACAGAGCTGACAACTGCGGCAGACGTTCATCAGGAATCGGCACAATGCCAGTGTTAGGCTCAATCGTCGCAAATGGATAATTAGCCGCCAAAATATTGTTCTTGGTCAAAGCATTAAATAACGTTGACTTGCCAACATTAGGCAGGCCGACAATCCCAATAGATAAACTCATACCCAATTATTCTAACAGAGGTGACACTAAAAACAGAATAGGGTCAGCCTTAATTTTCGTATATATCCCTAGTTCAACTGGCTGTGGGTACATGGCTCTTGCATGTCTAGTGTCCAATAAATGGTGCCAACGTGCAGCAGTAAATGGCGTTAGAGGGGTAAAATAAGGAAATAAAATTTGTGGGGTCTACTTAGCGGCAAAGAAGTAAAAAAATTTGAACGAGTTTACAAATACAGATATGCGCACTTGACAAACGAGCAGAAATTTGCTATTATTTATAGAGTAAAACGCTAAAACAAAAACATGACAGTCGAAACGATGCCAGCACCTGAAAGTAACCCCGACCAAATACGAGCTCAGGTAGAAGCTGACTTAGCTGATGTTCCTTTTAGGCAGCCCATTGTAGACGACTATGATCCTGCTGTGCATGATCTCCAGGCTGGCGAAGATTTTTGGGCTAGGCGAGACAGGGTATTAGAGAATGAAGCAGCAAATAAAGCACGGGATGCAAAGATAGACTATGAATGGCTAGCCCTTACCGAAGCGGCTCGTCGGGCAATAATTACCTTGCCAGAGGTTCGCCACAGAGCTGCAGCGTTCACAGTTGAGCCACTGAGTGAAACATTGCCCCAGAAAGCCATTAGTGAATTAGCAGAAAGCGACCCTCGTACTGCCAGACTGGCAAGGCTTATGGGCAAGACTCTAGAGTCTGTTTTAGAGCTTAGCCCAGTACCCGACGAACTGCTAACGCCTGACTTGGGACATGCTCCATCACTCCTTCGAAAAGAAGATGAAATTGACTCTCTAACTGGTTGGAAGTCTGACACTTCTGAACATTACGATGACTTACTCCAAGACACACGTCGTCAAGTAGAGCAATTCCCAGGCATTACCGATGCTGAACGTGACTTAGTCGCTCGACGCTATCGTTATGCCCGGGACGTTAAGTTGCTCGGTCTAATGGCTGAACTCCAAGACCAACCACTAGGCAGCGTGGAAGCAAAAGACGGGGTCATAACTCACGAACTAAAGAGCGGAACAAAGTTGGTAATGACAAGTGAAGCATTCGAGTCTAGTCCTACACTTCTTGACCCTCAGAAGTGGGAAAAGCGTCGCCAACTTAAGGACCGTGTTTATGTGGTTACAGTTGACGGTAGAGAATACATTATGAAGGAACGAAAAACGTCTCGTCACACAGACGTAAAGAAAAACGGCCACAAAGATGGACTAACTTCGCAGCAAGAGTTTGAAGTAGCTAAAGAATTCAGTGACTTAGGAACAATTCGGCAGGGAGACATTGAATTACGCTGGGAGAAGCCCTTAGGCTATGTTGAGTTTCCTGACGGCTATCAGTTCTGTTTGTTCGAAAGCGAACCTAACCTAAAAACAGACGGCCCAAAGCATCAATTAGCTCGTGAAATTCTGGATTCAGCCGACGAATATACTGAAGAATTTGAACAAGTTCGTGAACGTGCAAAGCAAGTATACGACGAAAGGAAGGACTTACTCAGGGGTTTTGATGACAGAGATGCAGAAGTTGCCAAGCCCAACGAGCTTACCTTTGAGGAGTTCGCACAACTAAAAGCTAACTATGTAGTCGAAGAAGCCAAAGAATTACTTAGCCAGATAACGCTAGATCACGGGTATGCAAATAGTGATATGGACGGCTATGCGTTCCGCTTGCATAAAGGCAATCGGCCAACCCTAGAGATTATTGGATTTGACTTTGAGTATTACGCTAAAGACCCCAAAACTGTAGAGCACATTACACGAAGTAGGCAACAGTCTAACGAGAAGGGTGATCATGCTCGCATGCGAGCCTACAGAGCTTTTTCAGACACACGAGCAATTGCTCTTGCTGCTTCTTTCGGTATGATGGAGCAAATGGGCTGGAAGATACCCCCTAAGAGGCAGAAGTCCAGATAACTTCTTTAGATATGTGCACCGATTGGTAGGGACATACAATTAATTTTAGCAGATTAACAGGGAGCATGACTGGCTAATACAGCTTTAATCATAAGCGTTAATAGTATATGATAAAGCTAAGCTATGAAGGAAATTAAACTCGACGAGAGAAAACCTGTCCGGATTAATTTGTCACCAAAAAAGAAATTGATGATTGCCGGAGTGGCAAGCGGAGTTATTTTGCTAGGGCTTTTAATTTTTTGGTGGATAAGATCCGAGCCAAAACCTGTCGATCGAACGGAAGACAGAAAAGCTAGCTCGACAGTATGCAATCAATCGATGATCACTAAAGCGGCACCTTTGATTGATGACAACCAAGGGCCCGCATTAACCAAACTAGCCGGTGAAATTATGGAAATGCCTGGCTTTGACAAGGATGCCAACTGTCTTTATATCGTTACCTACAGCTATATTAATGCTACCGATCCGGGTAACAGCCGCAAATACTATGACAAATTAGTTGAAGTCTACAATCCGCAGGCCGGATTTAGCAGTAGCTTTGGCAGCACCACAACCACCCTGGAGGGCTTTAAAACTCAAGTCGAGTTTTTAGAGTCACAAAATGAGGCTCCTAATTATGTGGATAAGGAGGAGTAGTTCATGAGGGGCATAAAGAGAGCTCTAATTTTGCTTGCCGGAACCGCAGGCTTGGGCGTGTTCGTCACTCTAAGTGCTAATTATGTAGCGGCTCAGTCAGCTCCCTATGTTAATTTTCATCCCCAACCGCCGTCAGACATCCAGCTAGGCGCGCACAATCTACCCATTTTGAACATTCCGCAAACGGTTTATAACCAGTACTATGACCATTACCAAGAAACTAAGAATGGGGGAGCGACTCCCAATTTCAGAACTTGGGTTTCACCAGCCGGGAACCCGGCAAGTGTTTCAGTGCAGGTGCCTGGAGGTCAGACAACTCCAATTAATGTAGCTCTGCACTTTTCTGGAGTGAAATCTCACGACAACAACGTTGCTCAGTCCTACGAGCGAGTTGTCAGCATTCCGCAGGATGCGGAACTGACTGCCAGTGGTCTGACAACTCCTCAAAACAGCCCAGATACTAGCAAGGACCTGTCAATTATCTATGGGGGCGCCAACTTTCCAAATTATCGCCGAGCGGCCCGAGGATTCCAAATCAATGCCCCGGAAGGGGGTTTCTCTAAAGAAAGATACGACTTTAAATTTAACCACAAAATCATCAGTCGCCGCACGAACGGCAACTACAACTGTATTAAGGAACCAAATGATAATAATAACTACGGCCCGCCGAGCGGCCCGACAAATTTTGGGGCTTGTCCAATTCTGCGCCCAAACTTTGACCTTCTAATTATTGTTAAACCGAATTGTACAATCACAGCTGATAAAACCTCAATTATTAGTGGTGAGCAGGTTAAACTTACCTGGCAGACATTTGTAAGCCGCAGCCAGGTGCTAAATCCGGGTAATATACCAGTTGACTCCAGCGGTGAAATGACTGTTCAACCTACTGGCACTACTACATATGTACTTACTGTCGCTAATTCTAATGGTGACTTTGATTGTAAAGTTACGGTCAATGTTGATAACCCGCCCTCTGCCCAGCGGTTTCTACAAGTTTATGGAAATGATGTTATGGCCGGCGGGGGTTTTGGTCAACCGTGTCAAATCACTAACCAGTCAGCCTCTATCGAAAGTTATGCTTTGTCTTATGATGTTGGGCCAAACAAGTTGTGGAAGGGTGCTTCATCCCAGTTTGCGGCTTTCGCGCTAGGCTCGGTCAATGGGTTCTTTACTGCTAACATGCGCGGTGCTGAGAATAGCGGCGACCCGCCGCGGCCGCCGCTGGGCTTGACATTTGGTAACAGTGCTAATGGTTCGAGTTTGGTAAGCATGAACAATGGCGGTCAATATGTTGAAGGAGGCTGTATCAAGGATTTCTTTGCTGCGGCAGAACAAAGTGGTCAAGATGTTCAACATATCCCGCTGAGTACATTGCCAACTGATCCAACCCAGCCATCAGTTGTACCGTTAGGTACCCATCAAGCTGGCTATAATGAAGGCAACGTTTACATCACCGGCAAGGGTTTGCGTTACGCAGGTGCTGAGACTGGCTGGAGTGATGTCAGTCAGATACCGAGTGTGGTGATAGTAGTAAGAGGAAATATCTACATTGATCCGACAGTTGAGCGTCTGGATGGAATATTTATTGCTCAACCGCAGTACAATCCAGACGGCAGCCTTGTTCCGGACACGGGGATAATCAATACCTGCACCAACAGCACTGGCGCCGACATCTCCAATCCCAGCACCTGTTCAACTAAGCTAACGATTAATGGTGCCTTCATAGCCAAGAAGGTTAAATTCAAGCGCACCGGTGGTGATTTGGAAACAGCTTCCGCTAACTCTGGTCCTGGTTCGGACAAAATTGCTGAGGTATTCAATTTCAGCCCAGAGATTTACCTAAGTCCTTTACACGACAGTCTAAGGCGCAGCCTGCCATTCACAAAGTATGACTATATTACAAGTCTACCGCCGGTGTTATAGACGGCTATAAAACTTGCTTGTTATCTATCCGCTTATGCTATACTAGACCTAAGTTGTATTCGGTTTTGTCCTTGGTGGGCGAGCAACCGAAGCTTCAGGTAAATAGATGAAACAATACCAACACATCACCAGCGGAGACAGAAAATAATGGGCGTGCTTAGCGGCGTGACTGATTTCTTTGGACTAGATCTGGGAACAACCGCCGCCCGGATTGTGCAGCTGAAAGGGAATGGCCCGCACAAATCACTAGTGCGTTATGCAGCTGCACCGATTGACTCAACCATCGCTATGAGCGACGCTAACGCCGATCAACAAAGAATAGCCCAGTCACTACGAGACTTAATTGCCTCATCCGGCATTACTACCCGTAACGTGGCTGTTGGCGTACCATCCCATAAGGTTTTTACAACAGTGGTGGATATTGATCGATTATCGCCAAATGAACTAGCCAAAACCATTCAGTTGCAGGCCGACTCATTGATTCCAACGCCGCTTAGCGAGTCCAAGATTGACTGGGCAATTTTGGGTGATTCTCCAAAAGACAAAACCAAGCAAGAGGTTCTTTTAACCAGTGTTACCAACGACTTTATAGAGAAAGAATTGGATTTATTAGAGTCGATCGGTCTTAACGTTATTGCCTTCGAACCTGACAACCTGGCCTTAGTTAGAGCCATGGTGGCACCGGAAGTTACTGCTCCGCAGCTAGTATTAGACATTGGTTATAAATCAACAGATTTGGTTATTACTATGAACGGTGCTCCGAGATTGACCAGGTCAATACCTACCGGGACAGAGGCAATCCTTAGAGCGGCTACTCAGAACTTGGGTATTGATCAAAAGCAAGCTGAACAATTTGTTATGAAATTTGGTCTAGCCGAAGGCAAGTTAGAGGGCCAGATTTACCAAGCAGTCATTGCTACGATTGAAATTATTGTTAATGAAGTCGATAAATCACTAAAATTTTTCCGTACTCGATACGCCAATGCTGCTATTGACCGCATTATTGTCACCGGTACAGCTGCAACCTTACCAGAGTTCCCGCTGTATATTGCTAATAAAACTGGACTCAAGGTTGAGATTGGTAATGCCTGGCGCAATGTAGCATACCCTAAGAGTCAGCAAAATGAATTATTGGCTATCAGCAGCAATTTTGGTGTAGCAGTTGGGCTAGCGGAGAGGATGGAATAGATGGTTCAATTCAATTTATTACCAGCCGTCAAGCAAGAATACATTAAGACAATCCGTACCAAGCGCGTTGTGACTAGCGTGTCAATCATTGCCACTATAGTTGCTTTGGCCATCCTAGCCCTGCTGTTCATTAATGTTAATTTTGTTCAAAAAAGACACATCGCCAATCTGACAAATGACATTAATAGCAAGGTTGGCGAATTAGAAGACATAGAAGACATAGATAAAGTTTTGACTGTTCAAAATCAACTCGGCTCATTAACTGGCCTACATGAGAAAAAACCGGCCACTCAGCGCGTTTTACCATATCTCAGCAAACTAACTCCGCAATCTGCCAGCATTGCCCAGGCCGGAGTTGACTTTACAGAAGATACCATGACTATTAACGGAACAGCTGACTCTTTGGCGACTGTCAACAAGTTTGTTGACACCCTAAAGTTCACAAAGTATCGGGTTGATGAAGGTACAGATGAGGTCTTGGCCTTCTCTGATGTCGTTCTGTCAACTTTTAGCGTTACAACCAATGAAGCCAATTTCGAAATTACCTTCAATTTTGACCCTGAGATCTTTAACAATACCAAGAAGGTTGAGTTAGTAGTGCCGAATATAGTTTCAACTCGCTCCCAAACTGAAAAACCAGCTGATTTATTCAAACCTCAACCTGTGCAAACTAATATTCCGACAGGGCAATAGGAGTGGTTATGGCAAAAGCACGAGTTTCGCAAAAAAGGACCCAACTAGAGAAGGCTAACAGCCGCATGATCGCTACGGTAGCGGTTGCCGCTTTCGTGGTGGTGTTCTCGGTGGTGACTTCGTTTAATTTATGGAAAACAATGTTGCATCAGGCTAGGGTAATCAATGAAAAGGAAACTGCCCGCAACCAACTAGAGGAAAACCTAGCTACTGTTGATGAGTTGCAGGTAGCATACAATGCTTTCATCGGTACCAACCAAAATGTCTTGGGCGGAGATCCGAAGGGCTCGGGTGATAAAGATGGTGATAATGCCAAGCTTGTTTTGGATGCCCTGCCAAGTAAATATGACTTCCCGGGCTTAACCACCAGCGTCGAAAAAGTGCTAAAAGCCAATGGCAGCAACATCAACAGTATTAGCGGCGAAGATGAGGAAGAAATTTATTCCGGGGAAGATCAATCTAATGTTGGTCCGGTTGAAATGCCGTTCGAATTGTCAGCTACCGGAAACTACCAATCAACCCAGGACCTGCTGAGCTTGTTGCAGCGCTCAATTCGTCCAATTCAGGTCCAGGATCTGGAGTTGTCTGGTACAAACAGCGAATTAGTACTTAATCTAACCGCAGTCAGCTACTTCCAACCAGAGCGCACCCTAAAAGTCCAAACGAAGGTGGTCAAGTGATGAAGCAAAAAGATATTGCCATTATAGTAGCCGTCGTCTTTGTTAGCGGTATTTTGTCGTTCTTCATTTCCAGAGCATTATTTGCTGCACCTGAAGATCTACAAACGGAAGTCGAAGTTGTCGACCCAATTACAGCTGATTTCCCAGAACCGGATAAACGTTATTTTAATGAGAGCTCAGTAAACCCAACCTTCACAATCACCATTGGTGACGGACAAAGCCAGCAACCATTCCAGACCGAAAACTAGGAGGCACCTGACTTGAGTGTCCTATCCGAAGACATCCGAAAAAAGGTCGAAGCAGCGCTTATTGACAAAAAGTTGCTGACGGCCGATATGGCTCGACGCTTGGGTCAGAAGGCCAAAGATCAAAGTGTACCGTTCCTGCAGCTAGTTGTATCTGAAGGCGGTGTTTCTAACGAGGTGCTAACCAAGACAATCGCTAATGTTACCAATGTTCCATATGTCAATCTGACCAATGCCAAGATTGATCCAGAGATTTTGGCTTTATTACCCCAGGACATCGCCGAGCTGTATATGGCTGTGCCCTTAGGGGAAATGCAGCATCGGTTGGTAGTAGCCATGCTGGACGCTGATAATATCCAGGCAGTAGATTTTTTATCTAATAAGATTGGCCGGCCGCTTAAGGTCTATGCTGCTTCTGAAGAGGGAATTAGAAGGGTTCTAAGCCAGTATCAATCAAAATTAGATCAATCGGTTGCTACAGCACTCACCGAGGGGGGCGAGGCCATAGCGGCTGCTAGCCAGGCCAGTTCAGCTCTGCCGGCTCAAAATAAGATTGAGACAGTCGTAGCTGATTCGCCAATTAGTAAAGCCTTGTCAGCTATTTTGGAGTACGCGGCTAACAATCGGGCTAGTGATATCCACATCGAACCAATGCAAGACGAGCTAAAAATCCGAGCACGGATTGACGGGGTTTTGCGGGAAATTATGCGTCTGCCAAAGAGTACAGAAGCGCCGTTAGTGTCGCGCATAAAAATTTTATCCAATCTTAAAATTGACGAGCACCGCATCCCACAAGATGGTCAGTTTACCGTTCGAGTCGCTAGACGAGACATAGATTTGCGTATCGCTATTGCGCCAACGGTTTGGGGCGAGCAAGTGGTTATCAGGTTGCTAGACAAGTCCGGAACTAGCTTGAAACTAGAAGAAATGGGCTATGGCGGCCGTTCATTAAGACGAATCCGTGAGGCCTTGAAGTTCTCTAACGGTATGGTTTTGACGTCTGGCCCGACCGGATCGGGTAAGTCAACCTCAATGTACGCCCTGCTGCAGGAGGTCAAGAATGATCAGGTAAATATTGTTACCCTGGAAGATCCGGTAGAGTACAAAATCCAGGGAGTTAACCAGATTCAAGTTAATCCAGATGTTGGGCTGACGTTTGCCAGCGGCCTGAGATCGATTCTGCGCCAAGACCCCAACATCGTTATGGTAGGTGAGATTCGTGACAAAGAAACTGCTCAATTGGCGGTTCAGGCGGCCCTGACTGGCCACTTGGTATTCTCGACACTGCACACTAACTCGGCATCTGGCATCTTGCCGCGCTTGCTTGATATGGGCATCGAGCCATTTTTGATTGCCAGTACCGTCAGAGTAGTGATTGGCCAGCGCCTAGTCCGCCGAATAGCTGACGATAAGGAGTCATATCAATCAAATGCGGCTGAAACAACAGCAATTAATACTACCGTTGGCCACCTATTGCCGGAAAAACCGGAAGATATGGCCAAGGTTGCCGCCGACCTCGGCTATAAAAGCTTGCCCTTAAGGGGCCAAAACGCTTATACTTTATTCAAGGGCAAAGATAGCCCCGAAGCGCCCGGTGGGTATAAGGGACGAATGGGCTTGTATGAAGTCTTCAACATCGATGAGGGCATACAAAATCTAGTTCTGAAAAGAGCCACCAGCGCAGAAATCCAAAAGGCAGCTGTTGCTAACGGAATGGTAACTATGCGGCAGGATGGCTACCTAAAGGCTCTAGCCGGTCTAACAACACTTGATGAGGTTAACCGGGTTGCCGGTGCAGAAAGTGCCTAAAGGAGAAAGAGGGAAAAATGGCAGATACACCAACACCACAACAGACAACAAACAATAACCCGGCTAATGGAACACGTATCGAGCCATTGCTTGACGAGGTAATTAAAAAGAAAGCCTCGGACCTCCACCTACAGGTAGGTTTAGCGCCAATACTACGCATTGACGGAAAATTGACTCCTGTTTCCGGGGCCGATGTTTTAACTGAAGAATCGGTGGAGTCACTCATTTTTGCCATCTTAGACGAAGATCAAAAACAGATTCTACTTAAAGACAAAGAATTCGACTTTAGCTTTGCCTATGGTGAGTTGGGCCGTTTTCGTGTTAACGCTTTTCACGAACGTGGCAACTTGGCAGCGGCTCTTCGTCTAATTCCCAATGAAGTCTTGAATGTCGAGCAACTGGGCTTGCCTCAAGTAGTCAACAAGTTTGCTGACTATCCTCGCGGACTAGTTTTAGTTACTGGCCCGACCGGATCGGGTAAGTCGACTACTTTGGCGGCTTTGATTGACAAAATTAACAACGAGCGAGCCGATCACATCATAACCATTGAAGACCCCATTGAGTTTACGCATAAATCCAAAAAATCAGTGGTTGTTCAGCGCGAAGTTCACTATGATACCTATTCGTTCTCGGCAGCGCTGCGATCTTCGTTGCGTGAAGACCCGGATGTTGTTCTGATTGGTGAGATGCGCGACCTAGAAACGATTGCTGCAGCTATTACCATTGCTGAAACTGGTCACCTGGTGTTTGCTACACTGCACACTAACTCGGCAGCTCAGTCGATTGATCGTATGATCGATGTTTTTCCGCCGCATCAACAGCCGCAAATTCGTTCCCAATTAGCCAACATTCTAATGGCCATTTGTTCGCAACGTCTTGTACCGGCCATAGGTGGCGGACGGGTGGCAGCAGCTGAAATCCTGATTGCCACTCCGGCTGTCCGAAATATCATCCGCGAAGGCAAGAGCCATCAGTTAGAAGCCGTAATTCAAACCGGTGCTGAATTTGGCATGCAATCAATGGACAAGACCTTGGTTAGCTTGGTTCAGAAGGGCGTTATTACTTACGATGAAGCTCGAAACTTTGCTGTTGACCTGGATGAACTTGACCGCATGATGAGGAGCTAGGAGCAAGTAAATGCTTACCTATAAATATACTGCTCGCGACCCGGTCACTGGCAAGAAAGTCACAGCTGAATTGTCGGCCGAAAATGAGACAGCCGCCGCCAAACAAATCCAAGCCCAAGGCTTATCTCCATTGGAAATTGTAGTCCATGAAGATTCTACTAGCGGATTTCTTAGCCGTTTTAGAAACCGTATAAAAACCAAAGATAAGGTTTTGTTTTCAAGGCAACTATCAACGCTTATTAATGCCGGATTGCCTTTAGTACAAAGCTTGCGTAATGTTTCCGGCCAGACTCAAAACAAGAATTTACAAGTCGTTATTAACCAGGTAATTACCGATGTTGAATCCGGCATGTCTTTTTCAGCCGCCCTGGCTAAACACCCGACAGTTTTTGACGAAGTTTTTGTTAACCTAGTTGCTGCCGGTGAAGCTTCAGGAACTCTCGACAAAACTCTAGAGCGCATCGCCAATCAAAAAGAAAAGGACGCTGAAATTTTATCCAAAGTCCGTGGAGCGATGGTCTATCCGGCCATTGTGCTTTTGGTTATGGTTGGTGTAGTTATCTTCATGGTTGTCAGTGTCGTCCCAGCCGTCGAAGAGGTTTACGCCGGCTTACCGGGAGCTCAATTGCCATTCGTGACCCGTTTTTTGGTGGGTGTGGCCAACTTCACTATCAGGTTTTGGTGGCTTGAAATAATTTTGGTTGTGGTTATTGTACTTGCTACTACGCGCTGGGCTCGGTCGCTTGGCGGAAAGAGGACTATTGATAGTCTAAAAATGCGCGCTTGGCCGATTGGCCGACTGTTTATGAAGGTCTACATGGCTCGGTTCACAAGAGTCGGCTCAACTTTAGTGGCCAGTGGTGTTCCATTGATCCAAATGCTGGAAATAACCGGTCGCTCTATAAACAATATTCATATCGAAGAATCGATCAGTAAAGCCGCCGAGAAGGTCAAGGGTGGTAAGGCCCTGTCTGATTCACTAAGGGGCGATCCAAACTTCTTACCTTTGGTCCCAGACATGCTTCACATTGGTGAACAGTCCGGTGCAGTTGAACAAATGATGTCCAAAACGGCTGATTACTATGAGCGAGAAGTGGACAACGAAATCAAGGCTATTTCGACTACTATCGAGCCAGTTTTAATGATTGTCATGGGTCTAATAGCTATCCTGATTGTGGCTGCTGTGCTGCTGCCAGTTTACGGTCTGGTTGGCAGCGATGCTCTATCTATCTAATCAACCTGTGGACAAAACTTGCAATTACTCAAACAGCTGTCTAGTATAAAAGCATAAGCAATAAAAGTTATAAGGGGCACCAAAATAATGAAACATCTACGAAGCAAGCAACAAGGCTTTACAATCATCGAGGTGATGATTGTTCTCGTCATTGCCGCAGTCATCTTATTAATTGTCTTCTTAGCCGTTCCGGCTTTGCAGCGTAACAGTCGCAATACTCAAATTCGCAGCGATGTAAGCAATATCCTTGGTGCAGTCAATGAGTATTCGGGCAATCACAATGGTAGGCTACCTGATGGTGTATGTGCAGGAGACGATGGGGTACTCCGAGCATCTGACGATGGGGCATGCAACACTGAGACATCGGCTGAAATTGGAAAAATCAGGGCTGGTACCACTGTATCAACAGGTACCGAAATGCCAACTGATACAAACACTGTCGTCGTTAGTCTTGGCGAGCAGTGTAATGATGACAAAACAGGCTTTGGCGATAGCAACTCGCGATCAGTCGCAGCTGGCTTCTTGGTTGAGACCAGCAACGATCCAAGCCCACAGTGTCAAGAAAGCTAGAACAAGCTAATTTAAGCAAACAGCCCGGGATTATCTGGGCTGTTTTATTTTCTGCTCAGCATAACGTGGGGTAGAATGAAGCTATGATTTTTGTATTGATGGGGATTTTAGGTCTCTGTTTCGGTAGTTTTATTTCGGCAGTTGTCTGGCGCTTGTATAAACAGGAGAACTCAAAGGAAAAGACAAAGAACACCTCTATTGTAAAAGGCCGTTCTATGTGTCCGCATTGTGCCCACAGGCTTGGTGCAGCTGATCTGATTCCGGTTTTAAGTTGGATTGAACTTAGGGGCCGGTGCCGCTATTGCCAAGCTAAAATTGGCTGGCAATACCCAGCAACTGAAATAATTACTGCCGGACTATTTATCGGATCATACCTTGCTTGGCCATACAGCTTTTCTGGTATTGGCACGGTTGCCTTTGTAGTATGGTTGTTTAGTCTGGTCCTGCTGATCTCCCTGGTGATCTACGACCTGCGCTGGATGTTGTTGCCCGATAAGTTAATTCTGCCCCTAACGGCCGCTAGTTTGGTGCTTGTCGGCCTTTTGTGCATCGAAAGAGGTGATCCCAACTTCGTTATTTGGCCCGGACTCGGCGCTCTATTGCTAAGCGGTTTGTTCTGGGGTCTATTTCAGGTGTCTAAAGGCAGATGGATAGGCGGCGGTGATGTCAAATTAGCTATTCCACTAGGCTTAATATCAGGCGGAGTACTTGAGTCGATACTATTATTATTTATTGCTTCGCTCATCGGGACATTAGTTAGTGTACCGCTGTTATTAATCGGTAAAGGTCTTTCACACAAACTGCCTTTTGGTCCATTCTTGATCACGGCCGCCACTGTGGTTTTTTGGTGGGGAGAACCTGTGATTTCGTGGTACAAATCATTGTTTTAGCGGTTTCACCGCTGTTGCCAGGGTAATGCTTATGCTATACTGAACCTCATGAGACGTCCGCTAGCTTCGCGCGGCTACACTATTGTTGAAGTGATGATTTTTCTAGTTGTCACCAGCGTACTTTTAGTCAGCGGTATGTTAGTTTTTCGTGGCCGTCAGCAGCGAACTCAATTTACCCAAGGTGTTCGAGAAGTAGAAACCCAGATTCGCACCATTATTAATGAAACAGCCAGCGGCTTTTACCCAAATCGCGGTAACCTGAGCTGCACAGGCGGTAATGGGGCTGGACCAGACCTCGATATCGCAGAAAGTGACCAGGGAACTAACTCAGCCTGTATTTTTCTAGGTAGAGCCATCCAGTTTACTAATGGTGAAAGGTACTATGTTTATACTGTAGTCGGGCAACGACAAGGAGCTGACGGCAAAGAAGTTAACGGTCTAGGCAACGCTGACAACCAGGCAAAGCAAACGGTTGTAGCTACATCTGACCTTCAACCGGAATCGCCTAATGATGTTATTGACCATCGCCTGCCGTGGGGTATAAGGGTTACTAAGATCGCCACAACAAACGCCTCTACTCCAGTTGATGTAGGGGCGCTAGCCTTCATTGCCTCTTTTGCTAAATCTGGTGATGACGGTTTGACATCAGGTTCATCTAATCTCAATCTGATACCGCTAGTTAATTCATCGCTTAATGATGAATCAAATGACCGTCTTCGGTCTAATGCTATGGCGACAGCTATCAGGGATATGGGTGGTGACCCAGTTAATCCAGGCCGGGTAGTTATTTGTCTCAGCAACGGTGATCGGAGAGCGGCAATTATTATCGGCAACAAAAATAATACAAGCACTGATGTAACTATTGATGATGTGCCAGAGGAGTGTTCGTCATGACTAAAACACGTTTAGGTCAGGCTGGAGATACAATTGTTGAGGTTTTATTGGCGGTTGTGGTAGTCGGTCTAGCAATTGGTTTTGGCTATGGAATTGCTTCCAGAAGTCTAAAGAACAATCAACGTGCCCAGGAACGGGTAGAAGCCCTAAAGCAGGTTGAAAGCCAAGTCGAGAGATTGAAAAAATTAGCTGCCAATTCATCAGCTACTGCCAATATATTTACTCGAAGTGATGCTTTTTGTATGACTGATAGCGACAGCGGTCCAGTCGATACATCTGTTGATAATGATGCCTGTCAGCAAGGGCCTGACGGTCGTTACCGTTTGAGCATAACGCCAGCGCCGGGTAACTCATCGTCAACACGCCAGTACGACATAACTGCCACATGGGACAGCTTGGGCGGCGGTGAAGAGCACACCACAGTTACTTACAGGGTCTATCCGGGAGTTACACAGTGATCCGGCACAGGCTTCCGCCCAGAAAAAATCAAAACGGCTTTACAATTATTGAGCTGTTGATTGCTACGGTAGTTTTTTCGGTAATTTTGCTGGTTGTGACAGCGGCTATCATCCAAGTCGGTCGGATGTACTATAAGGGTTACATTAGCTCGCGCACTCAGCAAGCCTCCAGAGCTGTGATTGATGATATTAGCCGAAGTATACAGTTCAGTGATATCTCGAACGTAACTATTCATGAGCCTGGCTCTGGCGATGTTCCGCCGATTAGTGCCTATTGTTTTGGCCCAAACCGTTTCACCTTTGTAAGGGGCGGCCAGTTGGACAGTCAGGCTGAGAGCAATTCATATGACCAAACCAATAAGAAGGTTCGACACGTGCTTTGGCAAGATAACATCGGTAGTTTAGGCTGCAGCGACTATTTGCCTCAGCTCCAGTTTGAAGATCCGTACCAGAATTACTCCGAGTCAGTCACCAGTGATTTTAATGGCCGCGAACTGCTTGATAATGATATGCGTCTCCAGGATTTAAGTGTTGGGCAAGAAGGCAGCAGCGATCTGTTCAGAATTCATGTCAAAGTTGTTTACTATGCCAGCCCAGACCTTCTTGATAACTTTGAAGATCCTAATGCTTGTAAAGGTTCGGTTGTCGGCGGTCAATGGTGTGCCATTTCCGACCTGACTACAGTGGTGTATAGTAGGGCAGAGTAAGCATGAGCGGTCATAAATCTCAATTCACTAGCCTAAAAGACCAACAGTCCGGTTTGGTATCAATTGTGATTGCCATTGGCTTTATTACCATTATCTCCTTGATTGCCACTGGTTTTGCACTTGTTAGCCGCCGAGAAGGCCGCCAAGCTCTTGATCGACAACTAAGCACCCAGGCTTTCTACGCAGCTGAATCTGGTGTAAACGACGCCATTCAGAAGATTAAAGCTGGTGCAGCTAATATTACGGACTGTGATCAAGTAAATACTATTAATCCGGCTCAGGCTAGTCTTGGAAATGAACTGGCTTACACCTGCGTATTAATCAACGAGTCACCAACAAATCTTGAGTTTGATCAGTCGGCAGGCGTATCAATTAAGCGTGTTCAAGCCGCTAGCCCCATCACTAAACTGCGCATCAGTTGGCAAAGCAAAAATAACGATAAAACTTTTGCCCCGGCCGGCAGTCAAGCTGTCTTGCCGCAAAAAGATTATGTAGCCAACAACAGCAATAAATTTCCTAGTACTGCGCCGATTTTACGGCTGACAGCCACTCCTGTGCCAGGGGGATTCACGAGGCAAGATCTAATAAACAACACTCAGACACTATTTCTTTACCCTTATGAGGTAAATTCGCCGGCCAATCCGGTTCAACAGCCATTTCAATCCGGCTTAGATACCCAGGGGTCAATTGTGAGCGGCAATTGTCATGAGGATAACGACTCTCTCAATCTCCCGCGCTACTGCAACGTCGAGATTACCGGCCTAAATTCGACTCTCATTTATTTAAGCTTGAAGAGTTTATATACAGATAGCAATGTTGCCATTGAAGCATTTGGAGCAGATGGCCAATTAACGCTACTTAACGGGCAGGCTGTCATAGATGCGACTGGTCGAGCCAATGATGTTTTAAGACGAATCCAAGTTCGAGTTCCAATCGAAGAAACATCTGATGTGCCAGGGTTCGCCTTACAGGTGACTGATGGTATTTGTAAAAAGATATCGGTTGCCCCGTCTGTGGTCATAGATGGCTGCACATCTTACTACAATAACGACTAATTTGCCGACTTTTTGCGGTGGAATTCTTGGTGGACTTTCTTTAAATGCGGATCAGTGACGTGAGTATAAATTTGGGTGGTAGCCACATTGCTGTGGCCTAACATAGCTTGAACTGACCTTAAATCAGCTCCATTCATCAGTAAATCAGTAGCGAAAGAGTGTCTCAGCGTGTGCGGCGAGACGTGTTTGGTGATCCCGGCCAATTTAGCGTATCGGACTACCATCCGTTGAACGCTGCGGGGGGTCAAACGCTTGTAATCGCCGGAGGTGCTGGACTTGTGCCGACCGCCATAACTAATAAACAGGGGTGGCAGATTATCTTCTCGGCGATTTAGATAACCCTGAACCCATTCGGCAGCTACTTCGCTAATAAAAATTGGCCGATCTTTTTGGCCCTTACCGCGGACCATGAATTCTCGGCGCTTCATGTTGACATGGTCGCGATCTAGATTAACCAGTTCGGATACCCGCAGACCGCTGGAAAACAGTAATTCCATGATGGCCCGGTCACGTAATCCGGAAATATCGTCGATTTTAGGTTGACTGAACAGGCGGCTTAGCTCGTCGGCTGTCAGAAAGGTAACCTGTTTGCGTTTAGTGCGGGCTAATTCGATCTTATCGGCTGCCAAGGCCGGAATACCGCGCTTGGCACAAAATTTTAGAAAGCTACGCAAAGCAATCAGGTGATAATTTTGGGTAGTTTTTTGCAGCTCATCAGACACATTGGTACCCAAGCGGTTTAGCCACAACCGCCACTTCTGGATGAGCTCTGGCGTGATGTCTGAAATCAGGATATCACCGGCGTAATCCTCCAAGCGGGTCAGGTAGTGGTCGTAGTTTCGAATGGTTTTTTGGGAACGGTTCTGCTCGATCTCAAGATATTCTAAAAAATCAGTTTTGGCTCGGGCAAATTGCATATATACATTGTAATACACTTGGCCTTTTCGCTGTGTGCCTAATCTGTTATACTGCTTGTGAATACAAAATGTATACGAATTAATAAAAGGAGAAAATTTTGGAACGAACCTTTGTTATTTTAAAGCCAGATACGGTTCAGCGGGCCATCATGGGAGAAATTATCACCCGATTCGAACGGGCCGGCCTGAAAATTATTGGCATGAAAATGATGGTTCCCGACATGGAGCTTCTCAAAAAGCACTACCCAGACAGCATGGTGCCAATTGTCGGCAATAAAACCAAATCAGACTGGGACGCCGAAGGCGTTGAATACTCGGAAACCATCGAGGAAATCGGCGAGATGATTGTCGAAGCCACTCGAAAATTCATGCAGCAATCTCCCGTGCTGGCTATGGTTTTAGAAGGCACACACGCTGTTAGTATTGTCCGAAAAATGGTTGGTAGTACTGGTCCAAAAGATTCGCCACCGGGAACAATCCGCGGTGATTATGCCCACCTCAGCCTGGGTCGAGCTTCGATTGCCAAGAAGGGCGCCGCCAATATCGTCCATGCCTCTGGTTCTGTCGATGAAGCCAAGCAAGAAATCGACCTCTGGTTCGATGATGACGAACTCTTTAAGTACACAACTGTCCACGAGTCCCTAACCCAGGTTTAATTTACAAAACCTGGTACACGGTAGTAAAGGAAGTTCAAACTGCTATTAACAGTTTACCGCCTGCGCAGTATCAAGGAGCAAATTAGGCTCTTAGCTTTAGCGCAGCGTTAATCGCATAAGGTAGGTCGTCTAGCATTTCGTAGTCCTTAAGCTGCGCTCTTGTTATCCAAGCATAGTCCGTATGCTCACGGTCTAATACGATCTTTGGCTTTGATTTCAATGTAATTAAGCAAGCAAATACAATGTACTTTCTTTTTTCTTGGGGATTTTCTAATGTGTATGACTTAGCTACTTTAATGTCACCTAGATTAACCTCTAGACCTAGCTCCTCTTTGACTTCCTGTTGCGCAATCTCTGTTACGGGCTTGTTTTCATCTATAAAACCATTAACAGTTGACCAGTAGCCCTCTGCGTCAGCCAATCCGTAGCCACGCTTCACAAGCAGTAATTCATTTCCGCAGACAACCGTACACATAACAATAGGAGCTGTATCAGCGTTAGTATAATTAACAGCTTTACCTTCGTATAATCCGTACTTTTCAAGGGCTTTTTGTAGCCAAGTTGGTAGCTCTGTTTCGTCAATACCAGGCGTTATCTTAAAGCTCATTATTATCTGAAACTTTCGGTGATAAAGGCAGTGAGTCTATTCATAGAATTATTATACCCACAAGACACCAAACAGGATTTAAACCCAATTTAAAGTGATAATTCCTATGCAGCAAAAATGAGATTGAAAACGACTTCAATCTCCATCTGCAATTACCAAATGGTACCCCGGGCAGGATTCGAACCTGCGACGCCCGCCTTAGGACGGCGGCGCTCTAATCCACTGAGCTACCGGGGCTTACAAGTAATAATAACGTAAAAGATGACTATTGTTCAGACTCTAAGTAATTTCGCTGCAGGAATGCGGCAATATCGCGGCGATACTCTCCGAGGGAAAGGTCACAAACTAGCTTGGCCATTGTCGGAACATCAGACACGCAAAACTCGGCTGTGTGATCTGGAGTAATGTTATGCAGATCGGCTCCGGGTTGAGGATTGAACGAGGCCCACACCATTGTATCGTCGCGAATATTAGTTGCTTTAGTATAGATACCTGTGCCGCCAGTATATTCGAAAACTCCCGGCTGCGAGGGCGTTGGAAGTACCAGGCATCTCAGCCCCAGACTCTTTAAATCAAAACGTGACAGCGGTTCACCAATTGCTATACGATCTATTGATCTCTCGTTTGCAGGAAGCATGCGTCTTTCAATTTGGTCAAACTCCTGCAAAACAGATGATCCTGAGCCGAGCATTATGTTGGCGATATCTGGCTTAGACACCCCTGAACGGGTTAAGAAACCGGCTAGAGCGGCCAAAATAGTCTCATCATTGCCGTGATGCCAATTAAAAACTTCGGTATCGGGATCGGCTGACCTGACATCATTATCCAAAGTACCTTTCCAAAGCGCCGTCGCAATATCGCCATGGCCATAATATTTAATCTGAAAACAACGGTTGTTGCCCAATCGAGACGGAGGTAGTTCGGCCTTTTGGCAAAAGTCAGTCATTCACTGATTTAACCCTTTTTAGGCGTTAGGTACAAGCATTAATACTTTCAGAGTATAATGAGCTTATGTCAAAGCGGGCAAAAACTGACAGGCAAGACCGTGAAGCACCCGAAAAGCTTTTCGATGACCAGTTTGATGACGAGGAAGTGCTGTTTGTTTTCCGCAAACACCCGATTGTTATGCGCAAAGGTTTGATTTGGGCCAGTTTAGTAATTTTGCTTGGCATGGTGCCGGCCCTGATAAAACCAGAACTCAGCTGGTTTTTTGGCGGACTAGCCGCTGGCCTGATCCTGAGTGTCATAGTATTTTTGCCGTCGTGGATTGCTTGGTACTACAGCATGTTTATCGTTACTAACCAGCGACTGATCCAAATTATTCGGCGGGGGCTTTTCCACAAGACAGTGGTGGACATGAACCTCAATCAAATTCAGTCGATGAACTACCAAGTCAGTGGATTGCAGGAAACAGTGCTTAAGTTTGGTACAATAATGGTGCAAACCTACATGGGTGATCTGGTGATTCACGAGATTTATCATCCGGAACGGGTTCAAAAAACCATCGCTGAGATTTTACGCGAACAGGGAATTACCACCCGCAAGCTGACGCCAGAACAGATGGAAGAAATGCAAGCTGAATGAAAAAAATTTTACATAGAGCCAAGAAAAAAGCCGTTCACACCGCCGCCGAGGTCAAAGCCAAAGGTGAAGCCTATGCTGAGGCCCGGCGCACAGAGTCTGAGCCGCCAAAGAAAGTGCCCAAAATTACCAACACGGCAATTCCAGAGCACCGCGAGGAAGTATTATCATCGGCTCGCAAGCTTATTTATCCTCTGCAACAATCCAAACACAAAATTGTACTGATATCGGTCTCTTTGGTAGTAGCGGCCCTGTTGGCATTTTTCGCTTATTCAACCATTGCCCTATACCGCCTGGGAGCGAATTCGAACTTTATGTACAAGGTAACTCAGATTGTGCCGTTTCCGATTGCTCGGGTAGGACGAGACTTTGTGGCTTATGAGAACTATCTTTTCGAGCTGCGACGCTACATGCACTACTATGAGACTCAGCAAAAACTTGATTTTGACAGCGAATCGGGCCAGCAGCAACTGGCCGAATTTGAACGACGCGCCTTGGATCGAGTGGTTACTCTTACATATGTCAAGAAAATCGCCAAAGAAAAGGGAATTACGGTCAGTGATCAAGAGGTAGACGACCAGATTCAGTTGTTGCGCGACCAAAACAGGTTAGGAAATGGCGACCAGGTTTTCGAAGATGTCTTGCAAGATTACTTTGGCTGGTCAGTCAATGATTTCAGGCGCTATCTCCACCAAGAATTACTGACCCAGAAAGTAGTGGCGGCCTTGGATGTGCCAACCACCGAACGGGCTGATGCTGCTTATGCGGAGCTGCAGGCCGGAACGCCATTCGAAGAGGTTGCCAAAAAGTATTCAGACGACTTAGCCAGCAAAGATAATGGTGGTCAGTTTGGCTTTGACATCACTAAAACCGACAAAAATGTAACACCCCAGGCAACTGCGGTCTTGTTTAGTCTTGAACCAGGTCAGTATTCACCAGTGGTAAACACTGGTTATTCGTTAGAAATATTAAAACTACTGGAAAAGAAAGGGGACACTGTCCGCGGGGCTCATATCCTGTTTAATTTCCAAGACGTTAACTCCTTTATTAATGACATGAAGGCCCAGCAACCGTCGAGAGTTTACATTACTTTGCCGGAACCGCCAGAAGCTGCTATACCCCAACAACCGATCCAATAGCCCCGATAAATTAAAAGAATCTTAAATACATCCATTTCAAAGTTGGGTGAGCTAAATATTTTGATAAAATAGGTAGCACTATGAGCCTAACTGCCACTGACCTAGACCAGATTAAAAATATCGTAACTGACGGCATCCAGACTTTGGTGACACCGCAATTCGACGAAGTTTATATCCGGCTCGACAAGATCGATAGTCGGATAGATGTCATTGATGGTCGGCTTGAAAACCTAGAGAAAACAATAGCAGAAGTCGAACTAAGGTTAACGCGTCTAGAAAAAGAGGTCAGAGAGCTTGGTGAACGAGTCGAAGATCTGGTGGGAAATGTTAAGGCTCACGAGAGCGACATTCACGAGATTTACGGGATGCTGCACAAACTTGAAAAGCAACCACAGGCGATGACCAACCGGCAAACCCAAAAACAAATTGATGAACTTTATCGTCGCACGGATTTATTGGCGAAGAAGACGGGAACAAGACTGGACTGAAACTTTACTTTTCAGGGGTGAGCTGGTAGTATCAGGAGCAACAGGTTTTACTAGCCAGTTGGTGTGTAGAAGGTCGACCTGGGAAATATTTAAGAAGGAAGATAAGAATGGCTAGTAAACTATATGTCGGCGGATTAGCATACGCAATGAGCGATGATGATCTAGCTGAAGCTTTCAAGCAATTCGGAACAGTTGAATCAGCTGTGGTCATCAAAGACCGAGACAGCGGACAATCTAAAGGTTTTGGCTTTGTAGAATTTTCGACTGTCGAAGAAGCTCAAGCCGCTATCAAGGGCCTTGACGGTCAAGAAGTTAGCGGTCGTCGAATTCGCGTCAACGAAGCTCGCCCCCGCGAGTAGGGTCAACAGGATTCGTTTAAGCCCCTGGCCTAGTCCGGGGGTTTTTAGTTTGGGCTGCAACTTTAGTTTATAATTACATTTGTGGTAAGCAGTGAGGAGACAATTAGTACATGGCTCGCCCCAACTTAGAAGGAATATATCTAGCATACGAGAATCAAATAGCTATGGAAGCAGCTGGCAACAGGGCAGCCTTAGATGAATTGGCATCTGGCTGGGCGCCATTCCAACCCCAGAGCAATTTAATTGTTCCTCGGTATCTAGCTGGGTATGAGGACGAGGCTGATTCAACTTTCAAAACCAACAAAGCCTGTATCGAAGAACCGGCCTTATTTTGGCTTGAAACTATCGGCGGTGACATTGCAGACGAACATAAGGAGGAGGTTAATGCTATCAAGGCTGTTGCTTATGCCGATGAGTTTAAACCAGCCCTGCTGGCATATGAAGAAATCAAGGATAAATATTTTGGCCTAGCTCATGTTGCCCTGATGCGGCGATTGTTTTTTGAAGCCGAGATGAGGCTGGTGGGGCGACAAGATCCGGATGTCGCAATAGGCTTGATAGACGAATATGCATTTACAGACGTAATGCGCCAAGGTCTGCGCAGTGCCCTAGATAGTCGCTTGTACTATCGAGCTAACAACAAACCCAACCCATCAGATAATTATGCAGCTACGCAGTATGCCTCTAGTCGCGCAGCCAGATTGGTTATGATGGCGGCTTTGGACAAAAAAGTACTGGCTAGAGCTGTCCGGCTCTCTGACGATAGTTATAAAGAAGGTGCTCGGCTTGTAAACGAATATGCTTCATCACCGGAGGCCAGAGAGACAATGCTCGGCTACTTATCCTTTAGAGCGCGGGGGGTTAAACTTCGTTCATTAAACTACGCTGCCTATGAGCCCAGAGTAACTGATGAATTAAGAGGTGCAGCTAGGATGAGAGAGAGGGGCAGACAAGAAACTGCCCGTAATCGGGAAGAACGACGCCACCATGATCAGACAACGCGTCAGCAAGGTAGTCGGCACCATGCTAGTAGTGGCCGTAGGCCAAAAAGTACACCACAAATAACTGTAGCCGATAGAGTCAAAACAGCTATCCTGGGCACACCTTTGGAATTTCGCACAACTTTACAAAGTTGCAATCAATCTGACCTCGAATCAGCTATAAGAGCCGTCGATGCAATACGCCGCAGTCAAAACGGTATCTCTGATCGCAACATCTATCTTTACTTTCACAGAAAAGCAACTACTCATGAGGCATCGAAAGAAGATAGGTCGATAGCCCAAGTTTTGGCACTATTTTTGGGTCAAAACTTTGGTAAGGCGGTGAAGTTTCCTTTTTGATGAGCAGGAGACAGCTTTCACAAGAGTAGGTTATACTTAAAGCATATGCTTAAAAAGCTGCAAACAATTATCCTGTTTACTAGTTTGATTTTGGTTATCACAACTGTTCCGACGCTGTATGCTCAGTCGAGCTCGAATAATTATAGTATTCAAGAACAGTTTATCGGCACGGGCGGGGCGGTCGACGATGGATCGACGAACTACAGCGGTAGAGACACCATTGGCGATAATGCTATTGGCGATAGCGGTGTGTCTGATGGCAATCGGTTGCAGTCAGGCTATGTAACTGATGGTGAGCCGCGTTTGGCATTTATAGTTAATACCAGCTCCTTGGATCTAGGCGGACTTTCAACCGTTACCGCTAAAACTGGTAATGCTACCTTCAGTGTTTTAAATTACACAAGTTATGGATATGTAGTTCAGGCTTTTGGCGATCCACCGTCTAGCGGCAGTCACGTTCTGTCCGGTATGAGTTCAACCGATGCCTCACAAACTGGGGTAGAGCAATTTGGAATTAATCTCAGAGCCAATACTTCTCCGGTTACTTTTGGGGCCGATCCAGTCCAGGTGCCGGATAATACCTTTTCTTTCGGTGGAGCCGCGGGTGGTTACTCCACGGCCAATCAGTTTCGTTATGTTCCTGGCGAAACCGTAGCTAGTGCTACCCAAAGCTCAGGCCAAACCAACTACACAGTTTCATATATCGTTAATATTAGCTCTGTAACCCCCGGAGGAAACTATACTGGTAAGCAAGGATTTATATGTGTAGGTACATATTAAGTTATTGTTGTGCATAAAAAGTTTGACGAACATTACACTAATGTTAAAATAGAGTCAATAATAAGGGTAAAAAATGACAAAAACAATTAGAAGAGTCAATTTCGGCATACTAGCTGGACTGTTTTTATTGATTTTAGCGTGTTTGGCTTTTCGTCCGGCTCCTGCCCAGGCGGCTCAACTGACAGCTCGAAAGGTTACCATAAGTTCCTCTGCAGCTAGTGCCACAAATGATCATAAATTTGATTTTACAATTGCTACCACCGCTAACATCGGATCGATAGAATTTGAATATTGTACAGCCGCCGCTGGAACCTGTACTACACCTACAGGCCTTGATACAACTAGTGCCAGTCTCGATGCCCAGACTGGCTGTACCGGTTTCACCATAGAAAACACCAGCAATGGGGCTCCCTATGTAACCCGTAGCGCCACCAGTTGTGCGGCTACAACCGCAGTATCATTTACTCTAGGGGATATAGATAACCCATCGACAAGCAACACAACTTTTTATGTACGGATCACTACCTATACCAGCACCGATGCTACTTCCGGTGCCACCGATACTGGTACGGTAGCCTCCAGCACCGCCAACCAAATCACCGTCACTGCCTCTGTCAATGAAACTCTAACCTTCTGTGTATACACTGGTGCTAACTGTGCCGCCTCCGGTTCATCCGTAGCTTTGGGTAATCTAACTACCAGTGATCTAACCGGCGGAATTAGCAAAATGGATGCTGCTACTAACGCTGACGGCGGTTATGTAATCCAGTACTTTGGGCCAACTCTAACTAGTGGCAGTAACACCATTGCTGCCATTGGCGGAACCGGTACAGCTTCTGATCCCGGTACTAGTCAATTCGGCATTAATGCTACTGGTCCCAACACTGGTGTAACTAGCTCGGCTGCACCCTCCGGGGGTAGCGGTCAAGCTGCTAACAACTACGATACCGCTGATGAGTACGCTTTTGTAGCCAGTACCCTTACCACCATTGCTGACTCTGACAATGCGCCTAGTGACACTACCACCTACACAGTTTCCTACATTGCCAACATTAGCGGTGTCCAGGAAGCTGGCAGTTACACCACTACAATTACCTACATTTGCACAGCAACGTTTTAGGGGATAACTGGTTGATTCAATAAAAAACTACAGTTATAATAACGCTAAAGCTTAAAAGGTGAGGATGTAATTTATATGAAAAAAAGACTTTTTGCAGCGATTTTACTGATCGCTTTGCTGCTAGTGCCGATATTTGGTACGGTTGGAGCTCAGCAATCAGGCCAAGGTTTAGAAATTTCACCCCCGTTAGTTGATGAACAAGTAGATCCAGGCCAGTCAATAGTGATTGATATACGAGTTCGTAATATCACCGAAACAGAAGTGATTGCTAATGGTGAGATTGACGATTTTGTAGCCGGAGACGACGAAGATGGCCAACCAAAGATTCTAGTTGGCGACAGCTCCGAACCATCACCCTACACATTCAAGCCCTGGGTCAGTCAAATCCCAAGTCTGCGCCTAGCACCACGAGAGATTAAGACTGCTCAGATAACAATTAATGTGCCGCAAGATGCTTCGCCAGGCGGGCATTATGGGGTGGTAAGGTTTACAGCCCAACCAGTCGGTTTAGATGAAACAGGAGTATCACTATCAGCCAGTATTGGCACGCTAGTCTTGTTGAATGTATCTGGTGATGTGCGTATACAGGGTTCTGTCGAGCAATTCTCTATCAGCCAAGATGGCAAACAGGGAACTTTCTTTGAAAAAGGGCCACTGGACTTTACTGAACGCATTAACAACACCGGTAACGTTCACTTCAAGCCAACCGGAACAATCAAAATCACCGATACCTTCGGAAAGGAAGTCGCTAGCCTTAACGTCAATGAAAGTGGCGGCAATATCTTGCCATCGAGTATCCGCAAGTTCGAACAAACGCTCGACAAAACAAATATGTTCGGGCGGTACAAAGCAGTTCTGAGCCTGACTTACGGCGACAATCAGACTTTGGATAGTGAAATAACCTTTTGGGTAGTGCCATACAAAATGGTACTAGCGGTACTCGGCGGTCTGATTCTTCTAATACTGATCATTGTCTTCCTGCTAAAGCGATACAGGAAACATGTAGCCGAAGAAATTCACCGCGAAGACGATATCAAACACGGACACTCAGAGACGGCTGGACCTGGCGGACCAGCACCTCATGAACCGGGAGCTGTTCACAAACCTACAGACGACAATAACGAACCTCCGGCTCCAACACCGCCCGCACCAACTAACAATCAGTAATTATATGGCGTGGCGGCCCTTTAGTCACAGTCGTTTGCAGCGATGGAGCTGCCTAGTGCTTGCAATCTGCCTGGGCGTATTCAGTCTAGGCTTGGTTGTGCCGGTCTTGGCTAATCCAATTGATGGAGAAATTAATGTGCAGGGTACGGTGCCGGCTTCACCGCCGTCCCAGCCAGCTGTCATAAATCAGCCAGTCAATGGACAACATTTTACGACATCGCCAATAACAGTCATTGGTACCTGTACAGGCAATACCACCATAGAGATTTACAAGAATAATGTCTTTGCCGGCTCTGGCTCATGTCAAGGCAATGGCACCTTTTCAATTAATATTGATTTGTTTTTTGGTAAAAACATTTTGATTGCCAAGATCAAGGACAGTCTGGGACAGTATGGTCCTGATTCGGCGCCAGTAGAAGTGAGTTATCGACCAATAACTCCTCAACCTATACCCTCTGGCGGAGGTGGGGCACAAACTACGCCTAGCGATGTAGCCCAATTACTGTTACAGATTGACACAGATTACCGAGGAATCTTTCCGGGTGATCCTTTTGAAATCGAACCGTCAGTTATCGGCGGCGTACCCCCTTACGCAATCAAAATTGATTGGGGTGATGATACTGAAGACATTATTGCTCTAAAATCCAACGGACCATTTTTGGCTAGTCACGTTTTCAAGACTCCCGGTACAAGGATTATTCGGATTTTTGCTAGTGACAACATCGGCCAAAAAGCCTACATTCAAACAGTAGCAGTGGTCAACGGTCCGGTTGATGAGAAAGAAGATTCTCGCCCAAGCATCATCGATAGGGTTGAGGGCCTGCCGTGGTGGCTGTGGTTGATTATCTTCCTGATCTTGGTGCTGATTGGAATCTTGCTTGGATTGTACATAAATCATCGGCGCCATAAGAGGCAGCAGAACCCACCCTCAGATCAGCATTTATCAAACTAGCCGGATAATGCTAGTTCAGTAAGAGACAAATTTATTCAAAAATGCTTGTCCGTGGTAGTTTCTATGTGCTACTCTAACAGGGTAGTTCACTCCAAAAACAAAAATGAACACAAAAATTACGAAAATCAGTCGAACTACCTCTGTAGCCAAGCTTTTGGCCTTTTTATTGATTTTTACCGTTCTGGCAGTTTCCTCTAGGCCAACCAATGCCGCGATTAACGAACAGATTAACTATCAGGGGCGACTGCTAACTAGTACCGGAGCGGTGGTGGCCGATGGCGACTACAACATGCGCTTTAAGGTCTACGAAGGTGGCGATGGCTGTGTAGGCGGTGGCTCGTCTCCCTGTAGCGGTACCCTGGTTTGGACAGAGGAGTGGAAACAGTCCAATCGTGTTCGGGTAGCTAATGGCTATTTCTCGGTTTATCTCGGCTCACTAGAGGCCTTCGGCAACTCTGTCGACTGGAATGAAAGCAGTTTGTGGCTATCGATTGACATCGGTGGTACAGCTAATACAGCCTCGCCGACTTACGATGGAGAAATGCTGCCATTTAGACGGTTTGGTGCAGTACCTCAAGCCTTCCAGGCAGCCAACTCAACCCTTCTGAATGGCTTACAGTCGACGGCTTTCGTTCAGCTTGCTCAAGGTGTCCAAAATGACGCCTCAACAACTAATGCATCGATATTTATAAACAAAACCGGCGGCACTGCTGACATCATCAATCTGCAGCGCGCCGGCACCAGTGTATTGTTGATTGGCAATGGGGGCAGTGCCAGCTTTAAAACCACCACCGATTCAACCACCGGCTTCCAGATTAGCGATGCTGATGGGGGTACACCTATATTCAATGTTGATACTGCCAATGAAAGGGTGGGCATCAAAACTAATGCCCCAACTGCTGATCTTCAAGTTGATGGCCAGGTTGTTATCGGCGATGGAGAGCCAGTCTTTCATAGCACTGTACCAGGGGCGATCGCGCTGTCTGTGATCAATAATAACGGTGCCGCCAGGCAAGGATTCGAAAGCTACTCGTCTAACGCCACGGACGGCGGCGCCTTTTTTGCCATTAGAGGCCGCGGTGATCAGAGCTCGCCTTCGGAATCTCTTGATGGAGATTTACTATTCCAGTTAGGAGCCTCAGGTATGACTACTTCTGGCATGCCGGCCGCTCTTCTAGGAAACGCATCAACAGTGGGCTTCATACAGGACGCTGATGCTACTAGTACGACAGCTCCGGCAGCCATTACCCTCAATACCCAGAACACCGAGAGGATACGCATAACGTCTGGCGGTAATGTCGGTGTCGGTGATTCTAGCCCGGCTAGCTTATTTACTGTTGGTACTGCTGACGCTTTCCAAATCAATGCTTCTGGACAAGTCATAGCTGGAACTTGGCAGGGCAGTACCGTAGCCCTTGATTATGGGGGTACGGGCGCGACAACTGCACAGGGAGCAATCAACAACATCTCTGGACTGACCACCAATGGCGACCTTCTATATCACAACGGCTCAAACTCAACACGGTTGGCGCGTGGCAGCAATGGCGATTGTCTAACCTCTACCTCAACAACCATCCAGTGGGGGAGCTGTGGTAGTGGGGCCAACACAGCGTTAAGTAACCTGGCCAGCACAGCAATTAATACCGACCTAACTTTTGCGCACAACTCTAGCCGAACAATAGGCATGACCACACCCACCTCCGGTGCGGCCGGCGATATTATCATAAAGGCAGCTGACGCCTGCACCTTCTGTGGCAATGGGGGTGACATATATCTGACAACCGGTCTTAATAGCGGTTCGATGAGTACTACGGGTAACGTCTACGTTAACAGCGGAGCAGGAGAATTTGGCACCGGTCTAATCGTAGGGCATGATGGTGCAACGACAACGGACACTTTTTTTGCAGTCGGTACTAAGACCCCCCAGGCCAGAGCGCATATTAGTGCTGCAAGTGGTACATTGTTTCGTATCACAGACACCACGTCGACATCTCGAAACGTCGTAGATGTTGCTGACGGCGGAGCCACAACACTTCGAAACCAAACTAACTCGACAGGTGCTTTTACAATCCAAAATGCCGCCGGTACAGCCTTATTTACTGCCGACACAACCAACACCTTGCTACGGGTAGGTGTAAGTGATGCTAACACCACTCAATTCGTGCTTGATACAGACAGCGACACCACCGAGGCCACCGGCGTGGAAGGAGGAATGTACTACAACTCGGCCATTGGCCAATTCCGTTGTTACGGCGGCTCCATTGCTTCATTTTGGAAGAACTGTGGTAACTCAGTCAGTCCCAGCAGCGGTGAATTCTTTATCCGCGACGACTTTATAAACAGTGGTCCTTCCTCAGGTACGGTAGGAACGGAAGGCTGGACTACAAACACAAACGGCACAGGTTCTTCGGTAGCCTCCGACGGCACGTTTGTGACAGCCGATCGACCCGGAAACGTAACTTTCGATACCGGCACCACCAACAGCGGCGTGGCTGGAATCGGCCTGGGAACCGGTGGAAGCAACTCCCAGTTGCTGGTTGGGGCCAACTTGGAAATTGAATTTGCTGCCAAGCTCAATAGTATTTCATCGCCCTCTGTCCAATCATATGTTTTCCGAGCCGGCTTGATGACTGGCACCGGTGCCAATGCTAATACGCCAAACTCAGTGTATTTTGAATTCGATTCAGCTTCATCGGCCAACTGGAAGATCTTCAGTTACAATAATAGCGCCTTTACTACTACCACCACCAGTGTAGCCGCTACCACTAACTGGACACGTTTTAAAATCGTGGTTAACTCGTCAGCCTCCTCGATCTCTTTCTATATCGATGGCAGCCTAGCCGGCACCATAAACTCGAACATACCGACAGCCTCGGGACGTAATGTTGCTCCGGCCGTTGTCTTGAATAAAACCGCCGGAACCACCTCACGTAGTGTGGTGCTGGACTATTACTATCTGCGCGGCGGCACTGCAGCTATGCGCTAATAGCGCTTGAGACTTCGGGCGACATCTTCCATAGCCTGATTACTTAGACTGAGATCACCGTTGGCAAATATCCAAGTATCACCAGCTTCAATGCTAAAAACCTTTGATCGGAAATTTATTTCTCCGAAAGTGGTTTTTCCGGCCTCGGTCAATTGCTCATAGCGTTTAAAAAAATGGCTAAGATAAAATTGCTCAAAATCAAAGTCTTTAGGTCGAGCCTGTTGAGTTATAAATATCTTTTCACTGTTTGGGCCAGTCACAGTGTAGCCAAAGACTCCCTCGCTAAAATAGGGACTGTCGTTGTCATAAGCATAACCTTTAGGCAAATTGCTGGGTACATACAACTGATAGGTGGCTTGTGTGGCCATATCTGTCGGCAGCTCAATTCGTTGTGGCCTAAACAACAATAGGTAGACAACAACAGAGATCAAGGCAAGATTTAATATCCCTATAGCACTAATAACAACTATCTTTTTGTTGGTTTTATTGCTTGCCTGCATAGCTGACAGGCATTGTATCCCTCTTAGGTGGACAACACAATGTTGTAACCCAGACCCAGCTGTGTTATAATTGTGGTGTTCATATTAAAATAAAAACATGCCTACACTATCATCTCAAGGTTTACGCCTCAGCCCGTCTCGATTACTGATCGTAGGCGGATTAGTCGCACTCTTGTTAATGTTGGGCAACCTGTCAAGCATAAATTTGCTGCAAGTGTGGCCATTCTCGGCTGTTACTGCCGAAATCACCTCGACTTCACGGCCAAACTTTGTGGTAATCATGGTTGACGATATGAGCTATCAACACCTTGATCATATGAAGAAAACTCGTCAACTGATGGCGGGGCAGGGTACCACATTTACCAATTTTATAATTAGCCACCCCTTATGTTGTCCATCTCGAGCCACTCTCATGACCGGTCAGTATGATCAAAACAACCAGGTGCGTAGCAATGGTAAACCCGATGGCGGCTTCTCTGTTTTTAGGGCAACCGATCAAAGTACAACCCTAGCCAGTGCCCTAAGCAGGTCCGGATATTCAACTACCTTGATTGGCAAGTATCTAAACGGCACCCCAGCAACAGCCGGAAAACAACCAGGCTGGACCAATTGGCACTCTTTTGTCGTAAACGGACGAAAAAACGATTATTATAATTACTACATTAACCATAATGGCAAACGCACTCTGTACGGCAGCAGAAAAAAAGACTATCTAACAGATGTGCTTAGGAATAGAGCTGTAACAGCAATTAAAAATCAATCCGCCCGTAATCGACCTTTTTTCCTCCTCTTTACACCGTGGGCACCACACTCTTCGCGTGATGGCACGGCTACACCAGCCCCACGTCATCGTGGGCTTGGGGCGGGCATGCCCGTACCGCAAAGCCCTGCCTACATGGAGGCTGATGTTTCAGATAAGCCACATATTATTGCTAGTATGCCAATCACTGACCGCACTCGGCACGGAAAACTGATCACTCGCACCTATCGGCGAGAGTGCGAAGCCCTCAAATCTGTCGATGAAGCGGTGTCGAAAATTGTTCGGGCAGTTAGAGAAGCAGGTGAGATAAACAATACCTACTTTATATTTATGTCTGATAATGGTTTCGCTCATGGCGAACATAGAATAACCTTCGGTAAAGATTGGCCATATGAAGAAATCATCAGGGTACCGATGATTATTCGCGGCCCAGGCATAGCCAAAAAAGCTACCAGTGATAAGTTGGTATCCAACGTGGACATAGCTGCGACAATACTAGATCTAGCACGAGTAAACAAAAACTATAGCCGACTTCAAGATGGAATATCGCTGACTAACTTCTTAAATAATCCAAATTACACCAACTCCAGGGCAATTCTCATTCAAGGACAGTGGGATGCCGATACTCAATCCTATGGCTGGGAGGGTGTTCGTACAGACCGCTATGTATACATTCGCTGGAGCACCGACGAACAAGAGCTTTATGATCTAAAAACCGATCCGTATCAACTGCAAAGCCTGCACGCCTCGTCCAATCATCAAAATCTACTCAACAAGCTCCGAACCCATCTGAACAAATTACGCAATTGCAAGGGTCAAGAGTGTAGTCAACCGGTGGTTTACTAATCCAATTTTCAATTATTGTTTGTTGTAATAGTCTTGAATCGATTTGACGACTTTGCTATCTGGCTTTAAATTCTCCCAGTAGCTGATATTTGTCTTGGCAATAAACATTTGGTTTTGCGGTTGATGTATCTCGCCGCCCAAACGAGTTAGCTGTAATTGAGTCTGATTGTCTTGGTCCTGTTCTTCCTGATCATTGGCTTGCTGTGCTTGTTGGGATTGCAGGTAAAATACATCGGTCAAAGTCACATACTCATCGTTAATATCATCAAGCTGACCAAAATAAGACTGACCATTTGCTAGAACAACTACTTGATAGGTATTTTCATCGATCTTGCCGCGATCTTTACCTACAAATAGTGTTACCACTGATGCAACTGAGACTAGCACAACAGACAGGACTAGCACAATTACAACAAATTTATCACCCCAACCCGGTTTTTTTGTCGTACCAAATATATGCTGTTTTAGATGTTCCATATTTTCCCTCACTTAATATCAGCCTTATTGTAGGGAAAGATGGCTGCAAGCACAAGCGTTAAACTATCTCCGCCCGGCTTCACTAGCCAAGCACCGTCAAAAATAAAAACCCCCGGACGGAGGCATCTTTATTTCTACTGGCGGGCCCGACCGGATTCGAACCGGCGATCTTCTCCGTGACAGGGAGACGTGATAGGCCAACTTCACTACGAGCCCACGCCTATAACAGATGCAATCTTAGCAGTTTTCCTTAAGATTAGCAACAGAGGCGATTGCTAAAATATGGAGCCACCTAGCGGGGTCGAACCGCTGACCTTCGCGTTACGAATGCGATGCTCTACCAACTGAGCTAAGGTGGCAAATCGATGCTATTTTAGCAGATTTTACCAGTGGACGTATTATGGGTAAAACCGTATACTAGGCTTGATGATCCAAGTTCCTGAAAAGTATTTTCATGATCGCTTGATATTGCTTTTGCTAAGCGTCAACACCTTCGTGGTGCTACTTAATACCGTCTTGGTGTTGCTGCGTCTGGACACCGGTAGGGCGGACAGTTTTATCGTTCAGTATAGAGCTAATTTGGGCCTGAGTGGTTTTGAGGTTGGCTCGGCTACGACCTTTTGGTCATTTATTTTGTTCGGAGTCTTGGTTCTGGTTGGTAACACCTTGCTGAGCATGCGGATTTACGAAATGCACCGCCGCTATGCGCTGGTAATTCTAGCCCTTAGCACTTTATTGATTGTCCTGACCCTAATTGTGACCAATGCATTATTAACTTTGCGTTAAATTTGGGACGTGATGACTAACTCTCAGATCGAAATCCCGCTTAAATCAGAGAAAACCCGGCGCTATCGGCTGTTTGAGATTTTGCCTGGGGTAATTAGCTGGACAATTCTGCTGGCTCCGGTCTGGTTGAGTCTGATAAATCCCAACATCACGGCCATTATCATAATTGCTTTCTTTCTAATGTGGTTTGTGCGGGCTATTGGGCTGAACGTTCGAGTGATCCAGGGCTATCATATTCAGCAAAAGCACCTTCGCTATGATTGGCTGAGGATGATTGATGAGCTAGAAAAATTAGAAGCTTCACCAAAATCCAAAACTATTCCCAAGTGGCACAAAGAGGTAATTGACCGAGTCTCACAAAATCCAACTCCTCTGAAACCTAGTGAAGTCGTCCACGCTGTAATTATTGCCAACTGGAACGAAAGTCGGGAAGTGCTAGAGCCAACCCTGCAATCGCTAATTGACTCCAGTTACGACTCCAAGAAAATGATTGTCTATTTAGCCTATGAAGAGCGCGGCGGGCCAGAGGTGGAAGAGCGCAACTTAAAACTGGTCAAAAACTTTAGCAAACACTTCAGATACATGGCTGCTACCAAACATGTCGATCAGCCCAACGAAGTTATCGGTAAGGGTGGCAACATTACTCATTCAGCTCGAGAGATGCACAAATACCTCAAAAAAGAGGGGATTGATCCCAAAACCGTTATCGTTACGACTTTGGATGCTGATAACCGGCCGCATCGGCATTATTTTGCTGCTCTGACTTACACAGTGGCAGCTTCGGCTGATCCAATCCACGTTTCCTACCAGCCGACCATTAGCTACCCCAATAATATTTGGGATGCTCCAGCGCCAATGCGAGTAATTGCCACCGGTAACTCGTTTTGGAATTTGACTTTATCGATGCGTCCGCACATGCTGCGTAACTTCTCATCACATGCCCAGAGTATGCAGGCTCTGATCGAGATGGACTACTGGTCAGTCCGCACTATAGTCGAAGATGGTCATCAGTTCTGGCGAAGTTACTTCAAGTTCGAAGGTAATTACGATGTCTACCCGATTTACGTTCCTATCTATCAGGACGCCGTGCTATCTGATAAATACCTAAAAACTTTTAAAGCTCAGTTCATTCAAATTCGCCGCTGGGCTTACGGAGCCTCAGATATCGCCTATGTGGCCAATAATGCCTTCTTTACTCCTAATAAAATTCCAAAAATCGATAGACTACTAAAGTTTGGCCGATTGCTAGAGGGTCATATCTCATGGGCGACTTCACCGCTGATTCTGGCTTTTGCAGCATTTATCCCCGTGTTTTTTAACGCCGAAAGCTACGCCGCCAATCAGTTACCGATCATTGCCAGCCGAATTCAGACCATTGCTTTGACTGGTATTTTGATCACTTTCTTCCTTAGCTTTAAGACTTTGCCGCCTAAACCAGCTCGCTACAAGCGTCATCGTACTTTATTAATGATGATCCAGTGGGTGCTATTGCCTCTGACTACAATTGGATTTAACTCCTTAGCGGCTCTGACTTCGCAGACCCGCCTGATGTTGGGGCGTTATCTTGAGAAATTCGACCTAACAGAGAAGGCTGTCAAAAAGTAGTTACAAGGGATGGTAGGCCTGGTACTGCAGAGCAGCTGTCCGGTCGAATCTTTCTAGGGCTCCAAGGGTTACGGTCACGACATGGTGCCGTCTAATGACAGCCGAGTGTTTTGCACCCAGCAATTGCTTAATTATAGTGTCCGTGAGGTGTCTGGCGTCCTCTGGAGCGGTTTTTCGGTGCCGACAAGCCTCATAGACGCTTATGTATATTTTGTCGCCTGAAAAGGGCTGTAAATGCTTTGAACGCCCTTGGTAGGCTAAGTTAGCTGTTTGGTCAATCGATTCAATAGAGGTAAAAATTGCTTTGCAGGTCGGACAAGTTCGTCGCCGCCACACTGAGTTGGTCCTTTTCTGACGGCGGGAGTTGCTGACGGCTAATTTTGAGCCACAATATAGGCAAACCATGTCAACATATTGACATGCGGCAATGAAAAGAACAAGTGGAAAACTCTGCTTGGGATGTGGGGAAACTCCCTCGGACATTTAAAATCCCGCCATCTCTCAAACTGGCGGGATCTGTTAAACTACCTCGTTATTTAACGGCAGCCACTGTGCTACGCGGGCGTCGAATTCGCTGAGTCCGGCGAATACCGGTTACGAACACGAGTTCCTCATAGAACAGCTGAAAGTCCTCTAAAGAAGACTTACGTCTGTTGTTACTCACACATGAGCCTCGTTTAACCTAACCAATTTAGCAGAGTGGGTTGTTCATGTCAATAGTCTGTGGGTAGGATGCTATACTGGATTAATGCCTAAACCCACAATAAAAACCCCTGTTTTCAAACTGCTTGATACCACAAATGGTATACGACGTGGTATTTTACACACTCGGGCCGGAGACGTCCTGACACCGACTTTTATGCCTGATGGGACACGCGGAGCGGTAAAGGGGTTAACGCCACAACAAGTGGCTGATACCGGTGTTCAGGTAGTCCTGGCAAATACTTACCACCTGCACTTGAGCCCTGGAGAGAAAGTCGTAAAATCTTTGGGAGGTTTGCACGCTTTTTCCGGCCGATCTGGCCCGATTCTGACTGATTCGGGCGGTTTTCAGGTGTTTTCCCTGGCTCATCGCCGTAAGATTACCGAGGAGGGGGTGGCATTCCACGACCCGGCTACTGGTGACAGAATTATGATTACCCCTGAAAAGTCGATGCAGATCCAGCTAGATTTAGGTGCCGATATGATTGTGGCCTTTGATGATGTCGCAGCACTCGACGAAAAGGGCCGCGACCGGACGCTAGAAGCTTTCGAAAGGACTCATCGCTGGCTAGAGCGGTGCGTTACCGAGTTTCGTCGGCTCACCAAAAATATGTCTGACCGACCGCTGTTATTCGGTGTCGTTCAAGGAGGTTTGGACAAGGACCTGCGCCGCCGCAGTCTTGAGCTAGTCCAGGCCTCCGGTGTTGACGGTGTGGCCATTGGCGGCCTATCGGTTGGCGAGAGCCGCCGCGACCTCTATAGCATGCTGCGATTTTTGGCGCCCCTCTATGATCCGGCCATGCCACACTTTCTTCTAGGCGTCGGTGACCCCAAAGATATGCGCGTCGGGATTGAGAATGGCATCGACCTGTTCGACTGCGTGCTGCCGACTCGCAACGCCCGTCACGGCAGCGCCTGGATATCAGGGGATGAGACGATTCAACTAACCAACGCTAAGTTCGCCAAAGATAAAAAGGTGATTGATCCAGGATGCGACTGCTACACCTGCCGTGAGGGCTTCTCTCGGGGCTTCCTGCGCCACCAATTCAAGGTTGGTGAACCCCTGGCCGGAAGTCTAGTGTCAATCCACAACCTTCGATATTTAGAGAGGTTATGCGAACATTACAGATAAGTGTCTATGTCGTAAACCTTTTATCCAAGACAGAGAGTACTGCTTGTCTATCACAACTCCCAAACCTACTATACGAAAAGCGCGCCCATGAACTGCTGGCACCCACGGTTGTTCTGCCAAAATAGTGAGCCGTCCTCAGATCAAACCCTAACCTAAATCGATGACCTTCAGAGAATATTGTCAAGCGTCCATCTCTTGCAGAGCCTACTCTGTATTTACGAACATTGTCATGACCAATAGAATCTAAAAAGTAAGGCTGCCAGCCCAATCTTCTGATTAAACCTAAATGGACCGGATATTCATGCCCACGGCTGTGATGAATTGCAAACCCAACAAATCTCTTCATAGCATCAACGTGGGGTCCAGTATAGTGGGTTGGATGTGTAACCTCTAATGCTCCATCAAAATGCCCACTACGCGGCGATAAGGCAGGAGCGCCTTTACGCAGCAGTTGCTCCAACATAAGAAAATCATCAACTGTCTCTACGCCATCAACCTGAAATCCAGGTTCCTTTCCATGATTTACGGCCTTTGCTAAATAAACAATATCAGCTTTTTGATCGAAGTCCGCAACACAAATTTCTGGAGAATTCATACTCAATTTAGGATAAACAAAATGGTGGGCACGGGGGGACTCGAACCCTCGACCTCCTGTACGTCATACAGGCGCTACTAGCCAACTGAGCTACGTGCCCGATTCTGATTCAGTGACTTTGTCACAGAACAGATTATAAAGGTATATCAATTTTCTTTGAATAGCAATATCCGCACAGCGCACCATACATACTCCCTTGTAATGGCTGTACGTAGCCTTGCCGGCAGTTCGATGATCGAAGGATGCATATTTGAATCTGTCTATCGAGACTCCAAGCTCATGGGACCAGTAGAGTTTTAGCTCATCAGCATCTTGGTCCATTCTGAGATGTAAATCACAGCGGAGCATATTGTCCGTAACGTTGTAATTGCGGTGCAGTATAGTAATAAAGAAGCGCAAAATTCTGGGATCCGAACTGCCTAAGTAGGTAGAATCTTTCTTGGCACCCTCTCCCCAGTAGAGCATAGCTAAGGTTAATTCCAACAACTCATCAGAAATTGTTAACTTATCCATAACTTTTGTTGCCTGGTCTTTGGCATTCTGCAGTCTCAGTCTCTTGGTGTTGTTATGAGCTATTACGGCCTTTCTTCTTGCCTTCGCCCACCCATCCCGACTATTTTTCATCAGTCGAGTTCGCTGAGACTCTGTAAGCTCAATATCTCTGAACCACCCAGAAAGGGTAGAGCGAGCGATTCCAAACCGCCTTTCGATTACTGTCATGGAGGTACCTTGACGCCGTATACTACAAATCTCTTCTTTTAGGTGATCCCATTTTGATTTCATAAGCCATACCCTAGCAAACAAATGTTAAATAATTCTTAAATTGCTTATGTTTCCACAATGTCCACAGCGGTGTGGAAAAACTAGTAAAAAAGTACTAGCATGATAGTACTAGCCTTGTGTATACTCTGTATCTACAGGTGCAGTTTCCAGAGGTGTTTTGGAAACCGAGAAGCCAGGAATGAATCGAGTCTAATGCGAGAGGGCTCGATTCTTTCAATTTGAGGGCCAGGGTGCTAAAATTACTATAGACGATGAGGCGGACTCACCAACCGCGGAGTCTCGTGAGCAGGATCGGGCCGCACGTAACCAGGGGCCGGTAAGAGAGAAAGTTTTCGGTGGAACCGCCAATGGGGTAACCCAGAGGCCCGGAACGCGTCGGTTGAATGTATTTGCGAGAATATTCAACCCCGCGTTCTTCTCTTTATAAGGAGTTATTATGAGCCAAAAAGCAGATCAACTTCATGCCATGCGCCATTCATTGGCTCACATTATGGCAACCGCAATTAAGTCCAAGTGGCCCCACGCTAAATTTGGCGTTGGACCAGTGGTAGAGAACGGTTTTTATTATGACGTTGATCTGGGCGAGGACAGCATCTCTGAAGAAGACCTAGCTGATTTAGAGAAGAGAATGGTCGAGGTTATCAAGGCTGATCAGCTTTTTGAGCAATTTGACCTGTCGGTTGATGAGGCTCTGGCTTGGGCTAAGGAGATGGATCAACCTTATAAACACGAGCTGCTGAACGATTTAAAGCGGGCTGGTACCACTGTGGCTAGGGACTTGAATCCAGAAGAATTAGGCACGGTTACCGAAGGCGACAGTGCCGTTGATCAAGTATCCTTTTACAAAAACGGTCCGTTTACTGATCTTTGCCGCGGGCCGCATGTGGCTAGCACCGGTAAAGTCGGACCATTCAGGCTAATGCGCGTTTCCGGAGCCTACTGGCGAGGCAAAGAAGACAACCCCCAAATGCAACGAATTTACGGTGTTGCTTTCGAGACTCAAGAGGAACTCAACAATTATCTGCACATGCTTGAAGAAGCTAAAAAACGCGATCACCGCAAAATCGGCCAAGAGATGGACTTGTTTATATTTTCAGACCTAGTGGGTAGCGGTTTGCCTTTGTATACACCCCGCGGCACTACAGTTCGCAACGAACTGATTAAGTTCTCCGAAGAGGTGCGAGAAGAACTTGGCTTCCAGAGGGTCTGGTCGCCTCACATAACCAAGAAGGATCTGTATGAAGTATCTGGCCACTGGGAAAAGTTTGGCGACGAATTATTCTTGGTCACGAGTCAAGAGACTAAGGATGAACTAGTGATGAAGCCGATGAATTGCCCTCATCATGCTCAGATTTATGCTGCCAGGCCAAGGAGTTACCGTGATTTACCGATAAAACTTATGGAGACAACGACAAATTACCGTGACGAAAAAACAGGGGAGCTCCACGGGTTATCACGGGTGCGATCACTAACCCAGGATGACAGCCATACATACTGCCGCCCCGACCAAGTTGACGAGATTTTTGACCAGCTAATAGAGAAGATCCAGAAGTTCTATGCAGCAATAAACATGAGTCTGCATCTACGCTTGTCGTTAAGAGATGACAGTGATACTTTTCTTGGCCCAGAGGATCTGTGGGAGTTTGGCCAGCAAAAATTGGCTGAGATTGCTAAGCGAAATGACCTAGCGTACCACAGTGAAGTAGGTGAAGCAGCTTTTTATGGACCCAAGCTAGACTTTATGGCTGAAGATGCTCTGGGACGAGTGTGGCAAGTGGCGACTGTTCAATTTGATTTTGTTCAGCCCGAGCGGTTTGATCTAGCTTATATTGACGAAACCGGTCAACGCCAACGCCCTATTATGATCCACTGTGCTATCATGGGCAGTTTTGACCGTTTCTTCTCGGTATATATCGAGCACACTGCTGGTAAGTTTCCAACCTGGCTGGCTCCAGAGCAGATCAGGATTACTACCGTTAACCAGGAAGAAACTACTGTGAAATGTGCCGAAGGCATTCTTGAGCAAGCCAAAGAATTAGGCTTGAGGGCTGCCCTCGATAACTCTAACGAGTCTGTTGGCAAAAAAATCCGTGACGCCGAAGTTCAGAAGGTGCCATACACTTTAGTAATTGGCGATAAAGAGGTTCAATCTGGCCAAGTTACCCCGCGAGTTAGATCGGATATTTCAGTTCAAAAAGGTGATGAGTCCGTCGGAGTAGAGCAATTCCTAAAAACCGTGGCTCATGAGGCTAAGGCCCGAGTAACACATACCTCTCTACATGGCTAGATAATTGGTTTAAAATAAAATCATGGCCCGGGAAGTGTTAGCACTTGATGTTGATGAAGTTCTGTTTCCGTTTGTAGCCGAATTTGCACCCTGGCACAACGAATGCTATGGCACCAGTGTTCAATTTGGGGACTTTTATACTTATGAATTTGAAGATGTTCTAAAAATACCCCTATCTGCTGTAATTGAAAGGGTGCATGAATTTTTAGAAGCCCGTGATATTCATAGAAAAGCTCAACCTCTAGATTATGCTCGAGAAGCTGTTGAAAAACTTGGTTCGCAATATGAATTAGTAGCTATTACAGCCAGGCATCCCCAGTATAGGTTAATTACCAATGAGTTTTTAAAAGCTCACTTCGGTGATTATTTTAGTAACATAGTCCTAGTGGGACATCATGGAAATATGCCAAACGGGCTACAGACAAAAGCTGCAGTCTGCCAAGAAATTGGCGCAGTGACACTAGTTGATGATTCTGTTTCTCACGTAACTACATGTGCTGAAGCTGGAATACCAGCGGTGCTGTTTGGTGATTATCGGTGGAATCAAGCTGATCAAGCCGATTTACCGGCTTTAGTTACACGATGCCGCGATTGGCAGGCTGTTTTGGAGCACTTTGATGTCTAATTTTCAAAGCCAGGTTTATGATCTGGTGGCCCAAATTCCCAAAGGAAAAGTTATGACCTACGGCCAGATTGCTTATATGTGCGGCCGGCCGCAAGCGGCTCGGATTGTCGGCGGCGTGGCTCATTACGGTGATCCGAATCTACCGTGGCAGCGGGTGGTTAAGAAAGACGGCTCGTTGGCCGAGGGCTATCCTGGTGGCACAGAGGGACATAGACGCGATCTGGAGGCCGAAGGAGTTGAAGTTAGCTCTGACTATCGGGTCAATATGGGGAAACACCAATGGCAACCGTAGAATTGCCTCTAGCGGTGATTGTCGGTGAGACTGCCAGCGGCAAGTCAGCATTGGCTATGGAGCTGGCTAGGAAATTCGACGGTGAGATTATTTGTGCTGACTCCTGGACGGTACGGCGGGAGGTTAACATCGGTACGGCCAAGCCATCGACATCCGACCGCAAGGCAATACGGCATCATTTACTTGATGTGGTTGGACCGGACGAGGATTTTACGGCGGCAGTTTTCAAAAATTTAGCTAACCAGGCAATCAGCGACATTACTAACAGGGGTAAACTGCCCATAATGGTTGGTGGCACCGGTCTCTATATTGATGGTGTCCTGTATGACTATAGCTTTTTGGCTACCGGTGATCGCCAGGCCAGAGAGGCTTTGAATGTTATGAGCCTAGAAAAGCTCATCAAGATGGCTAATGAACGGGGAGTTTCCCTGGAGGGCGTCGATACACGTAATAAGCGACGGATTATTCGAGCTATCGAGACAGGCGGCGAACAACCGAAAAAGTCTAAGATACGGGAAAACACTCTGGTCATTGGTTTGAAAATTACGCCAAAGGAACTGCGCAAGCGGGTCCAGCAGCGCGTTCAGAAGATGATTGAAGCTGGATTGGAGCACGAGGCTAGCCAGCTTTTTGAGAAATATGGACCCGACTGTGAAGCCCTAAAGGGCATTGGTTACAAAGAATGGTTGCCCTATTTTGATGGCAAGCTTTCGCATGACGAGGTGACCGCTCAAATTGTAAAAAACACGCTAGCACTGGCTAAACGCCAGCGGACTTGGTTCAAACGAAATAAAAGTATTCAGTGGGTGAACAACAGAGGCGAAGCTGTTGAAATCATGACAACGTTTTTGAACAATTTAGCGTCAAACCAACAATAGCGCTGAACAAAAATTCTGTTATAATGAACACATGATTGAGCAGCTTTTTGGGAGCAAAACGAGGGTTAAATTGCTGCAATTATTCTATGCAAACCCCAATCGTTCGTTTTACGTCCGAGAAATTACTAGAAAAATTGACGAACAAATTAATTCAGTCCGACGCGAACTGGCTAATTTGTTAAGCGTTGGAATTATTAAGTCTGAGGACAGCAACAACCGGCTGTATTACGAAGTTAATCAGGATTACGACTACTACCAACCGTTGGCAGCTATATTTGGTGGTAAAAAAATGTCGCCAGCCAAAATTACTAAAGCTAAGATGGATGACGAGACCGATATTACCAACATCGGCAATGTCGAACTAGCGCTGTATACAGGTCAGTTCACCAGAGATGATTCTTCAGGCATTGATGTGCTGATTGTTGGCGATATCAACCAAACCAAAGCTCAGAAATTTATGGATAGGTTGGAAGAACAAGAGGGCAAAGAATTGCGCTATACGGTGATGACCCGTAAAGATTTTGAATACCGACGCCAGGTCAAAGACCGCTTTATTAACGGCGTTTTAAGCGCCAAAAGCCAAATTCTGATCGATAAACATAAACTATTAGACAAATAGAGAGGATTCAATGGAATTACAATACTACGGAGCTAACTGCCTACGCCTATCTACTAAAGAGGCCAGCATCATTGTCGATGATAACTTGGCAGACTTAGGGCTAAAGTCGGTTACAAAATCAGGCGACATTGTCCTGAAAACTCAAATTAAACCTGACCAAACCGATGAGGGTCAGCTGACCATTGCTCAGCCAGGTGAGTATGAGGTTTCCAAAGTATCAATCCAAGGTGTGCAGGCTAGGGCGCATATGGATGAAGAGGGCCAGCAGTCAGCCACTATATTTAAACTAACCGCCGGTGACGCCAGAGTGGTCATAACCGGTCATATCCATCCCGATCTCGACGATGATCAAATCGAATCGTTAGGAACCGTTGATGTCTTGGTAATCCCAGTTGGCGGCAACGGCTATACCTTGGATGCTGTTGGTGCTCTAAAAGTTATCAAAAAGATCGAACCGAAAATCGTTGTGCCGGTTCACTACGCTGATAAAGCCGTCAAATACCCTGTACCACAGGCCGAATTAGAAGATGCGCTTAAAAATATGAGTATGGAAGTGGCCGAAACAGTTCCAAAACTAAAAATTAGCAACTTGCCCGAAGCTGCCCAATTGATTGTTGTCGAGCGACAATAACTGGCTACTTCTTAGCGGTAGCGGGGTTTAATTCAACCTTTTGACTGCCGTTTTTAATAAGGCCTTTTTTCTTCAGAGTGCGAATGGCCTGAGTGCTGATTTTCATCTTAACTTTTTTGCCATCAATGACCAGGGTCTTAGTCTGCAAATTAGGCTTCCAGACTTTAGGGGTGCGCCTTAAAGAAAAGCTGACATTGCGGCCAAATTGCTTGCCTTTGCCGGTAATCTCACATTTTTGCATAACGAGTTCTTATTCTATCTGTTTTGGCCTCAAGAGTCAACGGTGAAGCTGCTATACTAGTTTATATGTTTGAAAGCTTGGGCTTGTTCCAAATCGCAACACTAATAATAAGCTTGTTACTGGCCGTCAGCTTGCACGAAATGATGCACGGATTTGCAGCCTATTGGTTAGGGGACACAACTGCTCATGATGCCGGCAGGCTGACACTTAACCCCTTGAATCACATTGACTTATTTACAACGATATTGCTCCCTTTGGGTTTGATACTGCTAGGGCTGCCGCCATTTTTTATCGCTAAGCCAGTGCCATTTAATCCATGGAATGTCCGCTATGGCGAATACGGAACGGCTATCATCGGCCTGGCTGGTCCGGCCACAAACCTGGTGTTAGCCACTGTCGTAGCCATTTTTGTTCGCCTAAGCGGGATAGCCGTCGGCACTGACATATTCCTGGCCCTAGCGACCTTTATCCAAATTAACATTGCGCTGTTCGTGTTTAACCTGATCCCATTTCCGCCTTTGGATGGGTCTAGAGTGCTGTACGCTTTTGCTCCCGAGCCGCTCCAAAGATTAATGCAACAGATTGAATCGCTTGGACTTACGGCCATTTTTATCTTTATGTTCCTGTTATTCCCATTGCTAGGTCCGATTGTAATAAATCTCAATGAGTTTTTTTACACCTTACTTCTTGGCTGAGTGATATACTAAGAAAGCTGAGTCATAGTGCTAAGCCAAGAATGATTATCTAACAAAAGATTTTAGGGATCTCAACATCCGATCTCGCCAAATCAGGCGGGTGAATGCGAGAACCCACCTGGTTTAACCAGATAAATCATCCGGCTTGCCTGAGGCTCAGTTTTTATTTTCGACCTGGTCGGGGTGACAGGACTTGAACCTGCGACCTCACGGCCCCCAGCCGTACGCGCTAGCCAACTGCGCCACACCCCGAATACTTTCATGGTAACATTGAGGTATGGCTAGCCAAAAAGAAATACACCGAAGTTATGAATTTAAGGATTTTGCCGAAGCAAAGCGGTTTGTTGATAAAGTTGCCAAAATAGCCGAGGAAGTTAACCACCATCCGCGGATTGAGTGGGACTACAACAGAGTAGATTTGATACTTACGACTCATGATGCTGGAGGGGTGACTGAAAAGGACGAACAGTTGGCTGTGGCAGCTGACGATTTGGTTGAGCAGACAGCACTGTCTGGAGATCTGCCAGAGGAGGTCAAGTTCTTTGGTGATGGCGGTTCGCGGGGTAATCCGGGCCCGGCGGCAGCCGGCTACGTTTTGATGGATATGGACGACAATGTACTGGAGACCGGCGGTGAGTTTATGGGGACGACCACCAATAATCAGGCAGAATATCATTCACTAGAAATGGGGCTGGAAAGGGCTTTGCAAGCCGGTGTGAGGCGGATTCATGTTCACATGGACAGCCAGCTGGTTGTTCGGCAAATCAGCGGTCAATACAAGGTTAAAAGCCCAGATTTATTGCCGCGGTACAAGAAGGTGAAGGAATTATTAAATCAATTTGATGAAGCGAACTGTCTGCATGTCCCCAGGGCGCTAAACAAACTGGCAGATGCTGAAGTCAACCGCATTCTGGACAACGCCTAACAGAGGTGGTATAATGCTTGAGCCAGGTTATCGGCTAGCTACCCCCGCCCAAGATGTGTATTTTCAACCACATCAAGAGTTGATAGATGGCTGTCTACTTGTTGTTTCAAATACACATCTTGGGCGGGGGAGGAAAGTCCGGGCAACATAGGGCAAGACAGTTGCTAACGGCAACCAGAGGTAACTCTAGGGAAAGTGCCACAGAAACGATACTGCCGACTTCGGTCGGTAAAGGTGAAAAGAGTGGGGTAAGAGCCCACAACACCGCTTGGTGACAAGCGGCGGAAGGTAAACCCTGTCTGTTGCAAGGAACACATTCATTGAACCATTACTGTTCCAGTGCCCGCTGAGAATGTGTGATCTAACCGCTCGAGCCTGTTGGCAACAGCAGGCCTAGATAGATGGCTAGCTGGGGGTCTATTTCAGCTCGTTCTTTCAAATAGTAAAACAGTTGCAGACGAGATTAAGTAAGGTGTATTTTCAGAGAAAACATATCTGTAGATACGTTGCCGATGAAAATACACCTTACTTGTCTTGGACCTGCTGTTTTACTGAATGAACGAGCTGAAATAGACCCCTGACAGAACCCGGCTTATAGATAGGCTGGCATATGAAAAACCGCTCCTAAACAGGGGCGGTTTTTCTGTTTCAACACCTTGGTTATTTTAGGGTGGTCTTTACGACCTCGGCAAAGGCCTTGGGTTCGTTGACGGCTAGTTCGGCTAAGACCTTGCGGTCGAGTTCAACGTTGGCTTTCTTAAGTCCGGCAATCAGCTGACTATAAGTTGTGCCATTTTGGCGGGCAGCGGCGTTGATGCGGGTATTCCACAACTGCCGAAAGGTTCTTTTGCGGTTCTTACGGTCCCGAGTGGCGTTAACCAGAGAACGAACGACAGCTTGTTTGCCGCGGCGGACAGATGAGCGATTACCGCGGGTCATGCCTCTAGTGGCTTTGCGAATTTTCTGGTGACGGCGGTGCTTGGTTACACCTCTTTTGACGCGCATTAATTAAACTCCCAGTCGTTTCTTGATATTTTTAGCTTGTTTGCCGACTAACTGATCCATCCCGCTGTAGCGGCGCTTGCGAGCGGCGCTTTTCTTCTGCAAAAAGTGATGACCAGAAGCATGACGAGCCAAGACCTTACCGGTCTTAGTAACTTTTACACGGTCTTTGGTGCCGCCGTGAGTTTTCTGCTTTGGCATTACTTAGTGCTCCTTATTACGAATATGATTTGTTTGCCAGTCATTTGTGGCGCTTGATCGACAGCTATTGTATCACCAAATTGATCGATGATCTTCTCGGCTAGCTGGAAGCCAATATCTTTGTGAGCCAACTCACGTCCTCGGAAGAACAAAGTAATCTTAACTTTATGTCCATCCTCGAGGAAGCCGGCTACTTTGCGCAACTTAACCTGTAAGTCGTGCTCGCCAATCTTTAGGCCCATGCGCATCTGTTTCAGATCCTGAGCCTTGGCCGCCTTCTTGTTCTTCTGTTGCTGCTTGGTACGTTGGTAATTAAATTTACCCCAATCAACAATCTTAGCGACCGGCGGTTTGGCATTTGGGCTGACTTCGACCAGGTCAAGATCAGCCTGTTTAGCAAGTTGTAAAGCTTCGCTGCGCGGTAAAACACCGAGTTGCTGACCTTCTTCGCCAATCACTCGTAATTCTGATGCCCGAATTTGTTCGTTCAGGCGGACGTGTTTACTGATACCGCTGCTCCTTATTGCTAGTTTTTAACTTGCTTGCTCTTTAGTCTAGCAAATTGGGCAACAGAGGTCAACAAAGTTTATGCATCAGTTGTTGGGACACGACGATACCTCAACGCTTCGCTAATATGCAGTTTGTCAACCTTATCAACGCCGTCTAAATCAGCTATGGTTCGAGCTACTTTTAAAGTTCTCATGTAAGCCCGCGGCGACAAATCCAACGTTCCAGCGCCATAATTGAGCAGGTTCTGGGCGGCAGCAGTTAGCTTGATGAATCGTTTCACCTCTCTGTTATCCAGCTGAGAATTGTAGCGAGATTGGCCGTATCTTTGGAGCTGGCGTTGTGAGGCTTGCAGGATTTGTTTCCTTGCCAATTTATCTGTAATAGGGTCGCCACCGCTTTTTAACAGTTTTTTGTGATCAATGTGATCGACCGGAACATATAAATCAATCCTGTCTAGGATTGGCCCGGAAAGCTTACGCTGGTAAGAGTTAAGTTTTGCTGTTGGGCAGCGGCAGGGCTGGCTGGTTCCAAAAAAACCACAAGGACAGGGGTTAGCGGTGGCTACCAATATGAAGCGAGCCGGCAAGGTGGTATTACCCTGAGCTCGAGATAAAGATATTCGATGTTCCTCAAGCGGTTGGCGCAAAGCCTCGATTATATTGCGTTTGAACTCTGGTAACTCATCAAAAAATAACACGCCGTTGTGGGCCAGGCTTATTTCGCCAGGCCGTAATCTCTGGCCACCCCCTGTTATAGCAGCGTCACTGGCGCTGTGGTGCGGCGAGCGGAATGGCCGGCTAGTCACCAAAACACCATAATTATTACCCCGCAAACTGTGTAGATGGGTAGTCTCTAGAATTTCTGTGTAACTCATCGGCGGCAGCAGTGACACCAAAGCCTTTCCGAGCATACTCTTTCCGGTACCAGGCGGCCCGTTGAGCAACAGATTGTGTTGTCCGGCAGCGGCTATGATGAGGGCTCGCTTGGCAGATTCCTGCCCAACCACATCGGATAATCTTACCGAGCCAATCAGATTTGCAGCAGTCCTGGTAGGGGCCTTCGTTATGGGTTTGAGCTTTTTTCTCGGTGATTCACCGCTAAGGTGTTGATAGACTTCCAGCAAAGAATTACAGGCATATAATCTTAGTCCCTCGACTAATCTGGCCTGGTCTTGATTGGCGGCAGGGATGAAAGCCGTCTTTAGCCCATGACTCCGAGCAGCCAGAAGCTTGCCAATCAAACCTCGAACCGGTCGCAAGGTTCCATCCAGGCCTAATTCTCCATAAAAGCCAGTGTTTGTGTCGATAGCTGGTACAACCCGGCTTGACTCTAGAACAGAGGCAGCTATAGCTAAATCAAAACTGGTGTGTTCTTTAGGAATGTCAGCTGGCGCTAGGTTGATCACAATCCGTTTCTTCGGCCAGTCAATTGGCAGTGAATCAAAGGCACTGCGGATTCGCTCACGAGCCTCATCGACTGCTTTTGAGGCAAACCCCACGATCACCACACTAGGCAATCCCTGGCTAATTCGGCATTCAATTTCGGCGACTGTGCCGTCAAAGCCTGTCTCTACAATCGTCCGGGTACTCATAGCCCTCAGCCTAGCAGGGCAATATTAAATTGATCTTAAATTCAATAAAAATAGACGCAAGTTTTTAATTAACGTGCGCCTATTTTTCGTGGGTTTTAAGTTTTGGTTTTTGTTGGTGCGTTTTTATAACACTGGTGTTTGTTATGGAACAACGGCTTGCGAGAAGCCGTTGTTTTTAGTCTTTTTGTTTTTGAGCACTTTTTTTATTCAAGTGCTATCCCTATCTTATAAATTGCGTATTTGACTGTCAATAGACTTATGCTTACTTTTTTCATAAAGCTGTGTATAACTTTTTGTTCTTGACTAAATAAAGGACGCACAAGCACGAGTTTCACGGCCAAATGTATGCAAAATACAGCCGATTTTAGGCATTTTGAGCTTCAAACATGAACAACATGATGCTTGCTTCATAAATTTTACAAGTATTCATATATGCCAGCATGCAGATAGTGTCGTAGCCATGGACTATAAGCAGTCTTGTAACATAGAACAATATAAAATGTGCAACTAACTAGCCGGATAATGCTAGTGCTTAAATTCGAGTGCTTAATATGATCCAGCAGCCAGGCAAGCAAAGATACAGTCAAACACAATATCAAAGTCTAGGCCCGGTTTATGCAGGGCAGTGGTTCGTGTTCATAAATTTGTTACCCACAAACCAATATTGACTTTAGCAAATGCCATTGTCTAATTATCGGCCCGCTAAACAATTTGGGAGTCTGCTAAATTCTGCCGCATGGTTGCATGACGGCTACTTTAGGCCATTAGCGAAATTGATATAAAAAGGAATCACTCCTGAGTGTTGCCAGATAGAACAGAACATTAAATAACAACAAAATAAATGAACCCGACTATTAAGTCCGATGAGAAAATAACAACGAGAATATACAATAGATGAACGCATGACCCAGTAGATTAACAGATCAAAGTTGTGTAAAGTACAATAAAAATTATTGACTTATAGCAAAGTCTGTAGTAGTATCTTGGCAGGAGTATAAACAACAAAAAGTGTGAAAAAATAGCGCTCATGCCTTGCTAGAAGCGGGGCTGAGCGGTCAGTCACAACCAGGACGGTAAGCGCTACAGAAGTCATAAAATAGAGCGGATTTACCGTCCGGTTTCTTTTTTAGTACAATACGCTTATGCCCAGCCTATCTGTAAAAAATAAATCCGTAAATAAGAAGCAACTGCTTTTTTTAGCCGTACTATACCTTTCAGGGCTGGTGTTTTTCATGAACACCAATCCAAGTAATCTACCCCTGTTTTTTTTGATACTGCCATTTGTCTATATTTTTGGTGTATTGTATCTGACAATCCTCTTGATATGCCGATTTTTACGAGTCAGGAGGGCAGCATTCATATCTCTAATTGTCGCCATATTCGGAGTTTTACTGTTTGTATTGGGGTCTTTGCACCAGCTAACACTCAGGGATGTGATTATAAGCTTGGCACTGACCTGTTTGCTCACTTGGTATATCATCCGTGTCACCGGAAGAAATACCTAAAAGGCGAGTCTATTATCTGTGGTCAAATATTGGTATACTTTTTACTAGAATATGAGTACTCAAGATAATGCCACAAATAATGCTAATGATATGAGTCTGCCACCTGTAGATCCGGCAGCCTCTCAGGCGGCTAATTCTGATAATGACAACACAGCTACCACTGTACCGTCGACAGCATTGCCACCCCAACCCAATCAATCACCCCAAACTCCACCACAGGCAACCACGGCGGCACAAGCTACCCAAGATAATGCTGCACCACTGATAGCGGATGACGCTGACTTAATCGAGAAAGCCTGGGTTGAAAAGGCCAAACAACTAGTTGAACAAACTAAAGACGATCCTTATGCCCAGAATAAAGAGATTAACAAGTTCAAGGCCCAGTATATAAAGAAGCGATACAACAAGGATATCCAGCTCGATAATAAATAAGCCATGGCTCCTATCATTTTCATTCTGGTATCATTCCTAGCAACACTGGCCGTTGTGGCGCCAATCATTTATTTTCATGCTCGAAAAATCCTAAGAGAACAGAAGAATTATGAGCGCGGCTTAAAGATGGTGCCACTATTGATACATCTACCGCCGCCCAGCGATGACAAAGAGGCTGGCCAGCGCGATGACCGGGAATTAATCGATGAAAACATATCAAAGGCCCAAGTTGTTTACACAATCATTTACAGCACCTTGCAGAAAGGCGTAAAAAGCCAGTTTTATGGCCAGCGGCACTTTGCGTTTGAAATTATTGGTACACATGGAACGGTCAAGCTTTATGCCGCTGTGCCGCTAGTAATGGTGGAAGTGGTATCCCAGGCGATAGTTAGTGCCTATCCGTCAGCTCGCCTTGAAGAGGTGCCCGAACACAATATTTTCAGTCCGGTCGGCCACCTCAGCGGCACGTCAGGCGGTGAGTTTACTCTTAAGGAGTCGTTTGCCTATCCGATTGCTACCTATCAAGATATCAAGCGTGATCCCATGCAGTCCCTGCTAAATGCCTTAGCTGGTTTAGATAAGGAGGACGGAGTAGGTATCCAAATTCTGTTGCGACCAGCAAACCCTGGCTGGCGGAAGAAAGCCTCCGAGATTGCCAGTAAAAAGCGCAAAGGCGATAAAGACAAGAAAGGCCGTGATTTAGTAGCCGGTCTGGGCAAGGAATTCTTTCAAGCTTTGTGGCAAGGAGAGGGCGACAATAAAGAAGGAGGCGGCGATTCCAAAACAAAAGATCTATCAAATTTAGACCAAGCTATCCTTGATGCCATTGATGATAAAACCCGTCACGCTGGTTATGAAACACTAATTCGGGTAGTTGCTTCGTCTAATGTTTCACAGCGCTCCCAAGCCTTATTGCGTAGTGTGACTTCAGCCTTTGCGTTGTTTGATGCACCCGGTAAGAATGGCTTTAAATTTACGCCAGCCAAAGACATGGAATCATTTGTAACCTCTTTCATTTTGCGGTTTTTTCCACAACAAAATAATCAAAATATTCTCAATGCTGTTGAATTAGCTACTTTATTTCACTTCCCGGATCAGAAGAATATTCCAACTTCGCAGTTGCAGCGCCAAGCCTCTAAGCAAGTTGACGCTCCGCGTAACATGCCAGCCGAAGGCCTGTTTTTGGGCTATAACTTATTCCGAGGCGTAAAGAAGGCTATCCGGATGTCGCTAGTTGACCGGCAGCGCCATATGTATATCGTTGGACAAACTGGTACCGGTAAGTCGACCTTCTTAACTAACTTAGCACTGCAGGATATGCTCAACGGCGATGGTTTTGCCTATATTGATCCTCATGGTGATGAAGCCGAGAATCTGATGGCCATGGTGCCCAAAGAACGCACCGAGGACGTCATTTATTTCTGCCCGTCAGATATGGAGTATCCGCTGGGTCTGAACATGTTCGAGTTCACCAACCCCGACCAGAAGGACTTCATTATCCAAGAGACCATCAACATGCTTTACAAACTGTACGATCCCAATCGACAGGGTATGATCGGGGCACGGTACGAGCACATTTTCCGCAACTGTGCCCTGACCGTTATGGCCGATCCGAACGGTGGTACGTTTGTCGATATTCCCAAACTATTCTCCGATCCGGCCTTCCTGCAGGAAAGATTGCAACACGTGACTGATCAAAATGTTCTGGATTTCTGGCAAAAGGAAATTCCGGCTTCGCAACGCTCTAACGAATTTGGTGAAGTTAAGTCATGGTTCGTAAGTAAATTCGGTGCTTTCTTGAGCAACGAAATGATGCGTAACATCATTGGTCAGTCTAAGAGTTCGTTCAACTTACGTGAAATCATGGATAACAAGAAGATCCTAATCGTCAACCTCAGCAAGGGTAAGACTGGAGATTTGAACTCTAGACTGCTAGGCATGATCTTTGTTATGAAATTCCAGGCCGCCGCTATGAGCCGGGTTGATACTGCCGAGCAAGACCGTCAGGACTTCTGCCTATACGTTGATGAGTTCCAGAACTTCTCGACCGATTCGTTTGCCACCATCATGTCTGAAGCTCGAAAATTCCACCTCAACTTAATAGTGGCTAACCAATTTACCACTCAGCTGACTGAAGAAATTCGCGATGCTGTCTTTGGTAACGTCGGTACCGTGGTAGCCTTCCGTATCGGACAGAACGACATGGAAGCCCTGTCTAAATACTTCCAGCCATTATTTGATGCTGATGACTTGCTGCGAATACCTAACCACAATACGATTGTTCGAACTTTGATCAACGGTGTGCCAACCCAGCCATTTAGCATGGCCACGGTCCCACCGCTTGGAAAGCCGAACCCCAAACTTGGTGAAGCACTTAAACAATTATCAGCCGCTAAATACGGCAAGCCGCGAGCTAAAGTTACTGCTGAAATATATAGCCGCATGGCTACGAATTCACCGGCGCCGACAGCTGCCCCTGGCGGACGCCCAGGTCATGGTCCCGCCACCATCTCAGCCGGAGCCGGGGCTCCTCAAGCAGCTCAGCGTTCCTTCCTTGATAGTTGGCTAGCAAAAAAGCAGCAACCGACGGCCTCCAGGCCAGCTTTTAGACAGCCAACCGCCGCGCCAGCTACCCCTCAGGCAGCTTCTGTTGCTGCTCAGCCGTCACCACCTGCTAATAGTGCACCAAACATGCCAAGCGGCGCCAATGTTCAGTACGGCGCTTCTACGGGCGTTTCACGACCAGTTACAGCTGTTGACCAGCAGAAGATTGACTCAGCTGCGGCTGATCTGCTTAAAAGTAATCAAACTGACAGTGGCCATATCAATCTGCGTGACGACAAAGGTGATCCAAAGCAGCAGACCAATGTCGGTGACACCATCTACATAGATCGCGAAGGTACCCTAGTTCATACAGACGATAAACAACAAACCGACCAATCCTCTGCAAACTAGCAAACAGGGAAGCTTACTTAATAAGTGGTCTAGAGGCGGGCTTTAAATAGGCTGCGGATCAACAGTTCGATCACCAATCCCAAGAAGAAACCACCAACCAAGAGAGCGATAAATACGAAGAAATTATAGCTAAAACCATAGTGCCGACTGATAATAACCAGTCCCAGAGTACCTAAAAAGGCTACGATTCCGCCGCCCAGTAAGCCAGAAGGTCGGGCCACGGTTTTGCCGCCGACCAGACTGACAGCTTCAACAGTTGGGTTATGAATGAACTTACTGAAGGCTCGCTGACCTTTTGGCAGGCGAGTCTGAATTTTGTGCAACTCTTTTTTGTAGGCTTTCTTCTTAACGTTTCGGTCAATAATTACGTGGCCAGGACCCCTGTCTTCTTTGGCTTCCCGCTGGTGCTCTTGCTTTTTGTCAGCGGTTTTAGTGGCCTCTTTTTCAATACTGGAACGAATTTTCTCTAGTGAATCTTTAGACTCGTGATGAGCTTCTTTACCGGATTCAACAGATTGCTTTAGCTTTTCCTGATGTTCAGCCTTAACCTGATGTGATTCAGGCGATTTATCGTGTTCGTGTCTAGGGGCGCGTTCAGCCATTTTAATTTCCTCCTGTTGATGCATATTCAGTTCGGACAATGTCCAGCTCTTTAGCCATCAATCGGGAGCGGGCAAAGAAGTAGCCAGCCACTGTGGTCACTACGAAGGCAGCAGCAATAGTTTCGCCAGGACCAGTGTTTGGTAGTGAGGTGGTAACCTGCTCAATCTCTTTTTCTGGAGCGCACGGCAGGTTTACATGAGTAATATCACCAAAGACGTTGGTCATTACGCAATCAAAGCTGGATGGATCTGACGATGAGGCCGGTGTATTCGGGATTGGATCTTTGACCCGAACGGTTATTTGTTTTTCAATTGCCTCGCCAGCCTTGATATCAATGGCCGGCCAACGGACAATATTGGTATCACTAATCTCGCCGCCATGCAGGTTAACCACATCGGCGTATTCCAGAGTATCACCTAGGTTATCTTCAACTACATACTTCTTAACAACTTTGTTTTTACTGATATTTCTAACTGTTAATGTATAGGTGATTAGTTGACCTGGCTGTACTGTAGCGCCGTTGGCGTCCTCGCCGTTTTGGCTATCATTTTTGGCGGCCTTGCTTAAGATAACACAGACATCAGCGTCATTGTCATCAGGGGTGATACAGGGTTGCTCAACAACTTTAATCTGCTTCAAACAGTTGCCTTCATTACTGCCGTCAGCCAACTTTCGGCCGCCATCATAGCGAACGGCCAACTTAAGATTGTAAGTTCCGACTTTATTCACCTTAAAAGGCCGGTTAACCGTGTCTTGAACTGTATTGCCTCGGAACTTAAGACCTTCACCATGTTTTTCCTCTATAACATTGCCGGTTTTAGCATCAATAAAACGGTAGTACATGGTGACTTGCTCGTTGGGCCGCAAGTTTTTACCAACTGCTTGTCCTTTGACGGTGATTGTCGAGCCGACCTTAACCTCGGCGCCGTTTTTAACACTCATAGCCAAGTTTGAACATTTTACACCAACAGGTGGCGGTGGCGGCGGTGGCGGCGGTGTTGCTGGGGGGCCAATAGTAACTATGTTGCCGCAGTTGAATAGTATATAGAACCGTGATCCATCAGCGGCATGTCCGGTAATGGCCTGATAAGATGATGAGCCCCAAGCCGCCAGTGGTCGCATGTGCAATGTATCGCTGACACCAGAAACATGAACGTCAACCTCGCCGGCAAAACCACGCGGTTCGCGGCCCAAAGAGTAAAGCTGACCGCCATGATCACCAGAGTGAACAGTAGTGACGCTACCAAAGTACAGAGCCTGACAATCAATACCGAAATGGGCAAGAATTTGCTTGAAATTGTAAGTGTTGGCATTACAGTAGTTTACTGCTTGACCCTGACTGGAGAATCCGCCCGGGATAATGTCATTTGTTGACCAGGCTAGGGTTGGTTGACTGGGAACGACTGCCGCAAAAATCTGCACACCCAAGGCCAGGACAATAAAAGCTACGCCCAGGCGGCGGATCGAAGATTCGGCTTTCAGCCTTTTTGAGTAAAAAACTACCTGATTGATAAGGCTAGGGTTGAATGGCAGATTGGAGAGGAGTTTTTTAAACATATTTTTCTTTTTACATAACTCTTATGCTATTGAACCATGAAAGTATGTGTTCAGGCAATACTTTTTCAAGTTGTATGGGGATAACTTTTTCGCTATAATATTAATAACACGGAGATACGTGAAATTACTGTAAAATAGTACAGCTTTTAGAGAGGGTCAAGAGAACACGTGAGCAAACAAAAACAATACGATGCCGAGCAAATCCAGGTGCTTGAAGGCCTGGAGCCTGTTCGAAAACGCCCCGGTATGTACATTGGTGGCACCGGTGTCGAGGGTATGCACCATCTGGTTTGGGAAATCATTGACAACGGAATCGATGAAGCCCTGGCCGGCTTTGCTGATACCGTTAGTGTCAAACTATTAGCAGACGGCGGAGTAACGGTGCGAGATAATGGCCGCGGCATCCCAACCGCCATTCACCCCAAAACTGGCAAGAGTACGGTCGAAACTGTTTTGACGGTTCTGCATGCCGGCGGTAAATTTGGTGGCGATGCCTATAAAGTATCTGGCGGTTTGCATGGAGTAGGTAGTAGTGTAGTTAACGCTTTATCAACTAGATTTTCGGTTCGTATCTATCAAAATGGCAAAATTCACCAACAAGAATACGAGCGAGGCGCTCCTAAAGCCGATCTTAAAGTTGTAGGTAAAACAACAGAAACCGGTACTGAAATCACATTTTACCCCGATGAGACTATTTTTGAATCAGTCGAAGTCGATTATGAAACGGTTCTTGATCGCTTGCGCCACGCTGCTTATCTGACAAAAGGGATTCGTACATCGATTGAGGATGAGCGCACCGGACAGCGTTATGGATTCTATTTTGAAGGCGGAATCCAATCTTATGTTCGCCATTTGAACTTCGGTAAAGACGTAGTTGACGAAGATGTATTCTATGTCGATAAGGAAATTAAAGAGGCTCAGGTGGAAATTGCCTTCCAGTACACCGATTCTTACGTTGAAACTATCAAGCAATTTGCCAACAACGTTTATAACCCCGATGGCGGCACCCACCTGACTGGATTTCGGGCGGCACTGACCAGGGTGATAAACGATTATGCCCGCAAGAACGGACTGCTTAAAGATAAAGAGGACAACCTCAGCGGGGAGGATACCCGCGAAGGTATTACGGCCGTAATTTTGGTGAAATTACCGGATCCGCAATTTGAGGGCCAGACTAAAAACAAGCTGGGTAATCCTGAGGTTCGCGGCTACGTTGAGCAAGTTCTAAGTGAATACATGTCCTACTACCTAGAAGAACATCCGGCTATTGCCAAGAAAATCGTCGGCAAGGCACTGTTGGCTGCCAGGGCTCGAAAAGCTGCCCGAGCAGCCCGAGATAACATCTTGCGAAAGGGTGTTTTAGAGGGCGCTGGAATGCCTGGAAAATTAGCAGACTGCTCTAGTAAAGATCCGGCCAGCTCCGAACTTTACATTGTAGAGGGTGACTCAGCCGGCGGTTCGGCCAAAACCGGCCGCGATAGCAAAACTCAGGCGATTTTACCGCTGCGCGGTAAGGTGCTTAATGTGGAACGAGCCCGCCTAGATAAGATGCTGGCCAACAACGAAATCGTGGCCCTGATAAAAGCTCTGGGTGTCAACATCGAAGAACAATTTAATCTCGATGGACTGCGCTATCACCGCATTATTATCATGACCGATGCCGACGTCGATGGTTCGCACATTTCCACCTTGCTGCTAACTTTCTTCTTCCGCTTTATGAAGCCAATTATCGATGCCGGGCACCTCTACATTGCCAAACCGCCTCTGTTTGAGCTGGTTACACCAGGCAAGAAGGAAAATATATTCATCTACGATGAAGAATTACTGGATGAAGTTATTGATGAGGCAATAGCCAGACGTAAAAAGGCCGGTGACAAGATTGATCCCGAGGCTGAGCGCTTTCGCCAAGCCGGCTTTACAGAGATAAAAAGGTATAAGGGTCTCGGTGAAATGGATGCCCAGCAGCTATTTGAAACTACCATGAATCCGGATAAGCGAGTACTGATACAGGTTAAAGTAGAGGACGCCGAGAAAGCCGATGCCATTTTCACTAAACTCATGGGCACCGAGGTTGAGTTGCGCAAAAACTTTATTCAGTCTCACGCAAAATTCGTAAAGGATTTGGATATTTAATATGGACGATCAGCAAGATAAGACACCCCAAGAAGAGGCTATGGACACCCCTCGAGTTGAGCAACAGCCCCTGGTAGAAGGCGAAATTCTAGATTCCGGCCACTCACGACTGGTCGAGTTACGCAAAGTCGAAGATGTCATGGAAGACAACTACCTCCGTTATTCGATGTCGGTTATTGTGGCTCGGGCCCTACCGGATGTTCGCGATGGTCTAAAACCGGTCCACCGGCGAATTCTTTACACAATGAATCGTGATGGATTACGATCAACAGCTAAACACCGCAAGAGTGCTAACGTAGTCGGTGCTGTTATGGGTGATTTCCACCCTCATGGAGACGCTGCAATATATGATTCTATGGTCCGCATGGCACAGCCGTGGAACATGCGCTACCTGTTAGTTAATGGCCAGGGTAACTTCGGTTCTCTGGATGGCGATCCGCCGGCGGCCATGCGCTATACCGAAGCCAAAATGCATCGTTTGGCCGAAGAGATGCTGACCGATATTGATAAAGAGACTGTGCCATTCCGTGAAAATTATGATGGCCGTTTGAAAGAACCAGAAGTTTTGCCGGCTAAGGTTCCAAATCTGTTATTGAACGGTCAACTAGGAATTGCTGTTGGCATGGCTACTAATATTCCGCCACACAACATGTCGGAGATTATTGATGCTACAGTGACTCTAATTGATAACCCAGAGGCTACCCTGGATGATCTTCTAGAACATGTCAAAGGCCCGGATTTTCCAACTGGCGGTATCGTTTATGGTAAAGAGTCAATTAAAACAGCCTTTACTACTGGCCGGGGCGGGGTTGTGGTTCGTGGTGTGGCTAGTGTCGAAGAAGATTCAAAAGGTAAAAATCAGATAATAATTACTGAGATACCATATGCTGTTAACAAAGAAAGTTTGCTTCTTAAGATAGCCGACTTGGTTCATGAAAAGAAGATTGTCGGCATTCGCGATCTGCGTGACGAGACTGCTAGAGGTGAAGTCCGCATTGTAGTTGAACTTAAAAAAGATGCTTTCCCCAAGAAAATCCTCAACCAGCTATTTAAACTGACACCGCTGCAGACAACCTTCCACTATAATATGCTGGCTTTGGTTGATGGTATTCAGCCGCGAATCCTAGGTTTGCAGGATATTCTTCAAGAATATATAAAGCACCGCCAGGCTGTAGTCCGCCGTCGTACAGAGTATGAGCTAAAGAAAGCTAAAGAACGAGCTCACGTGCTTGAAGGCCTTAAGATTGCTCTTGATCACATCGACGAGGTCATTAGCACTATCCGCGCCTCCGAGACTACTGAGGATGCCCAGGCTAATCTGATTAAGAAGTTTAAGCTAACCGAGATCCAAGCCAAGGCCATCTTGGCCATGCAACTGCGAACCCTAGCTGGCTTAGAGCGCAAAAAGATTGAGGATGAACTCAAAGAACTACTGGAACTTATTAAGAAACTCGAGGCAATTTTGGCCAGTGAAAAGGAAATTCTAAAGATCATTCGCCGAGAACTTCTAGAAATGAAAAAGCAGTACGGCGACGAGCGCCGAACAAAAGTTGTACCCCAAGAATTGGGTAAGATGAGCGATGAAGATTTAGTTCCTGACGAGCAGGTTGTTGTTACCCTTACATCAGCTAATTACATAAAACGCAGTCAAATTGCCGACTATAAAAAGCAGGGTCGCGGAGGCAAGGGTCGGCGCGGTATGGCCACTCGCGAAGAGGACGTTATCGAGCATGTTGTAAATGCTAGTACGCATGATTTTCTATTGTTCTTTACCAATAAAGGTCGGGTTTTCAGACTAAAAACATATGAGGTACCGCAGGCCAGTTTAAGCGCCAAAGGCGTCGCCATAGTGAATTTATTACAACTTCAACCTGAAGAGAAGGTGAGTTCAGTAATAAACCTGTCCAAACAGGCCAAAAGTGGTAACTTATTCATGTGTACCGTCAAAGGTGTTGTTAAGAAAACACCGTTGGAGCAGTATCAAAATGTTCGAGCTTCGGGTCTAATCACCATTAACCTTGATAATGACGATGAACTTAAATGGGTGCGTATGACGTCCGGTGATGACGAGGTTGTCATCTCGACATCTCAGGGGCAAGCCATCAGATTCCACGAAAAAGACGTTCGGCCGATGGGCCGCGCGGCCAGAGGTGTCCGCGGTATACGCTTGCGCCCTGGCGACAAAGTTGTTGGCATGGACATTGTTGAAGAGGGCAATGACATATTCGTAATTAGTGCTCATGGCTATGGCAAGCGCACCAAGGTTAATCAATTTACGCCGCATGCCAGAGGTGGTGTCGGTATTCGCTCGGCAGTGGTTAATGACAAAACTGGACCATTGATCGGGGTTAAGTCGCTATCAGCCAGCGGTGCCGAAGAGGTAATCATCATCTCCACCCACGGCCAAACCATCCGACTGGGATTGAAAGATATTCCGGCCCTTGGCCGAGCTACCCAGGGAGTCCGGATTATGCGCCTTAATGATGGCGATACGGTGGCCTCACTGGCTCTTGTCGAAGCTGCCCCAAAAGAAGACGAAGATGAAAACGAAGCTAAACCAAGGCAAGCCAAGCTCGCTGTAGACAATTAAGAACATTGAAAAAATCCCTAAAAGTTGTATTATATTGGCACTATGCCAAATGCCGGGTACCTATTCCTATCCAGGTTAGCAGAGGTTCGTGAAGGCCGTTATAGTCTATTCCCGGAGCCAGCTCACCTAGCTCAAGAGGCCTATATTCGTGCAGGCCAAAGAGAGAGTACCGTAGCAATGGGAGAAAGCGATGGGACAATATTAATACGATATGCTCGTGGCAAGGAAGAAATGACTGGGCAACACCGCGGGAGATTGGCGTTACTGGTTGCTTGTGTGGATTGTGTAGCTGATGATATGGACCTAGAAACAGCCCGCTGGTTTATCAGAAGAGGCAACCCGCCGCTGATAGAGATAATTAGTGCTGCTGACATGATTAATGATTCTGCTCGAGAGCTTGCTGTCATAGCTACCCGAGAACAAGTTTCGGAATTGCTTGGAAATATAGAACAAAACGCTTGACACCACCTAACTTAACAGGGTAAACTGAACCTCAGTCTTTTGAGGTCTCTTGTCCAAGGTGTCTCTGAAAAACCAGAGCACTATACAGGTGGCGGATAAAGATCAATGTACGTTAAAAACTGAGTAGTGCAATTTTAAACAACGTCAGTTCAGATCGATAGCTCTGCGAGGACTATCGATTTTTATGGAGAGTTTGATCCTGGCTCAGGATGAACGCTGGCGGCGTGCCTAAGGTATGCAAGTCGACCGGAAACACTTCGGGTGTCGAGGGGCGGACGGCTGAGTAACACGTAGGAATGTACCCCAAACTGAGGGATAAGCACCGGAAACGGTGTCTAATACCGCATGTGGTCTTCGGACTAAAGCTTCGGCGGTTTGGGAACAGCCTGCGCAAGATTAGCTTGTTGGTGAGGTAAAGGCTCACCAAGGCGATGATCTTTAGCTGGTCTGAGAGGATGATCAGCCAGACTGGGACTGAGACACGGCCCAGACCCCTACGGGGGGCAGCAACTAGGAATCTTCCACAATGGGCGAAAGCCTGATGGAGCAACGCCGCGTGCAGGATGAAAGCCTTCGGGTTGTAAACTGCTTTTTTCTGTGACGATTATGACGGTAGCAGACGAATAAGGATCGGCTAACTCCGTGCCAGCAGCCGCGGTCATACGGAGGATCCAAGCGTTATCCGGAATTACTGGGCGTAAAGAGTTGCGTAGGCGGTTAAGTAAGCGATGTGTGAAATGACGGGGCTCAACCTCGTGTCCATGCATCGAACTGCTTTGACTAGAGAGTGGTAGAGGTCGCTGGAATTCCTGGTGTAGGGGTGAAATCCGTAGATATCAGGAGGAACACCGATGGCGTAGGCAGGCGACTGGACCATTTCTGACGCTCAGGCACGAAAGCGTGGGGAGCGAACGGGATTAGATACCCCGGTAGTCCACGCCGTAAACGATGGATGCTAGCTGTTCGAGGTATCGACCCCTTGAGTAGCAAAGCTAACGCGTTAAGCATCCCGCCTGTGGAGTACGAGCGCAAGCTTAAAACATAAAGGAATTGACGGGGACCCGCACAAGCGGTGGAGCATGTTGTTTAATTCGATGATAAGCGAAGAACCTTACCCAGGTTTGACATCCTGCTAATCCATCCGAAAGGAAGGAGTGCCTTCGGGCCGCAGTGACAGGTGCTGCATGGCCGTCGTCAGCTCGTGTCGTGAGATGTTTGGTTAAGTCCATCAACGAGCGCAACCCTTATAGTTAGTTGGATTTTTCTAGCTAGACTGCCCCGGTAACGGGGAGGAAGGAGGGGATGATGTCAGGTCAGTATTGCCCTTACACCTGGGGCTACAAACACGCTACAATGGCCGGTACAAAGGGCTGCCAACCCGCGAGGGGGAGCAAATCCCATCAAAGCCGGTCTCAGTTCGGATTGCAGGCTGAAACTCGCCTGCATGAAGCTGGAATCGCTAGTAACGGTAGGTCAGCACACTACCGTGAATACGTTCCCGGGTCTTGTACACACCGCCCGTCAAGCCACGAAAGTCGCCAATACCCAACGTCCTAGCTTGCCTAGGCCTAAGGTAGGGGTGATGATTGGGGTTAAGTCGTAACAAGGTATCCGTACCGGAAGGTGCGGATGGATTACCTCCTTTCTAGGGAGTACTAGCCTTGCTTTAACGAGCAGGAGCTAGGTCGGTCTTGGTAAACTGCTAATTCAGTACTGAGCAGTTTACGAACCAGCTATTTATAGTTGGCAAGAACCAGTGCTGAAACACTTACGGAGCAGACGTCGTTTAAATGCACTACTTAGTTTTTAATACAATAAAAACGACCGAGAAATCGGTCTTTTTTAGCGGTGTGGTCGATCTGGAAAAACAATATCATTTATGTGTTCTTGTGTACTGGGGTCATGTCTCTGTTGGTGCGCCCTTTTTTCCAACGGATTCCAGCGATCAGAAGCTTTCCAGCCTGTGTAAGCACATATTATTCCAGGAATTAAATTCTCAGGACTTCCTAAAACTGCGCAACCCACGCCCCAACCAATCGCGTACAAACCCCCAACCCATATAGCACTTTGAATTTGATTTCTTCGTATAGCAGGATGATTACTGGCAAAATCTGCCATATGTCGTCCTTCATGCGCTACTACCTCCATAACTTCTATTTCCATCATAGAGGCGAGAATCGGGTTAATTTTAATAGCATGGGTCTTATATTCTGCGTAACCCAGGGCCATAAGTTGGCTATCCAGTAAAATTCGGGCATTGAAATCTGGAATAATGTCGAGTTCGTCGTAAAAATAGGTTGTCAGAGATGGATAATCGACTGTTGGCTGTCCTAGTTCTTCAACACAGGGTTGATCGATAGAAACATGTATATATTCTGGAGACCACCCCTCAACTTCTGCGAAACGATCCATAATTTACTTATCCAGTGGTGGGCTTGGCAGGACTTGAACCTGCGACCTCGTCATT